>NZ_OY763421.1:0-658723 GCF_963667555.1 uncultured Methanolobus sp.
GTTCCGGTTTCCCAGCCTGCCATGTAGGCTTCCTGCTCATCGGAAAGCCTGTCAATGGTGATTCCCATTGATCTGAGTTTCATCTCAGCAACGCCAATGTCAAGTTCGTGTGGTACAGGGTGAACTCCGTTAGGTAGCTTGTTCTCTGCAATATGCCTGACACAGAGCGCCTGGTTTGCAAAGCTCATGTCCATGACCTCTGCAGGGTGTCCGTCACCTGCTGCAAGGTTCACAAGTCTTCCATCAGCAAGCACATAAACGCGTTTCTCGCCTATCTTGTATTCCTTGATGTTGTTTCTCACAGTTCTTATAGAACCTGCCATTGCCTTGAGGTCTTCCAGGTTTATCTCAACATTGAAGTGACCTGCGTTTGCAAGGATCGCACCGTCTTTAATGACCTCGAAATCCTCTCTGTTCAGGATGTCCTTATTTCCAGTGGTCGTAAGGAAAATATCACCGATCTTTGCAGCCTCTTTCATAGGCATGACACTGTTACCGTCCATACGTGCTTCCAGCGCTCTTATCGGGTCGATCTCAGTCACAATGACATTTGCACCAAGGCCCTTTGCACGCATTGCAGCACCCTTTCCACACCAGCCGTATCCGCCGATAACAACATTCTTGCCTGCCACAAGAAGGTTGGTTGTTCTCATGATACCGTCCCACGAAGACTGTCCGGTACCATAACGGTTGTCGAAGAGGAACTTTGTCATTGCGTCATTTACTGCAATAACAGGCATCTTGAGAGCTCCATCACGTTCCATTGCCTTGAGTCTGTGGATACCTGTTGTGGTTTCCTCACAACCTCCAAGGATCTCAGGCAGAAGGTCTGTACGCTCGGTGTGAAGCTTGAAAATAAGGTCTGCGCCGTCATCGATGGTGATGTCAGGCTTCATATCAAGAACCTTGTCAATAGCCTCATAGTATTCCTCATTGCAGCAGTCATACTTTGCAAAACACTGGATGTTTTCCTTGTTGTGCAGTGCCAGTGAAACATCATCCTGTGTACTCAGCGGATTGCATCCTGTAATTGCTACCTTTGCTCCGCCGATAGCAAGTGTTTCAACAAGAGCTGCTGTCTTTGCCTCTACGTGCAGTGCCATTGCAACTTTATGACCTGCAAGAGGTTTTTCCTTTGCGAACTGTTCCCTGATGATATTGAGAACAGGCATGTGGTTAAGAACCCAGTCGATCTTCATGTTTCCGGATTCTAACATTTTAGTATCAGTCATCGTTTATCTCCAATTTTGAAATAACTTTACGTAATAGGATATCTTCCTGATTATTATACATCCAATATAAGCATAAGCTTTAAGCTCTTAATACAAAGCTTATTCTCCAATTCTCTCAAGAAGGTCTTTTGAACTCTTTATGGCAGTGTCAATAACTTCCTGCTCATTCATGGAGAGTACTTTTCCATCTTCCATGAGAACCTTACCATCAACGATGGTTGCGCAGACATCCTTGCCGCTTGCAGAATAAACAAGATGTGAAGCCACATCGTAGACAGGTGCCAGGTGAGCTTTGTTCATATCAACAATTATCATGTCAGCGTTGTAGCCTTCCTTCAATATTCCGCTGTTGATACCAAGAGCTTTTGCACCGTTGGCAGTTGCCATTTCAAGCACCTTGCGTGCAGGAAGCACAGTAGGGTCCATGGTGCTGACCTTCTGCAAAAGAGCAGCAGATCTCATTTCCTCGAACATGTCAAGGTTATTGTTGGAAGCACAGCCATCGGTTCCAAGACATACATTTGCTCCAGCATCAATGAGTTTTGCAACAGGACATATACCGGAAGCCAGTTTCATGTTACTGTTAGGATTATGGGAAATGTTCACGCCGTATTCGGCAAGTATCTTAATGTCTCCATCTGAGAGCCAGACACAGTGTGCGGCAAGCACATCAGTTCCCCAGAAATCGATTCCCTTAAGGAAATGGATAGAGCACATGCCGAAGTTCTCTTTCATATAGTTGAGCTCGGCTTCGGTCTCAAGCACGTGGATATGTAATTTCACATTATCCTTTACGGCCTGCTCTTTAACTCTTATGAGGAACTCTCTTGAACAGGTGTTAGGTGCATGCGGACCATACATTGTACTTATCCTGCCACCGGCTTTCCCGTTCCACTCTTTCACAAAAGCACTGCCAACCTCAAGTTCCCTGTCGGCTTTTCCCTTGTCTCCGAAATCTATCATTCCGTAGGAAAGCGCTGCACGGATACCGGCTTCATCAACAGCCTGAGCAACCCTGTTCTCGTGGATGTACATATCTGCAAAAGCGATGGTTCCGGAACGTATCATTTCAAGACATGCAAGTCTTGTACCTGCATAGATGTCATCGTCAGTAAGCTTTGCCTCGGCAGGCCAGATATGGTTCTGAAGCCAGTCCTGAAGCTGCATGTCATCTGCATAACCTCTGAAAAGTGTCATTCCTGCATGGCAGTGAGTGTTAACAAGTCCCGGCATAAGGACTGAGCCTTTTGCATCGATCACTTTCTTTGCAGTGCATTCTGTGGAAGTTCCAACTTCCTTAATTTTACCGCCCTCTACAACAACGACCCCGTTCTCAATGTCGCCTGCTTCCGGGTCCATTGTAAGGATATAAGCATTCTTTATGATAAGATCCGCCATTATCTCTCTCCTGATGTCTCTTCTTTAAGCTCTTCCAGATATTTGCGCATAATTGCCAGTCTCTGTTCTGCAATATCTTTAGCTGTTTGTGTATTAAGTCTTTCAGGTATTTTAAAAGGTTTCCTTTCCATGTAATCGTAAAAGCCATCAAAAGGGTCTTCGGTATAAGCGTTCATGGATGTTTCCTTAACAGTTCCAATTGTCTCTTTCAAAGCCCTTAAAGCTCCCATTGAAACAAGTGACCTGAAAATACCTACTGCGCCCAGTGCATCGATCCTGTCTGCATCCTGAAGTATCTGAGCCTCGATGGTCTCTGCCTTTATTCCACGACTGAAACGGTGGGTCAGGATACATGATGTAACATGGTCTATGAGTTCTGCTTCAGCACCATTCTCTTCAAGGAATTCACGAGCGATCTCAGCACTATATTCTGCGTGGTTGCCGCCTTCTTTGTGTTCTCTCACGATACCTACATCGTGAAGAAGTGCTGCAAGGCGTATCACCTGTAAGTCTCCACCTTCCTTTTCCTGAATTCTCACACAGGTATTCTCAACCCTTTCGATATGTGACATGTCATGGGTGCTTGGTTCATTTTCCAGCACCTGTGATACGAATTTCCGTGTGTTCTCGATCAGACGCATGTAAGTCCTTTCTCCTCTGCTTTGTTCTTCAGGTTTTCCTGCATGGTGTAAAGAGCATCGGAAATAGTTACATCATTGTTGAATGAATCCGCAACTTCCTGAAGAGCCTCCTTGCTCTGAGTTTTCATGTCCTTTGTGAACTGGATCATATTTTTGAGAGCTCTTGTGACATTATCCACGATTGTAATGTTAGCTGTCAGCGCAGTTCTGGAAAGCGGGTTCAGGTCAATTGTAATGACAGTCTTACCCATTTCAACAAGCTTCTGGCATCTGTCTCCGTCTTCAAGAGGGACCAGTACAACATCGGCACTGAATATGCCTTCCTCGTCAACGATAGCCCTGTCATGAGAAAGGTCAAGTCTCTTATCTCCCTTTCCGCCAAGGACAACACCTGCACCGTGTGCTTTCAGGTGGTCGATTATCTTGTGCACCCTGGCATCACTTCTGTGGAACAGGTTCACTTCAAGCCTTGCTCCGGTGACATCTGCAAGAGCTGCCATAAGGTCCGGCACAAGTGCAGCGGTATTGCCGTTCACAGATATTATGGCATTTTCTGCAAGAAGAAGATTAGCAACCGCTGCTCTCTCGGCAATGGCTGCAGATTTTGTGGTCTTTTCCCCTATCATGTAATCGAAAGCTTCACCGCGCCCCTGCGCCACAAGTCCCTGTTTACTTGTGATGCCGATGTTAACGCCTTCAACTATTCTTTCCCTGGTGATGAGGGATTCATACCTGGGGTGATCTTTAGGGATCTCTGTCATTCGGTCCGTTTTCTCCTTGTAATTCAATTATTTATTTATTTATTTATTTATTTTCTGGATCTATTTGCTGGTGTCCAGTATAATTCCCTGGTCAGTTGGCACGATCATTGTCTGGATTTCCTGCCCCTGCAACATCTGTATGTACTTGTAGTTTATGAGGTCAGGGTTCTTTGCAAGCTGCTCGTTGATTATCCTGAGTGCTTCAGCTTCACCGTGTGCCTGGGCAATAGTTGCATTAGCAACACCGTTTGCTTCAATTATCTTCCTTTCAGCTTCCAGTTGTTCCTTTTCCTTTACAAAGATCATTCTCTGTGCATCCTGGTCAGCCTGGAGTTTTGCTTCGATAGCTTCGGCAACTCTGGTTGGAAGTACAACATTCCTTACAAGTACCTCTTCAACAATGATGCCGTCATTATCAAGTGCATCTGCTATATTTGTGAGCATCTCTCCGGCTACAAGCTCTCTTTCTTCACCATAGACCTGCAGAGCTGTCTTGCTGGAAACAACTTCACGTATAGAAGATCTTATTGTGGGTCTTATGATCTTTTCAGCATAGTTAGTTCCAAGGGTCTGGTGAACTTTACTGACATCATCAGGGACAAGTCTGTATCTTACTGTAATGTCAAGTCCCAGTGTAAGACCTTCTGCTGTGAGTGCTTTGATCTGGTCATCTCCTATTACTTCTCCTTCATTGACCACGCCGCTCATGGTGTAAGTTTCACTCCTTACAGAGTACTTTGTCACACTTACCCACGGAGGAACGATATGCAGCCCTTCTCCAAGCTCATCATCTTCCACACCGCCGAACTGGTTGAACTTCACGCCAACCTCTCCGGCGCCCACAGATACGAATATAGAGCCGAACAATATTGAGAATACGATCAATACAACGAATATAAGCACAATACCACGTGATATCTTCCCAATTATAGGTGCGATATCCTTTATAGGGAGTTCCGGAACCTTTTTAGGTGGTTCGGGTTCCCAGTCGCCTTCAACAACCATAAAAATATCTCCAATAAATAATTCCAAGCGTATAATTATCAGGTATATCAGATGGAATTGATAATATATTTTCGCTCAGACTATCCGGATGCTTCCAGTCCTTATCCTGAACCTGAGAACGTTCCCATATTCAGAGAATACATCAACCAGTTCCGGTGCACAGGTAACTGAAGGTATTGAGAAAACAGCGTTTCCAAGCATTGCCTGTGAAGCTATGATTCCTGCATCTGCAGCAGCTTCGATGACTTCTTTTACCTTTCCAGTAGCAAGCCCGCTGTTTATGGCAAATTCCCGTGCTGAGTACATGAAATTATCAACCGTGGGTTTTTCCATGAGACTTTTCATCGCTTCCATGCCAGCTATGTTGATATTTTCGACCATCTCAGGATTTCCAATTACTGAGCTGGTGGAAAGTTCTCCCAGAACCACGCAGCATACTTCTTTCTCCCTTGTGGGTATGTGGTCTGTATGAGCTATTGAAGGCGCACCGGGCGTAATTCTGATAGGAATGCCGCCGCACACCTGTCCTGTGACATCTCCAAGGCCGCTTCCGTTTTTGACTTCAGCTACATGCGCAATGTCATTGAGTTTGGTGGTTGTAAGTTCAAGCGAGAGTGCATGGTTAAGTGCGTATGCGGTTCCAAGCGCCCCTGCCCCTGATGCCCCAAAGCCGCATCCGATGGGAATATCAGAAATACTCTCCACCTTTACCGGCAGCTCGGTCATAGACTCAACGACAGTCAGACTGGTCTCACCGGCTACTTTTTCGCCGTTTAGGTATATCTCTGTGTCTTCGATGTTATCGTCAACTGTAACGGTGGTGTAAACGCCGCCGTCCAGTACTACTCCACATCCTGTAGACCCCTTTATCATTGGATCTTCATGGCCGTGGATCTGAAAAAAGCCTGTTATGTGGGCTGGTGCAAAAGCCCTAGCAGTTAAAACATCAGTGCATGGGTCGCATTGCATCTATTCTTCGTCCTTTGCTGTCAGCAGTCCTGTAATCTCGTCCATAAGGACATTTGCAATAAGACTTTTCGGACCTTTTATATTAATAGTATCTCTGTCATCAGAGTATAATATATTAATGCTATTGTCATCAGTCCCGATGCCACCTTTGCTGACATCATTAGCAACGATCATATCAAGCCCGGAATTTTCAAGTGTCTGCCTTGCTCTCTTTAGAAGTTCCTGAGTTTCAACACCAGCCTCAGCCTTGAACCCGACTATCTTCACCTGTGGATACGCCTGCCTTGCTTCTTTGATGAGCTTGCGTGTTGTCCTGAAAGAAAGCTTAAGCCCCTCTTCCCCTGATTTTATCTTCTGCCCGCTAGCATCCAGTGTGTAATCAGCAATAGCAGCAGAACTTATGAGCATATCATAACCCTTCGCCAGTTCGCCAAGAACTGCATCGGTCATCTGGTCAGCAGTTTCAGCAAAAATCTCATTGATGCCTGAACCGGAAACCCCAAGTTTATTCCTGTGAACGATAGTAACTTCAGCACCCCTGCGATAAGCTTCAAGAGCCAGCTCATTCCCTGTCTTTCCGGATGCCCTGTTAGTAAGTATCCGTATCGGATCAATAGGCTCTGCCGTGGACCCGCTTGTAATGAGTATCTTCTTCCCGCTGAGCGTCCTTTTCCCGATAGCTCTCTCCACCTCAAGCACGATCTCATCGTTCCCGGCTATCTTTGCAATGCCTTCTTCGATTCTTGGCCCGATGAAACTGATTCCCCAGTCTTTCATCTTCGCAATGTTCTCCATGACAGCCGGATGGTTGTACATGTCCTCATGCATTGCAGGTACTATCATAACAGGCTTGCCCGCACCGATAGCCGTTGTCGCAAAGGTCGTCACAGGTGTATCATCTATTCCCGCTGCGATCTTCCCAAGAGTGTTAGCTGTTGCAGGAGCAATAAGTAAAATATCCGCCCTGCCAAGATTCCCAAAGAACTCCACATGCTCGACCTTTCCGGTTATGCCAGTGATGACTTCATTCCCGGTTGCATAATGCAGGGCCATCGGATTGATTATCCACCCCGCAGCCTCGCTCATAACTGCATGAACATCTGCACCCCTTCGGATGAATTCACGTGCGAGCTCCACTGTCCTTACAGCAGCAATGCTGCCTGTGACCGCAAGCACGATTGTCTTGCCTTTAAGCGATTCAGATTTTGTGGATTTTATCCATAGTGTCGGGTGTTCATTTGGAATCTGAGGCATATTCTGTCCTTATTTGATGAATAAGTGGATTTTAGTATTTAAAAGGGGAAGGTTCATAGAATTAGTTTGAAAGTATTGTTAGTATTAGTATGTCAATGAAATATGATTATCCTTCAAAGTATATTATCCTCAGTTCTTTTTTAACGGTTGGATAAATATATGGACTTAATGATTTTTCAGTCAGCAGATCTACTTTTTTCCCTAGCAGTTTTTCTAATTCCATCTCTATCTTTATGTGGTCAAGAAGGCTTTTACTTTTAGTGTATGTTACCAATAGGTCAATATCACTGCTTTCAGTTTGCTCTCCTTTTGAAAATGAACCAAAAAGCCCAAGGGTTGCTATATCATTCTGCCTGCAAAGTTCTATGAGGTCTTTCTCTATTTTAGCATCGAGACTCAGTGATTGTAATAGGTCGAAGATGTTGTTAATCTCAATATTGTTCTTCTTAAATGACATGTTGATCTAGAGCTTAGCCTTACTAATTCTTGTTTCAAAAGTTCAATCACGTTTTTTCTAATACTTGTTGAGCTTAAGTCAAGTTCACAATCATTCTTATTAAATTTTGCAGGAACATCTTTCATATACTGGATTAAGGAACCATCAACCCGCCGAAGGCGGCACATTCCAATAATTTCAATCAATATACTTTCATACTCTTTATCTGAGAGCTTACTATTATTTTCTTCATTTTTCACCTCTACTCCGATAAATTCCAATATTATTGCTCCATGTCTTCTCCATTATGACTTCTCCATTTGTCCCGCGTCCTGCGACCCTCGCAGACAAGTCAAAACTCTTAGCCCTCTACCGTGAGGTGGCCACAATTTCCGGCGGCATTATCCGTGAACCCCATGAGGTCACAGAGGAGTACATAGATAAATTCCTCACCAACAGCCTGAAAGATGGCATCATCCTCGTGGTGGATGATATTGAGAACGACCGCATAATCGCTGACCTGCACACATACCGTTCATCTCTTAGTGTGTTCTCCCACGTATTCGAGCACCTGACAATCGCTGTGCATCCATCCTTTCAGAAACAGGGAATCGGAAGAATGCTTTTCACAAAAATGCTCGACAAGGTAAGGGCTGAATATCCTGATGTTCTGAGAGTGGAGCTGATCACAATGGAAAGCAATCGCTCAGCCAGAAGTCTTTATCAATCTCTTGGATTTGTGGAGGAAGGCCGGATGGAGAAAAAGATCAGGAGAAAGGACGGCGGATTTGAGGCTGATATTCCCATGGTGTGGATGAATCCTGATTTCACTGATAAATAAGGTGGAACTAGACTCTCCTTGACTTTTTCTGAATCTTTCTATATTTATCTACTAGGCAAAGCAGATTATTATATTAACAATATCCTGCATTAATAATTACATTGTTAGGGGACTGTATTAATATTTCTATATTCTAATGGGGGCAATTATTATATATACTAAAATTCAATGCTCATTATACTATTTTTATTATATACTTTGTGGGACTTCCATATGAAAGCAAATAAACAAATTTTCATCAAAAAAGATACACATGCACAGGTGGGTATTGGTACTCTTATTATTTTCATAGCCATGGTGCTGGTAGCCGCTGTGGCTGCCGCTGTTCTAATCCAGACATCCGGTACCTTGCAGCAGAAAGCCCAATCTACCGGAAAACAGGCAACACAGGAAGTTTCATCCAATCTGATGATAAAAGGCATCGAGGGTGTTCGTGCTAAAAATTCTTTAGTAGATATGTCCGACACAATCGACTTGCTGGAACTCAAAGTTGGTCTAAATGTCGGAAGTTCACCAGTGGATGTAAATCAGGTAATTATCTCCATCACGGACGGGACAACTACGAATGACCTTGCGTATGCGGGAAATTCGAAGTCATATGGACAAATGTCTGGATTTAATTCATCATCTGCCACAATTAATCTTAGGCACCTTTTGAGTGGTATGACAAACAATAATGAACACCCCAAAGTTTACTTTACAGTTGAAAAGATTCGTGATGAGGATTCTTCATTCTCCCAGAGTAATCCTGTAATGAATACTGGAGATCTTATTACTGTGTATATTGCAACAATATCACCAGAATCAGATGGGTTTGCTTATGATTATGTAGGTTCTATTGATCCAGTCGTTATGGAGTCATCGGATCTTAACCTTGTTCCACGTGCTGTGGTTAGTATTGTCATGACGCCTGAATCTGGTGCGGCAACAACTGCAGAGTTCGTAACGCCTTCTTCTTACGGTGTTAAGGAAACTGTGCAACTATATCCATAATTGAGAGGGAGTGCTGGCATGTGTACAGCACTCTTCTTTATATCTACGGAAACAGGAATACTATTCTAATATCGAAATTAACACAGGAAACACAAACAACCCGTAGATCACATACTGAATGAACAATGCTGCAAAAGCAAACGAGTATCGTTTAACTACACTTGTGCCCAAACCTGAAAACCTGTTCTCATTTAGCATGTGTGCCAGCATTGGAAAAATACCGTAAACAAACATAATGATGATCGCATAGAGCAATCCAAATATCGGGACCGTGAATATTCTCAGGAACACCTGCCCTGTTTCTTCGACAAATATCCCGTAGATGCCTGTTATCAAGAATACATCCCTGCCTGTGTATTTCATTTTCCGTAGCAGTAAGTACCATGCAGAGATCACAAAGAGATAGTACACAAACCCAAAGACAATGTCATTTACCGGATTTTGACTTAACAGTATTCTCTCACCAGCAGGCTTCGGGAGATTTTCAACTATTGCAAATACTTCGGTCAAAAGCCCAAACAGCACTCCTGCTCCGATAAAAGATGTACGCAAAGGTAGTTTTTCAAGAAAATCAGTTAACTTATCTTTGAACAGGTAAGTAATGATCCACATTGGAAATATCAGGTTCATTGGTTCATTTAGTCCGTGTATTGTCAAAATGATACCAAGAAAGACTAAGAGTGCTCTTTTCCAATTCATCTGAGTTTTATATGGGCTTTTGTGATATTCTATTTTGTGTGTTTCTTCTTGTTTCAGAAAAACTCTCAAGCTTTACATTTCAATTCTGAATCAAAAAATATTTATTCTATACTCTTCAGTCATATTCTTAATAATTTTAAAAACTGAGTGTCATGGAAAAAGAGTTTGACTATCTAAGGATTCTAAAAGTGGATTATGCTGCTTATTTTGAATTCTGGATTATGGTAGTGCCATGGTTGTTCTATTTATTAGGGTTATCTGTAGAGTCCAAAATATCAACTTTTAGTTTGATAATGATGTCGCTGATTCCAAGTTCAATTGGCTTAATTCTAATGGTTCGAAGAATGCGTTTCCTAAAATATCTGTATTTCAATGGAGTGGATTCCATAGGCCATATCATTTCAGTAGACCATATGAATAGATACGATCGTTCAATGATTGAATTGGAACATGTATATCAGGCTCAAAAATTTAAGATATTGACTGATTTGAGACGTTCTGCATTCTATAAATATCATTTTCGCAAAGGTGACAATGTAATCATTCGTTTTAGTCCTAAAAAACCAAATGATGTTATAATTAGAGATGCTTATTTCTCTCTGAATAATAATACGACTTCTGTAGTTGTTTCTCAACTTTTGGATTCAGTGGCAGAAAATAAGTTAACATATATGGATAACCGTTTTCTGCTAAGTGAATTCGTATTTGCTGATGTCTGGTTGTCTGATAGAATAGATACAGTTCTTTCGTATCAGCAATTCATGGATACTATTATGGAATTTGCTCGAAATAATTACTTTTTGGATGACAAAAGAAACAGGATTGTTCTAAGAAACAATTTCATTCTGAAAACAAACGCCTCCGTATTTGCGGATAAAGACATTTTCTCCTTGGAATTCCGCAGGTACTATCATCGAATTTATGCTGTATATGTTCCAATTGCATTTATAATGTCATTAATTGTTGGTTCTTCTATTTCTCCTCTATGGGAAGGAATTAGAGGTGAAGCTTTCACCACGATACTTCTATTGATGTTGTTTTTGCTCCCTGTTTTTTTAGTATGGGTGGCTTATGAGATTGCAAGAGGCATTAGAAACATCAAACCAATAAATTACGGCAAGGAAGCCGAGAGAGTTTATTCTGAAATACTGGATGCTGTCAGAGAAAAAGAGATTGCTTAAGCATAACCAATTCATCGGAATTTACAGCAAAAAATCCTTATTATCTGTTTTCAAGTAGATTCGTATTAAGCAGATGTTTCAATTAAGGATCAAAAAATATTTATTCTATTCACTTCTGTCATATCCTTAATAATTTTAAAAACTGAGTATTATGGAAAAAGAGTTTGACTATCTAAGGATTCTGAAAGTAGATTCAGCTACTTATTTTTATTTGTGTGTAATGCTAGCTCCATGGTTTGCCTATCCATTTGTCTTCCTTCCTGATGAAAAAATACCTGATATTTATTGGATAATGGGAATAGTTTCTATAAGTTTAGTTGGGTTTATTTTGCTGGTTCGAAGACTATTATATCTAAAAAACTTATGCTTTCAGAGTTTAGATGTCATTGGTCGAATAGCTACAACACACGGAAGAGAAAGAGGAGGTTCATTGGTAGAGTTCACATACGATTATCAGGGAGGGAGTCATCTTGCAGTTAATCAATTACGCACATCTCAATTCTACAGGTATGGTTTTCTTGAAGGGGATGAAATAGCTGTTAGATTAAATCCAAAAAAGCCTCGTGATGCAGTAATGAGGGATGTTTATTATTCGATCGATGAAAACAGAACTTCATTTGTAGCTCCAAAAGTTAATGATTCTATTCCTCAAAAGAAAGTGATAGATAGAGATCTTCATCTTTTATCAAATGAAATTGTATTTGCAGATGTATGGGCATCTGGTAGAATTGATACTAATCTTTCTATTTCTCAATTTACGGATGCTATAATGAAATTTGGTCATGAGGCATATAATGTGAATAAAAAAGGTAATAAGGTACTGATTCGAAAGAATCTTTCCGTGCAAATCAACACTGCAAAACTGTTGAATAAAGATATAATAACACTTGAATTCCGTAGATATTACAATCGATTTTATGTTTTATATTTTGCCTTTGCTTTTATCATAGGATTTGTAATCACGGATTACATGCCTGGTCATCGACTTGGTCACCTTACTTTTTTGCTCTTGCTTTTTCCACTTGTTTTATTGCAAGCTTTTTATGAATCTGACATAGGTATTAACACTTTTAAGATACCTAACTACCCCAGAATAATCCAGAATGTTTATTCTGAAATACTGGATGCTGTCAGAGAAAAAGAAAAGGAAATTGCTTAATAATTATTCTCCTGAACAACCTTTATCAAATCTCCAGTCCAACTTACAATCATGAACATTCGACATCTTCTCACCCTATTCCTCATCACATTAATCCTCCTGACATCCGGCTGTTCAGACAACAGCACAGACACACCTGACACAATCGAAAACCCAGATATATCTGAAGCCTCAAGCACTGATTCCACAAACACCGTTGACGAATCCACTTCAGAACTGGACTACCGCCAGCAAATGCGTGATTTTGTCATCGGCATCAGCACTTACTCAAAACAGAAAAACCCGGATTTCATAATAATCCCGCAGAACGGTCAGGAAATTCTGACATCCGGCGGCGAGCCTGATGATCCGCTTGCACAGGACTATATTTCAGCCATTGACGGGGTTGGCAGGGAAGACCTCTTCTTCGGTTACGATGATGACAACGTGGCAACAGAGGAAGAGGATACGGAATACATGGCATCGTTGCTGGATATTGCCAGGGACAACGGTGTTGTGGTACTGGTAACCGATTACTGCTGGACTAAATCTTATGTTGATGCTTCATATCGTGAAAATGAAGACCGGGGTTACATCTCCTTTGCTGCTGACAGCAGGGATCTTGCTACTATCCCGAAATATCCGGCAGAACCATACAATGTCAAAAGCAATGATATTCGGTCACTTTCTGATGCTCAGAACTTCCTGTACCTCATCAACCCGGAGGAATATGACAGCAAGGAAGAGTTTCTGGAAAGCTTGCAGGAAACTGACTATGATGTAATTCTTATCGATCTGTTCTTTTATGACTCGCCTTTGACATCTGATGATATTGCCTCCCTGAAAACCAAATCTAATGGCGGCTCACGTCTTGTAATTGCTTACATGAGCATCGGTGAAAGTGAAAGCTACCGGTATTACTGGGATGGATCGTGGCGTGTTGGCTCTCCTGGGTGGCTTGAGGATGAGAATCCCGATTGGGAAGGCAACTACAAGGTACGCTATTGGGATGAGCAGTGGCAGGATGTCATCTATGGAAATGAAGATGCGTACCTGGATATGATACTTGATGCGGGATTTGATGGTGTTTATCTTGACATAATCGATGCTTTTGAGTATTTTGAAAATTGAGATTAATAACCAAAAATAGATATGTATTAATATTATAATGTCTGAAAAAACTCACAGCGAGGACTTTTATGCGGATAGGTACAAAAAAAATAATAACAATCCTGGCAGTGCTCCTGCTTGCTATTTCAGTAACAGGCTGCACTTCAGACGATAACGGTAGTGACAATGGCAATGATGCAGGCAGTTCCTCTTCAGGCACAGCCAGTACTCCAACAGGCGATAAATACACCAATTCCATAGGAATGCAGTTCCAGCGTATCGATGCAGGAAGCTTCAATATGGGAACATCCAAGTATGCATACTCACAGCCGATCCACGAAGTAAGGCTCAGTGATGATTTCTACATTGGAACCTACGAAGTGACCCAGGCTCAGTGGGAAGAGGTAATGGGCAGCAATCCATCCAGTTTCAAGGGCGACGACAATCCTGTTGACAGCATTTCATGGAACGATGTCCAGGAATTCATAAGCAAGCTCAATGAGAAGGAAGGCACAACAAGTTACAGGCTTCCAACCGAGGCAGAATGGGAATATGCAGCAGCAGCCGGAACAACAACTCTCTATTCCTTTGGTGAAATAGATGAGGACGAAGGGCCCTTCCTTAAGGATTATGCATGGTATCAGGAGAACTCATACGAGAAGACCCACGAAGTAGGTCAGAAACTTGCAAACCCATGGGGACTTTATGACGTACACGGCAATGTCTGGGAATATGTTCAGGATAGCTGGGTGGACAACTATGGCGGCGCAAGCGAGGACGGCAGTGCTGTTGAGAAAGGTTCATCATCCCTTAGAGTTGCCAGAGGCGGCAGTTACTCAAGCAAGGAAAATGCACTCTACACAGCATACAGAAGGAAGCAGGACCCACGTGATGGTGACTCTTCAATAGGTTTCCGTCTTGTAATGGATGCCTGAATTTAGTTGAATAAACCAAGATCAACACAAAAAAGCAAACTAAAAACTAAAGCCTCTATGGCTTTAGTCCACTCTTTTTTTCATTGTAATTTATAGTAATTTATTTTTCTATTACTAGATTTTAATATCCGATTTCAGAACAAATCGACAGATTATTTATCAGGTAAGTTTCTATTTCAGGTGAAATGATAGAAAAGGACAAAGTTGTTGGCAATATCAGCAATCTCTTCAACAGGTATTCCGGGAAAGAGGAGCTTGAAAATGAAATAAATCGTCTTCAATCCCGTATAGTTGAACTTGAGCTGGATGTGAGGACTGCCAACATAAGATATGAGAAAAGCACCGAGTCCGAGAAAAAGGCCGTTGCGGCAAAACAGGAAGCTGAAGAGAAGCTTAATGCTTTTGAAGTGAAGCTCAAGACTCTGGAGCATGAGGTGGACAAAGAAAGAACTGATGCTCCTGCATCTCTTTCATTCACCTGCAATGACCAGTTCAGCAAACAGCGCAGCGAAGAATTTCTCAGTTCTTTGTCAACGATCTCATTCACCGATCCTTCACTGGTATCATTATACGTAGCCGCAGGTGAAAGTCCTGCCAGCATAAAGGATCACGAGCTTTTAACAGAGCGTGTTGATAGCGAAACTCTTGCCCTTACAGAAAAAGTGGAATCCAGCACAGGATTTGTTTTGTTCTATTCGCCGGACCACATGATAAATGAGCTTCTTGTGCCGCCATTGCCGCTGGAAAGGTCATCCTGGAGCACGGGCAATAAATTTGATGTTTCACCAATTTCAGAACTGCTGAACAGGGATGCAGGTATCTGTGTGCTTGTGGCCCACGCAGGTGAGTCTTTCACCGGATTTTCTCTTGATTCCAGGGAATTTGACTCTTTCCAGATGATAAAAACAAGCGTCAAGGCCAAACATGCCAAAGGAGGCTTTAGCCAGAGGCGCTTTGAAAGGTTGAGGGATGAGGATATTGCACACCATATCGATAAAGTAAAACTCGCTCTCAAAGACATTATTGATGAGTTCAGGGGCAGTATTGACTACATGATCCTGGCAGGCGACCTTCCGCTTGCAAAGGAAATTACTTCTGATATGCTTCTTGACATCACTCAGGTATACTCTTCATCAGATGTCCGGATCGAAAAACATAATATCTCTGGCATAATGAAACAAATAATGACCTGTCGCAGGTACAGACTATGATCATATTATAATGTGAAGGTGCTTCAATGCTAAGTAAAGAGGGACTTTGCGGGATAATTGATGCCTTAGGTGCTCTTACCCTGGATGAAATATATCATATAACAAAGGAGCTGTCGCTGCTCAAAGGCGGAATTCCACCGGCTATGCCTGCTATAAAGGAACTCTGCGAGGAAGCTGAAAAGGAACATCATATTGTTGCGGTTTCGGCTGAAGAGATCGCGGGTGCAGAAGAATCCAAAAATAATTCTGCTTTGTGGGATTCAGATGAAGGCGAAGATGATATTCTTTTGTATTATATCTCCGGGCCAAATGCTTTTCCTGAAGTTCCATTTGAGCTAAGCGAGGTTATTGATATTCTGGAATTGCACAAAAGGGATGTGAATCTCAGCAGTGTGGCTGCAAGGCTTAGCAAGAATCTTCATCGCAGGATAAAGAACCTTGAGAGCAAGATCGAAACGGTAAGTTCTGCAAAGGTACATGAAAAGGATCTTGAAAATCTGGAACTGAGGTACAGTGATATACTGAACCAGTATTATGATTACACTTTCTGGTTATCTGATGACATGCCCGGTCTTGAAGATGAGATACAGGAGCTAAGTTCAAGAATAGAGTCCCTTAAGTCGGCACAAGGTATTTGACTTTTAGGTATTATCTGGTACATATATGGCAAGAGACAGGCGTGACAAATATTACTGGAAAGCTAAAGAAGATGGTTTTCGCTCAAGGGCAGCTTACAAGCTTTTTCAGATCAACAACAAGCACAACATTATAAAAGAAGGCGACATCGTTGTAGACTTAGGTGCTGCTCCCGGTGGCTGGTGCGAGGTTGCAAAAGAACTGTCAGACGCTCGTGTCGTTGGTGTAGACCTCAGGAAGATCTCACCAATAGAAGGCGTTGAGACCATAGTTGGAGACATAACTTCCGACAGGACCATCGCAAAGATATTTGAGATGGTTGGTAAGGCCGGAGCAGATGTTGTAATATGTGATGCAGCGCCAAACCTTAGCGGGAACTGGAGTTATGATCACGCACGTTCTATAGATCTTACAAGGTCCGCCCTTGGCTGTGCAAAAAAGATCCTCAAACCGGGTGGTCATTTTGTAGTTAAGGTCTTCCAGGGCGATATGTTCAATGATTTCCTGAATGAAGTGCAGGATAATTTCACATATACCCAGTCTTATAATCCTAAAGCTTCAAGGTCTCAGAGTGCCGAAATTTATGTGATAGGCAAGAAATTCCTTACAGCTCCTGTAAGGCGCGGGGATGAGTTTGAGGTTGATATAACCGAACTTGGTTCAAGTGGTGATGGTGCAGTTCTCATCGATGATTTTGTTGTCTTTGTCAAAGGAGTGCAGCTTGGTGACCATGTAAAGATCAGAATAAATGATGTGAAGCCAAACTTCGCATTCGCTGAAGTTATCGGGTAATCTGTTATTTGTTTATGTTTCTTTTTTTTGATGTTTTGGTATTAAAGTGACAACAAACTGTCGCTTTCACTACCTATCATCAATTATATATTTATGCAATAAAGTAATGTAATTTTTATAGTGCGCATGCAGTTATACTACTATTATTTGCAGTGCTTTCTTGAACAGAAAAACTTGCATGGGCATTGTGTAAATTCTGGAATATGTCTATGAACTATGAACTCCCTGAACCGGAATCTCGTCCGCAGAAAAAACCGTTTATCTATGCAGGCGTTGGAATTCTTATTCTCCTTATCGCAGGATATGTTGTTTTTGGGGATTATATTCAGGAACAAAGGACACTAATCCAGATAGATTCATTATGGGAGCAGGCATCACAACTTCGTGATGAAGGGAATTATGATGGTGCACTTGAGGTCTATAGTTCAGTTTTCAGCCTTATATCCTCAAAGGATTTTCCTCTGGAATATGGGATGAACCATTACTATCGTGGAAAAACGTATGAGGAAATTGCATCTTCGGATATGGTAAATGCTTCCAGTCACCTGCAGAACAGCATTTATGCTTATGATTATTCCCTGAAGTTCATTACAGAGGAAGAATATCCGGCAGAATATTTCAGGGTACATTACGGTCTTGGTGATGCTTATCTTAAGCTGTATGCTTCCAGGGGAGATGTAAGTGATCTGGATACCGCGATAGATTATTACAACAATGCACTGGGATACTATTCCATTGCAGTTGATCCTATTTACTTTGCATCAATAAACAACAAGCTCGGTAATGCATGGCGTAAAAAGGGTAATCTGGAGGGCAATGTGACCTGCCTGCAAACAGCCCTTCTATCATACAGTGAATCACTCAGGGTATTCAGAGAAGATGTCTATTCCCTGGAATATGCAGGTGTTCAGAACAACCTGGGAAACCTCTACCTTGAAATGTCCTCTTATGGAAATGAAAAGAGCAATGTTGAGAATGCTGTAAGTTCATTTGACAATGCTTTGAGGGTTTATACTATAGACAGCCGTCCTATAGAATATGCTACTGTCCAGAACAACCTCGGAAATGCCTGGTTTGAACTCTCTAAGCTGGAAAATAAAGAAAGTAATGTGGAAAAGGCGGTCACGGCTTACAACGAAGCTTTAAAGGTATTTACGATAAGCCTTTTCCCGGTAGAGCACGATGGTGTCATACACAACATCGCGCAGGCATACAAAAGTCTTTGAATATCTGTGTCATTAAGAAATACAGATATGCTATATTTGTTGAATGTCGATCTTATCTTTCCTGTAAGGTCTGTACTTCTTCAACAAGACGTTTTCCTGCAGCTATCTCGTCAATACTGTGGACAACTGCACCCAGATTCTCTATGGACTGTTTTATTTCCTCGTAATCCAGGTTCTCTCCTTCAACTGTGATCTTTACAGTTTCTGTCTGCTGGTCTACTTCATATAAGCTCAAATTCACACCGTGTACTCCTGGAAGCACACTAAGCGTCGTGGACAATTCTACAATCGATGGATGATGGGGTTTAAGCACATCCAGGACCAATCTTCTAATTCCTGTCAATTTTTATCCTTCCTGATTAGAAAGTCATAATTCTGCAAGCATCAAATTCGAAATATTAAATGCAAATATCGGACTTATGAACATTGCCTATAAAGCATTATATTATTTTTGTTTTCCTATGAATGACTTTATCTAATTTCAGTGCATAATATCTTCCATTCTATGATTTATTCTCAGTCCGATGAGGTATTCTTATGATCGACATGCATACTCATTCTATTTTCAGTGATGGCGAACTGATTCCCAGTGAACTCGTTAGAAGGGCCGTTGTTCACGGTTACAGGGCAATAGGTATCACTGACCATGCAGACTTTACAAATGTAGAACACATTATCAGGAACGTTAGCAAGGCAAAGTACCTTGAAGATGAACTTGATATCCAGGTAAAAGTAGGCGTGGAAATAACACATGTTCCTCCACGTAAGATCGCTCCTCTTGCAAGAATGGCAAAGGATCTTGGCGCAGAGATCGTGGTGGTTCATGGAGAAACAATAAACGAACCTGTTATGCCGGGAACAAATGCTGCATCAGTTGAACTTGCAGATGTGGATATTCTTGCACATCCGGGTTTTATCACCATAGAAGAGGCTGAAACCGCCCGCGAGAATGATGTTTGTCTGGAAATAACCGCAAGGAACGGTCACAACAGGACGAATGGTCATGTTGCAAGGATTGGAATGGAAGCCGGTGCAACTCTTGTAGTAGATACGGATGCACACAGCCCGGATAATCTGATAACCAAGGAATTCGCATTGAAAGTTGCAATGGGTGCAGGTTTGACTGAGAAACAGGCACATGATGTGCTTAATAACTCCATGCGCTTCCTGAAATAATCTTTTCTTTTTTCCATTGATGCAGTTCAAGGTTCTTGACATCACTACCGGAATATCTGAAAAGACCCCGGTTTATGAAGGCGATCCGATCCCTGTATTTGAAAAAGTGTCTTCAGTGGAGAAAGATGGCTACATGGTCACCCGGATAAATATCGGAACTCACACAGGTACTCATGTGGATGCGCCTTTACATTTGTACAAAGATGGACTGTCTGTTGCTGAAATTAGTCCAGAGTCTTTAATAGGCAAAGCTGTTCTTCTGGACCTGTCTGCTGGTGAAGGTCCAATCACTGATATTGAACTCGAAAAGGCTTATGAGTTATATTCAGGTGAAGATGCAGATATCATTCTGCTTAAAACAAGAAACCGTTCCTCATATTTACTGGATGCTGATCCACATTCCGGCAGAATGCTTGC
The DNA here is from genome assembly GCF_963667555.1 of uncultured Methanolobus sp. NCBI lineage: Archaea > Methanobacteriati > Methanobacteriota > Methanomicrobia > Methanosarcinales > Methanosarcinaceae > Methanolobus > uncultured Methanolobus sp. The sequence goes on from NZ_OY763421.1 coordinate 20,052, forward strand.
GGCAACCGCGGGAAAGTGGATACTTTCCAATAAGTTCAAGTCAGTTGGTGTTGACACCCTTTCGGTTGACGAAGATACTTCATTGCCTAATCACCATCTGTTTTTGAGTAATAATGTTAGCATTGTAGAGTATTTGAATTTAATGGATGTAGATCAGGGTGTTTATTTCTTTATTTGTCTTCCTCTAAAGCTTGAGGGCTGCGACGGTGCTCCAGCACGTGCAGTTTTGATGGATGTTTCTTCTATTGATGAAAGCTTCCAATGAGTAGGCGGTCAATTTTACAGGATGATTTAAATATAAGTATAATTATATTTGATTAAGCAATTATTGGGATGATGTTACTAGCATTATATCTATATTAACTAGTCAAAAATATTAAATAACAGAATTAATATAGTATAACTCGCAATATAAACCTGTAACACGATTGCTAAAACGTTTCATGAGGGAATCGCACGAAAGCAAATCAGAGACATTTAATGCACAGGGATGACCGTGCACAGGTAGGTATAGGTACCCTTATCATCTTCATATCCATGGTGCTTGTGGCAGCCGTAGCGTCTGCTCTTTTGATCAAGACCTCAGGAGTGCTTCAGCAGAAAGCATCTCAAACCGGTCAGGAAACTACACGTGAGGTTGCTTCCAATATGCGAATTGACCGTGTTGAGGGCGAGCGCGCCACTTATTCTACAGTTACCGTGACAGATGGAGTAGTATCGGATACTAATTTATCCTGTTATAAAGGTCAAATGATAGAATGGGTTTCTGAATCGGGTTCTTTTGATATTACTGTAAATAGTGAAAATGGCTCTGTAGCCGATGGTTCTTATTATGAGTATCGTTTTTTGGCAGAAGGAACTTATAATTTCACTATAGATGACGGCAGCACTACTACAACAGGCAATGTAATTGTAAATGACACTCTTGATTATGGCCAGATCACAAAATTGCACATTTCTGTGTCTCTTGGTCCAGGTAGTGAGGATGTTGACCTTTCACAATTGATCATCTATCTATCTGATGGTTCACATGTTGCCAATGTCAGGTATGATACTGCAGATGAAAGTGATGCGGTACATTTACCGACTGCAGAATACTTCTCAGTAAGTCCTATACGTTCCCGTGACCAAACGGTTTTCAAGGCTACACAACCTGTACTGAGAACTGGTGACATCATGGAAGTAGTAGTGGATATCCGCAGGGTATTTGAAGCAGATGAAGAAGATTATGAAGGTCTTCCACCAAGGACAGAAGTTTCATTCCAGGTAAGGCCAGAGGCAGGAGCTCTTGTAGTATTCGACTTTACAACACCGGGAGCTTATTTTGATAAGAAGTACATCTTACTCAGGTACTAAAATCCCATTAAGGATCAAGCAGAAAAAATATATGTTCAGGAGATCGATCATAAACTTAAGTGAAGTTTTATGCTAATCTTCCTGATACAGTTTTTATTTTGATATTAGTCTTCACTTTCCTGAATACGAATCTTCTGCAGAGCGGAAGCTGATGGCTTTCTTTCTCATGTAGTCAGGAATAACGTCTTTTTCCACGACCATTTTTGATGTGCCTATGCCAACTACGATTACTTTCGTTTCAACAGGCTCCTCGCCTTCTCTTACCATGAGTTCTTTTTTGGTGACCTCGATCTCTACTTCATCTTTGCCATAACCAGCAGCTTTCATGTAGTCCATTATAATTTCCTTACCTGTGTTTCTGGCATAATCAAAAGCCTGGATATAGTCAGGGAAGATCTGTCTTCCTTCGGGAGTGAACACAAAGTAACTGATGACTTCCTTTGCGTTCTTGAGTTCTTCATCTGTTACATTCTCGCCTGTGATCGGGGCAAAGTCCTTCTTGATCAGGATCTCAACACGCTTGATACCTTTTCCAACAAGTGCGCCTACAGCATTTCCAACACTGGCATGCTCAGGAACCACTATATCAGCATCTATGAGCTTTTCCATTTCTTCTTTGTATGCAACAACAGGTCCACCCAACAGGATTACCGGTGTTTCCACCTTAAAGCGTGTGTAGTTATCACCTGTAAGCATCTGGTCAATAACAGGCTGGGGAATTCCTTCCACAAGATAAGATACAAGGTCTGATGCCATATTCCTCGCTACCTTTTTCTTAACCATGGTGGCAACTTCTTCCTTTGTCATCCTTAGTTGCTTTGCAATCCTTTCAGCTCCTATTATGGAAGCTTCTGTTTCCCATTTATTGAAATCTCCAAGTACGTGAAGTGCATCAGTTGGTGTAAAACCGATGGACTGGACCAGGCGTTTCTGGATAAGGCCATCAAGTGCACGTACACTTGGCTGTTTCTTCAGGCGCTGGAAAATATCCACATAGGAAACCGGAGCTCCCTGAATTACATCGAATATCTCTTCCTCTGTCCTGCTCAGCTCAAGAGGTTTGAGACCTGTTCGCACAAAGAATTTTGTAGGCTGTACATTCTCACAGAGCAACTTTCTTGATGGGGATTTAGACTCCTTGAACCTTTCGAGGAATCCCTGGTACAGAGTTGCTGCACGGCAAAGAGGGATTACTCTTCTGGGACCAATGTAGAATTTATGATCCTGTATCCATACATGGCTGTCTCCGCCGGTTGCGGAAGTTTCCATCCTTATGGCTTTGACCATGGTCTTCCAGCCGCCAACTACGGCACCCTGGTCGCTAAGTTCAGGAACTCCATTTCTTATAAGAGCTACATCGGTACTGGTTCCTCCAACATCGACCATTGCACATGTATCGTATTTTGTTAGGAATGATGCGCCTACAAGACTTGCAGCCGGTCCGGAGAATATGGATTCAATAGGTCGTTCAAGGGCTTCTTCCATTCCCACAACTGAACCGTCACACTTGAGCATGAGAAGGTTTGCATCCATTCCTCTTGATCTTATGTCCTGCATGATCGACTGGATGAATTTGTGTGTGATCGGCAGAAGCTGTGCGTTAAGATATGCAGTTATTGCCCTGTCGTATGCACCTACTTCCTGGGAAAGCTCGTGTCCGCATACAACCGGAAGTCCTGTTAGTTCTCGGATTATTTCCTTGACCCGAAGTTCATGCTCCGAATTACGGTTGCTGAAGAATGATGAAACTGAGAACGCAGCAACATGGTCCTTTACCTCAAGCGCAAAGAGCTTGACACCATCTTCATCCAGAGGTGCAGCCTCTTCGCCATTGCTGGTATGCCCACCGCTTAGCTGAACATAATATTTTGCCGGGAATCCTTCTCTTGGGATAACATAGTCTCCTACAAGGATTACTCCTACAGGGAAACCAGTGTCTTCAAGTATTGTATTTGTAGATAGGGTAGTTGAGACTGAAACCAGCTTTACGTCTTGCACATATTCAGGGTTCAGCGAATCTATTACTTTTTTAATTCCGCCGATTGGATCAGGATAAGTGGTAAGCACTTTTGTGGCATCCATTATCACACCATCCGAATCACGGATAATTACTCCGTCTGTAAAAGTTCCTCCGGCATCAATGCCCAGACTGTATTGCATTTTGGTTCACTCCTTTAGATCAAAAATTAACTTCATAATTGATAGTGTAAAAAATAATGGTTTTGCAATATTTAAGCATTACCACGTAATGCCGGACAAAAGGGAATGTAGGATGGATTTTTCGATTCTGTAGAATTCCTGTTAAGATGAGTGGCAATAACTATGCACTTTATCAGTTCCATGAAAGCAACTTACAATCTATAAACAAAGTGTTCATCCGCCGAAGGCGGTACATTCCTATGTTACTGCACAGATAATTTTGTTCAGTCTTGTGGGAAAACGCCGGCTTTGCCGGACCCTTCGATTTCCCTCAAGTTATTAATGACCTGGAATATATCTGCTGCTGGATAGGGAACTGTAATAACTATTTATGTTTTTAGTAAGGGACTGACACCAAAAAATCTCTTTTAAATACAAAAAAAAGGATATGATCGAAAAGATCATCAATTCCCTTATTTTCTACTTTATTCATATGTTTTCTTGAGCATAAGAGCCATGATTCCTGGTTTGGCAGGCTTCATCGGGTTCTGGAAGAAATTCATCTCCATTCCAATTTCAGGACCTCCGAACATCTCATTATTGACTCTCTCGGTAATCTCATCGAGTATCATCTTGTAGGAAATACAATGAGGATCGACATCCTTTATTTCGCCGCCAGTTGGGGTTATGGCATTGTAAGGGCAGCCGCCTCTGCAGTATTTTATATGGGAACAGTCTTTGCAGTTCTCATCTACGTAATCCTTGTAATCGAACATGAGTTTCCATGCATCGGACTTTGAAAGTTCTTCAATGTCTGGATTATCACGAACATTACCCATTACGTATTCCGGCATGCCTACAAAACGGTAGCAAGGGTATATGCCGCCATCAGGTCCTATGGCCAGGACATCTCCCATACAGTCCACGAAGGTGCAGACAGCACCTCTGCCACTAAATACACCTTTACAGAGGTGGTCGATGTTCATGACATCGATATTGTCTATATTTTCCAGGTATTTGTCCAGGAGGTAGATAAGAAGCCTGCCATACTCTTCAGGGTCAAGTGCCCATTTTTCGGGTTCGTCGCCGCGCAAAGATGGCAGAGCAGGGTGGAACTTGAGGATCCAGCCATTTTCCAGGTAAAAATTGAATATCTCCTCCCTGAATTTTTCGGAATGGGAGGTAAAAGTGGTAATGAATCTCACAGAAAGTCCATGCTCTTTTGCTATCCTGTATCCACGCATGGTATTTTCGAAATAGCCTTCACCTCTCTGGAAATCATTAAGATCCTTCGGGCCGTCAAGACTGGACCCGATAGGGATCTTGTATTCTGCAAAGATCTCAGCTATTTCGTCAGTCATCTTCCAGAGGTTTGTCTGTATTGCAAAAGCCACTTTCTTTGGCTTTGCGCCCTCGGCAAGTAGCGGTAATGCTTCTCTGTAGAAATCTGCACCAGCCAGAAGTGGTTCTCCTCCATGGAATGTAAAGGTAACAGAATCTTCCTTGAAGTTTTTGAGCCATTCAACTACTTCTTTTATGGTCTCGATGCTCATTACCGGAGATTTTTCCTCGGAACTCCAGCAGTATTTACATTCTCCGGGACAGCCCAGGGTGGGGATCAGCATCACGTGAAAAGACATTTTTATAGCACCTTGTTTTTAGGTTTCTTCAAGGTTTCAAATTATTAGTAGTTTTCTAAGAGCTATTTTTTAAGCAATATCGGGTGAAGAAGAACTAAAGGCAATGAAAATACTAGAACAGAAGAATAGAACAAATTAAAAAAGAGTAAGTAGCAGGCATTAAGCCTGCACTTGTTTTAAAATTACTTTGCTGGAATGATGAGTGATCTCTCACCAGCAGGCTCGAACTCTCTGAGAGCTCCCCTTGCGAACTCCTTTCTTGGCTTGGAGAAGTCGAATGGGAGGAGGTCGTCTGCGAAGCAGATCTTGACGAGTGGGTTGACTGCGTATGCATCTCCACGTCCTGCGTGAGCAGCGGATGCAATAGCTGTGTAACCACCCTGGTGACCTACGTTCATTGCGTAGTTAGGGTAGTTTGGTCCACGGAGTTCAAGAGCAAGACCTTCGTCGGACTGGTATGAGAGTACGTTTGTAGCACCACACTGGTCCTGCAGGTCGTATCCGAAGAAACCGAGACGGCCGTGTGCTTCCTTGTGGAGGTACATACAGAGGTACCATCCGGAGAGACCAGCGTTTCCGTTTCCTGTTGCCAGGGATACAGCTGAACCAGCTGCTGCGGAAAGGCTTGTACCTCTCTGGGATCCACCGAAGTGGTCTTCAAGGGTTGTTGGGTACTTCTCGTAGTTCTCGAGACCGTAGATTGTGGACTCTGTTGCGATGTCCTTTACTACTTCGAGGCTTGCCTTTACCTTGTTGTCTGTACCTGTGTTTGCTGCACCGTTGTACTTGTCGTTGATGTAGTCTACGTTGTAGTAGAGGTTGTCATCAAGGATGTTGTTACAGTATGCTGCTGTTGCGTACTGGGTGAAACCTACACCACCAGACATGTATGAACCGAGCCAGATCTGGTCGTAAAGCATACATGCTCCACCAACTACCTCAAGGGTAACGTTTGCTGGGTCTTCTGGTGTCTTGCGGCTGGTCTGGATGATATCAGCCATGTGACCGAATGGAATTCCTCCTGGCTCGTTTGGTGCACGTGCACGTCTTGCCGGAAGCATTTCTCCCATCTGGATTACACCAGCGTGCTTTGCTGCGTATGAAAGGTCAGCTACTGCTGCTTCACCAGCACACATGCTGTATGCTGAAATGAATGCCATACCGACCTGCATAGCCATCCATCTGCTTGTCTGACCACCGTCGGTGGTTCTGCTGACAATTGTTGGGATGTGTGCTGCCTGGAATGAGTTCTTTCCGATTGCTGCCTTAAGCTGAGCTGCCTGCTCTTCTGGGAACTCCTTGTTGATGTCGATGAGGAACTGCTTGTCGATTTCGTCTGCAAGTTCATCGTCACCGGTGAAGATCTTGACGTAACAGTCATCTACAAGAGCTGGGTGTGTCTCGACCATGTGTTCCTGAACGACTGCTCCACCAGGAAGTGCGTGGTTGAGTGTCTCAAGGTAGTGGTTGATTGTTTCTGGTGTGACTTCGATACCGAGCCTTTTCTCGAGGGTCTCGTGTGCCATGTCCAGACCGACAATTACGGTCCTTCTGATGTCATCCCACATCTGCTGCATTGCAGCGTTGTTGACGTAGTGAAGGTCATCGATCTCAACCATGTCATCTGTTCCGGAAAGGAATGATGGGGTAAGTGCTCTCTGACCGAGTGGTATACCACCACAGTGCATCATTGGGTTGTAACCGACAAGTCCTCTCTTCTTTGCGAGTTCCTGACCTGCCTTTTTCATTTCTAATTTACGTGGGTTCTGGTCGACACCGAGTCTGTAGTATTCTACAGTCATATCGGTGATCTTTCCACCTTCCATTTTGTTAGTACCGTGCTCTTTTGTGTACTTAATTTCCATGTGTTTTGCAAACATTCTCTTTCTATCGTCTGCCATTATAATCACCTCAGTTCTCCGGCTTGAATCCATATGTGGTTCTCTGGTCGAATACTCTGTGTACCCATTCGACGACTTCTGCGTCATCTCTGAATGCTACATTGTCGACACGGTAGATGGTTGTCCTCTTTGCTGCTTCTTCAGCAGACATTGGCTTTCCGAGGTTTACCTTCTTGTCGATTGGTCTTCCTACCTGGTCCTTGTGCATAATGATTACATCGCCTTCTTTTCTGCACCTGTCGAGCATGTCGAACATTACACCGTCTTCTGGAAGTCTGAGTGAGTGACCGTGTACTGTTGCACCTCTAAGACTTGCGAGTGCTGGGCAGGTCATTTCAGTTTCCATCTGGAACTTTGCAATCTCTTCCATGTCTCTCTCACGAGCTTCAACGACCTGACGACCGGAAAGTGTTCCTGGGTCGACACCTCTGAAGTTGATTGCTGCTGCGTAGGATCTGAAGTATGGTACTGATGGACCGTTGTACATTGAGTCAACGAACTGTACGTACCTTACCCTGTCACCAGCTTTTGCGCCTGGTGTTGGTTCTACCATTTCTCTGACTGAACACTCTGGCTCGCCCATTTCTGCGAGTGGTGGGTGGGTGCTTGGGTAGTCGCTACCTGGTGCACGGTGTCCGAGAACAAGTGTCAGGTCATCGTCGGAGATCTCTCTGAGTTTCTCGACTTTACCAGACATGTGTTTTCTTCTGTTTTCAGCAACGGATGTTGCTCCTGGATAATATTGTAGTTCATATGCCATAATTATTCACTCCTAATTCTCTAATGATCTCATTGTGGTTTTCACGGCTTTCACGAGTTCGTTCAGTTTTTCCCTCGAACATGATTCGCCTCGTGTAACTCCTGTCACAATTTCCATTACCCTTCCCTTTGCTAAAATATCACTATCTTTAGGTTTAACAAGCCGTGTCTTAACTCCAGCCATTGCAAAATCCTCGAAATCAACGAGGGTCTGGCAAACAACGACTGCAGGAATATCAGCCTGCTCAAGAATTGCCTTTACTTTTCTAACCACGTGGTCCCTGATGTTTCCTGTGTGGATAACAGCCACTTTGTGTCTGTTGATCTGTGCGATCTCCTCCGGACTTATTCCAAAAGAGCCGGAACCCATGTTTGTGTCCGGAACACCTGAACCGGTGTTAAGCACAAGCACACTTACCTGGATTTCCTCACGGCGCATGCCATATGTGAGTTCACACACTGGTTTTGTGATATGTCTTCTTCCCGGGCTCATTGCAACTGCGATCACATCAGGCCTGCCTGTTTCTGAAAGAGTGCCTCGTTGTGCAAGTCCTCCTCCACGGCCAAGACCCATTCCGTGTCTGCAATCTACAACCTGTGTTTCCCGGTCAAACATTCGATCACTTATTCCATGTCGTGTGGTATGCCATCAGGTTTAAGGATACATACTGGCTGGTTCCTCAGTTTTCCTTTAGGATCGGTCATTCCGGTCATAAGAGGATCAGCATTTGGTCCGCGTTTTGCGTAATCGCTGACAGTCTGCCTCGTAGGAATGAAACGTCCTTCTCTGAACTCGAATGGTACTGTAAGAACCTTTTCACAAACTTCCCTTACCTGCTCTTTTACATCTGCGTCTACAACTTCCATGCGGATGCTGCCAACGGATACGGCAAGTTCTATTGCCTGACCTGCAACCTCGATTACAGCATTCCCAGGATGGTTCACAGGCTGTCCTGTGGCAGGTCCGTAAGGAACGGTCTGGGGAAGTCTTGGGCCATGGACAAACAGCCTAATAATTCCTTCTACCTCAGCGATCTCGTTGAGTAGGTTCTGGGCTGTTTCGGGTTTGAGCAGCCTTGAAGGGAATATTTCAAGCTGCACATAGTTTGCTTCTGAAAAAGTATCGGACATTTTTGTTACCTTTATAATTATCTGTGATATTTAAGGAGGGGTGTTGTGTCTTAGAGTGCACCTGCCACTGCCTTGATTGGCTCCTTGAATTCTGGGATTGACCCGAATACGTTACCGACAAGTGTGGATGTCTTCTCGATGGTGGTCATCTGTGTGCCTGCGTCAAGTGAGACTGCTGCACATACACAAGGAATTGCGAAACCTCTGGAGTGCCTGGTTACAACGTGGTTACCGTTGAAGATACCTGGTCCACCGCCACCATAGATGGAGTGACTGAAGAATGAGAATCCTACTGCAGTACCCTGTGCTCTACCCATGTCACAGCCTGGAAGGCCTGTTTCCTTCTCAAGGATGTCGTTGTAGTAGAGGATGGTTGATGATACGTTCTGAGCTGCTCTGCCTGCTGCACAGTTTACCATGGTTGCTGCAAGCTGACCTGCTGCTGCACATGCGTTCCACATTGAAACATCATTTGCCTTGTAGAAGTTGTATCCGGATGGAGCTGTCTTGTCGACTGAGATGATACCTGCTTCAAGAGCTCTGTCAACTGTTGACTGAATTACAGTACCGATTGTACCGTTCTTACCGTTCTCCTTTACGATGTCGTAAACGTAGTTGCCTGCGTTAAGACCCTGGTATGCAAGACCGAGTAACTGGTGTCTCTCGAATGGTCCTACAGCGTTACCCATCTCGTACATACCTACCTGCTCGAAGATTGATGCAAGTGCTGCTGCATTGATTGCCTTCTTGCCGGTGATTGCTGCTACGTGGTTGGTTGTAATGTTCCTCAGGGAGTAACCGAGACCTTCGTTGTTCTGTGGAATGCTGAGAATTGATGCAATGTTTGCGCCCTTCATGTCCATTGTCTGTGGGTAGCTTCCCCATACAGCGGACTTTACGATTGGTGCATCGAACATGTCAGTGTTGAACATGTCAATGATTGTCTGTACGACTGCTGCACCTGTTACGGTACTTGCAGATACGAAGTCAGCACCGATCTGTGTCCTGATGCTTGGGATCTGGACAAGGAGCTGCTTTCCGCCACCAAGTTCCTTTACGTTGGTGTCATCGTCGTCACTTACCCTAATGAGCTTCTCAACTGCATCAAGGATAGCACCGGAGTTACCTACGATATCGTAGTTAAGTTCTCTTCCGAGGATCTGCTTTTTAGATCCACCCATTGAACCGGTCTTGAGTGCTTTGTCGATACCTGCGAGGTTTACAGCAACTGTCCTCTTTGTATCTTTGATGATGTTTTGAATCGCTGCGTTCCTTGTTGGCGCAATAGCTGTAAGATCAACGCCGCTTTCCAACAGTTTACCTCTGTCGTCGTAAATGTCTATTTTATCAGACACGTATATTTTCCTCCTATATTTCTATTCAGAAATCACCCATCTTGGAAATGCACAGGTGAATGAATGAAAGTCAATTACTTTGTACCACATAGTAATTTTCCTGTACGAAAACTTTCCACTGGGAATTCTCGGAATTATTAAGCAACAATGACGTTTAAACCTTTTGCATCATTCTGCGACAATTTCGCAATCATTAACCGCAAGCAAAAAACGTATGTAAAAATAATTAAATATGTATTGAATTAGCCTTTAATTGGAGAATGTTTAAATAACTGAATTATTCCCATTAAAAATCTGTCCACTATACAGTATGTAAAATACATTGTATCATCCGGAATATGAATACATATGAAAAGAACCACAAACCTTTAAGTATCTATATAATAAGTATCTCGCTTTATGGAGATCACTGCTGACGTAGGAGGCAATCCCGGAATAGATTGCAAAGGCTTCTGCACATACTGTTATTTCAAGAAAGTAAAAGAGAATCCTCCATTTGGATGCAAATACTGTTTTCCTTTCAAAAAGGGTTGTGATTACTGCACCAGAGGTGTCAGGGAATCTTATTCAGGTTTCAAGCCAAGACAATATGTTTTCCAGGATCTCTACCAGCGTCTTATGATGGCAGGTGACGATATTGAAAAGATCACCATAAGCGGTGGAGGCGACGTAAGTTGTTATCCTGACCTCATGGAGCTGGTGGCCAACATTGCCCAGTTCGGCCTTCCTATACACCTGGGATATACCAGCGGAAAAGGTTTCAGTAATGGTGATGAGGCGGAATTCTTCATAGAATACGGAGTTACTGAAGTATCGTTCACAGTATTTGCAACGGACCCGGAACTGCGCAGAAAATACATGCGTGACCCTGAGCCTGAAGCTGCACTGAAAGTACTGCGTCAGTTCTGCCAGCATTGTGATGTTTACGCAGCCATTGTTCTGATTCCGGGAGTGAACGATGGTGAAGTACTCGATAAAACCCTCAGTGACCTCGAAGAAATGGGTGCCAAAGGCGCGATACTCATGCGTTTTGCCAACAAAACAGAAGAAGGTCTCATACTGAATAATGCTCCTGTAATGGAAGGGATCGAAACTCATGGCATCGAAGAATTCGTGAAGATCGTAAGGGATGCCGATTCAAAGTATGATCTCCGCATAACCGGAACTCCTCTGGAAGATCCTCTTATCGGTTCACCATATGCCATAAGGAATGAGCCGGAAGCCCTTGCAAGACTTCCTGAGGTCCGTAAGGTTGCAACAATACTTACCAGCCGTGCTTCAAAGGACAGGCTTCAGGAAGTTTTCACAAAGCTTGGAAGTGCTGTAAATGTAGTTGCCGTGGACAAGGATATAGGCTGCCTCATAACCATAGAGGATGTGGAAAAACTGGACCTTACGGATGTAAAGGAAACCGTTATTATTCCCGGAAGAGCATTCGTGCATGACCCTGAAGTAACCTTGGTCCTATCTCGTGACGGAGTATCCCGCTTTGTGCGCAGGGGCCCGGAGATGCTTACATATGATGGGGAAATGTCCATCGGTCTCACTAAAGAGGAAGTCCTCGAATTTGAAATAAAAGGCTTCACAGAGCTTATCCGTGAGATTAATGCAATTGGTATGGACATTAGTGAATAATCAAATCCAAAACCAGAAATAGAACAGAACTTTTATTTATTATCACTACACCGGCTGCTTACATAAATTCAAGCAGCCCTGTCTGCTTAGACTTGTCATTCTCAAAGAGTGATTGCATATCCAGGCCCAGCAAATCTATTCTCTGCTTCGTATAACTGGAAACGTTGTATTCATGAGCGACTTTCTTAGAGACTTCCAGATACTTTTTCACGGCACCCTCATGAACTGTAAGTATGACCCTGCCGCCGCATTTCGGACAAACTCCTGTCAATGGCGGCCTGCGGAACTTTGCAGCGCATTTAAGGCATCTAGTTCCCTGTCTTGAAAATGCCCTGAGGTTACCGAACATGTCAGGCAGGAAGTGTGAAATGAGAACCCTTTCAGCCACATCAGAAGCATCCACCGCACGGATCTTATCAGCTAATGCAAGCTGGGCATCCATTTTCTCAACCATGCTTCCCAGTGTCTTGTAAGCGCTGTTAAGAGGACCTGCGGCAATATCGGTTGTATCGTGGGTGTACATAAAATGCTCATACTGGTCGGGAGTTCCCAACCTGGAGCTGATAAGGTCAAATGTGGATTCCAGTTCCTTTGGATTCGTATAATTCAGAGTGGCTTCGTAGAACTCCAGTGGATAGTGGTCACAAACATCTATATTATGCGCTTCCTTGTCAACTTCACTCGGGTCAAGTCGGGTGGTAAGCACAAGAGGTGCATCCATCTTACCTCCTCTTTTCTCAGGCAGATAATCCCTTGAGAAATTAATGAGACCGTCCATTAAAAGCATGACACAATCCTCATCTCCGTCGCAGTTCCTTCTTTTAGCTGCGTGGAAGAAAGGATGAGCGTAACCCACGGATGCTTTAGTAAAACCAACAAGTCTTCCAAGGACTCCTGCAGAAGTGTGAGGCGCAAGTCCCATCAGCATCACTCCAACAAGATCCTCAAGTTTCTCCGCTTTATAATACGGCTCCTCGCCATAGTATTTCTCAAGCAGGTCGTCAACATATTTCGTGGTTCTCAGCAGGTACTGTCCACAGTCATAGGAAACCACAAGGTCCTGGACTTTCAGGCAGACAACCTGCTCATCTCTCTCCAGCTTATTTCCGTAGATGTCCTCTGTGTACCCGATTCCAATTAGCTTCTCAACTTTAATTCCCAGCTCATCGGCGCGGATATGTGTAAGCGGAATATCGGACATATCATACCTGACAGTCCCGTCCTTGAATGTATAAAGGTCATGTTTTGCACGCAGAATTCCTTTTTCAAGAGGTTCAGGGGTCATTGTTCCGGACATCATCCTTTTTACACCTTTGACCTCGATGTTCTCACGCTCACCTACTTTTGCAAAGGCGGCCTGATATATCTCCTTGAAATTGATATTCTGCATTTTCACGCATGTGGTTTTAGAACCACACTTCGGACACGCTTCTTTCTGTGCTGAAATTCCACATCTGGGGCAGAACAGTTTTGGAACGGTGAACTCTCCGCAGTCACAGCGGTAAAGGAAAGTATCGGTTCCGCAAGCTGGGCAAACTCTGTTCCCGATCTCCACACGTATCTGTCCTACCTTGCTGTTCAGAGATGATATGTAGCCGGCTGCTGCCTCCATCTTTCGTGTATTTCCCGCAGAATCTCCGATAGGGAACAGTACATGCGGTGCAGGGGACATTTTTCTCTTATTTGATTTCTCAGGACGTCCCATCCTTGCACCGATTCTTATTGGTGCACGATTCCTGACGATAATGCCGCTGAGTTCGTTTACTACCGGTACAGTTTCAGTAAGCTCTTGTGGCAAAGCAGTCCATTTTTTCTTAAGTTCCGCATCCAGTCCCAGACACTTGATAAATGGAAGCGGATTTTCTATGATTATCTTTTTGTCATTCAGTTTGTGAAGAACAAGAAGATGTTCAAGGATAGTCTTGATCCCGGAATCCTTTGCAAGCGCAAGAGGAAGTTCAAGTATCTTAGGACCCTCTGAAAGAACTCCATTTTCGGATACAAAGTATGCAAGTTTTTCGTATTCCTGCACAGATATATCGTGCCAGAGATAAGTATGCGCAGGATGAAGCGGGGTATTATATTTTTCGCATAGCTCCAGTGCAAGTTCCTGGGACGGATCTTTAAGTTCGTCTCTTGAGTAAGGTGAGTTCTCAACTGCTTTTTCAAATTCCTGTATCCACCACTCAAAACAATAAGATGAAGGCACAAGAGGATGGTTGTTCTCAAGGAAGTCCCCGTAATTAATGAGGATCTCGCCAATATCAATTATGGTCTCAACTTCAGGATGAATTTTGATAGCTTCCTGTTCATCGTCAACCCTTATAATATCCCCGTTCCTCAGTCTCACAGTCGGTCCTTCCAGACTGTCAACAGGTGCCATTCCTGCAGCTTTTCCAGGTCTTTCGACTTTAAGTTGTGTGCCTGATACGATGAAACTGTCCATAATATACATGCTGGCAGGACTGATTCCTGCGGCAGCAAATGACGTATTCCTTGATCTGCCGTAACGGAGCCTGAAACCTCCCGGCCGCATGGGGTGTGAGAATACAGGTCTTCCTGCGATGAGATCTCGCAGATACTTATCCTTGGGTTTTACTCCTACAAAACCACCGTCATCGTCATCTGAAGTTTTTGTTCCGGCTATAAGTGTGTTGAGCCAGTCCCATCCGTCCATCTCAAGTTTATTTACGTGCTTCAGGACTTTGGGCGCTTTCAGGGCCAGACCTTCTGCAAGTACAAGACACATACCGCCACGAACCCTGTTTGTCTCTATCCTGTCCATGTTCCTGTAGCCTTCGACCTCCTCGGCTTCAGTGGGTTCACCATCTATGCAGATCGGACAGTTCTCAACGATAAGCCGAATCTCTGATTCCGAAGGAGTATACTGCAAAGTTGCCACACGCCTGTAGAGGAGGATCTCTTCCACATATCGCTCAACTTCTTCCTTTCGCGGCTTGTATCTCTCAATACCTACTGCACGGCGGACATAATCGCCAACAAGAACAGAAAGTGCCTGAGCAGTACCTCCTGCACTGCGTATTGGTCCGGAATAAAAGATCCTTATATATTCGCTACCGTCGTCGTTTTTTCCAAGAGTAACCTTGTCTATTCCTTCGATAGGTGCTGCCACCACACCTTCGGTGAGCATTGCAACGGATACACGGATAGCGGCTTCGATTGCCTCCTCCTTTGAATCGAATGTGCCTACGGCCCCTTCAGCAACGGCTTTTCCAATTGCAAGCGCTCCTTCTTCACGGGACATAGTCTCGTCAAATATGCGGATCTGCTCTGCAACACCTTTCACACCGATGAGATTCTCCACCCTGTCTGCAAGGTCTTTTGCAAGGGGAATTTCAATATGGGGTTTTGGGTCTTTGCCTCTGGAACGTGCACGATTGGCAATTTCTATTTCTTTGTGAAGATTGGACTCAAGCCCCTCAAAATACTCTCTCATGGCATCGCTGACTACAATCTCACCCATTAGAAATCGCCCTCTTGAAGATGCAATTATGCGTATGTTCTTAAAACTGTTTTCCTGCAATAAATTATTCTTGCAACCATGTTACAGACAACTATAACTATAATTGTGCTCAATATATAATAGTACATTTATGGGTGATCTAATGGCTGGAAATAATGGAAGTTTATAGTGGGTCTTTTGTCCATTTTTCTATTTACCAGTAAATTGTGTGATTCACAATGTTCATATTAACCTATTATTCAGTCAATGAGGAGATAATCATATACTGGAGGAGCTAAATGAAAAAAGTGATTATTCTTTTAATGCTGCTGATGTTGTTCATGCCGGTGGCAAGTGCAGACATAGTCAATGACCTTGACATAAAAGTCAACGAGTATAACGAAAACGCAGAGTCTTTGCCTTCTTATCTCAAGAGTCTGCTTGGGGATGAAGTGATCAAACTTGTTATCGTATCTGATGCAGGTGATGAGATATACATAAAGGCAGTTACTGAAAATGCGTATGTGACAACCTTTGAGGAAGTTCCGGAAGATACAGAATTTGATGCCACAATGATCATCGGGGCCAGTGAGGCCACTGTAAGAAGTGTGATCGATTCAGAAACGCCACTTGAGACCTTTGTTGAAGCAAAAGACAATGGTGATATTGTAATTGAACCTGTAGGCCTTGTGAACAGTATTACCTACACAGTGGCAAATGTTGTCCTTAAGATCTCACAGTTACTTGGTTTTATCTGACTTTGATCTTTTAGTATCAAATCACAAAAAAGCCCTTAAAGTCAGCGAATATCCAGTTCGCTGGCCATGTCTTTATACATTTTTCCTTTGTCCGTCGTAACGAAGATGTTGCCCTTTTGTTCTATAAGCTGTTTCTCTTCAAGTCTTGCAAGATATTTGTTTGCAATTGTTGAATTCAGATTTGCTCCGTAAACGATCTGTGTCTTTTTTGCGCCATCCATAGCTATTTTCAGAATGGCTATCGTAATATCCAACCTACTCCGCCTAATAGTATGCCCCCTGCATTCTATTTTAGTACCACATAGACCAGTAATATAATAGTGTATCACTGGTATACCACTATACTCTTTATTTCATATCTCACATATTTAATACCATCGATTTGTAAATATACTCAGTAAATATGTTACTGAACTTATATTACAGTGTATTTGTTGCATATGTTTGCAGCGTAGGATATATTATATCCGACAACAGTTAAATTTATAATAAATACGGCAATACTGGTATCGTTAATCTCAAATGCGGGAGTAACCAAGTGGCCAACGGTGGCAGACTCAAGATCTGCTCGCGCAGGCGTTCGGGGGTTCGAATCCCTTCTCCCGCACCAAATTTCAAAAAACTTCTTTTTTTAATCTAGTACTTTAAGAATAGCTGTGCTTACTGTTCAGAAAGCATCTATATGTTGATTTGATATCTGGGAGATGGCTAAAAAATAGAAAAGAATTAGGGATGTCCCTAATTATGAAAGTTTTAGTCCTTCCTGCGCTGGAAGAGGAACATCATTCCAATGATTCCTACCATTGGGATAGCAACGGTTGGGAATTCAGGAATCTCATTTTCAATTATTTGTTCTCTGGTTCCGATTGTAAAGTCATCGAATGCAAAGACATCAGTTCCTGATCCTGTGTTGCCAAATGTGACACTGGTGAATGGGTTACTAAGGTCAATGAAGCCGTAGTATATTACAGCTCCACCTGCAGCACTTGTGGTGTGTGGTATGGTAACTGTTTCAGTTTCACCGCTTGTATATTCGATTGTAAGTTGTCCGTTGAAGTCTCCTACATCAATTCCATAGAATCCGAATGCAACCTGTGGGGTTGTGAACTCTATTTCGAAATCTCCCTGCACTTCCCAGTATTTATCTCCTGAGATAGGATATCTTCCATAACCATTTGTACCTGATGGGACTGATTGGATAGATCCAGTGCCCTCTAATGTAGCAGTTCCTGCTGTTCCAAAATCAATATTTAATGGGGCACCAGTTCCAGCTACAAAGCTTTCAAGATCTTCTACACCTGCGTTTGTCAGGTGTGCAAGGAAGTCATCACGTGCAGCATCTGCATTTGGATGAGTTGTCAAGCGTGTATATTCTCCGAGTCCTGCGTCTTCTCCAAAGAATGTTGTTGGAGCTGCGGCACTGACTCCTACAAGCATTGTTATGAGGAATGCTGCAGCAAGGGTTTTTGTGAATACTCCGGAAAGTATTCTGTTCTTTAAGTATTTCATATTATATCGCACCTTTTCTTGTTATGTAGTCAAACTACAGCGGCCGATAGCAACAAAAACATTGAGTTAAAAAAGCTACGCTAATGTCATATCTTTATCAAGCAAAGCTATTTTATCATTATCGTTTTTACCACCATTTTTCCAGCCATTTTTTATAAGGGCTGAATAGTATATAAAGAAATCTCTTTTTTTAATGGCCATACAAAAGTTTAAGTCTGTCAATTCCTTTCATACCCTTACATAAAGGTGATCTTTTTTGTCAAATCCTATTGATTATGATACCGTTGTATCTGCTGTTGTTGATATTTTAGAAGAGGCCGAAACTATATTGCCACAGGATGTTGTTAGTGCATTAGAGAAAGCTGCATCTGAAGAATCGTCTCCAGTTGCAAAAGAGCAACTTGCAGCTATCCTGAGAAACATTGGGATCGCAGCCAGGCAGAAAGTACCCATGTGCCAGGATACTGGAATACTGATATTTTTCGTCGAACTTGGCCGTGACTGCAGAATGGACTTCAGGCTGGAAGATGGTATTCTGGAAGGTGTCAGGAAAGCAACAGAGTCCATACCACTACGTCCAAATGCAGTTGATCCTTTAACCCGAAGCAACAGCGGAAATAATACTGGAAACGGAATTCCGGATATAAAGTACGAACTTGTGGATGGTAGCAGCATAAAAATAACCGTGGCACCTAAGGGAGCAGGTTCTGAGAACATGAGTTCCATTAAGATGCTAAATCCTACAGAAAAGGACAGCATACGCAACTTTGTGCTTGAAACAGTTCTTAACGCAGGTGGAAAACCATGTCCTCCTATAGTTGTAGGTGTGGGCATTGGCGGCTCATTTGATAAAGCTGCAAGACTTGCAAAGTCAGCCCTGCTTGAGAAGGTCGATTTGATGGACGACGAAGAAAAAGCTCTCCTTGCAGATATAAACTCACTTGGAATTGGTCCAATGGGACTTGGAGGAAAAACAACAGCATTGGCAGTCCACATTAAAAAAGCGCACTGTCACACAGCATCACTTCCGGTTGCAGTAAATATTCAATGCTGGGCAAATCGCCATGCTTCAGTTGTTCTGGGCGGTGATGAATAATGGAATACAAACTCAATACACCACTGAAGAAAGAAGACATCAATAAGCTCAAAGCTGGTGATATTGTCTATCTCAGCGGAACTGTTTACACAGCAAGAGATGAAGCCCATGCACGCATCCTTGAAATGTCAGAGGAAAAGAAAGAACTTCCATTTGACCTCGAAGGTGCAGTTATATACCATTGCGGTCCTCTCATGAAAGGAAAAGACGATGGCTGGGAAGTAGTCGCTGCCGGTCCGACCACCAGTGCAAGGATGTCAAAAATGACACCAGAATTACTTGAGATCCACGAAGTTCGTGCATTTGTCGGAAAAGGCGGCATGGATAACGTAAAAGAAGCCATGAAAGGAAGATCTGTCTACCTGGCATTTACCGGAGGATGCGCAGCCCTTGCAGCCATGAGTATCAAGAAGGTAACTACGGTTCACTGGCTTGATCTTGGAATGCCTGAAGCCGTATGGGAGCTTAAGGTAGAGAATTTCGGTCCTCTGGTAGTGGGAATTGATTCTCATAAAAATGATCTTTTTACAGATGTAAGAAAAAAAGCACTGGAAGCTTATTCCAAAATTGAATAAGCCTTCCTTTTAACGTTTTATTTATTCGTTCATTCAATTATCTACTCATTTGTTCTCTTGATCTCAGATGACGAAAGTGAACACCATCCATGCCACAAGGGTAAGGATGATAGAGTGTTTCAGTCCCTGGAATACTGAACCTTCACCCATCTGTCCTGCCACAAGTCCGCTCATAAATCCCTGAATGACACCGGTATGCATCATAAGGCGAGTATACTTTGCCGGGTCAAATGCACCGATGAACTGGCTTCCGGCTCCTGCGGCCTGTGCAGCTTTTCCGGCTTCTGCCATTGTTGGTACAAAAGTGGATGTGAGCATTCCTATAACAAAAAGGAACACAAAGAACGACATGTAACTGATGACCACATATACCATCATATTACCGCGTCTCTCACGTTCAAGCAACTTCACTTCCCTTGCATCACGGGCAGCAGCTTCAAGAACAGACGCAACGCGACCTCCTGCTTTGCTTGCCTGTGTAATAAGTGAGACCGATCTTACAATAATTGAAGTTGGGACTCTTTTAGCAAAGTTCATAAGCGATTCTTCAAAAGATACGCCCCAGGACATTGAGGCATCCATGGCCTGAACTTCTTTAGTAAGAGCTCCGTACTCTCCTTTTGCAACAGTACTTACTGCTCTTGGAAGCGTAAGTCCTGCCCTGCTCATTTCTGAAATATCTCTGAGGAAAGTAGGCAGATATTCTTCGATTGTATCTGTCCTCTTGTATTTTTTATGGAATGTATATGCAGGAGGTGTAATAGATATAAGGACTGAAAAAATGATCACATCATCTATTATCGGAGTGCCCCAGGTAGCTATCATGCCAATTGCAAAAAATATCATTGCCAGTGGCACACTTATGGCGAATGTATATTCCGGATAGATATAAAGCGTCTTTAAAGGCTCCTTCAGGAATTCCTTGATCACCACATTCTTTGTAGCTTCCTGCATTTTAGAGGTGATAATAGTATCTTCAAGTTCTGTCAGCTCTTCTTCCGTAAGCATGTCCTGATCTTCTGTATTTAATCTCAAAAACTCAGCTAACTTCATTTTAGGCCTCCGGAGTCAGAGTACTGATAAGGACAACATACATGATACTTCCAATCGGTATCAGTGCATAGATTATAACGTAAAGGAAAACCATTTGCGCATTTCCCATGATAGACATAATGGAAATTACCACCACAAGGAAAAGCGGACCTGCTACAAAAGCCGTAACATAGGTTTCTCCCAGAAGACCTAGAGTTTCCAGGAACTCTTTCTGGTTCTGTCTGTTCTCCAGGATGTATTGTTCAGTCTTGATCTCAAAGTAAGGCTCAAGCTGTCCACCTGAGGTCACCACTGTAATAGCTCCTTGCAGGAAATCCTGCAATGCCGTTGATGGTGTTGTCACAGAAAGATTTTTCATCGCAGTCACAAGGTCATGTCCCAATATCTCAAGGTCACGTACCAGATATCTGCATTCAACTGCCATTTCTCCATATATGTCATTGTTTGCAAGAGACCTGAAAAGATCTACAGGAAGAACGCCTGCACCCGACATGGCTGACATATAGTTCACAGCATATGGAAGCATGCTGTCAATCCTTCTTTTCCTGTCACCGGCCATGATAGATGGATAGACCATGAATAATTTGTAAACGATCACAAACACAAGGGCTGTGAACAATATCCCGAAAAATACTCCCAATACTATCGATTTGTACTGGAGGTACGGTGCCATCCAGCCGGGGAACATTATTCTGGTTGGTTTTACTTCAGGTACGCCAAATACCAGAAAAAGGAAAGAAACACCAAGCAGTGCTGTAAATGCAGAGAGTATCGAACTTAAGAGTGCACCGGACATGTACACATCAAAAGCCATGTCTATTCTGTTCTTAAGGAGGCTATGGCGCAGGCCGAAAAAATCAACCCTCCTTTTCCCATAGTATTTTCCAAATAGATTGTAAGCAAAGATAAAATACGGATTAGCCATACAATTCCTGCCTTACAAGTTTCATTATCATTTCCGGTTCGCGGTTATATCCAACTACGATCTTTGCAAAGTCCCTGAAATGAGTGACCTTTTTGTCACGCGCCCATTCAAGTATGTCCTGCCGCCGTTTAAGCTCGTCACGGACTTTCTCTTCGCTCCATCCACGACTTTCCATTACACTTTCAATTATATATGAACGGCCGGAATACTGGAACATATCACGTGCAGCATCCCATACAAAAACATCATTAGTAAGCAGTTCACCGGTCCTTGGGTCAACACCTACTATTTCAGTGAGACTCTTGCACCTCCTGACACGCTCATCTCCAACTTTGACCTGTACCTGAATAGCTACAAGGTCAAGCGCCTGTATCATTATCCTCGGTACGTTGATAGGCGGGTTTTCGAGCCTGTGTACCACAGATTGTACTGAATCTGCGTGCATTGTTGAGAATGTAGTGTGTCCTGTGGACATTGCCTGGAACAATACGTAAGCTTCGGCACCTCGTACCTCACCCACGAGGATGTATTCAGGTCTTTGCCTGAGGGATGCCCTGAGAAGTTCATACATTTCAATGGAACCCTTGTCCTCACCGGCAAACGCCTGTCTTGTAACACCAGGGATCCAGTTTGGGTGTGAAAGGTTCAGTTCTCTTGTATCCTCAATGGAAACTATCTTCATTTCCGGCTGAATGAAAAGTGAAACTGCATTCATTGCAGTTGTTTTACCGGAAGCTGTTCCTCCTGCAAAAACAAGACTTTTACTTGAATCCACAGCAAGCCACATGTAAGCCATCATGGCTGTTGAGAATGTATGGAACTCTATAAGGTTTGCAGGAGTTATCGGATTGTCCTTGAATCTCCTGATGGTAAAAGTACTTCCACGGGTTGTGATCTCACGCCCAAGTGTCATCTGGATACGTGAACCGTCCGGCATTGTAGCATCAAGAAGAGGCTTTGCAATGGAAATATGCCTGCCGCATATCTGGGCTATCCTGATGGCGAAAGAATCCAGAACCTCATCGGACGCGAACTCAATATCACTTGGGATCGAGTTGTATTCTTTATGATAGATATACACAGGAGTGTTAGGTCCGTCACAGGAAATATCTTCAAGGTTCGGGTCTCTCATCAGTACATCTATTTCCCCGTATCCCACATAGTCACGGACAATGTGGTACATTATTCTCTCACGTTTTCTCGGTGAGATGTCGATCTTGAATTCCTGCAGATATTTAACGACATTATCTCTAAGGTATTCCTCAGCATTTTTGCGTGAGATCTCTTTGAGGTTCACGTCCAGCGTTTCAATGAATTTCAGCTTTATAATATCAAGGAGTTCCTGTTCCTTCTCAGAAAGTACAGGTTCTATTGCCTGGTACTGGTATTCATGAGATTCCGGGTCATAGGCAATTCTTACATATGCATAAAGCGGATTTACCTCATAAAGTTCAACTTCCCTGTAAGGGCTGTCTGCAGGCATTGTGAGATCTACGATAGGTCCGTGTTCCACAACGTTATAAGGTTCAAGGAATGATTTTTTAGAAGAGAATAGTTTGGTTATGCGGTTAAGGATCGAAGAGCTTTTTTCTTCATCTACAAATTGATCATCTTCAAGAGCTTCTTCCTTATATATCTCAGAAATAGTGTCCTTCCAGAAAGAATCCCTGTCCTCTTCAATATTATCTCTGAAAGAAGGAATATAAACGTCATCGATCTTGCTTTTCAGGTCTTCGATATTCACTGGTTCTGCATCCGGAAGAATAAGGTCTGCAAGTTCTCCGATCACGTCGTCCTCGTCAACTGCCAGAGTTTCATTCTCATCTTCTTTAATATTATCTGCAACAATTTCCCGTATATCTGAATCTGATAATTCCATATTCTTGTCTAATGCTTCACTTTCAATGGAAATCTCTTCAGTTTCAACATCATCTTGTTCATAGATCATGCTGTCTTCCAGGATCACATCTTCTGTTTTTTCTTCTATGGAAACATCATCCAATAAGCTGTTATTTTCTGTATTTTCTTCTGAGGATTCTGATCTGGTTCTCGATTCTTCTATTTCCCGCAGGAAATCTTCAATTTCAGATGTTCCATTTTCAGTCTGAAGTGATATGTCGACATCATCTTCCTTTTTTATTGTAGCTGTCCGGTTATCAGGAGTATTATCTGTACTCAAAATTACCAACCCCAGTAATCATGGTTATCCCACTGATCTTCACAATCTTTTCCAGCATTATATCCATATTCACACCCGGATCAATTCTTGTTCTTTGCAAGGGAGAACTTTCTTGCTTTCTTTTTCTTTTCGGGCTCTGCATGGGATAGTTCTTCGACAGATACTTTTATACCTGCAATTTCAGCAGCCAGTCGGTTAAAGCTCACACTCACCTGGGAACCTGGATATTTGATAACTATCGGGGCTTTGAATGCCAGTGAATTCTTAACATTCTTCTCTTCTGGTAAAGTTGCCAGGATCTTAAGGCCAAGGGCAGTTTCGATCCTCTCTGAACTAATTTCGTTCAGGGTTACGCCAGTTCTGTTAAGCAGTAGTCCTCTGAACTGCTTACCCATATTGTCACAAACCGCTTTTATTTTCATTGCACCGGCAAGCGATACTATGTCCGGATTGACAAGCTGGATTATTTCATCAGCAAGGGAGATTGCCAGCAGCGAGTTCTTGTTGATCCCTGTGGATGAATCAATTATTATGTAGTCGTATCTTTCTTTGACACTCTCTACAATGTCACCGAGTATCTCTGTATTTGCATTCACAAAACCCTGAAGTGAGATACTTCCCGGAAGTATGTGCATGTTATTTGGCCCATCATAAATGGCTTCATTAAGCTCTACCTTGCCTGCAAGTACTTCGTGAATGGTTCCTTTTGAAGTTTCAAGTCCCAACATCAGCCCAATGGTGGGCATTCCTACATCAGCATCGATTATCAGGGTCTTTTTAGCGAACCCTGCCAGGGCGGTACCCAGGTTAATCGCAGCCGTGCTAGTTCCTGTACCGCCTTTTCCTGAGACGATTGTGAAAATTGTTGCTGTCATAAAATGCCTCGATTGAGGTGGCAATTGATTGTACCTTTCAAATGCCGACCAGATTTAAGTTAATGTAATTACTGTATAATCACCTGAAAATACTACTTAAAAATATAAATACATATCTATATTATTCGCGCGTTAAAATCTTTAAGAACAGGATTTTATAGCATCATGACGATTTTTCCCTCATGATACAAGCTGATGAAAAAGACATTAAACTCTTCCTGTACCATGCTAAACAATGTGACCCGAAAAAATGTACCGGGAAGAAAATGGCAAAGTTCGGACTTGTGAATCTTTCAGAGAAGATCGAAAGAATTCCTTCAAAGTCCATTTTGCTGGATCCAATGGCTGAAAAGGCCCTGTCGCCTGAGGACAGCGCCAAAAAAGGTATCACTGTTCTTGATTGTTCCTGGGAGGAAGTTGAAAGGGTGTTCCCGCAGCTTCTTAGATTAAGGCTTGAACACCGTGCGCTACCATATCTTGTGGCTGCAAATCCGGTGAACTTCGGAAGACCTTTCAAACTAACATCAGTTGAGGCATTTGCCGCATCTCTTTACATCCTCGGAAACAAGCAGCAGGCAGAGATGATAATGTCAAAATTCAACTGGGGCCACACTTTTCTGGAACTGAACCATGAGCCACTTGAGGAATACTCTCAGGCAAAAGATAGTAAAGATATCCTGCGGATACAGAGTGAGTATATGTGAATTCGGGTTATTGGGGTTTGATGATCTATGATACAGATTGGTGTAATTGGTGCAGGTTCATGTGACAGGGAACTGGAACTACTGGCAGAGGAAGTCGGTGCCGAGATTGCCAGAAATGGTGCTTTGCTCATATGCGGAGGTCACGGTGGAGTCATGGAAGCATCTGCAAAGGGCGCAAAAAAAGAGTCAGGCACAACTGTTGGTATTCTCCCGGATGAAAGTCGCAAGAGTGCCAATCCATTTATCGACATTGCCATAGTAACTGAAATGGGACATGCAAGGAATGTGATCATTGCACGCTCGGCTGATGCTCTCATAGCGGTAGGCGGTGAATACGGTACGCTTTCAGAGATCGCCCATTCACTAAAGATGGGAAAAACAGTTGTAACCCTTAATTCAAAATGGGAAATTGAGGGTACCTTCAGGGCAAACAGTCCAAAAGAAGCTGTCAGGATCGCCCTGGACAGCATAAATGAAAAGTACTAATTCGGCCTGTAGAATACCTGTTTAACCATCCGCCGAAGGCGGCGCATTCCAATGCTTCTATGCAGAATTTCATTCTGGAAATTATTACATTGATACTAAAAATTGTCCTGAAGGTCTGCGAAGAAAGTATTCTCGCAGTACCACATATAATATCTGTTGCATCTTATCGCAAAATGCCGGCTTCGCCGCACCCTTTGGGACCATTCAAGTTATTTATTACCTAAAGAGCCCTGGTTCGCAATAATTCATTTTCTGATTTTCTAATTACGATCAGAATTCAACATCGATCCCTATCGGACAGTGATCCGAACCCATTACATCAGGCAGTATGAACGCGTCCTTGATGTTCTCTTTTACATTCTCGCTTGCAAAGAAGTAATCAATTCTCCAGCCAACGTTTCTTTCCCTGGCTTTTGTCCTCATGCTCCACCAGGTATAGTTTTCTGGTTCCTGGTTGAACATTCTGAGCGTATCAACATAACCGTTGTCAAGCAGCTTGTCTATCCATGCGCGTTCTTCGGGAAGGAAACCTGAGACAGTTTCGTTCTCCTTTGGTCTTGCAAGGTCAATTTCCCTGTGCGCGGTGTTAACGTCGCCGCATACGATTATCTTCTTGCCTTTTGACTTGAGGGTGTTAGCATATTCAAGGAACGCATCGTAGAATTCCATTTTGTATGCAAGCCTTTCATCAGAGGCTTTGCCGTTGGGGAAGTATATATTAAAGAGCACAAAGTCGCCAAAATCTGCTATCATTGTGCGTCCTTCACTATCGAATTTATCAATTCCAAAGCCGCATTTTATGCTGACAGGTTCTTTTCTGGTGTAAAGCGCAACTCCACTGTAACCTTTTTTCTCAGCAGATGCAAAATAATTATAGTAGCCATCCATTTCCTGTAATTCGTGAGGCAACTGCTCTTTATGTGCCTTTGTTTCCTGGATGCAGAGTATATCAGGTCTTTCTTCATTGAACCAATCAAGGAATCCCTTTTTATGAACTGCTCTGATACCATTCACATTCCATGAAATTATCCTGGTCTTACTCATTTTATTACTCCGGAGTTATGATAATTAATTGCTAGCTTATCTGTTAAGTAACTTCCTCAGGACTAATATTTTTGCTTCCTGACTGCGGTTTATGAACAATGGTCAAGTGATGTATATTTGCAGATTAGTCAAAATACTAAATGAGAAAAAAGCTTAAATAATAATAATTCTTATTTAGAATTTGTTCCTACATAAGATATGTTAGAACACTGAAAAAGTGAAGATGATTAAAAATGAAACAGGCAGACATCAAATATACAAACCAGCGGATCGAGATCCTGGAGTTCCTCAAGGAATTTGATGGTCATCCAACTGTAGATGATGTCTATGAGGGAGTAAGGCAAAAACTTACACGCATCAGCAAAGCTACGGTTTATAACAACCTGAAGTTCCTTGCTGAAAAGGGATTGATCAAGGAGGTGAATGTTAAGGGGGTTTCGAGGTTTGAATCCAATCTAATACCTCACCACCACACAATATGTCTTGAATGCGGGGAAATAACAGACTATGAATCAGAGGAACTTAGCGAGTACGCTATGAAAATAGCAGAAGAGATAGATGATTTCAGAATAGAATCAGCAGACACTAATTTTTACGGAATTTGTAAGAAATGTATGGAGATGGAGTAATATGGATGAAGAAATAGTAACAATGCCACTTATTGGCGATGACGCACCGTCATTTACAGCAAAGACAACAATGGGCGAAATTAATTTCCCTAAAGACTACAAAGGCAAATGGGTAATTCTTTTCAGTCACCCTGCAGACTTCACACCGGTCTGTACAACCGAGTTCATGACCTTTGCAACAATGCAGGAAGACTTCAGGGCGCTTAACACAGAGCTCATTGGATTGTCCATTGACAGTATCTATGCTCACATTGCATGGCTGCGCACTATCAAAGAGAAGATCGTATACAAGGGGATGAAGGATGTTGAAGTTAACTTCCCTGTAATTGAAGATCTTAAGATGGATGTAGCAAAGAAATTCGGAATGGTACAGCCAAATGCTTCCTCAACACAGGCGGTCAGAGCAGTTTTCATAATGGACCCAAAAGCAAAGGTAAGAGCTATTCTCTACTACCCACTGTCCAACGGTAGGAACATGGATGAGATCAAGAGACTTATCCTTGCAATGCAGAAGTCCGATGCAGAGAACATTGCAACTCCTGCAAACTGGCAGCCTGGAGATGACGTTATCATCCCACCACCAGGATCATGCGGCACTGCAAAGGAAAGAGTTGAGAGCAAGGAAGAAGGAAAGTACTGCCTCGACTGGTTCATGTGCCTGAAGAAACAGTCTTAAATACATACTCAAAGATACAATCCATAGGTGACCTATCATGGGAACAAAAGGCGTGGAAATACTAGGCTTAGATGTCAATGAACTGATAGACTTATTGAACAAGGCTCTTGCAGATGAATGGTTTGCATACTACCAGTACTGGGTTGGTGCAAAGGTCATTAAGGGTCCGATGAGAGAAGCGGCTGTTGCTGAACTTCTCCAGCATGCCACTGATGAACTTCGCCATGCAGATATGGTATCCAACAGGATAATCCAGCTCGGTGGAACCCCTGTTCTTTCACCAAAGGACTGGGAGAAACTAAGCAACTGTGGATACGAGTCTCCAGAGGATCCTTTCGTCAAGAAGATCCTTGAGCAGAACATCAAAGGCGAACAGTGCGCTATTCAGGTCTACAATTCAATCCTCAACAAAGTCAAGGACAAGGATCCGGTAACATATGAGATCGTGTTACAGATTCTCACCGATGAGATCGAGCACGAGGATGACCTGCAGGCCATCATGGAAGATATCGAACTTATGCAGAGAAGGGACTAACCTTCTTTGTGGTGGAACGGATTGGGCATTTCCTGCTCAGGTCTTAAGGGCAGGAAATGTTTCATTTCTCTTATTTTTGTTTTAACTGTGTGCGTCCACACATATCTCTGTTTTTTAAACAGCTTCTCATGCTGCTACTTTTCATAAAGTGCTTTCTAATTTTGTTTGCTATGTATTTGCGATAGATATATTTAGAAGAATGTTTGTTAGATTTAATCATTAAATAACACTGTAAAAATAAAGATTTTATATCGAAAGTATCGGTTCGAATAAACATTCAATTTCATTATTATCGCACAATTTCAAGATCCACGGAGATAACATGCATCTCATCATAGCAGAAAAGCACATCGCAGCAAAAAGAATAGCCGCAATCCTTGCATCTGATAAAATAAAACAGGTTCGTGTAAGTGGTGTAGACACTTACGAATACGAATCAGATGAAGGAAAAAAGATATTCATAGGTCTTAGCGGCCACATTGTGAAACTGGATTTTCCTAAGGCTTATAATAACTGGCAGAAGGTGGAAGCAAATGAACTAGTCGGGGCAGAGATCATTACAGCTTCAACTCAGGTGAAGATCGTATCCGCACTGAAAAAACTTGGAAAGGAAGCCACAAAGGTCACCATTGCAACTGACTACGACAGGGAAGGAGAGCTCATTGGAGTTGAGGCGCTTGATATCATCAGGCAGGTAAATGAAAATGTGGTGTTTGACCGTGTACATTACAGTGCAATAACTCCCAAAGCCATCGATGCTGCATTTTCCAATCCATCAGCTGTGGATTTCAATCTTGCAGATGCCGGTCATTCCCGGCAGGTAATCGACCTTGTATGGGGTGCATCGCTCACCCGTTATATTTCACTTGCAGCAGGACGTTTAGGTAAGATGTTCCTGTCTGTTGGTCGTGTTCAGTCTCCAACTCTTGCGCTTATCGTTGAGCGTGAAAAGGAAAGAGAGGCTTTCATCCCAAGGCCATATTGGGAACTTTCAGCCATGCTTAAGAGCAAAAAAGGTGAAGAGTTCAAGGTCGAGCACCGCACAAAGAGGTTCTGGGAAAAGGCAGAAGTTGATGCTGCGATGGAGAAGATCTCCATTGGCGACAGCGCAACGGTGACGGAACTTGCAACTTCCGAGAAGATAGACAAACCTCCGACACCTTTTAACACTACTGAATTTATCAGCGCCGCAAGTTCCATTGGCTTTACCGCTGCCAATGCAATGAGAATTGCTGAAACACTTTACACTAACGGTTTTATCTCATATCCAAGGACCGACAACACTGTTTATCCTGACACTCTTGACCTGAGAGCGCAGATTGAGATCTTCAAGACCGGAGCATTCAAACAGTATGCTTTGAAGCTTCTTGAAAAGGAAGAACTTGTGCCGACAAAGGGTAAAAAGGAAACAACAGACCACCCGCCAATCTTCCCGGCATCCCTTGCCAAAAAATCTGAGATGAATGAGCAGGAATGGAAGCTTTACGAGATGGTTGTCAGGCGTTTCTTCGCAACCTTTGCTGACCCTGCAAAATGGGAGACCATCAGGTCAAAATATGATATCAAAGGCGAGGAGTTCAAAGCAAATGGTGCAAGGCTTGTGGAACCTGGCTGGAGATGGTACTATCATTACAATGCACCAGAGGACAGGCTGCTTCCTAAAATGGATGAAGGCGACGTTCATTCCGTGCTTAATATCGAGGTAGAAGCAAAAGAGACCCAACCTCCCGGAAGATACGGTCAGGGTCGCCTCATTAAGATCATGGAAGAGATGGGTCTGGGTACAAAGGCCACACGTCACGAGATCATCAGCAAGCTTTACTCAAGGGCGTATGTACACGGAAATCCTCTGCAGCCCACCAAGACTGCTGTTGCTGTTGTGGATACGCTTGAGAAGTTCGCACCAACTATATCCAAGCCGGATATGACCAGCAAGCTTGAAGCAGATATGGACAGGATCGCTGAAGGCGGCATCCCTGAGGATGAAGTCCTGAATGAATCCAGGGAAATGCTGGAGCTTGTTTTCGATGAGCTTGGAAAGAACAAGGATGACATTACTGAATCACTCCGTGCGGGCTTGCGTGAGGACAAGATAATTGGTGTTTGCTCAGAATGTGGTTCTAACCTCATGGTAATGAGATCAAAGCGAGGAGGCCGTTTCATTGGTTGTGAAGGTTACCCGGATTGTACATTCTCATTGCCGCTTCCAAAGATCGGGCAGGTTGTGGTCACTGACAAATTGTGTGAGGAGCATGGCCTGTATCATATACGCATAATCAATGCCGGTAAGAGACCATGGAACCTTGGTTGCCCTGAGTGTAACTTCATTGAGTGGCAAAAGGCACAGGAAGAAGAGAAACTTAAGCAGAAAGAAGGTTCTTCTGATAAGGAAAAGCCAAAGACCCTGAATGATATATCAGGAATCGGCAAGGTCACCGCGGAAAAACTCGCAGATGCCGGAATATGCAGTGTTGATGAATTATGCGAAGCTGATGCACTGGAACTTGCAAAAGTTACAAGTATACCTGTCAAGAAAATAAAAGCATGGCAATCTGATATTGCCTGAAAGGAGACAGGTTAGAATGGAACTGGAATTCAAGGGCGCATGCAGGGAGGTCGGCAGATCGGCAGTCCTGGTAGATGAAAAGATCATGATGGATTACGGAGTTTCTCCGGGAGAGCATGTCAAGTATCCTTTAAATGGATCAAGGCCGCAAGCTGTTCTTTTATCTCATGCGCATATTGACCATTCCGGTGCAATCCCAAATCTGATGGACCTTGAACCTGATGTTTTTATGACCCCGCCTACATTCGATCTTTCAAATATGCTGGCACAGGATACATTGAGGATAGCAGAAAGAGAAGGCGAGATGCCGGCTTATGATTCCATTGATCTAACAAAGTTTGTGTATAAAACCAAACAGGTAGATACCGGCGTACCATTCCATACTCATGGATATGATGTTGAGTTCTACGATGCCGGACATATACCGGGTGCAGCTTCCATATTCCTGAAAGATAAAGAGGACAGGAGTCTGTACTATACAGGCGACATCAACACTTCGGACAC
Organism: uncultured Methanolobus sp.; assembly: GCF_963667555.1. Taxonomy (NCBI): domain Archaea; kingdom Methanobacteriati; phylum Methanobacteriota; class Methanomicrobia; order Methanosarcinales; family Methanosarcinaceae; genus Methanolobus; species uncultured Methanolobus sp. The sequence continues at coordinate 51,545 of NZ_OY763421.1, forward strand.
AAGACTTGTTTCCGGTGCGGTTGAATTTCCGGATACCGATGTTCTCATTACTGAAAGCACTTATTTTGGCAGTGAACACCCTCCACGTAAAGAAGTTGAAAACCAGTTCATTGATTCCGTAATGGATACTCTGGACATTGGAGGCACTGTTATTGTTCCTGCGTTTGCCATTGGCAGGACTCAGGAGATCCTGATGCTTCTGGCCGCAAATGGAATACGCCCTTATGTTGACGGGATGGGAGTCCGGGCATATAAAGTGATGTCAGAACACCCGGAATACATCAGAAACCCAACTCATCTTAAGAAAGCTTTTGACAATGCGACTGTTGTAAAAGGAAGTAAAAGGGATTTCATTCATCTTGAATCGTCAGTAATCGTTACAACGGCAGGAATGCTGAATGGTGGTCCTGTGCTTCATTATATTGGCAGGAAGTATAAGGACCCTAAATCAAAGATAATTCTCACCGGTTATCAGGTAGAAGGCACCAATGGCAGAATGGCCATGGATACCGGTATTATAGATAATGACGGAACTGTCCAGCACCTGAAACCAAAGATCGAGCAGTATGATTTCTCTGCCCACTCCGGCGATAAAGAGCTTAAGGAAATGGTAAAGGATTTCTGTGACAGGGGAACTGAGCATGTATTTACCATGCATGGTGACAACTGTGAAGGATTTGCAGACTGGATCAGTGAAGAGATCGGTGTGAAAGCTTACGCTCCTGAGATTGGGGAACGTTTCAGTGTGTGATCATAATAATTCAATACTGAAAAATAGAAACGAATTTTCACATTTTACAGACATGAAGGATCAGGATAACTGATCTCCTTATTTCTCTGTTTTGTCTTTGACAATGCAGCTTTCAGATTATCTATTGCATCAATATGATCAGGGTCTATCTTTAGGACTCGGTTAAAACAGTCAACTGCATCTTCGTATTTTCCAAGACCAAAATAAGCAAGACCTTTTTTGTTCCACACAACTGCAAACTTGTTGTCAAGCTCGATCTCCTTGTGGACCTTGCTGTAACAGTCGATCGCTTCGTTGTGCATTCCCATCACGCCAAGAATATCGCCTTTGTTAACCCAGGCATTCTCATTTGACGGGTCAAGTCTTAGAATACGATTATAACATTTGATCGCAGCTTCATGGTTGCCGACGTTGAAAAGAATGACACCCATGTTGCACCAGACATCAACATCACTTTTGTTAAGGCGGACCGAGTTCTTAAAGCACACAAGTGCCTCTTCATCATGTCCAAGAAAAGAAAGTGCTATACCTTTATTGTTCCAGACCAGCGCAAGCGCTTCATTGCTCCATAGCTCCGGATCCAGATCATCATGATCAAGAATAAGTGAAAAATATTCTACTTTTTCTTCCGGATCTTCTGCATCAAACGCTAATTTGAACCATTCTTCCGGCGTATCAGAATCCATTCAACCAACCAACTCCAGAACTAGTTATAATACACTAACATAATATCTCATTTTCGGCAATATTGTTCTCTTTTTACTTTTCCTTAATGTGCATAACATATTAATTAAGTTATCGAAATTATTCGGAATTTTATGATGTGTATATTAACAAAATAATATAAAAAATAACGTAATATGCATATGAAGTATAAACCACGATTAGTTTATTCTCCATAGGTATTTTATGAGCAACCAGCCGAAGCTTTGCGAATATCATCAATATGCATCACTTTGTTAGCATCGATTCCCACAAGGCACATGCCTTTTTTGTCCATTGCCCACACATCACATTTCTCTTTGATATCATCCGGTATTTTTTCACCTGGCAGGTCTTTCGGGTCAATACTACATTTCTGAAGACCTGGATATTCATCAGGATTGAGCTCCATGACGGTGATTACCTTTTTCAGATCAGATAGCAATACTTCAATATCTTCGTGGTTCCAACTGCGTATCCGCTCACAGATCAAAGGAATTAATACTCTTGCGACGCCGGTATTGGCAAGTATCTTGTTAGAAAGGCACAGGGCTGCGTTGCCATATTTTACATCCTCGCTCGGTCCCCTGAAACAAAAGATTCCTTCACTGACCATTTTTTCAAGGTCAAGCGCAACTTCTGATGTGTAAATGGCCTTCTCTACTGTTTCAATATCAATGCCATATTCTTCGGCAATCCTTTTGATAGCTTTTTCAATAACAATCCCGTTATCTATCATTCTGACACATCCTGCCGGAACATTGATGCATGATCTTCAGAGCAATTCGTATTGTGATCATCTTTCCAGTTTCAGCATATCTTCAGGAGTATTAACGTTTACAAAACTTTTAAAGTCTCTGTCTATCGTCTTTATAACTTCGGCATCAAGAAAAATAACATCATTAAGGAACGATACCGGTGACAGGATACTTCTGCTACCTTCGCCAAGGGCATTTTCAATGGCTTCAAGCATGACATCTCTCTTATAAACCGCATGTAACGGTTCTTTTGTGCCATATTCACTTACCGGTATGAGTGCTTCATGTTCACCTACCATGTCAAACATCATATCAATTAATGTCCTGTTAAGGTATGGCATGTCACATGCCACAGTAAAAACATAATCACCTTCGGCTCTCTCAAAACCAGCAAGCATCCCTGCAAGAGGGCCAGCGTTTCTGATCCTGTCCGTTACTATCTTTCTTTCCTGAAGATAGGGGCTGAACTCTCTGACTTGCTCTTCATCCCGCAGGGAAACGATCACTTCATCTGACATATCATCCAAAACAGAAAGTGAGCGCTCCAGCAGAGTGCTATCTTCCAGCATCATCAGGGCTTTTTCCCTGCCATTCATCCGGGTGCCAAGTCCGCCTGCAAGCAGAAGCGATGTTCTCATCATACAAGTCCTCTTCTGCGTTCACTTCTGTATTCATCAAGAATGGACTGGAACTGTTCCTGTTCTTTCTCACGGCGGCGCTTTTCAGCTTCTTCTTCCCATATTTCAATGGCATCATCCAGAATATCGGGGTCAACTGAAGCCAGATCTCCTATACGATGCATCTGGATATTTTTCAATACCGGAACATTGTTATCATATAATGATTCAAGTGCAGCATGTGGCATGTCTTCAGTTATCAGCACAGCTTTAACTTTTGATTCGGCAAGCAGCGATGCTGTGATAGGCCCGCCGCCACTTGGGTCTTTGAGAAATACTACGTCGTTCTCTTTGATCCCATACAGTTCTTTAGTGTGCTGTATCGCTTCCCTTGTAAAAGCAGATATTACTTTAACAGGAAGTCCTTCACCCTTAACTTCCTTCTTGCGTATCTGTTTCAGGCGTTTGTTCTGCCTGCGCTGGTTCTTAAGATTCGTCCTGGTTTTTGCAAGTTCCTTATTGAGCCGGTCGATCTCAGTGTCCCTGATCTGTATCTCTCTTTCCTTTTTTACCTGCTTGTAAATGGAATTCTTGAATTTATTGATACGCATTTCAAGTTGTTCAATGGTCCTGTCCTTCTGCCCCGATTCATACTTGAGTTCGGAAACATAATCCCTGAGCTGCTTTATCTGTGAGCTCCTCTGCCTGAGTTCTTCACGGAGTTTCTTTACAAGCTCATCAGTGTCTGAAAGTTCTTCTTTTACAGGCTCGGGTTCAGGTTTAACGGTAACCTGTATCTTTGATTCTGAAGCCACTTTTTCAATAGCTTCTTCAATGGAATTTCCGTTAATAACACGGAACTTGATGTTATCGGTATTGAGATATTTAGGTGCTCTTTTCTCTACTCTGGAAAAGACATTCTTGTATGATTTGTAGGTTGCAATTGCCGCTGAAAGTGAATCCCGTTCATGATCGTTAGAATAACCAAATTGTCTTGCAAGAGCTATTTTGTCCTCCGCTCTTATTTCTCCACCCGGACTCCATGCAGCCGCATTGAAACTGCGGCGTATCTTTTCAACGGCTGAAGGTGTGGGATAGACATCTGTGGCAACGATAGCAGGTTTTCCATATTCAGCAATCTTCCTGACAACTTCGTCATGGGAAATTCCCCGAATGCTTTCTGAGAGCAGGAGTTCTCCATCAAGTGAAAGTATCGCAATTCCTACAGTAGTTCCAGGGTCAATACCAACAATAGTATACTTTCGTCCTGTTTTCTTCAGGGGTATGTATTGTATCTTATCCCTTTCCACATTTTTAACCGTGACCTGCACATCGGCATTGATCGATGGTTTTACGGGCACTACATCACGTCTGGCTTTTACTGTGAACTCAGCTCTGACATAACCTCCAAAACCTTCGGTAAAACGTTCATCATAAGAGTATCCGGTATCTCTGGAGAATTTACGCAGGATGTTCTCGATTTCCCTGCTTTTTTCCTTGACTGCACCATGAACCTTTCTTCGATAGCGGTTCTGGCTCCATCCTCCTCTTCCAAGTGAACGGGCACGGCTAACCTTGATACGTGTGATGTCCTCAAAAAGGGAAACTTCCTCGCCAACTCCAAGACTTGCGAGTATGGCACAGGTTTCAGCCTCCTGTATGGGGTCGAACTGGTTAAGTGAAAGTCCGTGTTCCTGTGCAAGTCTTAGAAGTGGTTTCTGGTGTATTCCGCCTGTGACCTGCACGAGTCTGGTGTTATCAGGGAGCTTTTCAAGTAAATGAATAAGGGCTTTCTTGTTTGGAGCAAGCTCAAAAATGTTGTCTACTGCAATGTAATCCGGCCTGTCCTTGTTCAGCATTCGCAGTATCCTGTGAAGCCAGATCATGGTGTGATGGCTGATTTCCCCGTCCTTGAGTACTGCAACGGCATATCTGGGAACTTCCTGTGCACGGGATGATCCCTTTGCAATGTCAATACCGTAAATTACCCCGTTTTGCATACAGTTTATTTTATGTTACTAATAAGATATATCAATGACCACTGGCGATTTCGCATTGTTTTTGTCATTGATATTTGCGTTGATATCCATATTGTTACTTGATTCATCCCTGCATGATATCTGCAACGATCTCTTTCAGGTCTTTGTCAACCTTGTACTTGCGTTTGAAATGTTTCAGGACGTTAGTTACATCCCTTTCAAGTAATTCCTGTGCGTGAGGGTGACTGACTTCAACATACTGTGGCCAGTCAATGAACTGAACTCCGTTCTCGTTCACAAAGATATTGTATTCACTGAGGTCAGAATGAATGTAACCTTTTTCATATACAAGAGCAACCTGCCTGAGAATCTCATTCAGGAACCACTCAGGGTCTTCAAGTTTTGTTTTGTAGAGAAGTGTTCCCTTCGCAACATCCATGACAAGCGCATGGCGGTTGTGGTCAAGTAATTTAGGAACTGATACGTCAGGGTAGAGCTCTTTGATGATGTCAGCTTCTCTCTTTGCAGCAAGCCTGGCAGCATATATCCAGGAGAAATGTTCCTTGCCTTCAAGGTGTGAGCGTGTCCTTTTGACGGTCTTGAAACTGGTCCTTCCTTCCCTGTGGAATTTGAGAATAACGCCCAGAGGCTCACCAAAAGAAAGCTCGGGCTCCTTAACAGCTTCGTGTACGACAGATTCCTTCCCCACGCCTATCTCATCACCAATGGCGCTGATAGTCCCTCTTTTTACAAGTGAGTTAAGTGCTAGTGCATCATAACCGTCAAAGTATATCTGGTAACCTTCGTATGGGTTGTTGGTACCTATCACCATGTTGTCCCGTATGAGTGATCTTATCTTGTACTCAAGAGATGAGTACGGTAAGCGTGTAAATTTCATTATCTCTTCAACAGGCACCCATTCAAAGTGTTTCATACCGATCTCGATACCTGCAAGTATACGCAGGTCTTTGCTGTCCAGTTCCTTGAATAACTTCACAACGTCGTCTATCATCTGAACTCCTAATTGCCGGGATGGTTTAGATTGTTTGTGGTTAAACACCAGCATAAAACGATTATACTTGGAAGAGTTTATGGCTTTTAGTTTTGAATGAAACTAATACCTTATATCTGATATAGGCTACAAAGTATCATATAATACATAATACCTTTAGTTGAAATAAAACTATAAATAGCCATACATAATTCTGTTTCAAGCTATTAATCATGTGAAGAAGGAATCTGAGATGGAAAACAATAGTGATAGATTTAGAATGAAACTAAAAAGCATCATACTTAAAGGGTATAAATCTATTGACAATGATGGAATCAATATCGACTTTGGAGATATTACCGTCCTTCTTGGTGCAAATGGAGCTGGAAAAAGTAATTTAATCTCTTTTTTCAAGCTTCTTAATTACATGACTACAGGAAGTCTGCAACAATTTATTGGTGAACAGGGTTATGCAGATTCTCTTTTGTATTATGGTTCTGAAACAACCCCACGTTTACAAGCATCAATTGCTTTTGAAAAGGCAGAAAGTGATAAAGATACATATGATTTTGTGTTATCACAGGCAAGTGGTGGAATCCTTATTTTTACAGAAGAATCTTTAACTTGGCAAAATAAAGGAAAAGAGCGTCCTGCTAAAATCAATTTAGGAGCAGGTCACAATGAAAGTAAATTATCAGATTATATTAAAAAAAAGGACAAACATTGGAAAACAAGTCAATTCGTGTTTAGTCTATTGCGTTCCTGTCAGGTATACCAATTTCATGATACATCCAGTACAGCTAAAATACGTAATCCAGGGTATGTAGGAGATGAACAATTCTTGCGTAGTGATGCAGGAAATCTAGCAGCATTTCTATATTCAATGAAAAACAATGAACTATCTGAAAAATATTATCTGCGTATTGTAAGACATATTCAGAGAGTTTTGCCGCAGTTTGGCGATTTTTTATTAACCCCTACACAAATTAATCAAAATTACATCAGACTTGACTGGAAAGAAAAAGCAAAAAATTATCGTTTTGGTCCACATCAACTTTCAGATGGTTCTTTGCGTTTCATGGCTTTGGCTACATTGTTACTACAGCCTGAAAAAACATTGCCAAATGTAATTATCCTTGATGAACCAGAACTAGGGCTTCATCCCTATGCCATCTCTTCTCTAGCAGGTATGATAAGAACTGCCTCTAAAAACTGTCAAATAATTCTTGCGACTCAATCTCCTAAACTAGTGGATGAATTCAATTCAAATGAAATAATGATTATCGAAAGAGATGATAAAAAACAGAGAAGTACATTTAATAGATTGGATGAAAATGCTTTGCAAGAATGGATGGAACGCTATAGTCTTTCTGAATTATGGGAGAAAAACGTGCTTGGTGGTCGTCCATGAATTTATTAAGGCTTCATATCATTGTTGAAGGATATACAGAGGAAAATTTTTCAAAAAATGTACTTTGTAATCATCTAGCTGCATTCAATATTTCTACTGATGCAAGAGCTGTGATGACTAGTAAGGATAAAAGAACAAACCGTGTAAATCGTGGTGGTTTGTCATCCTATGATAAAGTCAAAAAAGATATTAAATCATGGATAAGAGAAGATAATAATTCGGAATGTCGCTTTACAACTATGTTTGATTTATATGGTTTGCCTAGGGATTTTCCGGGTTATGAAGCCGCAATAAAAGAAAGAGACCCGTATAACAAAATAAATATCCTTGAAGGATATTTTAAAGATGACATTGATGATGAGCGATTCATGCCATATATTCAACTGCACGAATTTGAAAGTTTGATTTTTGCATGTCCTGAGAAACTTAGCATAGAGTACTTTGACTATGAAAACCAAATTAAAAAATTTGAAGAAATGCTGCGTGAAAAAGATGGAAATCCTGAATTAATTAACGATAATGTCGAAACAGCACCCTCTAAACGAATATTAAAAGAAATTCCAGAATATGACAAAGCAACTGTTGGACCTATAATAGTGGAAGATATCGGATTGCCTTATCTCCGAGATAAATGCAGACATTTTAATGAATGGATTACTGCTTTAGAATCACTTAATCATAATTTACCTTAAACTGCAATATGATTAACTTTGTTAGGACTGTTTCTTATCCAAACTTCCCCCACGCCTCTTCCTCAACCCTGCGAATCACTTCTTTAAGTGGCAGCCCTACCTTATCAGCAATTTTCCGGCAGTCCTCATACTCCGCAGAAATATGCAATACTTCACCTGTTTTATCCTGTGCTATCTTCACTGCACTAGTAAATTCCTCACCTTTAAGCCGGATGTTAACTTCATCCATCCTGCGGTCAGCTACAAAACGATGCACTGTTGGAATAACACGAATTCCAAGTGTGCCGGTCTCTTTCATTATCTCCCTGGCGACACGTTCACTGTTCTGGGATTTTGTGATAACTTTGATAATATGACCTGACCTGCCTTTCTTCATGATAGTTGGTGTTATGGCAACATCCCTTGCACCTGCTGCGAGAAGTTTGTCGAACAGGTTTCCAAGAACCTCTCCGGTAACATCGTCAACATTGGTTTCCAGAACTTCAATCTGGTCTTTAGTTAGAATGTCATCCATTTCAACCAGCATGCTTCTGAGGACATTCGGGTCTTCTGTATCAGCATCACCTGCTCCGTAGCCTATTGAAAGAACCTTTCCTTTTGGCAGGTCATCAATGGGCTTTGAAAAATAAGATAATAAAGCAGCGCCGGTTGGTGTGAGAAGTTCTCTCTTGCCGGAACCATAAGAATGAAGATTTCCTGAGCGCAGGATCTCCAGTGTTGCAGGTGCCGGAACGGCCATAAGTCCGTGTGCAGCCTTTACTTTTCCGCCGCCAACGTTCACAGGTGTGCAGAATATTGCTTCAGCGCCAATCTCATGGATCGCTGCACAGGAACCGATAACATCTGCAAGTGCGTCGTTCTGTCCGACTTCATGGAAATGAATTGTTTCAATTGACTCGCCGTGTACTTTTGACTCGGCTTCAGCCATAATGGCAAACACATCAAGAGCGCTCTTTTCCACCTGCGGATGAAGTCCTGCTGACTTGATAATATCCACAAGTTCGTGATAATGTCTGGAATGTTCCTCATTTGCTACATGGATCTTAACATCGGTGGCAGATATGCCTCTCTTATTGGCTCTGTCAACAGATACTTTCACATCAACTGCGGATTCGATAGTTTCGCATATCTTTGCAGCATCTGCTCCAAGGTCAATGAGGCTTCCCAGTATCATATCACCGGCAGCACCGGAGAATGGGTCAAATATTAGGGATTTCATTTTATTCATTCCAGATAATAATTTTAAGTTTCAAATTTCAAATAACAACGGTTCAATTAGTAAAATCGTATAGGTCGATTTCTCATTGACTGTTCCTTGCTTCAGCAACTCTGTTAGCTATTCTTGCAGCAAATGAACCCGCAACAAATCCTGCATCTATGTTAACAACAGAAAGCACGGAACACGACTGCAGCATGGAAAGCAATGCAGCCTCGCCCTTTGCACCAGCACCGTAACCTGTGGAAACCGGCAGTCCGATAACAGGCACATCCATAAGACCTGAAACTACTGTTGGAAGAGTTCCTTCCCTTCCTGCTGCAACTACTATAGCATCCGGTTTTTTGTCTTTGAGTTTCTGCATTTCGGCTACAAGCCTGTGGAAACCTGCAACTCCAACGTCATAGATAGCAATGGTATCACAGCCCATTTCATGAGCTACCATTCTTGCTTCCTCGGCTGCATCAATATCAGCAGTACCGGCAGTGATTATTGCAACAACTCCGCCTGTCCTTGGTGCAGGAGTGCCATTGTGGGCTACAGCACCCTTTGAATGAAGATCCCATTCAAGTTCTTCAGGACTGAAACCGGCTTTCAGGGCTTCCCTGTGACCATCATTGAGCCTTGTAATAAGAACTCTTCCGCTTGCAGCTACCTGTGCCTTTGCGATTTTAACCACATCGGCAGGGTCTTTTCCTTCTGCAAGGATGGCTTCCATTATTCCAGTACGATGCTTGCGGAAAATATCGATCTTTGCGATATCTGTAACGGGAACATATCCCATGGAGCGGATGTCCGATTCTGCAGTTTCGAGATCCATCTCGTTATTTTTCAGTTTCGTTAAAATGTTTTTAAGATCCATTTATTTCACTTCTGCATTGGATTACTAATATAATTAACTGAATCCGGAAGTTCCGGGGAGGGAAAAGAAAAAAGGATATTGTGTGATCTTTGATGTGCTCAAACCAAACAATACCTCTACTCCATTTTTTGTGCTTCGGATTATTCCGAATGCTTATATCTGTTTGAACATCTCCTTTGCCATGGCAGCTCTCTGCTCAAGGTCTGGTCCTTCCAGTTCTTCCACAACAGAAGCAAGAACAGTTGGTATGTCGATGTGCTGTGGGCATTTCTCAAGGCACTGTCCACACTGTATGCATTGGGAAGCAAACTCAGGTTCCCCCAGAGCCACAGCTCCGCCCAGACGTGCAGCGTACATGAACTTTTCCGCTTCTGGGTTGTCCACCAATGCCAGATTGTTATAATGCTCAAAACAAAGAGGTATATTCACACCTGCCGGACATGGCATACAATACTGGCAACTGGTACAGCCAACTTTCATCAGTTCGCGGTACTTGTTCTCTACTCTCTTTACAAGCTTCAGTTCCTCTTCGGTCAGTGAATCCGGGTGTGCCTGTTCTGCGATCATGAGGTTCTCTTTGATGTGTTCTTCCTCGTTCATACCGGAAAGGATCACTGTAACTTCCGGGTGGTTCCATACCCAGCGAAGAGCCCATTCTGCAGGTGTTCTCTTTACCGGTGCTTCATCCCAGATGTCTTTAACTGCCCGAGGCACGTTCTTTGTAAGGTTTCCTCCGCGAAGAGGCTCCATAATTACAACGCCAAGACCTTTTGATGCCGCATATTCCAGACCTTTTTTACCTGCTTGGTTCTTTTCATCCAGATAGTTGTACTGGATCTGACAGAAGTCCCAGTCATAAGCATCTACTATGCGGTTGAAATCCTCTGATGCTCCGTGGAAAGAAAAACCTGCATTAATGATTCGACCGTCAGCTTTTGCTCTGTCAAGGAAATCAACTACACCTAGTTTTTCAACATTGTCCCACAGGTCGCCAACAAGAGCGTGTATGAGATAGTAGTCAATATGGTCGGTGTTAAGTTTCTCAAGCTGAGCGTTCAGGTACTTATCCATGTCCTCAGGTTTCTCTATAAGCCAGGATGGGAGTTTTGTTGCAACTTTGACCTTTTCGCGGTATCCGTCAGCAAGAGCACGACCCAGGAACGGCTCGCTTGCTCCCATATGATATGGCCAGGCCGTGTCAACATAGTTCACTCCATGGTCGATTGCATCGCGTACCTGTCTGGTGGCTCTTTCCTCATCTATGCTGCCATCTTCTTTTGAGGCGAGGCGCATGGCTCCAAAACCGAGTATTGAAAGCTCGTCTCCATTCTTTGGCATTTTTCTGTATAACATTTTAGTTCTCCTTTTGTTTTGAATTGAATATGATTATATTATAGCTACTTGACTGAATAGTCAGTCATACATTGGTTTATTAGTATATATCTGCTTTGATTGACCAATCACTCATGAACATTTGATAAATAAAATCAAACCGCTTTTCCCATTTCAAAAGCCTGGTCCATTGCTTTGCTTCCCTTGATATCTCCTATGTTCCAGGCTCCTGTTCCATAGATGATCCCTTTTTCTTCAGGTCTTTCAAGGCATGAAGTAAATCCTCTGAATCCTTCCAGAGTTCTTTCCATTGCCTGTACGTCAGGGTCAGCAGCGGCTACAATGAAATAGAAATCCTTGTCACTGATCTCTGTGTACCGGGCACAGGTACGGTCGATAAGAGTCTTTAACTGACCATTCATTGTGTAGAAATACACAGGAGTAGCCATTACTATAACGTCTGCTGCGACCATTTTGTCCAGAATTTCAGTCATATCGTCCTTTATGGAACATTTTTTAGTAGTGAAACAGGTTCCGCATCCTGTACAGTAAGCGATTGCCCGGTCTCTCACAAAGATCTTCTCCACCTGATTGCCTGCTTCTTCGGCTCCAAGCATGAACTCGTCGCATAGCAGATCGGAATTTCCGCCTTTCCTCGGGCTGGCGGACAGTATCAATACATTTTTGCTCATTTTAATCATCCCTGTGTGAAGTTATACCAAGTTTGCTTAACCAGTTTTCAATATCTTTTTTTGCAGCACTCACACGTGAACCATGAATCGCAAGTCCTTTCAAAATTGTTGCTTCAGGACAGAGCTTCTCAATATCACTTTCACTGCGTCCCATTCCGCTTCCTTCATGTGTGCAGAACGGGACAATGACTTTTCCGGAAAGGTCGTATTCTTCCAGGAATGTGAACACCGGCATTGGCATGGTTCCCCACCAGTTAGGATAACCCAGGAAGATCACGTCATACGACTCCATGTTCTCTACATGGCTGGAAAGCTGCGGTCTGGCATTTTCATTCAACTCTTTTTTTGCTATGTTCGTAGTAGCAGCATAATCTTTAGGATAAGGTTTTACAGTGTCGATCTGATAAATGTCGCCTCCTCCTGTTATATCCCGGATCATGTCGCCTACTAATTTTGTATTACCTACAGGCAGATTCACGATCTTTCCGCTGACATAATTATTCCCTTTACGGGAATAATATGCTATCAGACATTTCTTTTCATTGAAATTAGTCATTTATCTCACGACTTTTTGTTAAATGGCACTCAACTATCTCATCTATCTCAAATACTGATCAATCCCTGATGAAGTTTGTAAAGATACTCTCTTCCTTCATCGGGAACGGTACTCCAGCTTTAATGCCAGCTTCCTTGCATTTCAGGAACCATGCCATATTCCGTGCAAGCACACGCATGGTCTGCAATCCTTCAAGATCCTTTTTCACATCCTCTGGCTTTGCTCCGTGGACCATGTTCCAGTATCTGGATGAAACTATGGGCATTTCAGAGATGGTGAAGTACTTATTAAGCTGGTCAAGTGTTGCTGTGGTTCCTGCTCTGCGTGCAGAGAGGACTGCTGCTGCAGGTTTCAGGTAAAAAGCATTTCTTCCTCCTAGCAAATTCGTGTAGAAAGCACAGTCCATAAAGGATGTGATCGCGCCGGTAGCGGCTGCATAATGCACCGGGGAGCCGAAAATGAATCCATCAGCATTTTGGGCAATGTCAAGAAACTCGTTGACTTTATCGTTAAATGCACACTTTCCTGTTCTGGCACAGCTCTTACAGGCAGTACAGCCGGTAAGTGGTTTTATTCCGATCCAATATATCTCGGAGTCGATACCTTCATCTTTAAGAGTGTTCGCTACTTCCATAAGAGCGGTATAGGTGCAACCTTTCTCATGCGGACTTCCGTTTACCAATAATACCTTCATTTTCATTCACCATTAATGCTATTGCAGTCTGTTGTACTCTTCATCCGCTACAGGTTCCAGCCATTCTGCCGAACCAGCATTGACATTCGTCTCAACAGAAAGGTGCACGAACCAGCTGTCATGTGCTGCACCATGCCAGTGCTTTACACCCGGAGCGATTGTTACTACATCGCCAGTTTTAAGTTCCTGTGCAGGCTTTCCTTCTTCCTGATAGTAACCGCGTCCGCCTGTTACTAACAGAATCTGACCTCCGGGATGCTTATGCCAGTTATTTATGCATCCTGGCTCGAATGTTACATTGCCAATGGGACAATTGAACTCATTATCCCTATCAACCAGCATGCTGACCCAAACTTTACCTGAAAAATACTTGCTTAAAAAATCAGGAAGTTCTACTCCTTTCGGGAAAATTGTACTTTCGCTTAGATCATTTGTATCGCTCATATCAAATCCTCAATTATCGTTTTTGAAAGTCTGATGTAGTCAACAACCACCATGATTGAGTAATCAGTCATGCAGTTGCGTATGCCTTTTGCTCGCGCCGCGATATTTAAGAGTGACTAATCAGTCAGTCATGTACATTCTCTGTTAGTATATAAAGGTAAGCATGTCATAAAATAATTGAATACACTCTCAAACAGGGCTATTCTCTTTTTTCTGAATGCGGCAAGATGTTTTTCGCCCTCTTCTTATCCCTTATCAGAAATCCCACCACGAAGTAGGAGACATTTGCAAGTCTGAATCTAACAGAACTGTCTCACCGATCATTGGTGCAATTATGTTCACTTCTCTTTTGTTTGCTTCTTCAAGCGCCCTTTCTATTGGTTCATTCCAGGCATGGTTAGCCAGTGTAAATGCTCCCCAATGCATCAGCATCATGGTCTCACCGTTCACATCCATATTGGCCTGTACTGCCTGTTCCGGAACCATATGGATCTCTGCCCATCTCTGATCATATTGAGCACCTTCCATCAATGTAATATCAAAAGGTCCGTATTGGTTTCCAATCTTCTCAAAGTGTGGACCGTATCCTCCGTCACCACTGGTATAGATTCGGTTTTTGCTTCCCAGAATTACCCATCCGCCCCATAATGTAGTATCAATGCTGAACAGGTCTCTTCCGGAACCATGTCTTGATGGTGTAAAAGCAACAGTCAAACCCTGATACTCCGTTTCTTCCCACCAGTTGAGTTCTGTGATCTTCTCTTCCGGGATGCCCCATCGAATCAGATGAGCACCACATCCAAGAGGAACAAAGAAATGAGATACTTTGCTGTTCAGTTTAACGATAGACTGGTAGTCCATGTGATCGTAATGGTCATGTGTAATGAAAACTGCATCAATTGGCGGCATTTCATCAAGTATATTCAACATGATATCTTCAGTATATTCATATCTGTTGATCCCCACAAATGAAACCGGAGAAGCAACAGGACTGAGCATAGGATCCAGCAATAGCTTTTTGTCATCAATACTAAGCAGGTAAGTGGAGTGTCCCAGCCAGGTCAAACTATCATTTTCACTTTCCACCAGATTCCAGTTTATAGTTTCAACCGGAATCGGACTTGAAGGATCACGTTCTACGACTTCGGAACCTGAAGAATCATTTGCAGATGGAAAATCTGGTGAATCTACGAATGTACTTGTGGGTAATTCATTTACAAAATGTCCGTCAGCATAGTTGCTTAATTGTTCATATGCTTCTTTTTGTTCTGATGTTGGATTCCCGCCAAAAGCCGGAGCTACATTCATAAACAATATGATTCCTGCAAAAAACAGAACCAAAAGTATGAATGAATGTAATGCTATCTTTTTGAGTTTGAACATTTTCTTCCCTATATTTTATTATGGCAATATTGGTCAAATCAATTTTGTCCATGAGTGACCGGTCACTCACCTACATGGCGAAAAAAATATTATTTTTTGGCCAGCCCCTCCCAGATAACCAGAAATCCATCTTCTATGGCTTTATTTCTGTCCTGTGGTTGTGAATAAAGAATATATTCCACTATCGTCCTGCTTGACTGATAGAACATTGAAATGATCATGCCCTCTGGGTAATCTCTGAACTCGCCGTTTGCCAATCCTTCCTTAACAAGATCATGGAAAAAAACATACTCCTCCATAACGACTTCACGGGTATGGTTTGTGATGTAAGGAGAAGAACAGAACTGTCCGACAAAAAGGAACTCATCCTGGTTATCCAGTCCCCATTCTACAAGGTTGTACCACATTTTCCTTAGTTTTCCCTCAAAAGAGTCCTGTGACTGGACATCTTTTCCCATGCTGCGACTCAATTTCCCTTTAACGTCGAAATACAGGGCATTGATGAGATCCTCTTTGGTAGGGAAATAATTGAATAATGTGCCTGTGGCCACTCCTGCTTCTTTTGAAATCTGGGCGGTGGATGTTCCGTGGAAACCTCTTTCAGTAAAGAGCTTCAGGGCTGCTTCCAAAAGGGCTGCTTTCTTGTCTTCAACCTGTTTTTTCATGGGTAATCTCTTGTATTGACTACTTAGTCATTTTATGTTAATAAACAATAGTTTGTTATATAAATAACTTGTGTGTCTTTTTCTAGCTACCAAACCATGATTTCTTCATTCGTATCTCAATGCATCCACTGGCTTCATTTTTGATGCATTGTACGCAGGTATCAGACCTGAGAGAATTCCTATGATCATTGCAATGCCAATTCCCAGAGCCATCAAGTCCGGAGCAACTGTCATACCCGTAGATGAGCGTGTCATTGGAAGTCCGAGGTACGGGAAGAAAGACGTAAGAATCAGACTAAGCAGTATTCCGAGCACTCCTCCTACAAAGCCTACAAGAGCTGAGTTGAAAAGGAATATCATGAGGATATCACTATTCTTGGCTCCGATAGCCTTCATAGTGCCTATTTCTTTTGTCCTTTCCAATACGGATGTGAACATTGTATTTGCAATACCTACAGAACCTACAACTAGAGATACACCTGCTATTGCTCCCAGGAATATTGTGAATGATGCCATCATCTCACTGAAAGATTCTGCCATTGATAGTGAATCTGAAACACTGAAATCACGGTCATCGTCATTCATAACATGCCTTGAGATCATGAGTTTCTCTTCGATGTCATCGACAACCGTTTCGACGTTATCCACACTATCAGCTTTTACAATAATACTATCATATACATCCGGTTCAGCATCATCTATTATGTCTACTGCCGAATCAATTGGCATGATGATGGCGCTGTCACTTTCACCGTCTGCCAGAATGCCTACTACTCTGTAGGATCTGCCTTCGATGGCAATTATGCGGTTAAGACCTATTTCCTGATCATACATCTCATGAGCTATTCTGTAACCTATGACCACAACATTGTTGTCAGTAGCTTCAAGCAATCTGCCGGATTCCACCTCGTAGGTCACAGTATACTGCCACACCTGCGGGTCCACTCCGGTAACAGAAAGACCGGCAGTCTCGCCCATGAAGTAGACATCAAGATTACTTCCTGATATCTGGCCATAGATGTAATCGATGTTCTCGACCAGTTTTATTGCCATTATATCCTTATCAGTCAATTCTGCATCAGAGGATGAAGTACTACCGCCAAAACCTCCGCCTCCACCTCTAAAGCCTGACATTGCCTGTGTGTAACCAGGTGTAACTGTGATGAGTGTAAGGTCCAGATCAGCTAATCTCTCTTCCATGTCTGCTTCCATGCTGTCGCTAAGTGCCATGATGGTAACTACTGACCCAACACCTATGACTATGCCTATTATAGTGAGCCAGCTTCTTATTTTGCTATGAATTAAGATATTTGTGGCAAGTTTAAGGTAGGTTCTTTTTCTCATTACTGTTTCTCCTGCAAGCTTTTGATAAAACTATTTTTTAGGGCTGATCCTCTTTAATGACATCCATCATGACTGAATAGTCATTTTCAACCTGATTAAAATTATAGAAATAAATACTTATGGTATGTTCGATCTACTTTACGAATATACAATATCATTATGATTATGAATTCGCAATAAATAGAAAACTATAATATGGATAAAATGTTGTTGCATTTATGGAAGGGCCACTTGGTAAAATATATAGTATGCCGGCAGCGGTACTACTGGTTGTTGGTATGGTTTTGAGTGCGTTTCTTTTCTATAGTCTGATGAAGGCCGCAGAAAACGGAAACGTGCTGATGGTTGTAATACTTGCGGTAGCAATATCTATTGTAGCTTTTGTGATAAGCAGGGCTATCAAATTTCAGAATCTAAAAAAGTTTTGAGCCGGTAACTGCTCGCTAAGAATTGTTTTTATCTTTTTCTGGATAGCATGTATGTACCAAATGTTATCAGAGAAACATCTCATACATTTGTTTTTTATTTTTTCTTTTAAGATAACGGTCACATTGCTGTATGCGGTCATAACCCAGCATTGTACCCAGTATGAAATCTTCCTCGGCACTGTAATCTGAAAGACTTTTATCTCCTATCTTCTTAAGCACACTGATGCATCTTTTATCCCCAAAGAATACATTTATCTTTTTATCTGAAGCCTTTCGTATAAGGTAGTTTACATTCTTTTTCTCAAGCAACCGGACAATATCATTTTCAAGATCACTGCTTGCTGTATGCAATATAAGATGTCTCAGGCCTTTCTGGTATTCATATATATGATGCCTTACGAGTTTCATGTTGCCATGCAGGTATGAGCTTAAAATATCCTCGTTCAATTGTTTCACTTGAATACACCTGTTTTTAAGAAAAGTTGATCTGTCCGGTCATTTAAGATATTACTTGCCGGTATCGGAATAGTCTGCAGTTTCATGCCATACTCTGAAATGTCTGAAACGTTGCTGTGTTCTTCTTGGCAGTCTCCATTCCATAATAATAACTCCTTTTTTGCTGTTTCTGAATTATTCCTGTTTTCTGTTTTGTTTCCCTGTCGGGCTGTGTTTGAAGGCTACCATACAACACCTGGAGAAGAGTGTTCTGCTTAAGGAAAATGACCTAGCTGGTTGCAATAGATAACCAATTGTTGTTTATTGGCAGGTTTTGAGTTGTATGGTAGCAACTCCTACTAGGTATCGTAGCTATTTAATTATTTTGGTATGCCTAATATTTATGTATTCAACTATATTGAGTGTGGTGGCTTATAGCTTCAATCAAAAACAGCAACAATTGACTTTTTACAGGTGTGATGTGAGGCAGCGACCTGGTAATTTGCTGCAAATAAAAAGTTCTCAGAAATTATCAGAAACAGATCGAAAAACAGAAATAAATTTAAGTTAACTAAAATAAGATGATGCAGGAAATAAATGAATTTCTCACTTCATTCTCTTTCTTGATTCTTCCACTTCATCAATGACACCTGGGTATTCCCTGAACATTGAAAGAATATCAAGAGCAGCTACGAGGTCTACAACACCGATTGCACCTATCGCTTCTCCTTCCAGGGTTCTGATAGGAGCGACCACCACAGACTTTCCCCTGTAGGTACCTTCGTTCGGTACGGTTCTTATTGTTGTATTAGTCTTGATCACCTCTTCAAGAACAGGTCCGGTATAGTCCCTGTCCATGATCTCTCCTCTTTCCATCCTGATGCCCCTGCAATTGAGACTGCGTATTGTTATCGGGATGCCCAGAAGGGTATGTATGGCAATAGCTATGGGTTCCAGGTCATCCGCCGTAGAGTCAGAACAGATCTTCAGACAGACTGCACCATTGAATTCGTCACAACATGGCATTTTTATCACCTGCTTTTATCGGATCGGGAGATCCATATCCTTTTTCCTTGAAATTAAGTTTGTTCGATACTAAGGCTGCTGGTACTTCTGGGAAGTAATGTACTCATGTGCTGATATGGCTGCAACCGCACCATCTGAAACAGCTGTGACCACCTGCCACATGGAAGTTCTGCGGCAGTCGCCTGCTGCAAATATACCGGGTACGGAACATTCCATTTTCTCATCGGTCACAATGAAACCTGCACCTTTCTTTTCAACATCCACCATGGAAGTATTGGGGTTGATACCGACATAGATGAAAATACCGTCAATTTCCATTTCGGTCAGTTCATCGGTCTTGATGTTCCTGAGGACAACTCTCTCAACAAGGTCGCTGCCTTTTATCTCCTGTACAACGGTGTCCCAGATGAATGTGATATTCTCTTTATCAAAAGCTCTTTTCTGAAGAAGAGAACAGGCTCTCAGTTCATCACGCCTGTGCACCACATATACTTTTTCAGCAATGTCTGACAGTATGAGTGCATCGGTAACAGCGGACTCTCCACCGCCTACTACAATGACATTGAGTCCTGAGTAGAACGGACCGTCACATGTTGCACAGTAGGAAACTCCTTTTGTCAGGAACTCGTCCTCTCCGGGAACTCCAAGTCTTCTTGGATTGGCACCTGTGGCAACAATTACAGCCAGAGCTTCAAAATCGCCGCTGTCGGTGACAACAACCTTTTTGTTATCTTCCTCTTTAACGGTCTGGACATCAGCACTCCGGGTTTTGACACCAGTGTGCTCTGCATGCTCTTTGAACTTGTTCATGAGCTCCATTCCTGAAATTGAAGGAAAACCGGGGTAATTCTCTACCCTGTCAGCAGTTGCTATCTGCCCGGGAACTACGTTCTTTTCAAGCACAAGGGTATCAAGGCCGTAACGCACAGCATAGATGCCTGCTGTCATTCCCGCAGGTCCTCCGCCAATAATTATCAGATCGTACATGTTAATCATTTAGCGTCACAAACATTGCTTGCCTGGGCTTTGTCAGGAACTCCTACAAAGACGACCTTATC
Organism: uncultured Methanolobus sp.; assembly: GCF_963667555.1. Lineage (NCBI taxonomy): Archaea > Methanobacteriati > Methanobacteriota > Methanomicrobia > Methanosarcinales > Methanosarcinaceae > Methanolobus > uncultured Methanolobus sp. The sequence goes on from NZ_OY763421.1 coordinate 71,581, forward strand.
GTCAATAATTGTTGTAGGTATTGAGCGAATTTTGAACTTCTTTGCAAGTTCTTTTCCCTCAGGAGTGTCCAGTTCTACTTCCTCGTACTCAAAATCGCACTGCTCTTTCAGTTCGCGCCAGATCTTTTTGGCTGTAGGGCAAAAATGACACCATTCCGAATGGACTAAAGTAACCTTTACCATATTTTCCACACTCCTTGTATTGGTCATTAATCTATTAGTTAAAAGAGTATATCAAATTAATGACTGTAAAAAGTTAATTATCGCTGTTAACTTTCTGTCACGCTGAAATTTATAACGTTTCTTTTGAAAAAGTATATCACAAAGAAACAATATTTATAATGATGGAGGGATTGATATTTCAAGATATTCAATCGATGAATTTGTAAAAAATACGGGTCAGAAAGACCTTGGACAGGGCAAGTTCGAACTTGAGAGAGACCGTATGCTCGAAGTTAACCTTGATGGCCGTGTGTGGATAAAAAGAGGCTCAATGGTTGCATACCTTGGTGATGTTAAGTTCACAAGGGAAGGTGTGCTGGAACACGGTCTTGGAAAGATGGTGAAAAAAGCAGTTACCGGAGAAGGTGTTTCTCTTACAAAGGCCGAAGGTGCCGGAAAGGTTTACCTCGCAGACGGCGGTAAGAAAATATCCATACTCAACCTCAAGGGTGAGTCTATCTATGTCAATGGGAATGACCTTCTGGCTTTTGAGGAAAGCATCACCTGGGACATCAAAATGATGAAAAAGGTGGCTGGAATGATGGCTGGCGGATTTTTCAATGTAAGACTTGAGGGAACCGGGATGGTTGCTATTACCACGCACTACGACCCGCTCACACTCATGGTGACTCCTGACAGGCCGGTATTTACTGATCCCAATGCAACTGTCGCATGGTCAGGAAACCTGCAGCCGGATATCAAGACCGATATTTCCCTGAAGACACTTGTTGGCAGGTCAAGCGGAGAAAGCATACAGATGGCTTTCAAGGGGCAGGGCTTTGTGGTCATCCAGCCTTATGAGGAAATTCCTTACGTAGTCCCGACTGCATAGATCAGGAACTGATGGAACTGATCTGCAAATATAGAATATTTCAGTAAGCACTCAAATTGCTTGGGTGCATACTTTTCTCTGTTTGTCCGTACTATTGGGCTGTCAGGTATTGACAAGTCCTGCAATTACGACAACTGCCATCAGCATGAGGGCATACAGGAAGAACATCAGTCCTACTTTCTTGGCACTGATGATTGCGTTATTGTTCATTTTTTACCTCGTATTATTATAGGCTTTTAATGTATATAATGATTATTTGTTATAAAATATCTATAACAGATTGCACATTTCTCAAACCACTTTTGTCTTAAGTTCGATGCCAGGTTTATTTTTATGCGAGATGTTTCACAAATCTTATATCCGATCATAGAGAAAATTATTATTATCAAATGTGGGGGTGGTTTCACCGGGCAGACCACCTAAGAAGTCATTTGACCGAACAGGTGGTCTGCCTTCCTGCTTGAATAAACGGGAAAGTGAGACCTGGACGATCATAACATACCATTCCCTCAAACGATGATCTTTTCATGATGCCGATCATGACGTAGAATGAATTTACTACTTCCAGATGCTTTTGTAAAACGTTATATTACTTGCATGCCATTATGCGACAAATGAATTTAAAAACGCCAATGTATATGGTAGCAGCCGGACTTCTGATAATTTTTCTGGTTGCAAGTATTTTATCTGTATGCAATTTTGCCGGAATAGATCTTACTGAAAGTGCATGTGACGCAGCTGGAAATCCAACCGGGAATCCTCATACACTACCAACTGTCATTTTTAATATAGGTCTTACCGGAATCTTCATGGTGGTTATTGGAATTGCCTGGACAATAAAGTCGTACTTCTTTGCATGATTTTCAGGTGCGGTAGAAAGCCTGTTTACGTGAGTGACACAAACTTTGCTTTTTTAGTTCCAAAAAAAACATTTGCAAGCCAAAACCAAAATAACCATCCGCCGAAGGCGGCACATTCCAATATCTCTGTGCAGAAGAAATTGCATTTCTATTACGAAATCTACAGAAAGCACGCGAAGAAAGTATTCTATAGCACTATGCAGATTGTTTTGTTTCGTCTTGAAGGAAAACGCCGGCTTCGCCGGACCCTTCGGGATAATTCAAGTTATTCATGATCTGTGATGGATCGATTTGCTGCTTACCTTTAAGTTTTAATGGCAGGATTTCTACAGAGCCTGTCTTTGTTCTAATATCCTGATCCTTCATTATTCTGTGTGTATACCAGCACAAAATAAAGAAAAGCTCCTATCAGGTTGAGAAAAACAAGAACCATCGACCAGATGAGTTTCTCATTCCATCCATTTGCAGGAAAATCATTCTCATTCTTCTTCAGGCAATCTGCAAGCATCGTCATCCAGAAGCTAAAGAAAAGAAACATTATTCCCCAGAGTAACTGGCCTATGTGAAATGTAAATGGAATTATTATCAGCACAAGCAGAACCAGGATGGCCCATTTCATTATTGAATTGATGGTTTTTTCATTGAATTTCATATTCCCATTCCCTGCTCATTAATTGCAGGCCAGGTATTTAAAACTTCATAAATTAAAAAAGCAAACATTACATTTTATTCTGATTGTAATAGGCGTTTGAGTTTTACAAACAAATTGCTGTTGGATATAATTTCAAATAAAAGAAGAGATCAAACAAAGGATCGCCGTTCAATCCTGTTCATCGAACAGCTTGCCGGTTTTTGGAATTGAGAATGAGAACTTACTTCCCTTTGAAACTTCACTTTCAAGTTCCATGGTACCATCGTGTAGTTCTACCAGCTTTTTTACAAGAGCAAGTCCAAGGCCTGTACCTTTTTGGCCTTTACTTAAGGATGAATTAAGTTGTGAGAAAGGTTCGAATATCTTTTGGTGGCATTCAGGTGGTATTCCAATACCTGTATCCTTAACCGATATCTCTATTTTATGATCACGTGACCTTCCGGTGACTTCTACCGCTCCTTGCTCAGGAGTAAATTTCAAGGCATTGCTAATGAGGTTGAGCATAATTTGTTTTAGCTTATTCATATCGCCTTCAAAAACGATGTTTTTTTCTTCCGGGATAAAATCCAGATTGATCTCTTTGCACGAGGCCATAGGATATACCATATGTTCTACTTCTCCTAACAGTTCATCCAGATTTACCTGTTCAAGACTAAGCTCCATCTTTCCTGCTTCCACTTTAGAGATATCAAGTAAGTCATTTATAAGATTAAGCAGATGATGACCACTTTCCTCGATGTACATCATGTAGTGTCTCTGCTCCTCATTTAGTTCTCCTGCTTCCCCTCTTTTCATAGCTTCGGAAAATCCTATTATGGATGTAAGGGGAGTTCTAAATTCATGACTTATATTTGCAAGGAACCAGCTTTTAGTATTGTTCGCTTCCTCTGCTGCTTTCATTGCCGTGATCGTGGCCTGTTCTGCTATTTTCCGTTCCGTTACATCATTGAATGTTATGAGTATCATTGGAGTTTGTTCATAAATGCTGAAGAATCCAAAATGCTCTTTGATCTCTTTTCTTCCTCTCATCTCCATGTAAAGTGTCTCACCGTTCTTGCCTGTAAAACGTAATTCCAGTGTTTTATCTTCAGGTTTTTTGAAAAAAGCTCTGAACCGCGACATGTAAATGGTCCTGTCATCCTCTATAATAAACCTGGAGAGAGGCACACAGATATTTTCACATTGTGGCAGGTCAATTATCTGACAAAGTAACTGGTTAGCTGTTCTGATCATACCATTCTCATCAAGCAGTGCATAGCCTATTGGAGCCCTGTGGAACAACTGGTAATAACTTTCTCTTTGAAGAACAAGTTCCTCCTGTGACTTTTTTAGTTCCTCATTCTGAAGTTCAAGTTCTATATGGTGGACGCGAAGCTCATGCAGGATCGCCTGTATATCTTCGTAAGTATCCTCTTTTATCTTTTCACTTTCTTCAAGTTCACTAAGTCTTGTGTATGCTTCTTCCTTTAGATCCTCTAAGCTTTTATCCATACAGCTACTCCATGGTTTCATCTTTATTTACTTCACATGTTTTCAATTGTTCTTGCGTTTTCCTTACTTTTATTATAGAGTATACTCACAATTTCCCCACATGGGAGTAAATATATGTAAATTTCATAAGCATCTTCGGATTTTTCGTTGCCAAATCTGTACGTTTCAATATGTGATGGCTTTCCATTGTTCCTTACATTAAGATACAGACTTTCTAATGTCCCGTTGTTATCAGGCAGGAGTTCAAACAGCTCTTTTCCCACCATCTCATCACGCTTCATGGAAAACATGTATTCTCCGGCACAGTTTATTTCCCGGATAACAAATTTTTCGTTCTGCTCATATTTACACACTATCGTGGGACTTGTAATCGTTTCATAAAGTTCCTCATACTTATTTCTGGTATTTTCCAGCTCAGAGGTCATGTTTGCATTATCTGTGATATCCTGGAAAGCCCCATAAACCCTGATTATTTTATTTTTTCTTTTTTCGGCTTTTCCTATCGCTCTTACAAATTTCAGTTTTCCTTTAGCAGTTATAAGGCGTAAGTTAAGATCAAAAGATTTGCCTTTTTCCAGTGCATTCTTAACTGCTTTCTCAATAACAGGCCTGTCCTGCGGATGGTAGAATTCAATGCCATTCTTGACCCCGTGTTCAAACCTGTTTTCAACTTCATGTATTTTGTAAACTTCTTCAGTCCAGAAAGTCTCCATGGTGGCAGGGTCTATCTCCCATCCTCCGACCTTTGCCATAGATGCAGCCTCTTTTTGCCACATTTCTTTCTTTTCAAGGGAACGCTGGGTCGTTTTTAAAGTGGTTATATCTATAACAGTAAGCACTATACCGGAATATGCATCATGGGCAATGAAGTAAGGAAGTATTTTGAGAAGATACCATCTGTTATTTGTGGTACGAACTTCATTCTCGTAAATATGGTTACTGTCATGTACATTCTTTATGAGATCGATTATGTTAACATCAATTAATGTGTTCGTTATTCCTTCAAGCGGTCTTCCTATATCATTGTCAAGCAGATGGAATATATCTTTGATCATGGCGGTGTATTTGCGGACCTCAAGATTCTCATCAAGGAATAGTGTTCCTATCTGAGTGTTTGCCAGAAGATTCTCTACATCCTGATTAAGTTCCGTAAGCTCTATGATCTTGGCCTGGAATTCTGAATTTACAGTGTGCAGTTCCTCGTTAACAGATTGCAGCTCTTCGTTGGTCGCCTGAAGTTCTTCGTTACTTGCAAAAAGTTCCTCATTGGTTGCCTGAAGCTCCTCATTGGAAGTCTCAAGTTCCTCTATGGTCGCCTGCAGATTCTCACGGGTGAACTGCAAGTCCTGTTCCAGATCAGCGATACGTTGCTCAACTATCTCTTCCATGTCATATTCATTTTGATCATAGTCAGGTTCCTGCTTTTCAATGATGTTTTCCTTAAGGAATATTGCTGCAAGAGGAGTCTGGTTTTTCCATGCCGGAAGAAGTTTGATCTCAATATCGAGTTTCTTTTTTTCTCCGTTTATGGAAGTCTTCACATTTTTGTATCTGACATCTTCTTTTGTGTTGAACACTTTCTGAAGGCCTGAAGTGATAGGTATTGACAGGTCATTGGATGTCATTCTTGAAATGTTGAATACCATTTTTCCCGAAGGAACCTTGAAATATCCTTCTGTCTTGCCCAGTGTGTAGACAATTTCCATATTCTCATTCGCTATGATGGTCATGGGTAGATACTCTTCCTGTATGGTATCCATGATCCTTTCAAGCAATTTTTCTTCCTGTGTTTGTCTCCAGGGTCGTGTTTGAGGAATATATTCATTCTTTGCCCGGGAAGCATCAATTGTAATACTGCGGATCTTCTGCATATCGATGGTCTTTGCCTTTCCTCTTGAGCGGTATATTTTCCATTTGTGGTTAAGTGGCTCAAAGCGGTCAGACATGTCGCCTGTGGTCTCGCTTGGTCCAAGGAACAGTACACCATCTGGTTTTAAGGAATAATTGAAAAGTTCAAGTACTCTTGATTGCAGCATGGGCTGGAGATATATGAGCAGGTTTCTGCATGTTATAAGGTCAATGTTTGGGAAAGGAGGATCAGTAAGAACATCATGCTTTGCAAATACGATCATTTCCCTGATTTCTTTACTTATATGGAACTCGGTATCAGTTGCTATGAAATATTTTCGAAGTCTTTCAGGATTTACATCTGAGACAATTGCTTCCGGATAACGGCCACTTGCAGCTTTAATGATCGCATCTTCATCTACATCAGTTGCAAAGATCTTGACATTAAGACGCTTGCCAATCATTTCCATTGTCTCTTTCAGTATAATGGCAATACTGTAGGCTTCTTCACCGGTGGAGCATCCTGCTACCCATATACGGATCTCTTTATCATCGGATTTGTTAATTATGTCAAGTATACATTTGTTGGTTATGTAGTCAAAAGCATCTTTGTCCCTGAAAAAGTGAGTAACTCCTATGAGTAGTTCTTTGTAAAGGTTTGTTATTTCCTGGGTGTTATTTTCAAGATATTTGACATAATCCCTGAATTCGGAAATGTGATTTACGACCATTCTGCGCTCTACTCTTCTGACAACGGTATTCATCTTATAGTGCGTAAAGTCAACCTTGTGTTTTTTTCTTAGAAGTGAGAAGAGTCTGCCCATGCTTTCCTGATCCGATAGAAGAAGATTGGTTTCTGCCGGGTTGCTGGCATAAGGGTGTTCAATAAAGGATATCAGTTGTTCAGGCATTTCCCTCGTTGTCAGTATGTAATCCACGATCCCGGTGGATATGGCACTTTTTGGCATACCGTCAAATTTTGCGGAGTCTTCTTTCTGGACCATGGCCATGCCACCTTTTTCCTTGATGGCTTTTATTCCCCGCATGCCATCACTTCCTGTTCCGGAAAGTATTATGCCAATAGCTTTTCCTCCCTGGTCTTCAGCCAGCGATTCTAAAAATATGTCAATGGGAAAATTTGGGATCCTGGAACTTCTATGTTCGCTTAAAAGTAGTTTGCCGTGATAAATAGTGAGGTTGTTCCTGGGAGGAATAAGATATATCTTGTCGGGCTCTACAAGCATATTCTCTTCTGCCCTCAATACTTCCATTCTTGTTCTTTTGGAAAGCAATTCCACCATGAGGCTTTTGTAATCCGGCGAAAGGTGCTGTATTATGACAAAAGACATGCCGGTGTTTGGAGGCATACTTTCAAATAGTTCCTCGATTGCTTCCAGCCCTCCGGCCGATGCCCCTATTCCCACGATGTAATGGGAAGGCTTGATTTCTGTTTCTGAAATGCCCACTGAATCCATGTTATACTCCTGTTTATTCTTATCAGAAGTATTTTCCATTTATGTATTAGTTATTTGTGGCTTTTATGGTAAAAATCACTATAAAGCTACATTATTACGTGTCATATGCAAAAGTTGCACAGGTATGTGTATTATTTAACAAATGCATACAAGTTTTATATATATTTATCTATAAAATCAATTACTGAAAAATGACAGTACTGTGCTATCTGATATTTATTGTTGTTCTAAGTAGATCAGGAATGCCCATGAACTTATATTTATCTCTGTATATTTTTCCGAGATTATGTGTGATCTTTGACTTTTCTTTTTTGATATAATATCATCCCAACAAGAGAGTTGCGCATCTTCACACTCACACACAAACTGATACGTACAGATATTTACTGTGTTATGTTTATTTGTCTGTCACAGCGTTAATCTGATATATGCATCCAAACGTAATCTGGCTGAAAAATATAGTGAGGAGATATTCATGAGTTCCAAAGATAACCTTAAAGCAGCATTTACCGGCGAGTCTATGGCAAACAGGACATACCTTGCGTTTGCAAAGAAGGCAGACGCAGAAGGGTATACCCAGGTAGCTAAACTTTTCAGGGCTGCAGCAGCTGCTGAAACTATCCATGCATTGAATCACCTTAAGCGCATGGATGGCATCGGTTCAACCGAAGATAACCTGAAAGAGGCTATCAACGGAGAGACTTATGAGTTTGAGAGCATGTACCCTGCTTTTATCGAAGAAGCAGAAAAGGAAGGCGATGCTAAAGCTCTGTGGAGTTTCAAGGTTGCAAACGAGGTTGAAAAAACCCATGCGGCTCTCTATGAGAAAGCGCTTAAAGAACTTGGCAGCAACGAAGAAACTGACTACTACGTTTGCAGTGTTTGCGGTCATACACACGAAGGCAAACCAGAAAAAAACTGTCCTGTCTGCGGTGCACCTGTAAGTAAGTTCGATAAGATCGACTGAATCTCAGAGTAATATATAATAGAAAATAACGAGAGCATAAGCATCTTGCTTATCTCTTGAACTACTTTTAATTGCTGTTCTTGCTGTCCTGTTCATCCGTGTTCAGAAAAGATGCAGCAGCTTTCTGAATGAAAGCAATTTCATCCAGTGAGAAATACATAAAAACGTCCTCACCGGTGTGACGGTTGCATTTTCTGATACGTAACCATCTGTCAGAATAAGAGTTTATACGGATAAAATTCTCACTGTTACAGTGAACAAACTCCTTTCCGTTGTTGCATATCTCCATGACTAAATGGAGGTTCAGATCGAACTTATACTTATGTTATATATTATCTATAGACTTACTTGCACTATATAACAGTATAATTATGTGTGTGTATTTCTAAAAAACAGCAAACTGAACTGTTATCTGTTAGCAGTAATATTCGCATGATGCGCTTTTTTACTCCTGGAAAATTGTAGTTTGTATACTTTCATTTTCATACTGGTACATTTATATATTTTTAGCGAGATAGTTATTTGCAACTGATTAACAGTTGAACTCATAGACACCAAATGTTAATCGCGTTAACATTTAAAATTGGTACAAATCACAATCATCTGTTGGTATTTGGTGAGGTAACAACATGTTTGAGAAAATGAAAATAAATAATCTCCTTATTGGGAGTTTTGTAGTACTATTATTATTAACTGCTATTGTGGGATACAGTGGTTATAATGGAATGATGAATGTAGATGACAGGGTAGTCAAGGCGGACGATATGAACCGACTTGTCAAATTCATGAAAGATGCCCGTATATCTGAGGAAAACTATCAGTTGACCCAGGATGCAACCTATGCTGCAGAGGTGGATGCGCATGTTGAAGAGATTGTAGCGCAGACCGAAGCTTCAAAAGAGATCTTCAACGATCCGGTCAATGATCAGCAAATGGACGATGTTCAGGCAGCTGCTCTGACATATGATGCGGCATTCAACAATTATGTCACCCTTGAAAACCAGAAAAAAGAAGCAGAAGCAGCACTGGTTCAGCAGGGACTTGTTCTTGATGATCTAGCCAATAACTTGATGGAAAGCCAGGACGAGGATTATGTTCAGGCACTGGAGCAGAATGCTGCAGCATCAGTTCTTAAGACAGAATTTGAAAATATTGAATATATAAATGAGATCATCCAGTTAAACCTTGAATCACGTGGTGAAAGATTACGCTTCATGGTTCACCTTGATGACCAGTATGTAACAAATGTCAATGGCATCATGGATGAGATAATTGTCATTGCAAACACTCTGGATTCACGTTTCCAGAACACGGCCGATAAAGAAGCTGCACAGGCCTTAGCCGCAGCTGCAGTAACATATAAGGAAGATTTCAATGCCTATGTTTCTTATGCAGGACAGCAGGAAACTGCCAGGGAAAACATGGTGCAAAGTGCTGCAATTGTTGAAACAATAACAACTGAAGCGCGTGCCGACCAGAAAGAAAAGATGGAAGGGGAAATGAGCAGTGCTATTACAACAGTAATAAGTATGCTCATCCTTGCAATAATACTGGGCATTATAATGGCACTTTTCATTTCAAGAATCATATCAAGGTCAATCAATGATATCGTTGGTGACTTCAGGCAATTGACACAGGACACTCTTGACGGTAAACTCGACAAAAGGGCAAGAACCAATGTTGGTATTGACTTTATCGATATTCCAAAAGGATTCAACATGGTGCTTGATGCCGTTATTGGTCCTCTCAATGTCGCCGCCGAATATATTGACAGGATATCCAAAGGTGACATTCCTGCTCCAATTACTGACGAATACAAAGGCGACTTCAATGAAATAAAGAACAACATCAATATGTGCATTGATTCAGTACATGCACTGGTTGATGATGCCAACATGCTTTCTGCCGCTGCTGTTGAAGGTCAGCTTGACACTCGTGCTGATGCTTCCAGACACCAAGGAGATTTCAAGGCAATAATCGATGGTGTCAATGACACTCTTGATGCTGTTATCGGTCCACTCAATGTCTCTGCTGAATACATCGACCGTATCTCAAAAGGTGATATTCCTGAGAAGATCACCGATGAATATCGCGGTGATTTCAACGAGATCAAGGACAACCTGAACATGTGTATCGATTCTGTCAATGAACTGATCTCTGATGCCAACATGCTTTCCGCTGCTGCTGTAAAAGGTCAGCTTGACACTCGTGCCGATGCAACAAAGCATAATGGTGACTTCAAGCGCATCATCGATGGTGTGAATGACACCCTTGACGCTGTTATTGGTCCTCTCAATGTTTCTGCCGAATACATTGACCGTATCTCCAAAGGAGAAATTCCTGACAAGATAACAGACGAATACAAAGGCGATTTCAATGAGATAAAAGACAATCTGAATATGTGTATCGATGCTATCAATGCACTGGTTTCAGATGCCAACATGCTTTCTGCTGCTGCTGTAAAAGGTCAGCTTGACACCCGTGCTGATGTCAGCAAACACCAGGGAGACTATCTTGCTATAGTTCAGGGTGTCAATGACACGCTTGATGCTGTTATCGGACCTCTCAACGTTTCAGCCGAATACATCGATCGCATCTCCAAGGGTGAAATCCCTGAGAAGATAACCGATGAATATTATGGTGATTTCAACGAGATCAAGGACAACCTGAATATGTGTATCGATGCGGTCAATACTCTGGTTTCCGATGCCAACATGCTTGCAAAAGCAGCCGTAGAAGGACAGCTCGATGTACGTGCCGATGCTTCCAGACACCAGGGTGATTACCTTGCCATAGTTCAGGGTGTCAACAACACTCTTGATGCTGTTATCGGTCCTCTTAATGTTTCAGCCGAATACATCGATCGTATCTCCAAGGGTGATATTCCTGAGAAGATCACTGATGAATACTATGGTGATTTCAACGAGATCAAGGACAACCTTAACCAGCTTATAAATGAACTCAACACGTTTGTGGCTGAAATGGCTCATATGAGCACAGAACATGATGCCGGAGACATTGATATTGTAATGCCTGTAAACGAGTTCCAGGGAGTCTATGCTGACATGGCCAGAGGTGTCAATGACATGGTTGCCGGTCACATCAATGTGAAGAAAAAGGCAATGGCGTGTGTCAAGGAATTCGGAGAAGGAAACTTTGAAGCTCCACTTGAAAAATTCCCTGGCAAGAAGGCTTTCATCAATGATACTATTGAACAGGTAAGAGAAAACCTGAAAGCACTGATAGAAGATGCCAATATGCTTTCAGATGCAGCGCTGGAAGGACAGCTAGATGTGCGTGCTGATGCTTCCAGGCATCAGGGAGATTTCAGAAGAATCATCGAAGGTGTCAATGATACCCTTGATGCTGTCATCGGTCCACTTAATGTTTCTGCCGAATATATCGATCGCATCTCCAAAGGTGAAATTCCAGAAAAGATCACTGATGAGTACAAGGGTGACTTCAATGAGATCAAGGACAACCTGAATATGTGTATCGATGCCATAAACGCACTGATATCTGATGCCAATATGCTTGCAAAAGCCGCTGTTGAAGGCAAACTCGGCACTCGTGCTGATGCAACCGCTCACCAGGGTGATTATCGTGCCATTGTAGAAGGTGTTAATAATACTCTTGATGCTGTCATCGGTCCTTTGAATGTTGCTGCTGATTACGTAGACTCTATTGCAAGAGGTGACATACCGGCTAAGATCACTGACCACTACAATGGTGATTTCAATACCATCAAGAACAACCTGAATATGTGTATCGATGCTACCAATGCTCTAGTAAAAGATGCCAATATGCTTGCAGATGCAGGAGTAAACGGTCAGCTAAGCACCCGTGCCAATGCTTCCATGCATCAGGGTGATTACCGTAAGATCATTGAAGGTGTCAATAATTGTCTTGATGCAGTTGTTGGTCCTATCAATGAAACCGCAAGGGTCATCAATGCTTATGCAGCCGGTGACCTTAATACAAGGGTTACAATTGATGCGAAAGGAGATTTCAGACAGTTAAGTAAGACGCTTGACGGTTTTGGAAATACTCTGCAAGCTATCATAAATGATTCGTGTGATGTTCTGGAGTCAATGGCTTCAAATGACCTTACAAGAAGAGTCAAGGTCAAAGGTGTCGGTGACTTTGTACAGCTGACCGATGGTGTTGAGAACTGCAGATTATCTTTGAATGAAGTTGTTGCACTTGTGGCTGCAAATGCAGAAAGTATTTCTGCTACCGCACAGCAGATGTCCTCATCCAGTGAACAGTTGTCAGCTACGGCCGAGCAGCTGACAACAACGGTAACTGAGATATCCAAAGGCACACAGGTCCAGTCACAGAAAGCTGAAGAGGTATCCCATGCCATGGGCGATATGAGCCGTACTGTCCAGGAAGTTGCCTGCAATTCAAGCAACGCTGCCGAAAGTGCTGTCCAGTCCAATACATTGATACAGAGTCTTGGCCAGATGTCTGAGGACCTTAAGTTCAAGATGGCAGGCATAAAGTCTGCTGTTGGAGATTCCTCTAATGTTATCAATGAGCTTGATGAGAAGTCCAAACAGATAGGAGAAATTGTCAACCTCATCACAAATATAGCAGATCAGACAAACCTTCTTTCTCTCAATGCTGCTATTGAGGCTGCCAGGGCAGGAGAACATGGCCGTGGATTTGCTGTTGTAGCAGATGAGGTGAGAATGCTTGCTGAAGATTCAGGTAATGCTGCCAAGCAGATAGCAGAACTGATAGGTCAGATGCAAAGTGGAACCCGCGATGCAGTATCATCCATGAAGAAGGGTGCGGAGGAAGTAGATACCGGAGCAGCGTCTCTGGAACAATCCGTGGCTGCAATTGGCGATGTTGTTGAAGCAGGAAATGTAATTGTAAGAATGGTCCAGGAGATCGCTGCTGCTGCTGAGGAGCAGTCTGCTTCCATTGAACAGGTTACAGGTTCTGTTGAAGAAGTCTCAGCAATATCAGAAGAGTCTGCAGCAGGAGCACAGGAAGCTTCCGCATCTGTCCAGGAACAGACAGCTTCTATGCATGAGCTTGCTAAAGCTGCCGAAGGACTGGCACATGTTGCGTCCGATATGCAGTCTGTGGTTGCCAAGTTCCGTATAGATAAGACATGTACAAGCATATCATCAACAAACCGCGATCGTGATTTCGATGATTCTCCTGAGTCAAAGGATATGTTTGCTTCATTCCCTGAAAATGCATTTGTCTGAGTGCGGGTGAGAACACAACAATATAAACAACGTAAATAACATGAATAACACAAACAGCAGTTAATTTCAAGCTGTTGTTTGTGATCCTTTTTTTTAAAGTATGTTTTGTATGTCTTTAGAGATCCTGCTATTACACTTAAAGGCCAACGGCTGTTTTTGTCGGGTCAATAGTTGTCCGTTTGCAAACTGATCAATCGTCGGTCATGAATAACTTTTGTATCCCGAAGGGTCCGGCGAAGCCGGCGCTTTATCATTAGAAGAAATAAAAGGTTCTGCTTAATTCCATGATATTGTTCATTTGCAGGAGTTCTGTAGCACTTTCAACCAAAATACAATATTGTCTGGGATTATTTTTTGTATAGAATCATTGGAATGTGCCGCCTTCGGCGGATGGTTGCTTTGTTTTTAGATTGCCAATTTTTTGTGGAAATAAAATTGGGCAAAGACTGCATCAGTCACAAAACATGCTCTCTACAGAGCCCTTTGTTCTTTATATTATCTCTAATTCCTTTATAAGAAGTTCATAAACCCTATTCAGCTCCGGCAGCAGTTTCACGACTTCGTCTATTTGTCCGGAATTTGCAAGGATCTCAATTCTGGAGGAAATATCACAAAGTGCCATCCCGCCGACACTTGCAGAAGCACCTTTCAGTGAATGTGCACTATTTACGATCATGGCTATTTCCTTTTTATCAATGGCTTCTTTCAGCTCTCCAAGCTGACGAGGTGCATTCCTGTAAAATATCTCAACGATCCCTCTGGCAATAACAATGTCATCCATGATATTTTCCATAAACAACTCGTGGTCAAATATCAAGGGCTCTTTGTTTTCCTCATCCCGGGAATTGGTTACATCCTCCTTTTGAGGAGCATTATTCAGCCATTTATCTATCTTTGCTGCAAGCAATTCCAGATTGATAGGTTTTGACATGTAGTCGCTCATGCCTGCTTCTATGCATTTTTCTTTATCCCCTTTCATTGCATGCGCAGTCATGGCAATAATTGGAACATCATGATTGATGACCGAGGAGTTCTTATTACGAATGTGCCTGCATGCTTCCATTCCATCCATCTCTGGCATCTGAATGTCCATAAATACAAGATCATAAGGTATTGTCTCCAGTGCTTCGATGGCTTCCAGTCCGTTATTTGCAACGTCAGCAGTAATTCCTAGTTTTTGCAGCATGCTCTGTGCAACATGCTGGTTTACAACATTGTCCTCTACAAGCAGGATCCTGGCTTTGATCGCGTTATCGGCAGACTTGTCAATTTTGCTTTCAGGGCCACCTATCTCACCGTTTTTCTGTTCTTTGCTAAACAGTGAAGATAATTTTGTGAATAGCACTGATGATTTGATAGGTTTAGAAAGGCATGCTGCGAAGTTGTTTTTATTCTGCATCCAGCTTTCAGGCATTTGCCCGGCAGAGCTTAGCATAACCAATGAAATATTGCTTAGATCCTTATCTGATTTTATTATCCTCCCAAGCAGCGATCCGTCCATTCCCGGCATTTGCATATCCAGAAGAGCTATCTGGTATGGTTCGCCTTCCTCATGTGCCTTAAAAAGCTTCTGTATCGCTGAAGGTCCGTCCTTTGCTTCCTCTACTTGCATGTTCCATGAAGTGAGCAGTTTTACCAGAACTTCACGATTCGTCCTGTTATCATCTACTACAAGTGCGTGAATACCTTCAATTCCCATATCGTGCCATTCTGGCATTTCAGCTGCTGAAACCTTCTCTAATTTCAGTTTGAACCAGAACTCCGAACCTTTTCCCTCTTCACTTTCAAAACCTATTTCACCGTTCATGAGTTCCACAAGTTCCCTGGAAATAGCAAGTCCCAGTCCCGTTCCTCCATAGTAACGTGTTGTTGAAGCATCGACCTGGCTGAACTTCTGGAAAAGCAGGTTCTTTTTCCCATAAGGGATTCCAATACCGGTGTCCCTTACAGAGAAACGCAGTGTTTCCTCAGAATCACTTTCAGATTCAAGGGTAACCCTGATGACAACTTCTCCTTCTTTTGTGAATTTGATCGCATTACCGCCGAGATTTATCAGTACCTGTTTGAGTCTTGCAGGGTCTGCTTTGATATTTACAGGCACTTCCGGGTCGGCAATGCATATGAATTCAAGTTCCTTATCATGTGCCTTTAAAGACAGCAGAGATGCCACTTCTTCCAGTATTTCCTGAAGGTTAGTATCAATCTCATCGATCTCCAGCTTTCCAGCTTCTATCTTGGAGATATCAAGAATATCATTGATAAGTTCAAGCAGATTTTGTCCGCTTTTATTTACTGTATCAACATAGTGCCTCTGTTCTTCATTTAATTTTGTAGTGAGAAGCAGGTTTGTCATTCCTATCACACCATTCATTGGTGTGCGGATCTCATGGGACATATTGGCAAGGAAATCACTTTTTGCTCTGGTGGCTTCCTCTGCTTTTATCAAAGCTTTGTCAAGTTCGAGGTTTTTGTCTTCCAGTTCTTCAGCGTACTCCAGTAGTTTTTCTTCCGCCTCTTTTCGCAGTGTAATATCCCTTGCAGCTGCGTATATTAGCTCGCCAATGGGCACAGAACGCCATTCTATCCAGCGATAAGTTCCATCTTTGGCACGGTAGCGGTTTTCAAAACGAGAAACTTTTTCCTGCTTTTCCAGTTTACTTACTGTCTCAATAGTAGCTTCCAGATCATCCGGGTGCACAAAGTCAAGGAATATCCGTCCTTCAAGCTCGTCTACGGAATATCCAAGTACGTTTTCCCATTCAGGATTAAGACGGACAAATTCTCCCTTTGTGTTGGCAATGCAGAGAAGGTCAAGACTTGATGTGAAATAACGCTCAAGTTCTTCGGTCTTATCAAGCAAAGCTTTCTCAGCCTGCTTCTGTTCTGTGATATCCCTGAACTCAACAACTCTGACCTGCTTCCCTTTATACGGTATATTCCTTGCTTCAAGTCTTAGCGTATATTCAGTTCCATCTTTGCGAACTCCCATTGCTTCATAGGGTTTTTCGTAACCTGCAAGGATCCTGGACATAACGAGATCCCTGTGGCTTTCAGCTATTAGCAGCAGTCCGTCCATTCCTATCAGTTCTTCATATGAATAACCGCTAACATCAGAAAGACCACGGTTGCAGTCAAGGATAATGCCTTTGTCGTGAATGGTTATTCCGCCAAACGATGCGTTGTGCAGGGCTTTGAATCTTTCCTCACTTTCTTTTAGTTCCTTTTCTGCCTGTTTACGCCTGTCTATATCCTCTATCATTGCAATAAAATACAGAGGAGTACCATCAGGGGAATCTACAATTGTAACGGTTACATTGACCCAGATCAAGCTTCCATCTTTGCGAATATAGCGTTTTTCAATAGAATAATCGTTCCTTTTTCCAGAGACCAGTTCTTCCACCATGGTTAATTCTTTTTCCAGGTCTTGCGGATAGGTCAGGTCAGCAAAATTCATCTGCAGAAGTTCCTCGGTATTATATCCGACAAAATCGCAGAAGCGCTGATTCATTTGTGTCAGATAACCATTCATGTTAGCCTGACACATGCCCACTGCTGCCTGCTCGAATGTTGCACGGAAGCGTTCTTCACTTTCCCTTAATTTAGCCTCGGCTTTCTTACGTTCTGTGATATCTCTAATTGCTGCAACACGGACATCTTTTTCTTTGTATGTTATACGATAGGATTCAATTTCTATCGGGAATACAGTTCCATCTTTACTGATACAGCGGATTTCATAAGGTTTCGTAGTTTTATTTTTCATCTTCTGGATAGCCATGCTAAGGTCGTCAGGATGGATGACCATTTTCATAATGTTCTTTCCCAGCAGTTCCTCTTTTGAATATCCGGTACCACGGGTAACGGCTTCATTTACTTCAAGGACTATGCCGTTATCATGGAAGACGATCCCTTCAAAAGTGGCATCAGAGAGCATCTGGTACTTTTCGTGACTTTCCTTTAGTTCCTGTTCTATTTTCTTGCGCTCGGTAATATCTTCTGAGAAAATGACAACGCCGCCAATGCTGCCGTCAACTGTCTTCCATGGTCTTACTTCCCAGCGCAAATGATGTACAGTTCCATCAGTTCGCTTAAAAAGGTCATCTTCGTTACGAACTACCTCGCCTTCCATGGCTCGCTTATGCGCTGCTTTCCATTCATCACCTATCTCGGGGAATATTTCATAATGTGATATTCCAATAATATCCCGGTCACCAAGGAAGTAGTCATTCATCCAGCGGCGGCTGGCAGATATGTATTTCATATCCCGGTCGAACATTGCCAGAGAGGCAGGTGCATGCTCTATGAACAACTTCAGCTTTTCCTCACTCTCGTGCAGAGAGGCGAGCAGATTATCACGTTCATTCAGCGTCCTTGCAAGTTTGATATTACTATAGCTCTGTGAAGAGAGAACAGATGTTAATTGGGTATAGAATCTCATTACGATGCTGACGGTTTCTCTGCTCCAGCGCGGCACTTTGTCAAGTGCTTCCATGTACTCTTTTTCATCAAAACCATATTTTTTAGCCTGATTCCTGAAAGTATCATATGGAACCTCTTCATCATCAAAGAAAAACTGTCCAAGGAACAGGTTGCCAATCTGTGACCCTGATGCCATGATAGGCGTTGCGACATCCCACATGTTATTCTTGCACTTGTAAAGCTTGAATGTTCCCGGAGCTATGCCTTTGGAAAATTCTGCATCGCTCTCAATGCAATGTTTACATGTCTCAGGGTGTACCCGATGGAAATTTGTGCAGATGTCCTGCCATCCGCTGGCAACCAGGATATTGCCTTTGTTATCAATTGTAGCACTCCCGATATGAGCCAATTTGTAAAAATCATCCATCAGGGATTGCAGAGTTTGGGTGTCAATGATATCGGCAAGTTCAAGTTCTCCGATATCGCCCTCTGGTTCCATAATTACGTTCAACTTATGCCTTACGCGGCTCTCACTTTCAATAAGTTTTAACTCTGCTCTTTTAAGCGTGGTAATGTCCTGCAATGTACCTGTCAGCTTTAGAACTTTATTTCCTTCAACTACAGGTTTTCCAATTGCTCTTACCCATTTATGTTCTCCTTTTCCAGAGATCATTTCAAGATCAAGGTCATATGGTTCAGCATTTTTAACAGCATCATCAAGCGCTTTTTCCAGTATATTTCTGGATTCAGGCAGGAAAAGTTTCAGGCTTTCTGCCGGGTCGGAAACATCTGCTATTCCCTGGATATCCTCAACTTCCTCTGTCCATGTGACTTTATTTGATCCTACATCCAGTTCCCATCCGCCGATCTTGCCAATTTTGCTAACTTCACTGAGAATAGCTTCACTTCCTCGAAGTTTCTCATCAGTTGTCTTGCGTTCAGTGATATCCTGGAATGAGCCGGTTACTTTTACGACTTTTCCATTTTCTATTGTTGGATGTCCGATGGTCCTTATCCATTTATGATTGCATTTTGGAGTTATGAATTCAAGTTCGAGGTCGTATGCTTCTGCTTTTTCTATTGCATCATTGAATGCTTTTTCCACACTTTTCCTTGAACCAGATGAATAGAAATTCAATGTATTTCCGTAAGCAAGTTTGAAATCGGGCTCGAGGTCAAATATCTTGTAAACTTCAGGTGTCCACTTAACGGCTCCGGTTGCCACATCAAAGTTCCATCCCCCGACTTTTGATAGTATTCCTACATCATTCAGAAGTGCTTCACTTTCACGCAGCCTTTCTTCTGCTCTTTTTTCTTCAGTTATATCCCTGAACTCGACAACTCTGAACTTCTGACCTTTATATGGGATATCTTTTCCATGTGCACTAAGTGGATACCTGCTTCCATCTTTTCTGACACCTATGACTTCATATGGTCTGTCATAATTTACTTTGATGTTGTCTATTACTTCATCTCTGTAACTTTCATCTGTAAGCAGCAGTCCATTCATTCCAATAAGTTCTTCGACTGTGTAGCCAGTCATGTCTGCCAGTCCCTGGTTACAGTCGATTATAATGTTGTCTTTGTGGATGAAAATGCCACTAAAATATGTGCTGTGAAGCGCTTTAAGTCTCTCTTCGCTTTCCCGGAGTTCCTGCTCGGCTTTTTTACGCTCTGTGATGTCTCTTGCCGCAGCCACTCGAACTTTCTTACCTTTGTATGTAATTGTATGAGATTCGATCTCAGTTGTAAATACAGTTCCATCTTTTCTGATAACGCGGATCTCATAGGGTTTTGTGGTCTCCTTCATCATCTGCTTCTTTATGATTTCAACATCATCAGGATGTGCAAGAACTTCCAGAATACTTTTGCCTATTAGTTCTTCATTAGTATACCCTGTAAGGCGGTGTACAGCTTCATTTGCCTCAAGGATAATTCCATTATCATGGATGGTTATACCTTCGAATGTCAGGTCCGAAAGCATATGGTATTTTTCCTGACTCTCTTTTAGCTCCTGTTCGATATCCTTGCGCTTGGTGATATCCTGGAAGACTCCGGAAATAATGTTTTTTTCCACAGGGTATGCATTTATATTGATATATTTTTCAACCTCTTCAGAAAATATCTCTACGTTAGCTGGAATTCCTGTTAGTGCTACATTCCTGTGCAGGTCAAGAAAAGTGTTTTTCCGATTTTCAATACCGGGATATACTTCAGTTACACGTTTTCCTACTACGTCTTCAGCTTTAAGCCCGGTAATATTTTCAAAATTCTCATTAACATCCAGAAAAACATAGTCTATAGGATATCCTTTATCATCTGTGATTATTTTAGTAATCACTACTCCACTAATGTTATTCTCAAAAAGAGCACGGTACTTTTCTTCAGTTTCGTGCAATTTCTTTTCAGCCTTTTTCTGAGATGTGATATCCCAGTTTGTACCTATCATCCGTTGTGGATTACCTGACCTGTCTCTTAAGACAGTAGCAAGGGAGCGAATGTTATGAATACTGCCATCAGGCCAGATAACACGAAACTCAGTATCATACTCCTTTTCTCCCCTAAGTGCCATTCTGGCTTCGGCGTCACATCTTTGAAAGTCATCAGGATGAACATATTTCTGCCAGTCCTCTACGTTTTCACTGAACTCGTTTCTTGTGATGCCATACAGTTTGAACATCTGTTCGTCCCAGATCAGGCTATTGTTTACAAACTCCAGATCCCAGATGCCGACACCACCTGCTCGTGTTGCCAGCATAAGCCTTTCATCTTCCAGTTCTTCTTCTTTTTGGATCTCCTCAAGATTGAGTGGGTAATTTAATATTGTGTTCATCCAATCCATATTGGATGGACGATAAACTTTTGATTCAAATGGCTCTGGGAATAACCTCTCCGTGGTATGTTAAAGATATAAATCTCGATATTTCTAAAAAGAGAATGGATATTTATCTTGATTTTACAAGGGGAACGAAGTTCCCCTGTCCTGTTTGCAACAAACTGTGTGATCTCCATGATACCAAAGAAAAAGTATGGAGACACCTTGATTTTTTCCATCATGAAACATACATTCATGCAAGAGTTCCCCGAACAAAGTGTGATGGAGATGGTGTAAAACTTGTTGAAGTTCCATGGACAAGACAAAACACTGGATTCACATTATTTTTTGAAGCATTGATCGTTGCTATGTCAAAAGAAATGAGTGCTTCTTCTATTGCTGAATTGATTAATATTCATGAAAATTCAGTCTGGATAATTCTAGCTCATTATGTTGAAGAAGCAAGAGCAAAGATGGATCTGTCTGAACTTGATACTATCGGAGTAGATGAGATCTCTGTCAAAAAAGGTCACAGTTATGTGACCTTGTTCTATGACCTGAAAGAATAAAGAGTCATTCATATTGAAAATGGGAAGAAAAGAAGTGTTTTCAAGAACTTCAGGGAAGTTATTTCCAGGAAGATAGATCCTGATAATATCAAGTATATTTCAATGGATATGTATCCTGCTTTTAAAGGTGGAGCAAGAGAATATTTCCCGAATGCTAAGATCGTTTACGATAAGTTCCATATTGTCAAAATGATGAACGATGCAATCGATAAGGTTCGAAGAAAGGAATATCAAACAAATAAAGAACTTGGTAAAACAAGATTCATGTGGTTGAAAAATCCTGAAAACCTATCGGATCGTGAAATAACTAAGATTCAATCGATTAAAGATCTGGATACAAAAACGGCAAAAGCTTATAGATTTAAGCTTGGACTTCAGCGTATGTGGGAAATCAAAAATATAGAAGTAGCAAGGGAATATCTCGATAAATGGCATTATTGGGGAACGCATAGCAACATCAAGGAAATTATCACATTGGCTAAGATGATAAAAAGAAATTCTCACGGGATATTGGAATCAATTAAACAAGGTATCAGTAATGGTGTTGTTGAAGGATTGAACAACAAGATCAAGACTGCTTTTAAGAGATCATATGGATTGAAGACTGAGAAGTGTAGGAATACAATGATATTCTTAATGGCGGGTAAACTTCGTTTACCCACACGATGTTAAAGAGAGCCATACTTTTTAATGTAATCATACATCCGCAGTCTCATGTATTTTCTCTAAAACATATTCCTGAGGGATTTTTTCTTGCTCTAAACGGTTATTTATTTCCAAGCTGCAGAGATGATCGAACAGTAAATATTCTTCTGGATTTAAGTGATCAAGTTCTGTTACATTCGTGCAGGCACCTGTAACAGCCAAATCCTCAAACTCCCTGAAGGTTTCAAGATCCATCATACAGGATTGTGTTTGCGGGAAATATCCTCGTATTTGAGACAAGATCTGGAAACCATGAGGATCAATATCTCCCCAGTAGATGATTTGCTTACCAACCAGCCATTCTGCACCTTTCAGGGTTCCTACACCGAACCCTTTCCCAAATATGGCTATAGAATCTTTCATTGAAGGAAGGGTCAGGAAATTAAGGACGTTGGTCTTATTCTCAAGAACAAATACTCTTTTGCAGGGGATATTCAGCTGATTGAATTGGCCTTGTGGAATGCTAAGGTCATCAATACCACTAAAAAGGTTTTGAGCAGTTTCTGGATCGAGTATTCTGAGTCTTATCAAAGGTTCATCGTACTTCAGATTATAACGTTTGTTGAAATAGGATTCATTCTTGTTTACATAGTCCTCTATAAGGATATCAAGAAGAGGTTTGATAATGGCTGTGTTCTCTTCAATGAACTTAGTGGATATGTCCAGTGGAATCTCACGGATAAAGATGTTGGGCTTTGGGTTTTCAAGGAAATACTTGCATACTTTAAGGATACCATCCCACTCATCAAGATTATCAAGGACCTTTATGGGGTTTGATTCTGCCCATGGCAGCAATTGAGGAAGTTCATCAGTCAGTTTTTGCACTACCAGTAAGAATCGCTTGTATTCGTATTCCTTCCTGAAGAACTTGAGATAATCATCAAGGGTTTCAAAGAATATTTTATCAGGGAAGTTTTGCGTACCTATTTTTTGGTCATTTCGCTGGATAAATTCTACCGTGTAGCCATATCCTTTATTTTCTTTTGATTCGCTTGTCAGAACCTCAATTTCGTCTCGAATTTGAGGAAAGTTGTTTAGGGTATCTTTTGCTTTTACTTTACCAAATGATATGAATATGGGAAATTCTGGTGTGCTACAAACTGAAGAGGAAAGAATATCCTTATACAGACGGAAAGCTTTTGTCCGGATCTCTTCTGGTTGGATTATCACATCATCACTTCCATTTGTATCCTTTCTTTATGGTCATTGTATTCTTGTATGGTCGTATTGAGTATTTTAGAGTCATCAAAATTAGCCGTATTTGATACTACATGAATAAAATTAACATAATCTGCAATTACATCGATGCTTCTTGATGGAGTAACGACTAATACTTGAAGATTTAATTCCTTGAACAAATCAAAACCATATCTAATGGTTCCATCTGAGGCTTTTGGAAAGGCTTCGTCAAGTATAATGAATCGGAATGATGTGGACTCTGGGTTGTTTCCTCCTGGTCCAAATCTATAAGCAAGGGCAGATGCAAGGATTGTACATGCTAATTTTCCTTTCTGACCACCAGATGAACCGTCTGAATCACTATAATAGTTCACCAGACTATCATCTTCACATGATCGTTCTTCACCTGCATATGTCAGCCAGTTCCTGACATCTGTTACAGTCCTTGTCCAATTGTTATTGGGTGTATCTGTTGTTTTGAACTTGTCCAATAAGAGTTTTACTTTCTGGAACTTTTCTTCATTATTGTTGTCCTGGACAGCAAAGCTGTCTTCCAAGCAACTTTTTAGTTCGCTCTGGAATTCTCTGATAGTTTGACTGGTTGTTTTTTCTGTTGTTAATTTGAAGTAGGTATTGGGATTGTAATGTAATCCACGAAGGTACTTGTTGATTACTTCGATGTCCTTTTTAATTCGATCTGCTCTGTAATAAAGTTCTTTGTGGAAATTAGCAATTGAAGTATTCGTGTCCTTTCGCAGTTTCTCTTCGAAATCCTTTTCATGTTTTGGCAGGTCATCTTTCTTTAATTTAGCATAGATCTTACTATAAGCAGGAATGTCTAGTATGTCTGTGCCTAGTTCATATGTTTCTTCAGAATATGTTGTTTTGTAGGTAGCCATGTCCGATGCTATACTACCTTTTAATTCTCCTATCTTCCTTTCTTTTTTTGATATATCAATAATTAGTTTTTCTTTTGTAGTGCGATGTACTTCATCTATTGAAGGGAGAGATAGGTCATGTCTTGTTAGATAAATTGAGACATCAGGTTTGTCTTCCTGTTCATGGTATGGAGAATCCTCTAGTTCTTTTTTACATTCTTCAAGTTCTGTTTTTCTTATCCTGATGCTTTCTTTTTTGAGAGTTTTATCACTTTCAAGTTGTTTTTTATCATTTTCTTGAAGGACAATATCTTCAGTTACTTCAGATAATCTTTCTCTTAGGGTTTTCAAATGGTCTGAACTCTTTTCGAGTTCTATCACTTCTTTCTGGTATTGGTCGATCTTTTTAACTATTGATTGCCAGTCAATATTATCGAAATGTTGAATATACAGGATACGATTGAGGGTTTTTTCTGTATCTTCTAGTTTTGCCTGTTCTGCTTTGTAGTTACTCTGCTCTTTGATACATTCTTGTATTTGTTGGTGCAGGGCTTCTTTTTGATTTTCAATTATTTTGATCTTTTCTTTATTATCCCAGCCAAGAACATAGTGCTTTCTATCTAAAAGGTTACGTCTGTCATCTTTTTCGTGTTTACCCCCGCTTCCTTTTATTTGTCCTTTCCTGGTGATTGCCTTTGTTCCCCTCTGGAAATCTTCCATATTGTCACAGCAAATAAGGTCAAACTTCGTGATTAGCTCATTGTATATCCATCCATAGAACCTTGAATCAGTCTTAAGTTCTATTTTATCAATGACAAGATTTTCTTTGGTATCATCTCTTGTAGAGAGTTTGAACTTATCTGGAACCCTGAAGTAGACAAGACGTTCTTTCAAATCGGTTTGGTTGACATATTCACTGATTGTCTTGTAATGTTCTTCTGGAACCAGGAGGCTTAGTCCAAAGTTATGTAGAAGTCTTTCGAGTGCTCCTTCCCATTCATTCTCGCTCGACTTGACTTTGATAAGTTCTCCGACAAATGGTAGTTTATCCACACCTTCAATGGAACAGTTCTTGAGGATGGCAGCACGAATAGCCAAGTTTTTAGCTGGTATTTGGGTCGTCCTTAGTTTTAACGATTGAAGCTCTTCTCCCTGTTTTTTGAATTCTTTATCCAGTTCTTTTTGAGTGGAGAGAAGATCACTAATTCCGTCGGTATGTTTATCCCGTTCTTTTTTTGTTAGTATTAATCGTTGTTCTACCACATTGATTGTGTTTTTGAAAGCAGTTTCATTATAAGGAGGGGTAATTCCAACGGAAGTGCATTCTTTGGCATAATCTTCCTGTTTATCTTTCTTTTCCTTTTTCTCAGCTTCTAGTTTTTCAATGACTGTTTGTAATTGTTGTATCCTTTGACCAGCTTCGTCCTGTCTTATAGCAATGTTGATGTCGGTTTCTTGGCCTCTTAACTGCTTTAATTCATTTTCTTTCTTCTTGATACTGATTTCAAGTTCAGCAAGAGCAGCTTCTGTGAATTCTATGAATTGAGTTAGAAAATCGTATTTTCTTTCTGCAAAGTAGTATGATAGGTATTTTTTACAAACATATAATTGTTCAATTTCCAAAGTAATTGTTTCGTACTTTTTTATAGTCCCCATCATTGGTTCAAGCAATGCTATTTGTTTTTTATCTTTTAGGATGGAGTCATATATGTTTGTAAGGTGTTTGTAGCCATTCAACATCTCTTTGATCATCTCTTTGAAATCAGCTTCTTCAAGCATATGATTCCGCATAAATGGAGTAAGATCATCAATGGTTTTCATTGAAACGGTTTGGAAAAAGAGGTCCAGTACTTTTTCAGACTTTATGCCAAAGAATTGTTGAAATGATAGACTATAATCTTTGTATGAATCGAAAACAGAAGTATTGGGCAAATCCTTGATGCGTTTTTTTAAGGCAAATATGTCGGTTTCGTCATCCTTGAGTTCGAAGTGTTTCTGGATAGATAGTTCTTCTTTGGATGTAACAAAGAATTTTTTAATATTAACGCCATCCATCGAAAATACCTGTGCTAATGTCATGCCCTTCTTGAGGCCTCGATTATAAAAGTAGCACAACAAGACAGAATATTTGCCTTCATCACGCAGGTTGACAGGTTTTGAGTTGTTATAGTTGTCTTTTTCATTCTTGTAACTTCCAAGTATATAGGACTTAAGGGATCGTTCACCCTTTTTTGCTTCACCTGCTTGATTATAGGTTATTTTCTGAGGGGGGACCAATAAAGTAATTATTGCATCAACTAATGTTGATTTCCCTGATTGATTAGCACCGGTTATCAATGAATTGAAGCCCTGGGGATTGATTGTCCAGAGTTTCTGGTTAAAAGTACCCCAGTTGAAAACTTCAAGTTGGTGCAGCCTAAAACCTTTGAGGTTATCATCGTCCAGGTAATCAACTAGTAGATTCTGGGTCATGTTCTGTTCCGTCCTCTGTATCATTTTCTATCCCTACGTTTTTTGCATGTTCACGTAGATTTTCCAGAATTTCATGAACGTTTTCATTATCAATTAAAGCAAAAAGTATCGTTCTTATTTCGAATGCATCTTTATCTGTACTCAATTCTCTTAAAAACCCATAATCTTTGACCTTATTAATGAGAGTATTGATGTCTCTATCGATTTTTGCTTCGTTGGAGGAGCTTGGCATGTACGATTTCATCATGGCAACTATGGTCTTTCTGTCTATAGAACAAAAAGGTGAGTCATTGCCAGTTGTTCTTTGATCTTCATATAATCTCTCGACAAGGAGTACACAAAGCAGGGTCAGGTGATAAGAAAGTGGTCTTCTGCCAATTAAAGAAGGTAGGATTTGTTCTGTTTGTTCACCATATTCTTTTTGCCTGAGGAATGCATATCCATCATCTTCATGAACAATCAATTCAATGCCGATACTTGAAAAATACTTCTTAAGGGCCGGTTTATACTGGATAAGATTATCCCATACATTTGCATCGTTTTTGAAAACATTTCCTTTTAGTAACTTGATTACCGATATGGCATAGAGGAGCTGATCATTATTTTCTGTCATATTTAACTCCTACAAAATATTATTTGGGGTATTTGTATCCAATAGCGTTTTTGACTTATCATATTAGAGATTATAATTATCTCTGAGAGGTCTTCATTTATAACGGCTTTTTCATTATTTGATGCGATTTCTATGTAGGCTAATATTTCTTCCATGCCTCTTTTTATTGGATATGTTTCTATGATGGTTTTCAGTGATATTTGGGAAGTGGTTCCAAGGAATTCCTGTATTCTTCCTTCGATTTCTTTTTTATCAATGCTGAATTGAGTATACAGATCAGAAGGATTGATATCATCGGTTGAGCCGAGAACGATTTCTTCTTTTCTTAGTTTTGTCGTTGTTTTTGGAGACCATAACTGTCTGTTCATTATCATTTCGATTTCTGCTTTACTATTGATTTCAAAGAAATTCGCTTTTGATGGAGGAGTATCTTTTATCTCAAATGCGATTGATTTGATATTGTTGATTATATCCATTATCCTCTTGTTTTCCAGGTATGCTCTTTCATCAAGAAACCTGCTCAGTTGTTCGGCAAGCGCATGATTGACCTTTTGTACCTTTGCTCCTGCTCTGCTGAGTTTAATTACCATATCTTCAAGAGTAGAATCCAGTTGTTTGATTTCTTGTATTTGTTGGATCTCAAGGGTCATTTCTATTAGCTTGTCGAGTTCGTCTAGTTGTTCTTGAGATTGGAGTAGGTTCCAGAAAGCTTCGAGGCTTTTTCCTTGATCTGAATTACGGATATCGTCTTCAGTTGAGAAGACATCATCCAATATCTCGCCCTTTTGGACATCTTCCTGAATTAGCTTTATTCTAGTTTCCATGTCCAGCGAGCGAAAATTATATTCAATTTCCTTGAAATCTGTTAACATACCGTTTATGGTCTGGCATGTGTCAAAATAACGTTCTCTTATCTGTGTGCCTGTTAATGTATCTGCGATACCGGCTTCGACTTTCTCGATTTCAAGTTCGATCTCTTGTTTTTGTTTTTTGAGTTCTTTTAGTCTCTCTGTTGAATCTTTACCACTTTCGTAGGCTAATTCTTTAAGAGTGCTAATTATCTTGAGGAGACGAGATTCTGTACCTACAAATTTTCTGGTTTCGATCAGGTTCTTTACCCAATCAAGTGCTTTTTCAGTGTAGTGTGTTAGCTCAAGAATGATTTGATCGTCCGATGAATAGCGAGATCTCAAAAACCCAGCATTTGTCCAGTCGTCGAGATATTCAGCTGGTGGTCTTGAATATGTATCTATACCTTCTTGTGTTCTTAAATAGTAAATAAAATTTGAGAGGTTTGATTCAAGGTCATCTTTTGGTATTTCAAGAAGATTGTTCTCTTTGAATTGCTGATAAAGGAAACTGATGATCAATGGACTATTATTAGTATTTAATAGCCTGAAAGATGGATGATTATCTTTTAGTTGCTTGATATTTTGATATTCCATTTATCTTCCTCTGAAAATTGAACAAGCTACTTTCATTAATTTAGACCTTGTTTGCTTTTTTGATTGCTGCCATTATTAGCCCCACTAGATAATAAGTAACAATTGTACTTAAATATTATGTTTAATTGTATATGGTAAAATTAAGCTTGTATTGATTTTTTCCGATTAAGATTGATTTAAAATAGAGAAGTAGTTAACACAAAAATAATATAGATGTCATCGATGGTTTAAAATCCCAGTTACAAAAGCAATTCAAATGGATTTCAGGTAGCTTTCACTCTCTTGATTTAGCAACTTTCTTTGCAAGCTCTTTGTCTTCAAGATCAACAAAACCTGTAATATGGAGATGTTCGTTTTCAATAATGTACTCCACATTTTCGTCATGAAACAAAACAGAAGCATCATATGCTTCGGTAAGAAAAACAACTTCCTTATCAGGGTCATCATACCATGTTCTGTTAGGATATTCATTGTTGATGTTAAAAGGACCTGCAATCAAAACATCCATATTACTGAGCAAGTCATGAATATTTTTGTCTGTAGTATTAAGGAGTTTGGCTGCAGAATAACCCGAAAAACAGGCTACATTTAACCCTTTTTCCTTGATTACACTTGTAAACATATATAGTGCTTTTACCTGCTGAAATGGTTCTCCTCCTGTTAGAGTTACGCCTTCACAGTTTGTTTTGTAACAAATGGATGCTATATCATTCGCAAATTTCACAGGATCTACAAGATATTTTGCTATATGTGGCTGTTTTTCTTTGTTGAAACAACCTTTGCAACCTATGGTACACCCCTGAACCCATATAACGACTCTTTTTCCTGGGCCATTGGTATAGCTACCACATAACACGTCCGAAACATTGAGGAGAATATCTACTTCTGACATTAGATCTCCTGTATTTCAAAGATGATTCTCTGTTCTGACTCTGGATCATATCTTACACGTATACCCCTGTTAGAAGTAAGCAGGTGTCTTTTATTGAATATGTAAAGTGAAAGAGGATTTATTAGTTCTTTTTCCGCTGCATTTAACAGCCCCCTTCCGCCATGGGAAGAATCAGCCCGCTTTTCAAAATAAGAATAGATATCATTATCCAGAAGAAGACCTACATTGTATTTTTCCCGGATAATATCTTGAAGAGGTTTTAGCTTTCGTTTTACAATTTCCTGACGGAGATTTTTGTCAGTGATGTTACTGAATACAATAATATTGTCCCCAATCCTGTTCAGAAGTTCAGGTCTCTGCAATTCCTCATTGAAGTGCTCTTTAACCTTCAAAAGATACTCTTTTTCCATATCTTCGAACTGATCTGTGTTTTTCACACTTGAAGCACCGATATTACTTGTGAATATGATTATGCTTTCTGAAAAATATGCAGTTACTCCTTTTCCATCGGTAAGTCTGCCATCTTCAAGTATCTGTAAAAACTTATCAAGTATGCGCGGATGAGCTTTTTCTATTTCATCAAATAAAAGGACACTAAAAGGCTTTTCAAGAAGCGCATTGATCAATTGCCCTCCCTCTTCAAAACCTACATATCCAGGAGGAGCGCCTATTAATCTCTGGTCAGATTCTTCGTGACTGTACTCACTCATATCAAATCTGATACACGCACTCTCATCTCCAAACAGGAATTCTGCCGTTGCTTTTGCAAGTTCTGTCTTACCAACTCCTGTGGGGCCAACAAAAAAAAGTACTCCTTTAGGTTTGCTCATTTTAGCCGAGTGTTGTATCCCTGAAAGACCCATTGCAGCTTTGATAATGGTTGTTGAAACATGCTCTACAGCTGTATCCTGCCCCACGACCCTTTTTTTAAGTTCGGAACTAACATTTGACAGTTTCTCATGGGACAATTCTTCCCATGGAGATCTTCGTTGTCCAAATCTATAAAGGTTTATAAGTTTTTCAGGTGTCAGGCCGGGATTATCCTTCCCAAGTCTGACAATCTGCATCATGTCCACTATTTTGAGGCCTTCTGTGAGGTCTGCCAGATCTTCGATTAATCTTTTTCTTGGTTTTTCCAGGTCGTCTTTTAATCTCATATCTTCCATATGTCTATCCAGAAAACCAATGCGGGAACTTCTGTCAGGCAGGCCGATATTAAAAAGCTTGATGCGTGGTTCCGGCTGATACAGCACCGGTGGGATGGCACCAAGGTTTGCCGTGATAAGAATCACCACGCTTGAAGGTCTGCTGGTTATGTTTGAGGGCTTGCCAGTACCATTCTGCCCTGTCATCAACTCAGCAAGTCCTCTCAAAGAAAAGCGGTCTTCTGGTGCTAAAGGTGTCTGCACAGTACCGAAATGAAAATCTGTCCAGTCCAAGATAAAAGCTGTAGGCTGATCATTCACTCTCATAACAGGACCAAGTGCAGCCACGAGCTCATCAAAATCCCTGAGGGGAGGGATGTCCGTGGATTCGTCACCAATATCCAGATAGTCAATTGCACCCTCTTCCACTTTAGATGATTCATCGGAACCAAACCACTTTGAAAAGGCCCTTTCCTCATGCCTTTCCTGAAACTTGAGCCCACAACTATGATTCCATAAACCCACTACGTTGAAACCGTTATTCTTCAGCACCGATTGTAAATGATAAGGCAAAAGTTCGTATTCTGTAGAACCGGAGTCATAAAATTCGTCTCTGGTATTTCCGTAAAGGATTATACCTTTTCGTATCTTTGCTTCACGTACAAGGTTCTCAAAATCCCGTTCCATTTTATCCCTGCCTCTTCATGCTGTTTTGTAGTCCTCCTCCATAGGGGAACTCTTTTGAACCCTTTTTTATCTTGTCTGGATTGTGCCAGGTAAACTGCTCAACGGAGGATTCTATCATTTCTTCAGTTCTCAATATTTCCAGTATTGCTTCAAGTTCATTCTTACATGTCTGTCCGACATATCCATCCAGATCAAAATCAATTTCTCCCTCATGCCTTATCTGAAACATGACCGTTTTTCCAGAAGGGAGTTTTCCTTTCACATGGACGATGTTTTCTTTCAATACAGGATTAGAGACAGAGTAGCCCTGGTTTTTTAGAACAGATAATACTCTTTTTACTATCTCTTTGCGAATTTCTTCCTGCTCATCCTGATATCTTAACTGCTCAATTTCTGTCGTCGCTTCTGTGATCGCCTTTTGAATGTCATTAGAACTTGTTGCAGTTTCAGAAAGGGATTTTAATCTGCTAGAGAGTGATTTTGCCTTGTTTGCCAGTTCTTGTGATCTCATAGGCAGTGAATCTATTGATTCAATTGTTCTTAAGATCTCTAAATAGCTTATTTTCCTCTGTTCTGACCATTTCTGCTCTTGTGCAATTACATTTCCCACAGATTCGTTCAGCTTCAAGGATACAGCCTGTATCTGTTCAAGTGCCATATCAGGTTCTTTCTGTATCCTGGAACTTATCTGCCCTATCTCTTTCTGTATCAAATGAGCATCAGTGAAAATAGAAGAAAATTGAGGATCATTGGCGAACTGATTCAGTTTTTCAGTTACTGATCTTAGTATGTCATTACATTGTTCACGTACTCTCTGCTGACGTAGTTCTTCTTTCTGACGCGCTATCATCTCTGCATAAAGTTTGCCACTATGACTCATTTATTTCCCTTCCTTGATACCAAAATTAAGCGTTAGCTCTCCATTTTCAGGGTCTACCATATATGTCACTCTCCTGTTGTCGATCTCACTGCCCCAGTCTTTCCCCTTGGTTCTATGATCATTGAATTGGTCATTTGTCAAGATCAGCATATCTTTTTCGATCGCATTCTTAATAATGAATATATCATTGTCAGACTTGGCCGGAGATTCCAAAATAATTCCATTCTCTATTTCAGCTTTGAGCAGATCATAGTCCGGTGTATCATGCCTTAACTTTGCTCCGACAATGATTAGCACCTTTTCAAAACCATACTTATCCTTTAGGTCTTTGTAGGCTCTCAGAAGCTGTGCTGCAGAAGCTTTCCCATCTCTTCGATCTTGCCAGGCAATGTTGCTTCCATCTACTACAATTCTCGGAATAGGAGGTTTATCTTCAAAGGATATTTTTTGGGTTTTATCATCAAAACTGGTCTTGAATACAGATTCCCTTTTTTCGGATAAACCAAGGACTTCCATATCTTTTTTTATCTCCTTGATCCTTGCAGGTTCTTCTTTCAGATAAGGTTCAACAGTCATCCATACATGATCCTTACTGATAGCAGGCAACTCTTCCTTTGCAAAGGACCGGTTTGCAGTCGATAAGAAAAATAAGTAAACCTTTAAGTCGCCAAAACTGTCGGTATTTTCCAAATCAGATAAGGTATTTTGTAACAATTTTTTAATATGTTCAGCATCTGCTATTCCTTTCTTTTTCAGTGATGAAAGATTGTTGAATAGGTACTGCACCTGATTTTTATCAGCAGGTTTCTGAATCTTGGCTGGAAAATGCTCTTTTATCAAAGATTCAATGTTGATGGTTGAACTGAAGCCATTGTATTTTGTACTTATCTGTATGATATCCTTGCTCATCCCGGCTTTGAGAAGGTCCCAGTTAACCTGTTCGAGGTCATGAACTGCCAGAGAAGTCAATACTTCTGCCCTAGGCAACAGTCCATTCTGTTTAAGCAATAGACAGACATCTAATGTGTCCTCTTCAATCTCGGAAAGATTGCTTGAGTCAATTGCTGTTTTTACTTTCTTGAGGTACACGTGCCTGGCATTGTTTATGCCATTCTCAAGTACTTTCAAGATATCTTCAATCTTCTCCTTTTTTATGTAAACAGGAAGCTCCTGAATAGTACTTTCTATATACTGCTCCAGATGCCGTTGCAATTTATCGGTCTCTTCGAGGATCTCAAAATGAGTGGGGTCTTTGGCTGCCTTTTTAAGATTTGCTTTAATCTCACCAAGATCTTTGTGTATGGAAGAACAGTGTCGGATGTATCCTAAAACATCACCCTTGTCAGGATTTGAGATATTCGTTACAGTTCTCCCGAGCTTCTCAAAGAAAAGAGCACGACTGTGATAAACAAACCAACTGTCAAATTTAATCATCTCTTTCCAATCAGAGAACTCAATTATCTTTTTATAAACTGCAGCTTTGGTCTCCCCCTTAAGAGATGTGTCCTTCATCTTGTTTTTTAGCAAGGTGATTTCTTTCAAGGCATTTTGAGCGGTTTTCTTATCATTCACATATTCATCTGGATAGCACTCGATCACTGCATTGAAGTTCTCTTCCAGAGGTTCAAGGTAAAATGCAGCTATTTTTGTATCCAGAACATCAGAACTGCTATCTTTTAGGATCTTACTAAGAATTGCCGAATAGTCTTCTGCATTCTCTCTAAGAATGTACATGGGAATCGTGTAATTTCCAGCTTCGATCAGATTAAGCATTACAATTCTGTTCTCAGAAATGACCGAATCGGGAGTAAAAAGGTGCTCTTTGTCCTGTATATATAGTTCTACAGATGAAGGGATAAAATGCTCCTGGTTTATTCTGTGTTTGAGATCATTATTTTGCTCTGCAATATATATAATGACTTCAGGTTTGTTTTTATTCTTTGCAATATACTCAAAGAGATTTTGATTCGCCACAATGACCCATTTTGGTTTCAAACTGAGGATCGCATCAGTAAGTTTTGACTCATCCAGTGGTGAGTAGAGTTTATCTTTTTCAAATAGAGTATGATACTGTACAATCGGTGAATTAGTGAACTGTGCAGCCTTTTGGTGATATTTTTCGAGATATCGGTTGAGTTTTCCATTGTCCAGAATTTTTTGTTTCATAGCCTGTTTTAGTTTCAAGCGATGCGCATCTCCAAACGGCTCTTTTGTAATTGCAAGATCTACTCCTTCGTTTTTAAGTAAAATATCCACTTCAATATCTGTGCTCATTGCCTTTGCACCAGATACTGCATGTTCTATTAGCTTCTCGTCTTTTTCCAGGATATTCTTCACCAAAGAGATATGTTCCCTGACCAGTGCCTCTGGAACGAAGTCAGGTATCCTGATGTCATCGTTTTGGTTTTCACTATCCTCTAGTCCAGAATCATACCTGGCTCCGGGAAACCACTCTGTAGATTCCGGTTCGTAGACCATATCGAAATGTACACCACGCGAATTGCTGATCATTTTACCACTGCTGTAAAGTTCTCTTCCCAGTTCGGTGGTTTCAAGATCATTTTCCCCTTTAAGAGTAAGTGCATCCAGCATAACAAGTTCCTTTGCTACGTATTGCAGAAATTCGATCTTTTCTATTCCAAACTCTTTTTTGATCTCTTCAAGGGTAGGAGCCGGGTCACTGAGTTCACATAAAGGAGCCAGTATCGCCCACTCCAAAAGACGTATTTTGCGGGTCCTGATAGCTCGTGCTTCTACATTAACTGCAACAACAGGTAATTTTTCGGTTATTTTCATAACTGAAAATGGATTTTTCTTAGTTCCGGTTTGCATGTAGCTTGTAACCCTCCACAAAATAATTGCCATTTGAAAAATCTTTACTCATCCGTATTATCTTGCCATAGGCATTCTTGTAGTCTTCTACTGCATCATGATTTATTTTGACCCTTACTTTCTCAAACACATGTGCAGACCCAACTATGATCAACAGTGATTGGGCTCTTGAAAATGCTACATTTATTCTCCGGAAATCTTTTACAAAACTTGTTGGTTTGCCGCTTTTTGGGGACGAGACCAGGCTGACTATGACAATTTCACTTTCCATTCCCTGGAAACGATCAACTGTTCCAATCCTGATTTTCAGGGAACTGATTTTCCCGGAACTCTTGAGTGTTTTTTCCATATCACGCAGTTTTTTTACCTGGCTGGAATAAAAAGAAATTATTGCAACTTCCTGTTTTTTGCCTTGTGCATATGGACCTGAACTGAATTGTTCCTCTATAGACAGCAGGACCTTTTCAATGCTTTCAATTTCATAGGAATTAAATTTGGAGCCGTTTTCTTCAGTGACCTCGAAATTAGGTCTCAGTTTGCCATCGATCAGCCTTTCTTCTGTATTTATCCATATGAGATGAGACTCTTCGGACGATAGACTATTCCCATTCGCATCCTTGAGCAGATAATTGTTCTTTCGCTCTGATTCCGGATTGGCAATTCCACACCTCAGTTGATAACCATCCGGATAGAACTGGTTAATCGCTCTCATAATGGTTGGATGCATTCTGTATTGATCTATAAGACGCGACTTTAATTCTGGGTTCGCATTTTCGAACATTTCCTGGAAATAGGAAGCGGTGACGAGTCTCTTATATTTAAGTTCGATTTGCTCAATTTGATCCTTTTGTATCTCTGGATTATTCTCTTCCATTTCATCGAATGTGATATCCTCTGCCCTTACTTTAAACAGAGGAGGCAGCTGATGATGGTCACCTACCAAAATTATCTGCTTGCCAAGAAGCATCGGCATTAAAAGTTCAGGAGGGGTTGCCTTGGAAACTTCATCTACTATCACAAGGTCAAACTCTCTTCCTTCCTTGCCCCAGAATTTGTATCTGCCTGTTTCAGAACATGTTGCACCCACAACGTTCGCAAGGTCGATATACAGTTCCGTGACAGATTCATAGTCTTCCGGTGCAGAAGCATCTATCTTTTTTGTCCATTCCTTTTGGAGCTTGGTCCACCTTTTTGAGACCCGCAGCTCATTTTGATGCTCATTTTTCAGACCTGATACTTTTTCTTTGAGCTCATCAAGGATATCGCTGTTAAAGGTAACTTTTCCGTCTTTCTTAGTGGTATTGATTTCATCAAGAACATTAAGGCAGGAAGAGATCAGTTTCCTGAGAGTTTCAATGCTGATATTTTGCTGATCTAAATCGGTATTTAGTTCTTGCCTTTTATACTCCAGACTGGAGATCTCAGCATTGAGCTTCTCTGTTTCTTTATCGGTTTCAAATATAGAAGACTCACAGTCCTTAGCTACAGTGTGCAAGTTTTGGAGGAAGTACTCAGGAATCTTTAAAGAAATTTCCTCAAAACTCTGCATCAAAGCCAGAAGCTCATTTATAGATGCTTCAAATTCTTTTTTTGGCTGAAGTGATTGCTGCAATAGTACTATACTATCTCTGAAATCAGGCATTCTGGCTAAAGAAAATAATCTGGAAAGCCTGTCGTATTGGAACCTGAAAGCAGAAATACTATCTGTCCAGGCGTCTCCCAGTCTTGCTTCGCTGTTCTGTCTTTTTAGTTCATCGATTTTCAGATTTATATTGAACATTTCATCTGATAATCTTGCAAGCTCTTCCCGATCTCTGGAGCTGGACAATTGATTTATAATCCCTGCTTTTCTTTCTTCGAGTTCCTGAATTTCATCGTTTTTCAGGAGTTCCAGCTTTGAAATTAAAACCTGTAAATTCACAAGATGCTCTGTGAACTCTGTTCTTTTGGAATTCCTAATATCAATAAGCAGTGCAAGTATTTCCCCTAGATCGATAACATCCGCATTACCCTCATGATCATGTTTCAAGGGAGAAAACAGATGTTCAAGCTCCAGATTGACAATGTTTGTGATCTCGGGAAAGAAGCCGGCAAAGTTTTCAAATTCTTTTCTGGCAGGATAGGTTCCACTTTTCAGGACCGCGTTAATCAGGTTTGATCTATCGATCAGTTCTTTTCTTCTATCCGCGATCTTGTTTTCATTCTCCTTCAACTGCTGAAGATCGTTTTCTGCTTTCTCAAGCTTATCCTTTATTGAAACAATTTCTTTTCTGGCATATTCGAAACCATTGTGACATTCTTCAAGAGAGTCCACTGAAGACTCATAACCATCAAACCTGTTTGTGAGAGCTTCACGTTTTGTGCAAATTGCCGCTACATTATCTCTCACAGCTTTGAACCAGCGTAATGTTACGTTTTTCTCAAGAAACTCTTCTCCGTCTTCGGTTGTCCGTGTACCAATTCTGATTGGCATTATCTCCGATTTGTTCTTTAACCGGCAAAGTGCGTTGTCAACTGCCAGATTTGTTTGGGATGCCAGCAGAACCTTTCCTCCACGCAGCACAGTTTGATAACAAAGTTCAGCTATTACCGTTGTTTTTCCTGTACCTGGAGGGCCCTGTATAAGAGAAATGTCCGGGCAGTTGATAGCTTTGGTCACAGCCAACCTCTGCATTTCGTTTAGTTTTCCCTCTACTAGGGTGGACCTGTCAATGTCATCAGAACGTGTTGGAAGTTTTGCCTCTTGGATGTTAAAGATGAAATCTTCCAGACACGGGTTTACAGCCTGGCCTTCTGTGAGACGTTCTAACGCCCTTTGCTGTCTGAGGATAGGAGTTGTATCAGATATGATCGAATTTACCAGAATACCTTGCCGAGGAATCTTGTCAAGGGGATCTTTATGAATGTTTAAGGTATTATCAGATTTATCTGTATCAAAAACATAGTCATCATCCAGCTCTACCTCAATCTCTGCCCAGTCCTGCTTATTCTTGGGACCGTTGTTAAGTATCTTCTTTATCTTTGTACCTCTGGAAATTATTCCCAGAATGGCTGGCTCATCAGTGTTCTCGTCAGGTTTCCAGTTCCTGCCTTTGGGTATTTCCTTGTCTAAGACTCCAACATTATTCTCATCGTAAAAATGCTTAGCAGAGTTTTCTGAAAAAATGCGAGTTGAAATTTCCAGTTTAGCAGTCGTCGGACCACTTCGGCTCAGGCTCTGATAGGCTACCCACGCCTGTTTATTTTTGATAATGCCCATGTAGAGATTCAGGTAACCTTCCCATTCATCAATTTTTTTCTGCAGGTCCAGCCTTCTTTTCTCCAGTTTCAATAACCAGTCAAAATCACTTGTATCCATGAAGGTATAGTCAGGAAGATTTTGCTCAGCATCCTCTATTATACGAACCTTTCCTTCCAGAATTCCTTCTTCACTAAAAGGTCTTCTTGAAACCTGTTGCAGAGAGATCCTTCTTACTTTCAGACGTCTCTTTGCCCGAAAGCATTCTAGAATGATTGAATTGTTATTGAACACAAAATCGTCATACAAAGGTGTGTTGGGGTCGATTCGTAATCGCCAGTCCCCCTGTTGATCATTGTTTAGTTTTTTTATTGTGATATTTTCCACAAGAAAACTTACTGTTGTATTTTCAAGGCTTCTGAGCTTTGGAAGAAGGACACTTTTAATCTCCTGTCTATCTGGTTTCTGTCCTTTTTTTACATTAATTCCAAGTGCCCTGGCTGTGAAATTGTCTGTCCCTGAAAACGTTGTCTTCTCATCAATAACCAAAGAAATATCTGCGTTCAAATGAGAAAGTTTGCTGTAATCATCAGTTGTGTCCCCAAAATCGGTATTAGAATTGACATCTTCTAATATGCTGCTCAATGTTTCACTATCCCGGTTAACATATCCAAAAAATATAGTTCCAGTATGTTCTTTTTTTATAAATATATTTTTGTTTGCAATTTATTACTGTGTTTGTTTTGTATTCAATCATTATAATCGACCTATTGCTACATTTGCTTTTGATAAATTAATATATTAATAAGTTCTACAGACATATGAAAAAATGTGGCACATATATAAAGGAGTTCGATTTTATTGAACGCAACAATCAACGAGTCCTATCTTAAGTTAAAATGGAATGTCAAAGGAATATTTGACGAACTTCCAACTATCGTCAAGCAACTAGAATACCAAAAAAGCATACTTCCCGAAGACCATAAAAAAGACAGAAACAAGTTAAATGCCTGGATTGGACAGCTTAATGCAATCAATAAAGAAATAGAGAATATCAAAACAAATAAGATACCCCTATTGGAAAAAGACATCCAATACACTTTTAGCGACCCAGACCTTGTTGTTCTAACCTTTATACAGCCAAGTGTCAAGAATCTTTTTACTGAACTGGATAAATACTATCAGAGAATTGAACTTGAATATGATTTTGGTCCATATCTCAATTTAGATCAGGCGGCCAAGGTATTGGCTCTTATAGGCGATGCCGCAATTAGTCTTGCACTTGTTCAAGTTTTCTGGCAACCCAATATCTCAAATGTTGGCCAACTTACAAATCAACGCTCTAATGTAGCATCAAACGAAAATCTGGCCAAGATATGCGATAAATGGGGTCTTTACGAATCAAGAATTCCAAATGGTCGTAAGAAGGAAAATACAAAAAAGGAAAAAATAGATCATACAAAGGGAACCATTGTAGAGGCACTGTTTGGTGTTATCTATGTAGAAATGGGATTGGATAAGATTGTTTCTTCAGTAGTGGTCTTGAAGTGAACTATACATAATTATCCTTAACAGTAGGTGGTTTGAGATTTGTTGTAATACTATTAAGTAGCACTATGCTTCTGACAAATCTTTAACCGTTTTCTTAGCATTTTCGAAAATTTCAATAGCCTTATTCCTTTTGTTGGATTTAATCAGAGTCAGATCATCAAAATGATTGTATATATCCATGTTTTGACGAGATGGATGTGTTATTGAAATCACTTTGAAACCATAATTATGGTTTATAGGCATCCGATTCCAGAAATCAATCTGATGAAATCTATTATCCTTTGAAGGAGTATCCAAAAATATGATCAATTTCAGATTTGGATTTATCCTAAAATGCTTGAACATGCAACCTATATTCTTTTGTGTTTCATCGAATACCTTTTTGGAGGGTTCAGAGCTTCTTTGTGAAGACTCTTTATTTAAAATTGCACAGTTAAATGCCTGAGTCAGTTGAATTCCTGAATCTAAGCTGTCGTCTAAATTCTCAAATATAGCATTCCACTTTGCTTTCGGGTCTGGACTATTCCAGTAAGGAACAATCGTACTCAGGTATTCAAACAGACCGATCTTGCATAGATACTGAAAAAGATTATTGCGCATATTTGAATAAATTGATGAAAAACAAGCTTCATGTAGACTTTTCCCATCTTGTAATGCCTTTACAAACAGGTCGTGGCTGTCACCGGATGGTGTTTTACCGCAGATGATGACATAGGGTTCTTCGGGATAGTTACCTACGGGAGAATAGTGTATTGAATGTTTTTCCAGTTCTAGTGGAATGTTAACTGTATCCAGATTGACTATTTCATTGATTTTATCGTAAAAGCCTTCTTTTTCTTTGAAACATGAAAGGGAACATATGTCATCTGGTTTTAGCATTTTAGTTACTCCTTGTCTTAATTGCAAATGCAGTAAGTTATATTTTTTTATTTTCTAGATGCAATGCATACTTCTTTGACTTCCTATAGACCTTCAGTCGGTCTTTTTAATCTTGATTTTACTAATCTTCAAAACACTTAATAATTATGGCTCTCTTTAACATCGTGTGGGTAAACGAAGTTTACCCGCTTAAGAATATCATTGTATTCCTACACTTCTCAGTCTTCAATCCATATGATCTCTTAAAAGCAGTCTTGATCTTGTTGTTCAATCCTTCAACAACACCATTACTGATACCTTGTTTAATTGATTCCAATATCCCGTGAGAATTTCTTTTTATCATCTTAGCCAATGTGATAATTTCCTTGATGTTGCTATGCGTTCCCCAATAATGCCATTTATCGAGATATTCCCTTGCTACTTCTATATTTTTGATTTCCCACATACGCTGAAGTCCAAGCTTAAATCTATAAGCTTTTGCCGTTTTTGTATCCAGATCTTTAATCGATTGAATCTTAGTTATTTCACGATCCGATAGGTTTTCAGGATTTTTCAACCACATGAATCTTGTTTTACCAAGTTCTTTATTTGTTTGATATTCCTTTCTTCGAACCTTATCGATTGCATCGTTCATCATTTTGACAATATGGAACTTATCGTAAACGATCTTAGCATTCGGGAAATATTCTCTTGCTCCACCTTTAAAAGCAGGATACATATCCATTGAAATATACTTGATATTATCAGGATCTATCTTCCTGGAAATAACTTCCCTGAAGTTCTTGAAAACACTTCTTTTCTTCCCATTTTCAATATGAATGACTCTTGATTCTTTCAGGTCATAGAACAAGGTCACATAACTGTGACCTTTTTTGACAGAGATCTCATCTACTCCGATAGTATCAAGTTCAGACAGATCCATCTTTGCTCTTGCTTCTTCAACATAATGAGCTAGAATTATCCAGACTGAATTTTCATGAATATTAATCAATTCAGCAATAGAAGAAGCACTCATTTCTTTTGACATAGCAACGATCAATGCTTCAAAAAATAATGTGAATCCAGTGTTTTGTCTTGTCCATGGAACTTCAACAAGTTTTACACCATCTCCATCACACTTTGTTCGGGGAACTCTTGCATGAATGTATGTTTCATGATGGAAAAAATCAAGGTGTCTCCATACTTTTTCTTTGGTATCATGGAGATCACACAGTTTGTTGCAAACAGGACAGGGGAACTTCGTTCCCCTTGTAAAATCAAGATAAATATCCATTCTCTTTTTAGAAATATCGAGATTTATATCTTTAACATACCACGGAGAGGTTATTCCCAGAGCCATTTGAATCAAAAGTTTATCGTCCATCCAATATGGATTGGATGAACACAATATTAAATTACCCACTCAATCTTGAGGAGATCCATAATTATTAACTTCATGCATGCCAAATACATAGGTTGTTTTCATAAATTCAATTTTAGATTATCGACATTTATTGCTAAATAATTCTCTCCGTCTTTGATAATAACATCTTCAGTCCCAGTATACTTATAGAATTGTTTTGGCTCCTCCACTATAACAGTATAGGATGTATTGTCGTAAACTCCAAGAACTACTTCACAATCACCTGATTTGTTGGTATTCAGTTTTAGCCTGTTTCCTCCAACAACATTGCATGTCAGATTTTCATAGTTCAATTTGATTGATACAGTTGCATTTTCAATAGGATTTCCTTCTCTTAATGCATTAATCTTCAAAATGCCTGTTCTATTCACATATAAATCTGTGCAATCATTGAAACTACCATTATCATCAAAAACGACAACTTTTCCTATTAAATAGTTTTTTTCAACTGTAAAATATGATTGGTTGTTTTTCGGATACCACAGGTTGAACCCAGAGTCTGCTATTTGCCATGAGTTGTTAATCCATACTTCTGTCCATCGGTGATTTTCCGTTCTATAATTAATAGGGTCTATAAAGCCATCAATGCCCACTTTTCTGTATGTTAGATTTGTCCTGTTGGCCATATCTTCAAAAATCAATGCTCTTTCTTCACAGTTTGCCCTTCGAATATAGACAAACCACTGTGGATCCCTGTAACTAAAACGAAGAAGGTAGTCACGTAAAATGCTAGACTTGGTAAAGTAAAAGGGCTTTAAGAACAAACCATTTTCCCAATCTATAATGATCTGTGTTTTTTCGGTATCATTATCTGATGCCAGGCGGATCTTTTCACCGGTTCTGTTTAAGTGGTAACTGATTTCATCTTTATCATAATCCGGAAGGTACGAATACTGTGAAGCTAACATTAGTAATAAGTACACAAGCAATAAAAATATGGCAAATGAAAATTGAACAACTTTTGATTGAGTATCAGTTAATTTTATTTTCATGACATCCTCATCAATCTTTTACGACAATTAACAACTGATTATCAATTCTGATCAATGGCAAGCTTTCAGGTGTGGTTGCATCTAAAACCAGATGTGACACATATCCTGCTCCCAGGAATCCAATCATGAACATATTTGCTGAGTTCGCACCAGTCAACAAATGGTAGCTAAGAAGACCAGTTATTATGAGTACAAAAAATGAATGAAAGAAACGTCTATGATGCGGGTTCGTGGCTGGTTCTATTATATCAGGTAAGATAGACCCAACAGTTGAAAGTGCTATTGCAACAAGGATTGACAATGAACCGGACAGAAAATCATTTTGACCATGCAGTATGCTAAGAGTTAATATTCCAACTATGATACCAACTGTGAAATGAACATTAAAATTAGGCATTAAATCACCTTCTTTTCTTTTTCGGCATTTCTATCTGAAAGGTTGTTCCTTTTCTTTGAGATGCACTTCTTCGAAATGTGGATTGCTGTTGCTTATCAGTGTATAGAGAGCTTTCAGTTTCCACTTCAATCAATTTGCGTCTGTTACCTTTTGTGGCCTCGATATCTGGTATCCTTTTATCTTTTCCAATTGGAGTTGGCTTCTTAAATCCCGGTATATCTGCTTTTACAGCATAGCCATTTTTTTTCAGGTCGTTTGCGTGTTCTCGGACGCATCTGTCGTGTTCAGACTGATTAGATCTTTTTCTCTGTGCCATAATTGTTCACATACACTTAAAAGCACCAATAATACTTAAATATAATGTTTAATTTAATAAAGGCAACTTAAGTATATTGAATTCTGGTATTTCCGAAAAGAGTGAATGATAATTGCAAGCTGCTAGAATTTATTAGAGCATGCGCCAACTACACAGCCATTATAATCCCATCCATGTACATCTTTGGCAGTATCTCTATGGAAAGGTCCCTGACCTGTATCATCCCGACATACTGCTTTGCCTGGAAACTATTGTGAAACAAGGCTAAAAGTTCACTTATTGAATGAATGAGTTTGTCGATGAGGTAGAAGTGATTAGAGTATGGACGGAGTATGGGGTTGGAGTAGGAGAGGTGTGTTAGAAGAAGGTGATTGAGTAACAATACCCTAAGATATTCGAAGAATCTCAAAATCACAACGAGGACATTATTTCCCCTTTAGTTCCATAAATTCCTCATCCATACCATATTTAACTACATCAATCTCATTAAATTTCCTTAAAATATCGTCTGCATTTATCGATGGCAATTGAAATGGAAAAAGTGCAGGCGAAGTAGTTGCCATCTTCAAAGACAGTTTATCTTC
The DNA here is from genome assembly GCF_963667555.1 of uncultured Methanolobus sp. Taxonomy (NCBI): domain Archaea; kingdom Methanobacteriati; phylum Methanobacteriota; class Methanomicrobia; order Methanosarcinales; family Methanosarcinaceae; genus Methanolobus; species uncultured Methanolobus sp. Next base: position 116,040 of record NZ_OY763421.1, read on the forward strand.
TGGAATTGCATGCAGTATTGATTCAAGGAGTAAAATAGAAACATCTTTATCAAGCAGCATATGCATATTTTTATTTTTCTCGTAGCATCCAGGACATTCAGAATCTTGCAAAATTCCCCATGCTATGATAGAACGAATAACAAATTGGGCATTTCTGCTGACAGTCTGCCTATCACCATACTGTTCTTTAAGCCTGTTAATTATCTGTTGGTGAGTAATTTTATCCTGAAGGTTTAATAATCTTCCAATATGTAATGCTACATTAAACCAGAATGGATATGACGCTGATATCATTGCCCAGTGTATTGCAAGTGCCTGAGAAGGATGTTTTTGTAATAGTTTCAAAGCCAAATCTCTGAAATCAATAAGTTCTGGATCGGGAGATACCCATATTTTCATCAAATTGCTAACAACAAACTTACAGGTATTCAGACTACGTTGTTCTTCTGAGCCATCTCCCTTATGGACAATAAGATAGATATTTAACTCTTCACGTATGGACTTTTCATCCATTCCAGCAAGAAGCATACTTGCAGTTTTTTCCATCCACTCATATCGGATAAGTTGTTTGATACCAATAGAAATGTGTCTTTTACCCATCAATGAGTCCTCTTTTCAAACGTAACAAGTGGTACAATAACTTCTTCTATGGAGATTCCACCATGCCCAACTATGACTTCTCCTTCCTTTACAAATGCATCGCTTCCTTCAGCCACCAGCGGGAAATAAGCAGGAGGTAGACCTATTGGATTCCATTTTACTGCAAAAGGTAATGTTTTGGCGACCGAATCTCTCAGTTCGGGAGTCGGATAAACTCTTACCCTTTCACCACGTGTTTCAGCTATAGCTCCCTCAGAAGGACTTCCTTTTCCACTACATTCTATATTACCGTGATCGGATGTTAGCCACACCTGATAATCATGATCTAAAAGGTATCCAATGAGAGAGGAAAGAAATCCTTCCTTACACCATTGTCTGATCTGATTATGCATTCCTGAAGCACCTAACTGCATTCCATGCATTATCTTATCAACCTTGTCAACAACCAAACCAATGATTTTGGTTTGATCGATATTTAAGATTTCATCAAGTATTTCACTAACATTGCCATCTCCCAAGCTACGCTGGTAACCAATTTCCAAGCGTGATATGCCTATTTCTTCCCAGAACTGCCTCCATAGGTTGCTTTCATTATTTGTTGTGTTAATTGATTTAGGATAGTAAATAGGCGGTTTACCCGAAAAAACAGCCTGTCTTGATACAGATGTCAACGTAGGTATCCAAGCAAAAGTCGCTGATTCTCTCAAGACAAGATCAGGTTTTTTTTCATGAAGTACTTTTTTAACGGAGACCCATTGGTCAAGGGAAAGACCATCAACAACAACAAGTGCTAACTTCATGTCCCTCTCAGATTCCAGTTCCCTTGCCATACAACGAGGAACATGATGAAGCATAGCAGGATTTGTAGGAGGAAGGTTGATCAGGCTAGCACAATGGCTAATAAGCCAATTTGTAAAGTTAGTATTTACAAGATCATTGATTTGATTGAATTTTTCAAGTTTTTCCTTTTGGTCTGTTGTATGAATAAGAGCTCTTAATTCTGCCCATTTCATAGCGAAGTCAATCCATTCTGAGTAACGGAACTCAGAAGCATGAAGTGTTTTTTCGAGAATCCCGATAAGGCTGTTAATACGAAGCTCAGGATCAGTGTCATACGTTTTAGATATGCCACTTATGATCCAGGGATTGCTTTCGATACTAATGTCTGCTTTTTGAACTGGCATGAGTTTGCCTTCAACAAATAGATTATCAACGTAAATACGGATGTCCTCATGATTAAATGGTAATGTTATTGGTCCTGTATATTTCAGATTGTAAGCTGAAGTTTCTTTGATTATCTGGTTTCCATGAGCCAGCACATCAAGGAAAGCAGGCCAACGTTCCTGTAGAAATGCAAAAAAAGCTCCATCATCGAAGACGATAGTATCAAGTGGCCAGTCATGAAAACGATTGTTATCTTTTAATAGCTGAACTAATCGATCGCACAAGACCGGCGGTATTTTGAGCTTATTGTAATGAATCCTAAGTAGTGTACGAAGTAGTTCTACATCGTTGTTGATAAGATTTGCTGCAATTCCAAAAACATGTAAAAGTATAAAATCCTTGGTAGCATTGTCACCAAGCTTATTTGGAGAATATTTGGTTTGAGCATCAAATAACTCATCTAAAAAACTGCGATCCAGTTTTTCGATAACTGAATAGCTGAGATTGGGAAAAATGGCTCCTAGATTGAAGGGTAATTCTCTTCCGGCTTTGAGGAGATCATTAGGCAAATCATCTAGCTCGGAGTTATGTAGCCTAAGTATGACTCCCTGTTTGGTTTGTATTCCCTGATCCCATAAGCTTCTGTATCCTGACTCATAGGCATACCGGAATTCAACAGGATCATTGAAATCAATTAGATCAAAACCGCGGTTTTTGAGTTCAACAGAGAGTCTTTCTTCGGTAAGCAGGTCATCAGGGTCACTTACTATGGTAAGTTTGCTTACGTTTGGTATGAACTCGCGGAGTATAATGTCTCTCCAACTACCTGTACTCATATGTCTCTCCTTTGTATTTGCATTAACAATAGTGGTTTTATCTCAGGTACAGTCTGCCTTGCAATTTCAAGCTCTTCTTTCCATTCGTTCTCTTCAGAGATGCATTTGTCCAGACGGTATTGACGAACTTCGGGAAGACCAATCCGCTCAATAGCTTTTCTCCTTGCTGTAAATGCATGGTAGCCTCTTGTTTCTTCATGTTCGATGGCAGAATTATGGTTCTGCTGGAGTATATCAAATACTTCCTTCCCGGCAGATTCGGCAGCATTGACAAGTTTCTCATATGCATTTACTGATGCTTTGTGGTCAAGAGAACACAAAACATTTAGATCTGTTGTCTGCATGATATCCCAGATATGACGAGCAGTTGGAAGGAACAGCTTTCCTTCGTCAGAAACAAAAACACTTAGATATCTTCTTCTTATTTGTGGAATTGTCATGGTATGACTGTTATTGTGTGTGCCCGCAAGCAAGCGAATCTCGAACAGTCCCCACAGACCGGATATACTGGGTGATAATTCATCTATAGAAATACATGGTATCGGTTGTCCTGATGCAATCAATGGTAGATTGAGAGCTAATCCTCTGATCTTATTATCTTCCAGATTAAGTAACGAAACATCAGTATTGAATTCGGCTACACTTGAACTAAAAGTACACTTCAAAGAAACTTTACTGTCAGGCCACTTAAGTTCCCATGAATCTCTTTTGCGTATTGCCTGACCACCGTGAGAGTTTAGGTAACCTACTGTCATACGTTCGACCCAATGAGGCAATGGATGAGAGCGGAGACGTTCTGCGGTTTGTAAGTCAGGTTCTTCTGATATACCATAAATCGGTGATGATTCACAAATCTCATGAATCTCTTCTCGAATCTTGGATACTGTATAATCAACTGAAGCTTCAACATTATTGGGATCAAGAATTGCAGAAGCAAAAATACCTTCGAATAATTCTCCAGCCTGAGCAGAGTCAAGCACATCGCCGGTTTTGTCGATACCAAATTCATCCAGAATGACTGAGAGCTTCTGCTCCAGGACTTCCCTGACCCTAAATTCTATTGAATCCTGGAAAAGGAAATTTATCGCTCTTACAATCTTCATCTGGCCTATACGATCCACACGACCGATACGTTGTTCCAGTCTCATTGGATTCCAAGGAATGTCATAGTTTATGATAACATGACAGAACTGCAGGTTGAGACCTTCACCACCTGCATCGGTAGAGATGAGTACACGAACTTTGTTGCAGAAATCATCCTGAACCTTTTTCCTTTCATCCATATCCATGGAACCGTTGAGTGTTACTACAGAGATACCTCGAGCTTCAAGGAATTCTTTAAGCATCTGCTGAGTTGGGACGAATTCGGTAAATATCAGTAATTTGAGGTCTGCTTCATTCTCATCAGCCTGGAGCTGATATATCCATTCTATCAGTGTTTCTGCCTTGGCGTCAGGTCCTTCCTGCTCACATTTGTAGGCAGCATCAAGAAGTTTTTCGACCTGGGCTCTTTCATTTTGCATGGCAGAAATACGGGATTTGAGAAGCTCATCAAGCAATTCCTGCCCATCCATGTCGTAAAGTTCATCTAAGTCATCACTGGAACCAGTTATTTCTTCCAAACGCTGAGAAGTTCGAAGTTCTGTGTCTTTCAGAACCTCAAGCCGACGTTCCAGTGTAGTTCGAATAGCCCTTGTACTTGAAACCACAAGCCTTTGCATGAGTATCATCAGGAAGCCAATATGCTGCTTCTTTTCTCTTAGTGCCTGGTTATACCCTTCACGGACGTATTCTGTTACGGCTTCATAGAGCATCTGCTGTGATCTATGTCGTTCTTCCCATGTAACCGGTACCATCTTTGTAACACGAGGTTTGAACAGCGGCTTACCTTCTCCATCAACTGCTTTGCGTTTCTCTGTACGGATAACATAAGGTGCTACTCGTTCACGGGTGACACTATCCATGTCTGGGAATGTCTTATCATCCAATAGACTTATCAAACGATGAAATGCATCACTTTTTCCCTGATGTGGTGTTGCTGAAAGCAATAGAAGATACGGTGCAGCTTCTGCAAGTCCTCTTCCAAGTTTATATCTGGCAACCTGATCCGTACTGCCTCCTAACCTGTGTGATTCATCAACAACGACCAGATCCCACCCGGCAGTGATCAGATCTTCAAATCTGGAGCGGTTATACTCATCAATACGTTCCTGACTCCATCCTCTGCGTTTATCCATGGGCTTGACAGAGTCAAGGGATACTATCACCTGATCGAACATCCTCCATGGATTTGCATGCTGCAGTTCATCAGGTTCATCCAGGAACCGGAGCTTGGTACCCTGTGCCCAATAGCGAGAATGGTTACCACTGATTATTCTTTTTATCGTTGCAAGGTCTTCGCCGAAAACAAGCTGGAAATCCTCGTTGAAGTGCGTATGCATCTCACTGACCCACTGTGTAGCCAGACCTTTCGGCGCAACAACCAGTATACGACGAACAAGTCCTCTCAATTTGAGCTCACGCATGATAAGCCCGGCTTCAATGGTCTTTCCAAGACCAACTTCATCAGCCAGCAGGTACCGCACCTTATCTCCTGAAACAGCCCTTGAGAGAACACGTATCTGATGTGGAAGCGGAATGACATTAGACTCCATCGGTGCCAGCAGCACAGGTCCATCCGAATCATGTGAACCGCCCTCCAGCACTTCAGCTACCTTTGCTGCTGCAGCGACATACGTAATTCGGTTTGCTTCAATCTCCGGCTGTACATTTGCAGCTAATGGTCGCAATGCTGATTGTGGAACCCTGAACACAGTATCCTGATTTGGAAGCCAGATACGATAAACTACATTTCCCCACAGGTTTTGTTCTTCGATTATTTTGCAGGGTGATTTGTGGATGGTGGAGTATTGCCAAGAATGGATATTAGTGAGATTTAATTCATTCATTTTAACGTCTCAAAAAAGAGCCTGTTTGGCTTTATTTTTCGTTTCGACCAATGTTCTTCAATAGATTGGATGAATTCAGGACGTACCAACTTAGCACGTTTTCCAAGCCAGTCGCCGTCATCAAATCTTATATAAATACCTTCTGCAGATTCGTTACCGAAGCATGATTTTGATAGCAAAGATGTCAGGTCTTCAAGGGAAAAATGTCCTTTTTTAATTATCGGTACTCCAGAAATGCCAGCATTGTTGAATATTTCATCTCTTCTTTGGCATGAAAAGAATTTTAAATCTTGTTTGTTGAATATATCAAATCCTAAGAACCAGTCTGGTAAACGCTCATAATAAACAGAATGCTGTGCATAACACCATTCTCCAAACAAAATTAATTTGTCTTGTAGCACTTCAAATAGTAAATCAGTTTTTGGAGTTAACCATTCAAATAATTTCTTCCATTGCCCTTGATATGGAGCATTAAGATATGATCCTCTATTCTGCAGCCTAATATTCCCTGAGCTATCAAACGATATACCAAGGTTTGCACCATCTACTTTTTCCTCAATCACAAGTTCATGGCTTAGAAAGTCATTGCGTTCCCTCTCAGACATGACTTTGTCCCCTCTTACAACATTCTCACCAAGGATTGCCAGATGGGAAGTAGATGGGAATTTGTAATAATCTTCAATCAAGTTTCAAATTTCTCCTCATATTTTGCCTTGACATAATAAGAACATAGGAATTGTACTGAAATGCCGACTTCTTCCAAGGCACTGTTCCATCCCCACCATTTACAGTCTGTAGCTTGTAAGATTTTCGGTTTAGCGGGATGAGCATTAGCAACAGCAACAAATTTCCGGTCCGACTTATCAAATTTGGATAAACCATTGTGGATTGGAAATTCATCATAACTATTACCATTTTTATTGATGGTAATCCGATCTTCTTCGGGTAATGTCCAACGGTGATCATGGACCCACTTCATAAAACGATCTCCAACCCCTGGCTGTCCACTCATAGACAACTGTCTGCGGTATTCATCGTATATTTCGTCGCCTGAATCCATTACCAGGCTTCTTGTTGTAATTACATGCTCGACTGCTTCTATGCAAGCCAGTACACAATGAGTAAGATCATCTTGAATGCTGGCGGGGTCAAGTGCCTTATTAGCTGTTTTTGGAACATTCGTATCCACAAGACATTTTTTTGGCAGCTTACTCATTAAGAATATCCTCCTTTGTTTTGCTCATTTGGATACGTTTTTCCATCGCAGCTTTGGCTTGCCCGGTAATATCCCCCATCTCATCACCGAAAAAGTTTTCCGGCCAATTAAAGATATTACCATACTCATCTATTCGAAGTGATTCCAATTTTGCAGGAGCTTTAGAAACACTGGCAAAATAAGCAGATACATTATCTTGAAGAACTTTATTTTCAGCAATCCGCCTTTGTAAACGCCTTAGGAAATGTTCAGAGTGAGTTTCAATTATTAACTGTATGTTTCTATCTTTACCGTCCTCTCGTGAACTGATCACGTCAATAATTACATCTGCCAGTGCTGCCTGAGCACTTGGATGAAGATGAATTTCCGGTTGTTCCATAATGATAATCGAATTTGCAGGTGCATAAAAACATTGAACCAGAACAGGTAGAACTTGTGACACTCCAATTCCTACATCGGGAAGATCAACCCAGTCTTTCGAACCTTTGGTGCGAATCTTCACTTCATATTCCTGTCTTTGTTCTGATATTGGATTTACTTTAAAATCTTCGATTAATTCCATGTCTTTTAGCTTTAGTGCAATAATTTCTTCAAAGGGTTTTGTAGGTCGCTTGTAGCCTAAACTAATCCTGCGGTTACGAGCTGCAAGAATGGCTGCTACTGTGTTTTCACCCGAGTATCCAACACTTTCAGGTTCGATGCCTGTCCACGAGTACAGTCTTTCAGCCCTTGTTCTTAATGGTCCAAGATAAAAGAGAGAGCGAAACAGTTTTTCATGTAGGAGATTGAGTTCCTGGACAAAATCTGCATTTTGATGGTAAGCAACAACTTCATCAGGAAAACCATAGAACCTTACAGGCGCACCAGGAGACCATCCGCGCCCTTGCTTTCTTTTCAGAACATATTTGCTGCTTTCTACTTTATATTCAGATTTACTTTCAGGGCGGCGTTTCATTCCAATGGACATACTAATATTGTTATTTTTGTCAGTGATAATATATTTGAAATTGTCTACTAGCAATGACTGTTGATCTTTCGTATCTAATCCTATTTGCGAATTAAATGTTAAAGCATCACCTGAATAAGTTGTTCCTGAGAGAGAATCTTTGATTTTTAATGTGTCTATGATTTCCCATTGGTATTCAAAAGACATTTTTAATTCAGGATTACGGTGAAACACCATTTCTTTATATGATCCGAGCTGGACTGCGGAATTCTTCCCACCTGGATAAAAGACAGCTTTCCTATCAGGTGACTCTACAGTTTGCTTTAGCATCATCAAAAACTGACCAATGCTTGATTTTCCTGAACTGTTTGTACCAAAAAAAAGCGTTATCGGAGCCATTCGGATATTACCAGTGTCTTGCCAAATTTTGAAATTTTCTATTTTTAATTTTTTGAACATCTCTCTTCACCCATCCTAATAACGATTTAACAGTCTTGTGTTTTATGTAACAAATACATATTAACTTCACTTTATGCGACCTGATACTTTGTCTTTATGTTTTTCCCACATTTCCTCTTCCGAATACTGAGTGACAGCAAACCGAAAAGCATCCAAAGCTTTCTGTGTATAACGTTTATAAGTTTGAGACTTAATTCTTTTTTCACCGTACATCTCTGGATCATCCCATAGATTGAGCTCAAACATATATGCTCTGGTTTTTGGAACTGTTTTGTTAAGTTTGTCAGCAATGTCTGTGATAGATAGACTGTATTTATCAAACCAGTCTCTATCTCTTACAATCAGTGCCTCCTCACCATCAGCTGCAATTCGAATAGGATATCCTTCTTTGTGAATGCGTAGTGAAATTGGAACACCACCACCCTCTGTTGCGATCCTGAGCTGGGCAATTTCTGGAAATATTACTTTCCACTCTTCACCTGATTTACGCCGGTGAATTGCTTGATGAAGTTCTTTTTCACTTATACGTTCTGCAGAATCACGACTTGCTGTCGCAAGAGCCATTAATGGTCTTAATCTTGCAATTGCCTGTAATCCTTTACGATTTCCATCTCCCAGAAGTTCATCTATTTGAGTAAATTCGCTATCTATTAAAAGTTGGATATCCTTCGGAGGTCTGGTTGAAATCGGCAGTACACGCTCTGGTATAAAGTCCGCAAGTTTCATTCCAAATGATTTACTTAATATGTCATCGAACAAAGTAACTGCTGCCTGGCATTGAAGATAAAGCAAATCTTCAGACACATCTTGGTAGTAGTGAACTGCCGTATCTCTATGTGCATCAAGTATTGAAAGAGTGGCTCTCTCATCTTTAGAAATTATCTTGATTTCTGATTGTGCAACTTCAAGACATTTATCAAAACCATATGAATATTTGTCATCTCTTGCATGAACAGTTCCTGTTTCATTTTTGATAATAGCCTTCAAGAGCATTTCAAATGAATGATGTAAAAGAATAAGCGTTGCCTCTGAACGAGCATTTTCATGAGGTCTATTAAATAACTCGATTGCAAGTACAAGTGAATTGATAGCTCTTTCTTTAAGCTCTTTTACATCACGCTTTTCCCTAGGCACTATTCATTCTCCTCCAATCCTTGTCACAGCCTAATCATATCACATCAATAATTTCGGATCCTCTTCCAATAAATTATTAGGTATTAGACCCGCCAATTTTATAATAGTAGAATAATCCCTATCATGCCATGCCTTCTTAAAACCAGCCCTAACCACAGTATCCTGATTTGGAAGCAAGATACGATAAACTATATTTCCCCACAAGTTTTGTTCTTCGATTATTTTACAGGGTGAGTAGTGGATGGTTGAGTATTGCCAAACTGACCTATTCATCAATTTCGTCAAACTCCTCTATTTCCAAATTCGGTAGATTTAGAGATGGGATTATAGAAAGATGTGCACCGTGCATTGAATTGATTAGATTTACCTGCCCTACAAAAGTTCTCCAAGTATCTCCTTGTTCTTTAAACCAATTAATCTCTATCTCTTCATTGATAAGTTCCTTTACAGTAGTCTCAAATTGAAATGGAAGTAATAATGGATTGTCTTGTATCAGGCTGTTAGCTATATCAAATAAAACTAATATATCGTCAGGATAATCTTCTGAACACTCCTCTAGAAATTCTTTTGACTTTTTTAAGAAGGAAACTTTAAGTGTGTTATACCAAACTGAACAACAAAGGAGCAGACTACTTATTGCATCTTCTCTCCAATCACTTTCAATTAATAAATCAACAAATTTATCAACCTCAGCATTTTCATCTGAGAACAATTCTTCTGAAATTAACTGCCTAGCTCCAAGCAAAGTTTGCCGCCTCAGTTCAAAATTATCAAGAGATTCTAAAATTATTGAAATTAATTCAGATTTTCGACTTTTTTGTAAGAGAGTATGTTTTGATATATGCTCAGAAAGCACTGAAAATCGATTTTTAAATAAATTTTTGTCGTCAGCTTCAAGACCTAAAATGGAACATAATGTTGCATAGGACTGAAATATATATGGATCTACTTTTCCTGAACTCAAATTTTCATGTAAATGAGCTTTTGCTTGATTTCTAGTGGGTTCATCCCAAATATTCTCTCTTTGATCAAGACCTACAAGAATGGAGAATAATAGCATATCAAGACTTTCAATTGAATGAAATTTTACAGCAATTTGTGCAGATAAATCAGATGTTGAGTTATTCATTAATTCTCTAAAAAAAAGAACAACGTTTGTTTTCCAATAAGAACTGTACCCAGTTTCAATTTTTTTGGCACAGAGAGCGGCAAACTGTGGCTGTATTTTATCAGGCACTTTCTCAAAATAATGTTTACAGGTATCTGAAATATTATTTTTATCAGTAAATAGGTGCTTATCATCAAGCTTTGTGTTAACAAAATGCTTAACAAAAGACATACCTCTATATCCATTTCGACAAAGAACCGTCTGGGAACAAGTATAAAATATATATCGCACAGTTTCCGCCGATGGAATTACTCCACTAGGATGAGCACATTTAGATCTAGTATCACGCGCGAATTTGAGGCTCTTTTCTTCATAATCGTCAAATAGTTCACATTTCTTTGCCCAATTTATGAGATTTTCCTCATAAATGGCTTGTCCCTCTACATTTTTGAGACTTATACGTGCCTGTTTAGCCTCTTCGTCTCCTTCAGATGCAAGTTCATCAATTCTACGATACAGACAGTCAACTGTTGCACACCATGCCAAAATAATTGCTGCTCTATGAGAACCTATTTGGTAGCATCTAATAGCCTCATTAAACATAGCACGGTCATCTGAATTCATAATTTGGTCGCACACATGATCAAGATCCAAGAATTTTTTATCTTCTGTAATCATTAGGCTTCCCCTCCAACCCTTGTCACAGCCTGATCATACCACATCAACAGCTTTGGATCTTCTTCCAGAACATTATTTGGTATTAAATCAGCCATCTTAATGATTGTAGAATAATCTCTCTCCTGCCAGGCTTTCTTAAATCCAGCCCGTACAGCTTCCATTCTGAACACCTTTAGCTTCTTCTTAACCTGCCTGTACTCTTCAAATTCTTTCAGCAGCGATCTTTCACGCAATTTCTCCAAGTCAGCCGCCTTGTTGGGAGCTGGCACATACCATCTATCCTTAGCCTTAGCTATCAATGCAGAATCATTTTTCTGGAGGTTACGCATCTCCTGCCAGTTGGTAGAAAGATAACTGTGAATCTGACTTGGTACATCCCCAAAACCATCGTATTTCAGGAAATTCTGGTTCAGAAGTTCTCTAAGGTCTAGTTGCTCTTCGTTCTTATTCCATCCACCAAGCTCCTGCATGAACTGCGGATTGATATCTTGGAACGTCTGTGGTTTTTCTTTGAGAAGCTGACGTAACCACTGGATTGCAGAAGCCTCGTCAGACACGAAAAGTTTGGTCTGTATAAGTTGCCCTGAATTCAGCTTCTTGCGGTCGTACTCTGCAGCTTGCTCTGGCAGGAAGTACATGCCATCACGTTCAATAAATCGCTGCCCAAGACCTACCTGGAACTCTTGGCTTGATACTGGCACACGATATCCTTTACGAACATAATAGGCTACCATCTGGTCGAAGAGAATACGTGGGTCACGTTCTGGTATCAGTTGCAACAAACCATCTTGGATTTTAGTGACAGGCAGGTATTCCAAATGAGTTCGAACAAAGTCCCATACTCCTTCTTCAGTTGCTGCTTCTTCTTGGAAACGTTCTTCAAAGCTACCGTTGGGTTTGTAGGCAGAGATTACAAGGTCTTGTTTAACGGCTGTTGGTGTCGTTACTGCTTTAAAACTACCTTGCTTTTTATCGAGAGCTGATACATTAGCTATTATGAAACCTGCTTCAAATAGTGATGTCTGAATACTATTCCATACAGAAGCTTTTGTGTTGGAGAACTCAACAGTTATCCATCGTCCCGGTTTGAGCACGCGGTATGCTTCCTTGAAACAGGATGTCATTAGTTGACGGTATTCATTAGGACCTTTATTCTGAATACTATTTTCTATAGCTTCTGGAATATTATTTGTCCAAACATTGAGCCACGACTCCCATGTACTATTTAGCTCGGAGTAGTTAATATTAGAACCAAAAGGTGGATCGATAAAACCATAATCCAATGAATTATCATCTAATAAAATTTTCTCAAAGGATACTGTTCCAACAACTTTACAATTAACGGCTGAATTGATACCATTCAAGCCCGATATTATAGAGTTCAAGCGGCGTTTGTAGTTTTCAAATATTGACCCCTCTCTTGAGAGCGAAGGGATATAAAGAGTGCCTTTTAAAATACCACCCGCGGTGTTCTGAGGGTTTCGAGAATCATATCTGAAACTTGATTGTTTAGAACTAATCTGAAGAATTCCTGTAATTACTAGCTTTAATGACAGCGAGTAACTTTTTTCAAATAATGAAGCAAGTATCCACAAATTCCTTTTAGTAAAGAAATGATGCATATGTGTAATTCCATGAGACTTTTTTGGTTGCCGAGTATTATACCCGTCAGGAACATCTGAAAAGGGCAACCAGTATGGAATCTCGTTATTTTCAATTTTACTGATTAATTCAAAGTCAAATTCATCAGGAATTTTTTCATAACGTTTTTTTTCAACAGAATAATTAATCTGCACAGGAATTTGCTTTGCCTGCCTTACAGTTTCCTTAATTGTTGAATCAAACTTTGTTATCCAAGCCCTTTCCATATTTCTTTTGGTGAGCTTACTAGAACAATGTGGACAAGAAAAATCATCTTTGACCTTGCCCGCTTGTTTATCCATCGCAGCATCCCAGAACACAACTTCCCCTGTACATTCTGGACAAACAAACACATCCGACCAAACAGTATAGTTAATCTTCCCTATCCTGCCATCAGTATGCTTGGTCTCGTACATCCATCCGCATTCTTCTTCAACTTGCTTTAGAATGCGCGTTGCTTCTTTTTCAAATGCTTTCGCATCTACAGGAGTGTTGTAATTGTAAGCAATAAAAGTCGCTGCCGGAGATAAGTCATTCAGAACAGCTCTGCGCACACCAAGCTTTGAGAAAGGAACCCAGCGGGTCTTTCCATCATCACCGGTCTCTTGCTGCATGATGGTACCATCAGGTTTGACCTGGTAACCAAGTGATTCCACAGTCTTGTGGTCGCCACACATCTGTGCAGCCACACCTGTCATACCTGTGCCGCAGAAGCCATCAAAGACTATGTCTCCGGGTTCTGTGTAGTGGAGAATATATCGCATGATGGCTTTGTGAGGTACTTTTGTATGATATGAATGGGCATTGTAAATCGGATCGTTCTTGCCTTCGCTCACATCGGCTGCAAAGGGTTCCCTGTGGTACTTGTAATCTGCAGGTTTTTCTGGCTTTTCTGCATCCCATTCGTTGATGAAATCTGCAATCCAGGGATTTGGGCAGGCGGTGTAGTATGGTGGGTCGCTCAGGTGCAGGATGTCTTCATCCGAGCCTATGGGAAAGCCTTCTATCTTGCGGAACTCCGGGTCCTGCAGTTTTTCACGCAGCTTCTCGGTGAAGTAATTACGGCGTTCCTCTTCACTTTCGAAGGTCATTCCGAGACAGGTGACCTGCTTTGGAGAGTTGCTGCTGCCTTCGGAGAAATTGTCATATAAAGTGGTATCAGTCATTTTTCGATCACCTTTCGGTCTTCAAGGATATTGCGTTCACGTTTGAGTTCCCTCTCCAGCTCCTCTTCTGAAGGCAGGTACATCATATATTTCGAAGCGAAAAGCTGCTTGCTCTCGTTCAGAACGGAATACTTGGCGATAGCTTCATTCTTTTCAGAGCACAGAATAAGTCCAACTGTCGGGTTATCGCCCTCTAACTTGAACTTATCCTCATACATGCGGACATAGCTGTCCATCTGTCCGATATCCTGATGCGTTAATGCTCCTATCTTCAGGTCAATCAGTACAAAACACTTAAGGATATAATTGTAGAACACCAGGTCCACGTAAAAATCCGTATCCTCAAAACGTATCCTCTTTTGCCTGGCAACAAAGGAAAAACCTTTCCCAAGCTCGAGGAGGAAACTTTGCAGGTTGTCAATAATAGCCGTTTCCAGAACATTCTCCCGCAGTCCCGGATAATCCTTCAGGTTCAGGAACTCCAGAACATATGGATCACGGATGAACTCTTCAGGCTGTATCTGCACTAACTTTTCCCGGGCTTCCTGACGCACAGCCACCTTATCCCTGCTTGCAAGCAGGCGGTCATAATACAACGTGGATATCTGCCGGTCCAGTTGCCGGGTAGACCAGTGCTGCTCAGCCGCCTCATGCATATACCATTCACGGGCCTTTTCATTCTCCACGCGCAAAAGCAACCTGTAGTGGGTCCATGACAGTTCTGGTCTTAACTCATAACCGATTTCAACAGATTCGTGACCCATTGCGTCACATTTGACATCGGGCAGAGATTTGTGACGCACTGCGCCACATTTTGAGAACTTCAGGTAGAACTGCCGCATGTATCTGAGATTGGATGAATCAAATCCTTTTCCGAACTCATTTGTAAGCCGGGAGGAAAGGTCACTTAACACAGCTTTACCGTATTCTGCACGTGCTTCTCCTCTCTGCTCATGTTCAACGATCAGGTATCCGATCTGCCAATATGCCTGCACCATCGAAAAATTGATGACCTGATAAGCATTATTCCGGGCATTTTGTAAAACTGAACGTATTTCACTATAAAGTACATTAACTTCTTCTAATTCACGTTCATTTGCCGCCATCGGTGATTCAGCTCCTCAGAACAGTTAGACAAAGAGTAAAACTGCATCTCGTATTGCTCACGTTTTTCACTCCAGCACTATCCTTACTTTAGCCGGGTCTTTGCCTCTTGTGAGACTGTCCACATAGTCATTGAGCAGGCTCTTGAGCTCAGCCGGGCTCGCTGGTCCAATTTCTGCAAGCTTTTCAACCAGTTCGGATTTCTTCACCGGAATCTTCTGCAGACCAGCCAGAACGGTCTTGACAGTCAGTACAAAATCATTATTCAACGGCTGTGGCAGCTCCTTTGTAGAAATGAAATCCTGTACCAGCTTTCTGGAATCTTCATGAAGAAGCTCATTCACATTTGCCTGCATGACTGGATCTTCCAGATTATTTAGAAGCGTTGCAGTCCACTGATCAATGATCTGGTCCAACTGGGCATCCATTTGGTCCAATAGAACCGATGCCTGAACCTCACCCTCTATCGATGGCCTGAATTGGCAATGCGGACATACAGGACTGGAATTGAGATCCTTTTCCGTAAGATTGAAACAGCTCTTAAGACCTGCCAGCTTGTTCTGGAAATCAGTAAGCTGTTGCCTTGGCATGAGATCAATACCTGCCAGTTTGACTAAAGTGTGCAGACGAGCATCATTCATCAAAGCCGCTTTTTGCTTATCACCATTTGCACCAAGACGTGACTTGGTGTGTAATGATATGTATATATTAACGTATTCCTGCTTAAGCTGTTGCAGCTTAGTGTTTATTTCCTGTGATTTACCGGATAGTGCAGAAAGATTTGCCTGCTGTAGATCGGTCGTGATATCTTTGTGAATTGCTTTCAAACGGTCAACCCACGGATGGTCAGCAGGTAATGCAGTCTCTGCTGTTGTCAGCCATGAAATGATAGAACCATGATTCATCGCAAACTCGCGCAGAGACTCAAGATCATCCAATGCATTAACTGCTTTTTCGTGGGAAGATATTTCTTGTGCATCATAGCGGAAATTCTTAAGTTTTCCAGGTGTTGAGTAAACCTGCAAAGATTCAAAGAATACTTTTGCCTTGTCTATTCCATCACTCTGATTAGCAAGATCAGTAGCAGTAATTAGATTCATTCCCCAGAATGTAACACCTTCGCGCATGATCTGTTGTGCAGTGACGATACGTCTGACAATCTTTTCCACGGCATTCTGGAGATTCTGAACAGGCTCGTCCTTGCCCTGTGTAACGAGCTGTGCCATTCCCTCCGGCATACCCAGAAGCTCGAAAAGTGCTTTAAGTGCTGGCAAATTCCATTCCTTGGGTTGTTCTATATGCTTGAAGCGGGTCAGATCGTCCATAGAAGTGGCAGCTAATTTCTGAAGCCCTGTGGCATCAAACTTATTTCCGGGGATAGACAGCACTATATCGCCGGAATATACGAGTGCTGCAAGAACGACTGCCACCCATTCAGGTTCGAGCCTTGCAGCTCCCTGGTCCATATATTCAAGTCCATGGTCATCAAATATGATTTCACTGCGGTTCACAACTTGTCCATGGCCCTTTGTTTTAAAGGTATCGAGAATGAATTTAGCATATCTGGATCTGTGAGAGTCTATTCTCTCTCCATCCAGCAGTTCCAAAGCATCAAGAACAGCAGTCGCTTGCTTGGTACGATTTTGACCTGAGATAGCCCTCAAAGCATCCTGTGCAGCTTGTTCACGATTACTTCCGGTAATCATAACTGAGAAGAATGGATACTCAGGTGCCTGGTCCGTGAAACGTGGTTCCAGGCACAGGCCGGCAATAGTGTTGACCAGATCACGGAAATTGACACTCTCTTGCGTTGAACCAGATAGTCCTTTGATTGACTTCCCTTTTGCCCACTCGGTCATTAACTTAGTACGTCCCTGATACGTTACTTCAAAAGCATCAGTCATATGTTTCTGCAGCCATTGTACAAGCTTCTTCAGGAATCCATTTGCTTTTGACTCATAGGTAGCTTTGGCATGACCCGAGGATGTGGAAGCAAGATCCTGAGCAGCAGCATATCCTTTTAGTGCTGACTGGAACTCGTCATCTGTTCCTTTCAGACGGAAGAACACCTCATCAGGATTCTTTTCATTGATATAGCGCGATAGCTTAGCACTAAAATCGAAGACTTGAATGAAATACAGATAGAAATCACGCTGAGGCACGGCAGTAGACCGCTCATCCGGAGAACCGAAGAACAGATATCCTGTCCGCGAAGCTCTGCGTTCCCGCCATTCAAGCTCATGCTGCCATATTTTATAACCTGTCACATATGTCGAGTCTGTGCACTCCATTACTCTTTTAAGTGCTTCATAGTAGTAACGATCAAGCTGTGAATCATCAAATGTCTCTGCTCGCTTTTCGATCAGAGCATCAAAATCATCGGTCTTCTTAAGATCGAGATAGAACTGCCTGTTCTCCTGATTAAAGGAAATGAATTGTCCATTGACGGTCTTATGGATCTCACGCAGAACAGTTTCAACATGGGTTTGAAGGTCTTTATCTGGATCATCACTACCCATCTCGTTTATCATTGGCTCAAAAAGTAATAGACTATCACGGAGCTCTTCAGCCGTAGCACCAAGGGTTGCGTATATATCCCCTGTTGTAAGGCGGTGCACAGATAAGGCATGTATCAGACGCAAAGCCATTGGCTTATAAACGGGTCTGGTAAAAGCCTGCTGTATTCGGGACTCTAAAACCTGACTGCAGTCTACTACTGCCCTTACCTCTGGAATCGCACGGAAAGATGCATTTTGCTTCAAGATGTTCCAATAACTATCAAAAGAGATTATGCCGGGCCAATCTTCAGGCACTTCGTTACCCATTATGGATTTCATTTCCTTAGAGAGCGTTTTGAGAACTTCGCGTTTTTCAATTATCCTGACACGCTCAAATGTATCAATGTAATCAGGGTGTACCGGGAAAAGGCGGACAAATTCGTCCATTCTTTCATTGAGTCCACCATAGTACTTGGCAAAAGGAGTCAGATAATCGCGAATCTGTGCCTGCTGTTCAGCAGTTTTCTTAAGCAGCCGCTCGGAAACAACAAATTTGACATCACTGCGTGCAATTACAACCTGCTCAAAGCGATCCTTCACTCTGCGAATACTGTCAGCTACAAATGCAAAACGTGGACTATCAAATATAGCTTCCTGCACACCAGCCATGAAGCGGAAGCGCAGGTCTTTGCAAACCTCACCTACTTCTCTCAGGAAATTCAGATCAAGAATTAATTCCTGATCTTTACGGGTACGTAAATAATCCAGGAGTTCATCCACAACCAGAAGCAGTCCATGATCTGGATACACCTGGTGGAAAGCTGTCATCATTTCTTCAAAGGCTCTTTTATGGCTGATCACTTGGCCTGCTTCAGGAAAAACATAATTGATTTCTAATTTTTCAAGTTTCTCCTCAAGTTCTGCTATCAGAATATCACGTAGCGACATGATAGATGAGCCAATTTCGGTACGAATTACTTTGAACCTTCCGGCAATTTGTTTAGCAGAATCTGCAACATCTTTATGGTTCAGTGAATCTAACAATGAATCGTCTTCGGCAAGGCTGGAAATAACTGACATTAAATGAGATTTACCTGTACCATAATTACCCACTACCAATATTCCTTTATTATCTATTGGCTTATCGAATTGTAATTGAGGAATGACGAGATTAGTAAGTCTCTCTGCCATTTCGTCGGAAATTACATAGGTATTTACTAAATGATGAGCCGCATTGGACTTATCAGCATCTCGTAACTGAACCACTGATTCAATTGGATCGAATTGGATAAGATCTTCATACTTCATTTTTTTCCCTACCTTTGGTCATTATTATTAAGTCTATTGCTGCTGTTTTCCATTTCCACGATTAATATGTCGTCTATATCATAGCTTCTATATTCTACATGGCAAGGCTCAGCATATATCAGCTTTCCATCTTCTAAATGACCATTCCATGATGCTATAATGACGTGATTTCTTGAGATTTTTTGCAGAATTCTGAGAGGATCCAACTTTAATCTTTTATCAAAAAAAAGTTCAATGTTGTCCAGAATTTGAATAGAGGAGTTTTTATCAATAATATCCTCCAAAATTTGAGATATACGCAGAGAACGTTGCTTTGGTGTCAACTCAACTAATTGTTCCGAAAGACTCAGATTAATATTAATTACCGGTACATCAAGTTCTTCTGCAACATCTTTAAGAACAGCTGTTTTACCTGATCCTGCTTTCCCTACTAACAGAATGAGCTTATAATATAAATTACCCGTATCTTTCAGATAGTTTTTTAACTCATCTTGAATTGTATACACCATTATTTTCTCCGCACGCACACTATTTAACTATCTAATTATTTTTAAATATATCTATTTATTTGTGGCGAAATGGTCATAATCTTATATATTAATAGTTGGCAATATTCCTGTTTCTAAAACCGATTTCAATTTTTGTGGATCTCTTCCTGAAATAAGCAGCAACCAATGATGTCCTGGTATATTGATCATAGATTCATTGTCATGTGCAATCCTTAATAGTTCAAGCCATCTGGAATCTGAAATCGTGTCTTTTTCATCTTTAAGCAAATGTATCAATATCTGACGCGGCGATGACTTGCCTTTACCTGCACTTTCATCCAGTGATTTGATTATATTAGTGGCTTTAATAGTTCCAAAATCAGAAGTTGTGATCTCAGAATGTTTGGAATAATAGTCAAAGATGATTTTTTCTGAAATGTATTCAAGTTCATTTATCTCTGCATTAGATTTATCATAAATCTCAGCTGAAATACCCATTTTTGACGTTACCTCTTGGACCCATGCCAGATCACTCATATAATTAAAGGAATCCTCTGAATTGATAAAACTCATTGATCTTGGCAAAGCAACAAAATGATGGAATACAGGTTTTTTATCGGGTCCCTTTCGTAAAACACGACCCATACGTTGAACAAGCTGCAACTTTGTCTTGGCTGAAGATATATTAATACCAATTTCAGCATCCGGTATATTTATTCCTTCATCAAGCATTCTGGGAGCAATGAGGACACCATTTTTACATTTCTTGAATATTTCAAGTTCATATTTTATTTCTCTGTCCTTTAGATCTGAATGAATCCTGTAAGCATTCACATCATTCACCAGTGCTTCATATATTCTTTCACAGGTCTCTATATCCATGGAGAATATGACGCATTTTTTGTTTTTACCTTCATTTAATGCCAGTTGAATTCCACTCTCTATTTTAGGGCTTGATTGATGAATGATTTTTCTTCTTTGAAAGATCAAACCAGTCAGTTTATTCCACTCTTCAGGAACATCTCTACCCCCATAACGTGCCTTTTCCATGGTTTGGACAAAATCAGATATGCTATCAAACTGACTATATTTTCCATTGGATAGTTCCAGGATTTTCCGAGAATAATTTGCATTGATGTAATTCAACATGTTTTTAATCTTCTCAGAAATATCATCAAATTCTCTTTCTTCTGAGACATCTAAAAATGTTTTATGGATATAAAGTTTGAATTCAGGAATAATGCCTCTTTCTCTGGCATCCTTCAGGGTGAACTCATACACTGTTTTGCCAAGATACGTATCAAGTATTCTCTCACGTTCACCTCCCTCTATAGTGGCTGACAATCCCAACTTCCATTTTGTAGGAACAGTCAGAGCATTTCTATATTCCTTACCTGCTCCATGGTGAACCTCATCAACAATGAGCAAATCTGTTGGATACAAATCAGGATACTTATATACGGTCTGCAAAGTGTTAAATTGAATCCGAAATTTATTCCTGAATGATAAATCCGAATCGTAATCTAAATTCTTTTCCGCAATAAGACCAAGTTTTTCAATTGCCTCTCCTCTCCATTGATTAAGTATTGCCTTTGAATGAGCAAGAACCAAAACATTCAATTTTCCATAAGTATTGAACAAATGCTCGGCAATCGCAAGCCCAACCAAAGTTTTACCACTAGCTGTTGCCATCTCAAGTATTCCATTGCCACCATTTTCCATCCATTTTTCTAAAGCTTCGGCTTGGTGAGGCCACGGTTTCATTATGAGTTTGGGCCTACTTGAAAGATCATCTAAGTATTCCTTTGGAGCAAACAAATTATTAGAAAAATTATCTAATTCATTACTGTTCAGCAACTTAATGAACAACTCTATTGCAAAAACTGAGCTTCCAATTGAAGCAACCTTGAAGCAATCATCTACTATGGATGTTTCTCCAATGCAATCAATGGATATCTTCTTCATTAAGTTTAATTGATGGATGAATGAAAAAGGTCTTAAGGCTAAAATTAAATTTTCCCTGAACACTGAGAAATCATCTTTGAAATGAATCATTGTTTCTTGATGAATCTTTTCTCCAATTACATCAAGAGATGTATCAGCTACAAAATCTTGCAATTTTTTGTAATTTTCGGGATTGTAAAAATCAAGTTGGAGAAGAAATCTATTGTTATACGAATCGTATTTATGATCACAGTAGTTCAATAATTCTGCATCAGCAATACCAAGTGCAGAAGCAACAGGTAAACCATTCAACTTTTGTTCTTTGAATTGATCGAATGAATATTGATCAAAATCATAAGGAAACTTAAGCATACTTACACCCAAAATACATCATTAACTTCACCAATTACTCTTAAGAGATGATTATACGCCACATTATATATTTATTTTTTGATTTTATTCACATATCCTATTATAATCGCAGAAATAATAATTCAGCTCTCTCAAATCAAAATCCGACTTTATATCTCCTTAACCCTATGACCACCGTCTCACATACATCAACCTTAATTTAACAATCTGGGTGCGGGAAAATGTCTGCATATATAGGCTGCTTCCCATATTCCCTTTCATTGCCGGAGAGTATTTTTCTGGCTGAGGACAACATGCTGGTATTCTTTATCTTATTAATACACTTCTACAAATTATTATATAGTACTCCTTTTTTTATATCCAAGTATATAGAATATGTAGTATTGGTTTTTTAATACTCATACCCATTTCTATCCCATAGATCTCGCTCTTGTTACCGTTTGACTGCAACTATCTGTTCAAACTCCCAGACATCAGAATACAATGTCACCATCAATAATTCTGCTTCTGAATCTGGATTCTCTCCTGCTCCTTGAGTCCATCATGCCGTCTGCCTCCCTATATTGACGACTGTTGTCCTGCTCCTTCTTAAAGAAGGCACAGTGCACAAGAGCATTATCGACCACAAGAGCAGATCCTGCCATATTGCTGCCGGTGAATCTGAAGTCTTCCCCGAGGCCCACAGAGGGGTACCCCTTAAATGTGCATTTTGCGGCCTCTGTTATGAACTCTTCAGCCTGCTCTGCTGCCGGGCTGCCGTTCTCTCCTTTGCTGTAAATGGCTTCTGTTGCATAGGAACGTATAAGCTTTGCATGGAGCAGTGCGTACTTGTCAGGTCTTGATACCATCTCCATGCCAACGGGCTTGCCATTGATAAAGACCACAAATCCGCTCTGTCCGTCTGATACGGAAAAAGCACTTACATAGTCGTCAAGTTTTGGTCTGAGCTGCTTGAATGTATCGCTCATAGCCCCTGTAGGGGATGACACATCGGCACACATGGCCTCCTCCCTGATATTCTCCCATACCTGAGACTGGTTAGAACAGAATCCTCCAAAGTTCACCAGATTTTCTGTAACTGATTCACTTCTATTCCTCCTTGTCCTGTGCGACATGACCACATCGGAGTCCATGAAGGTCTTAGAATTATACCTCCAGCGTCCCTGCTCGGTGCAGCTCACAGGAATGTTCACCTTTGAGAGAGGAGCGATCATTATAGTAGTGTTCACAGCACGGTTCTGTTTTGCTCCGGCAAGTTCCTCTCCGTCAAGTATCAGCACCGGTAGGTGTCCTGTATTGGCCGCTGCAAGTTCTGGGACAGAACCATGCACATCAGTTTCCTGAATTGAAAGCGTACCTGCCTCAAGAGCTTCCTTGAGGGTCAGATATTCTGCAGTAATTTCACTATCATATGATATCGGCGCAACAGCCATGTTCCTGAATTCGGTAATTCCGTTTAGTTGAACGGAATTCAGCACTTCCACTGCAATGTTTTCCATATAGATCTTCCATTTCCCCTGTTCTTCGATGTCCTGCTCAATAGGATTGGAAGGCCCGGAAACTCGACCCGGGCCTTGTTCGCTACCCCCACTCATACACTGGTAGCTTTGTACCACCTGCCTGTACAGGCAACCTACTATATGCAGGCTTTATACTTAAATATTTTGTTTAATCGTAAATAGTATGTTAAACTAATAACCTGTTTTTAATCAAGAACAAAACCGGAAAAATGCAACCTTATTCAATAGTTCTCGGAACGTACCAATGAATAAGAACCATCAACCGCCCTCTAAAAGAGAAATATTTTGGCTAAGATGTTCAAGCTCTTTTATAGTTATGTTAATTCCCTGTTACGAGTAATCTTTCAATTTCAGGGCAGGCCATCTACTCTCAATCCCTTCAAAAATGCTGATCACCCATACAATATAATGAATTCATGTTACAAATACTTAATATTAATAGTTAATCAAAGTTAGTTACTTTAATAAAAAGACTTATATTGAATTAAACATAACGTTCAATCATGGAAAAAGCAAAGGTACATACTCATATAGTGCCTGTGGGCTTCAGATCAGACAAGCTCATAGCAAGTCTCAAACAGTTCCCCGTTCACAAAATAATACTTTTAACTCATGTTGGAGACGATAAAAATGAAAGTGTAATGTCTGCTGTAAAAGAAATCAAGCAAGCCTTTAGAGGATTCGATGTAGAGATAATTCAGATCGATAGAGAGACAGTATTAGATTCTTCATTAGAGATACTATACATCATAGAGAAGGAGGTCAAAGAAGGCAGAACTGTTAAAATCAACATTTCTGGAGGTATGAGAAACATTGGCATCGCAGCATACATAACTTCACTCGTAAGTGACATCCCTATCTATAGTGACATTCCTGATAACACACAAGATGGCACATACCATCTAAAAAGCATCCTCGACATTCCCCTGTTTCCAATTAAGGAACTCGCAAGAGAACAGATCATCATGCTCGAAAAACTTGAGAATGGTGTCGATTCAGTTGATGAGCTGATCTCCAGACTGAAGCCTGAACTTGAAAAAGGAACCATTGATTTTGGTAATGAGAGATCCCGTCTTAGCCACCACATCCGAAAGCTCAGTAATGCAGGCTTTATTGAAACTGAAAGAAACAGCAAGAACCTTGTCATCAGAAAAAGTAAGTTGGGTGTGATTTATATGAAGGGCAGGGAGATAAAAAGACAAAATGTAATTTAACTTTGTGAGTTTTTAATATCCATCCTCTAACTAGATATTTAAAACCATTCCAATAGAATTCCCCATTCTCTTTATTTTTCTCATTTTTAAATTAATGATGGAATCATCTAGAAATTTTAAAAATAATTCAATTACTTTTTTGTTTATTTTGTAATATGTAACATTTGAAATAACGATGACTTCATCTTCCTCTGATTCTACTGTGTAGTGAGCAAGTTGATTTCCAGATAGATCATAAACAAGACATTCATCAAAGACATTGTAGAATATTTCCATGTTTTTATCGATCATTTCAAGTTTTAATATCAATTTGCTTCACCCACCATGTCTTTCATTGCATATTTCGCTCTTCCTCTTATTTTCCCAAAAGGAAGATTCATGATTTTCTGGCATGTTATGTACACTTCGTAAAATGCACACCTTGTTTGATACAATTCCACTTTGACTATAGTCATATATCCGACAATACTTAAATATTAGGATAAATTAATATTATTATATTTAACTATTGTATAGATAGTTAAGCAAATATCCAGTCACTAACAAAAAAACAAAAAGAGTTTCAAAAGCCAAAAAAGTTGAATCAACATTTAGCGATTAAGAGTTATGTAACATTCCGAAATGGAGATTTAATGGTCTTTATGAATGTTATGCATCATGAACAAACACAGAAGATACTACATGTATTGAATTGCAGAGAGAAATTCCCATGTCATGTGGCAATGTTATTAAATAACTTATGATGACAGAGGTTTTCTTGCGAATGAATTTATGTACAATATTTCAACAACCAAAGACAAGTGCATTGAAATAGTTCGTGAATTAATGGGAAGATATAATAATGGAATTGAATGACCTATTAAGAACTAAGCAAGGCCCTTATAGATATCGGGGTGTTCCGTATGAATCGGAATTAATATCTCCGGACTGATCTCCCTGATCATCTCCCTTAATTCCTTACCATTTGCATGACCTGATGCATGGGTTTTTTCATGCCTTATACCAAAATGAGCTATCCAGTTCTGCTTTCTGTCCTCATCAAGTTCCATTTCATCACAGAACGGATCACATGATGACTTTATCCAGAGGGCGTTTGAAGGGTTGATATCTGCAAGCTGCCCTATCTCCCACATACTCATCGAAACAACATAATCTTCAGGTGACTCTTTAAGCTCATCACAGGTGATCGAATTCGAACAATAGATGTAATCACGTTCCCATGTAGCATAATCCTGATTTACCTGTTCTTGTACTATGCCAGCTTTACTGACAAGACCCCAGCTTTTCCTCGGAACAAGGATCTTCACCTCATCCAGACAGAATGGGCAATGTGAACCCAGATTCTCAATAAGATAGGCAAGTTTCATTGGTACAACAAAATGCCTGTTATTATCTTTTGCAGCATTAAAGATACTATTGGTACGGTCAATATCCCTTATAGGATGTTCAACAAAGACAATTCCTTCTGATCGTGATATAAGTTCAGTTATCTTATCCCTGACATCTGCTTCACTATCCTTTTCGTCATTACCAATGCGTGTCCCTTCGCACAGTAACCATTTAGGTCTGGCTTCACGTGCCTTCTCAACAAATTTCTTGCTGAGATGTCCGTTTGAACCATGGAACCTAATGTCTCCGGTATAGACAATATTTCCTTCATCAGTATAGATGATAAATCCACAGGCACCGGGAAGGGAATGATCTACAGGAATCATTTCCACTTCCAGACTTCCGATTGATATTCTTTTGTCCTCTTCCATCACACGAAAGTCCCTGACATGAATGTATTCTTCTTTTTTTCGATCAATTCTTGAAAGACCACCTTTTTTGTTCCCATAGAATCTGAATGTCTCACAGGCATCAACAAGATCTGAAAATGTATTACTTCCCGTTTTCTGGACACAATCAAGTATTATCTTAGTTGCATCCGTACAATATACCGGAATGTCCCACCTTAGAAAATGAATATACTGTGCATGATCTGCATGTGCATGTGATAAAAAAACTGCATCAATTGACCTTTCCTCGACATCCCTCCCCATATGTTCCAGATAATCTTCCCTGTAGATCCCGGGAATATCCGGAAGCAGACCAAACTCAAAGAAATCACCAAGTCCCGAACATTTCCGGGGGTTCAGGAATTCTGAAAAGAACATTCCATTCTGCTTAAAGCTCATCCCAAAATCCAGGAACACACGAGTTCCCTTATGCTCAATTAATATTTTGTTGCCGCCTATCTCTCCATCTCCACCAAGAACCTCGATCGAAACCATTTTCCCACCTTTTTTCCAAAACTTCAAACCTGATTTTTACTTATACCCTTGACATTGAAAATATCCTTTATATTATTTAGAATGTAGTCTGCTTTAACGTTATAAGGCTCATTTATGTTCCTATCACCGTATGACGCATATGCTGTCATCATCCCTGCCTTGCCTGCAGGCTCAATATCCCTACGCAGGCTGTCGCCTACAAAAAGCACTTCTTCAGCTCTGAGCTTTGCTCTTAATAAGGCATGATGAAAAACCCGTATGTCAGGTTTATTTAACCCTGTCATATCAGAGGTTATGATGTGATCGAACATCTCTGACAAACTCAGCTTTTCAAGGCGAGCATGTGCGTTAGCATGACTGGCATCTGTAACAATAAATAGATCAATATTTTGTTCCCTTAGTAGCTTAAGCGTCTCCACTACATCAGGATAGAGTTGAATGGTTCCAAGCTTTGTCTCACTGTAGAGTCTACAGCAAATCTCAAATACAGCCTCACAGTAAAAATCAATGTCCTTAAGATAATCGCGTATGTTCTCCAAGCTTTCAAACCCATGATCAGGTCTCAGGAAATACATCAGCAATTCTTCAGGATCACCTGTGCCAATGTAATCAACAATAGCTTCACAGGAGGCTATTTTAGCTTCCACTAAATCAAAGAGCGTGTTGTCCATATCGAACATTATGCCTTTTATTTCGCGATCTTCAGTTCCATCAGTCTTCTGCATATTCCAAGTTCCCGTGTAAAAGTCTCAAAGAGTTTCCTGTCCTGGAACATAAGTTTAAGGGAATCATCATCCCTTCCCTTGTGTCCGAACTCACCACAAACGATAACTGAATTACATTTTATGAATCCATTCACAATAGAGAACCAGTAGATGAGCTTTACAAGCTGGTCAGATGTGCATTCTCTGGCATCCAGAGTAGAAGGATATGTAAAATGGAAAAAATCAGGCCCCTTTCCCTCACACAGATTCGATGCATTTGTATCAGCAGTTAGAAAAACAGGATTTGCATAATTGTTCTCTTCATCAAAACTGCGTATGGCATTGACTATTATTCTATCATTTTTCTCACTACAGGTTGTTGAAGGCAGCTCGGCCTTGACCTCATGAACATATTCCCTTATGTAATGATATTCCTTCATAGCCACATGAGCAGCCTTTCTTGCCTTTTTCATTTTCCTGTTCTCAAGGTTTTCCAGTAACTCTTCATGATAGTATGCACATTCCTGCATCTCATGGATATGGAAAGGTTTGTATTTGTAATTGATAGAGTTCTCAACCTCTTCATAGACGGTATCTACAATAAGGTATCGAGGAGCTTTTATGTAACTGGCCTTTGAAGGAAAACCCTGATACAGCATATTGGTATCAAGTGCAAGATAGACTATTTTTCCAAGCTTCTCATAGGCTTTCAGCATATCTTTGAAATCATCAATGTTGTCATACTGGACAATTTCGCTCAAAAGCATACAGTACCTGATATCATCATAAGATGGCAGTTCATTGACATAAGTACTGTAATCTGCATATAACTCTTCATAATCTTCTTCAGCGGACAAAATACGTATCCTGTATCCATCACCAGATGTCTTTGCCTGTATCAGTTTAAGATCGAACAAAGGATAATCGACCACAACAGACTGATTACCATAAAGGTTCAATAAGATTTGTAATTCATCCCTCTGGATGACAACACTGTTCTCAACCAGTTCATTGTCCATTCATAGCCCTCACTACCTGGTCTTTGAAATCATTCAACTGCTGTATCTGATACGGTATCATCATGTAAGGTTTTGGAACTGTTTCCTTAATCGATAAATAAAAAATGTGGTCCACATCTGAAAGGTTGATAGGCAGAAGAGTACCTGCAACCAGGGTCTTTTTTCCAGGAGTGATGTCAACTGCTATCACATCACCATCCATTTTCCTTTTCTTGATCAGACCATGAATGTGCTGGACCATCTTTACAAAATCAGCATCGAAACTTATCTCACATTCACTCTCAGAGATAACTTCGTATTTGATGGCCGGTGAGATACTGAACTCTTCTGAGAGGATTGTCAATCCATTCACAGTAGTCTCAATCTCTTTGAGAAGCTTATCACTGGCTTTACCTTCTGCAAAGAGGACTATCTCGTCCGGGAAGAACTCTTTTTCACGCAAAACTGCATGGTATGAGTTCAGAACTGCCCACACCGAACGTCCCAACATGGTGATATAGACTTTCTTAGGTGAAGATTCCGTCATGTAATCACTTTATGATTTATAGTATCCTTTATCACTTTTTTGTATAAAATAGATAGAGTTTTATCTTACCTATACTCAAAGAATCTGAATGCTAGGGATGGCATGTGAAGGCGACCACTTGCTTATCCTATGCTTACAGGAGGATTTGTTTCTTCCTGCTGCTTCCTCTTTATATTCCACATTTGAACTTGTCTTTGAAAATCCTCTGAATTACAAAGAATTGTCTCATCCTGTATCCAGCCTGGAAGAGCTCTCTTATTTGCTGGCAATTGATACCTTTCATCAGCCAAAATCAAAATGCCGTAGTCAGACTTACTTCTAATGACCCTGCCCAAGGACTGAACCGCTTTATTAATAGCAGGAAGAGTATATGCAATAAAAATACCGTCTCTACCATATTTTTGAGTGTAATAAGTATTGATTATTTTTTGTACATTGCCCCATCTTGCAAGAGGAAGGCCGTAAACAAAGGCCCCAACAAGTGTGTTTCCGGAATAGTCCAGACCTTCACTCCATTTTCCTCCACAGACTGCCAGCATTATTCCCGATCTGCCATTTTCCGGCAATGATTTAAACTCATCTATAAGTTTATCTGATTCCCGAGAATCACGCGGTTCTATGAAAATATCTTTTTGTCCTTTCAGTTCAGGCATTTTTGACTTGAATGTGTGCATCAGTTCGTAGGAGGGGAAAAATACAGCAAGGTTACCATCTATCTTTGAGTATATTTCGATAAAGCCAATGAGATACTTTAGGCTTTCTTCTCGCTCTTCGTAACGAGAGGTAATACCTTTTACAGATATCACTTTTCTATGGTCATTAGGGAAACTGTTGGGCACAGAAGAAGTAAATACTTTCTCAGAACCAAAATAATACCTCTGGAAAGCTTCTAAGTGAGAAAAGGTTCCACTTATCATTATGCAACAGGAATGAACATGAACCACTTTTCTGATTGTTCCGCTTGGATCTATATTCCTTATCCCCAAGGTCACATTGGACATATTATCCTTGGTAACTATCGGGAAGTAAGAAATATCAGTTTTAGCTAGGATCATTTTCTCAAAAAATAGCTTCATCTTAGCAACGGAATTACCAGTAACATCTATCTCATTCAACTTTTTCTCATCGATTTTATCAGAGATATTTTCAATGATTCTGAGGATCACTTTGAAATCTTGAATTTTACAAGCATGCAATATATCCTTTTCAAGTCCAATATTATCAAATATGTCTTCAGTCAAATCAGATTTAATACACTGAATCACAAAACGCTCAATTACGTTCACAGATGCTAAAATACAATCATTTTGTGGTCTGAGCTCTTCACAAGCTGCGCTTAAATCTTTTAAGTCTTTCTTTATAAAATCAAAATCTTTATTATTTAATTCCACTGTTTGAATAGACTGGACAACATTTCCAACATTGTGAGCCTCATCTATTAAAAGATATACATTTTGAGGAAGGGTTTCTATGCGGGTGTAAAAGTCTGTATTCGCATCAAATATGTGCTTGTAATTCACTATGACAATGTCTGCAATTTTAGCAGCTTCGATAACTGCTTCATAAGGACAGACATCATTACAGTACGAAACAAGTTCTTCTTTAGATTGAAATGTGTTTTCAAGAAGAAACTTAGCTTTGGTTTCTAATTTCGATGTTGCAACAAGCTCTTTTTTAGCATTACGGAATCTGCTGTTCCTAAAATATCTACAGGTCGAATGGTATCGCATTATTTTGCATTTTTCATATACATTTTCATTGCAGGCATGAGGGCAAAGATCCTGTTTTCCCAGCAGGTAGCAAAAAGTAAGTTTTGGCTTTTTTGTTCTTCTTATTCTGTCAAGTTCATCAATGAAAGTGTTCAGCTGGGATTTTGTTCTCACAGCAACTATGACCTTTTTATTGAAACCTGCATTGTTTTTCTCTTCCATTAAGCTGAGAAGAGATGCAACTATACTGGATTTACCTGACCCGGTAGGTGCCTCTATCATACCTATGGAATTTTTTTCAGCAAGGTTATATGCCATTTCAAGCATTTCACGTTGATATGGCCTATATTCTTCATAAGGGAACCATTTATCAATGTCCAAACGTGGATTTTTATTTATCATGAAGCTAACCTTCTTCAAAATTATAGGCTTAAATACATATCCTATGTAAATATCATATATTTTTTAGAACTATGTTGACAAGTGAAGTCTACATAAGTAGCAAAACCAATATTCCTCTATTTTTTAGGAGGACAGCTGCACTAGAATATCGCATCGCTCCAAAGAAATATGGTCATCATCATACCTAAGAAAAAGCATTAACTAACTCTTCGGCCTACTCCTGCTTGCCCTCAGCTTCATACCTGAAAGGTCTGTAGATAGTATGCTTCAATGTGTAGTACCCGCAGGCTGCAAGTTTCCCCAGATTGAGTGCATCCTCATCTTCCGGGTATTTCTCAAGCAGAGAACACACTATATCCAGCAGATCATTCTTCTCATTCTCATCAAAAGTGACTGCTCCGTAATCTGCATTTAGCATGATTCTTAGAATTCTGTCCTTAATGTCTTCCAGTGTCTTCAAATCTTTAGTTACTTGATCCATCATATAAATCCCTCATTTATCTCCTTAAATTACGTTGACTTATTGCATAAGAAAAAAGAGCCATCTCTACATCGGCACAGAACCATACTCCATTCTCCCGCAAACCAGCATCTACAAACTTATCCGGATGCGGACACTTCTGGCCATTTTCATTCATATGCTTTGCAATGTATCTCAGGACATTGATCCAGGTTCCATATTCACCAGGCCATCTGGACTGATAGCTATTAATGCCCCAACGCTTGTCTGGATTTTGAGTAACCTTAAGGTCTAAGAAACTGGCTCTTTTTTTCGTGGAATCTCCCTCTCCAAAAACCCTTACTAGCCATGTATCAATTGCACCGTATTCAGAAGGCAGTGCAAAACGCAGCAATTTGCTTCCATACGTTGGCCCAAAGTTCCTAATTTCTGAACAAATAACGTTAATATATCTTTCTGGCTCTTCTTCAACCCATTTTGCAATCCTTCCTCCTTCATATACAGGCACATCTACGATCCCTGAACAGTAAATCTGTTTATTGTTCCCTCCCCATCTAGCAATTCTCAAAAGATGGTCCACTCCCAAAGACTTATTCCGAACTGCTTCACCAATCATCATCTCAAGCCTGTATATGTCTGGGAATCCTCGGCTCCAAGTATCGCGTTCCCAGGAATATCTTTTGTAACAATCCACAAGATCTGTACTAGCAAGAAAGTCATCTATTCTTGTAATCAAAATTGACTTCGGCAAGTTAGGTTCAAACGACATGTATTATCACCAAGTTTAAAATTCTGTAGAGGTCTTCAATCTTCTGTATGTTTTCTATATTGTCCTATAGATTTGTTCATCTGGTTGGCAAGTTTTACAACCGATCCGATGTTGTCTTTTTTCGGAAGATCAGTCATATTTCTCAAAGTTTATACCTCACGATTCTGATTGACAAAAAAGAATATAAACTATGCTCATAATAACATTGTGAACATAATGAACACTGGTGTTTAAATGGAAGGGTTGCAGAAGATAATTCATATCATACCTTTGGGCCATGAGGTTGACAGAGCTGTAAAACCGTTTGAGACCTATAAAGCAGACAGGGCCTATTTACTTGCAGTCATGCAGGATCCTCTACTTGAAAGAAAAATGCTGGAAAAACAAAGGGACTATGTATCAAAGGTAAAATCTATACTCGAATCTAAAGATATCGAAGTAATATCAATTGATGTAGACATGTTTGACATTAAAAAAGTAATGAAAGAGGTCTCTGCCATCATCATGAAGGAAAAAAAAGACAATAACATCATCAACATCAATATGTCGGCATGTGGAAGGCTAACATCGGTAGGTGTAACCCTCGCTGCCATGGTTCACCAGGTGAATGTCTACTATGTTCATGCAGACTATTACTCATCATCAGAAGAAGAGATATTAGAACATGGTATTAGCAGATGTGACAAATTAAAAATCACACCTATGCACAGCTTTCAGATAATGATGCCGGATGATGTCAACAAACTAATCCTGGCAAATCTTGCCACAAGACCTGAAGGAATGGAGAACGATGACATTTTTAGGATACTAAAAGAAGCAAAAGTCCCGGGTTTTGAAGAACTCACTGAGGATGTCAAAAAACATGAACAAAGAAGCAAGAGACGAAATTTGTTAATGCTGCTTAACAAGAGATACCTTGAAAAACTTGAAAACATGGGCTATGTTGAACGGGAGAAAAAAGAGAAAAAAACAACGGTCAAAATAACAGATTCCGGCCAATACATTGCTCATGTCAGTGGATTTATGAGATAGCAAGTGCTCACTCATCCAGCTCCACAACACCTACATCCGGCACAATACTCCTGAACATCTCAACAGTTCCCGGATGGCAGGTAAAGTATAGCACCTGATTTGATAAACTAAGCTCATGGATAGAACTGATAGCATTTCTACTCCTAACAGGATCAAAGTTAACCAGGATATCATCAAATATGATTGGCAGGGATTCAGAATGCTTGCCAAGCTCGTTAATGAAACCAAATCTCAAAGCAAGATATAGCTGTTCAGCCGTCCCCCTGCTTAGCTCATTAATGCTTTTACGTTTACCGCTTTTATCTTCAACAAAGATATCTGAAGAATCCAGAGGAGAGTATAGCCGTTCATATTTTCCGCCAGTGATATTGGAGAAGAACTTCTGAGCTTCAGTGATAACAGCTGGCTGCCTTTCTTTCTCGTACTTGTCCATAGCCTGTGAAAGAATATGTTGTGCAATTGAGTATGTTGCCCACTCTCTTGATTTCTCATTTATCTCTTCTTTGAGTGTTTCAAGCTCCAAACGCATCTTAGAGCCTTCACTGTATCCTTCCAACTGCATGATCTGAGTTCTGATGCTTCCCTTATCATCGTTCAGGGATTCAAGAGAACTTTCTATTTCACTTATCCTTTCAGCAATTTCAGTTTCCTGTGTCTTCAACATTTCAGGTTTTGAATTTTTCAGTTCATTAATGATCTTAAGATGATCTTCGTTATTTCCGGAAAGTTTCTTCACGTGTGATTCTGCGATCTCGTATCCACTTCTTGCCTGGACAATCTCGTCCCATGTTTGTGCATTCTTTACAAAATCTTCTTCACTACTCACATTTGCTTCATGAAGGAGGTCTGTCATGTCTCCTGAACAGCCAGAGAGTTTATCTTCAGCTTCCCTGAGGCTGAAAAGAAGTCTATTGTTCTCTGAAACCAGATTATCAAGTTGATTCTTTATACTGACCGTCTCTTCCAAATCCCCACGAAGAATCTCAAGTTCAGTACCAAATCCAAGTCCTGCACTCTTTCTACTACAAGCATCAAGGACAGACTTTATTCTGTTCTCATATAGCTCAATAGAACGATTGTATATGCCGATCTTTTCAGTCAGTTCCTCTATTTTATCCTGGAGTTCATAACAACTTTTAATCGCTGTAAATATGTCAATAATACTTTCAGTTGTCATCTCAGAGGAGAGGTCGTACTTTGCAAGCCATTCATGCCACTTTTCCAATACCTTGTCCCTTTCTGCTCTCTTTTCCTTGAGATCAGCATCAAGCACATCTAACTGCTTTTCAAGATCTTCACGATCCATTTTCACCTGCTCAGCCTTCCCGGATTTGGCAGACTCTGCATCGACTTCATCGCGCAACTTAATAATAGCCAGGTCCAGAGAACGGTCCGATGCATCATAGTTACAAATTTTAATGAGTTTCGTTGCATCTTCTTCAAACTCTGTAATGGATAACTCATATGAAAGTACCTGAGAATTAAGCTCTGCTATAACAGTCTGCTTTTCCTTCGCTTCTCTAATAAGAGCAAGTTTATCATGAATGTCTTCAGGTACTATGTCAGCATCCAGGCTGCATGAAACAAGCCATCCTTTCCATTCACTTTTTGCTTTTTGATAAGCAGATTTCATCTCATTAATTTCTGTTTCAAGCTGATCATACTTTTCATTTGATGCAAACTTGTCCTTTTCAAGTTCCTTCTTCTGCAAGTTGAGCTCTGAAACAGACTTAAGACTAAGAGCATATTCTTTGATCTCATCATATCTTTCTTCGAGTACAGATATCTCTGGTATGTTTTCAAAGCCGCAGGAGATGGCATCCTTCAGCATGTTTTCCTTAGTTAACAGGATATCCCTCTCAATCTGATCTTTTGCATTGACAGACTGAGCAGAATCTGTGTTGTGCACAGGAGGCTGAGTATTCTTAGCAGCATTCTTCACTGATATTGAATAGACCACTGCTACAATGAACATTCCCACACATGCGATAATGCCACCCTGTAATTTATCATAGATATACCCAGTCACAAGGCCCGCAACACCTATTATCCCAAAAACACCCGCTGGCCACATAGGCATACGCTGGCCAGTTGTAACTGGTGTCTGCTTAAGCATGGAAGCAAACTTCTCATCCCTCTCTAAAGACCTGAGATCTATTTCCTTTTCCTTAAGAGAAGGATATCTTGCCCTAAGGCTTTTCAAAAGAGCAAGCATTTCATTATTTTTGTTTTCGGGGATCTTTACATCTATAGCACTGATCTTAGAATCAATTCCATTGATACTATGATCAATCCTTTCAATTTCACCCGTAATCCACTCAAGCTGTGTTTCAAGACCCTGAATGTTTGATTCCGTTCCTTCTAAAGCAGATACCAAGGCTTTAATGTGGAGTTTTGCACTGCTGGACAGATCAAAGCTCTCCAGCATGTTTTCGTTCCACTCCTTGCCAATATCCTGTAATACTTGGACAAGCTCTTTCTTCTTATTAGCTAACTTTATCTTATCAGAACTTATTTTTTCAGCATTGTCTTTGTACCCGGCAACCCTGTCTGCCATTTTCAGGATTGAAGACCTTTGTTCCAGCAGTTTCCCGGAGAGATCTTCCGAGTTCTTGCTTTTATTTAAAATAGAATCCTTGACAAACTGGATTTTCTGATCTAACTCTTTAATCTCTCCATCAATAGTCTGTAGATCTCCGTGGCGTTTGCGTACAGCATCGATTGCGGGTATTGACCTGTCGAACTTATTCAGCTTATCTTCATTCCAGTCTGGTCCAAGTTCATCAAGCTTTGCTTCCAGTTTTTTCCGTTCCAGTTTTAAAGAGGATTCCAGATTTGGAAGTTCCTCTTTTTCTGCCCTGTACTTCTCAATTCCTTTGTCAAGTTCAAGTATGGTTTCTTTCTGTGCCAGCAGAGTTTCATCGATCTCAATATTGCTTTGTTCATTACCGTTCCTTTCAATAGAACGTTTCAGATCTTCAATGATCTCTCCACAACTCTGGATTTTATCATTGATGCTGTTGTATCTGTTAAGCCCGTTATCAGGGAAACTGTCAATCACAGGAAGTTCTTCAAGTTTGTTGCTATGCATTTGAAGGTCTATCCAGTCGTCCCATACTGATAATAGAGCCTTATTATGTTCCTGTTTTATCAGAAGAGATGACTTTTCATCTTTCAGGTCAGCTATCTCTTTTTCCTTTGTATTGATATCTATGTGAAGCAGATCATATTCATGCTGTCCATCTTCAATTTTCGCAACCTGCTGCTCCAATTCCTTTATCTGATTGAAAAGAACATTGATTGACGGTTTCTTCCCAGTGGGTTTATATAAAGCTCCTTTTTTATCTTCGAAAAAATCATTTATTGATGGAATAGAAGCAGAACCAATACCAGTTCCTGCACTATATAGTCTCCCACTGATGGAATTACCGTTCAGTCTGTTGAAGTCCTGCAGTTCGTCCAGACCAAAGGCATAAACATTCTCAAAAACATCATTGTCTGCACTACCAAGTATATTTCTTAGTTCAGTTTCCCCTTTAATGGTTCCATCTGAAAGATAAAGTTTCAACCCCTTGCTTGCATATCTTTCAATCGTGTAACTATTCCCATCATTTGTGTTTACTAAAAGCCTGCCACCATGAAGTCCTCCATTAAAAGCTGGATAGTGGTTATAGTTACCTCTTTGGTTCGGAAAATCAAAAAACATTCGCCTGATGAACGAGAGCAAAGTAGATTTTCCTGCTTCGTTCTTACCATGCAGGACAGTTAGCCCTTCACCCAGGTTGTGGATGGAAAAATCATTGAACTTGCCAAACCCGTCTATGTTCAGATCAGCTATTCTCATACTCAGTCTCCGGTATCAGCTTGTCCAGAAGCAACTCTTCAGCATCCCTCAAAATCTGTATTTTCTCTTCTTCATCAAGAGACATTAATAGGTGTCTTACTTTTCCTTTTCCAAAAAGATCATGCAAAGGTCTATCAAGTCCATTCAGACCAGTACTACCTGAACATATCTCGTCGGTTATGGTCAAGAGATCAGAGATGAAGTCCTGTCTGTCCAAAAGACCTTCACGTTCAAAAGGATAAGATGTTTCGTCCTTTAGCCTTTCTAACCAAACAGAACCAGAACCTACATCATAGTTATCTCGCAGGTGTTGAACAATATCATTCAAAAAGCCTTCTTTTATCAGAAGCCTTTTCAAAGGGCTTCGACCCCGAAGAATGAACCTACAGATGACATATCTGTTTTCTGAGATTTCAGAAAGTCTGTCCATGTTTTCTTCAAGTAATTCAATAAGATCAGCTTCGGTTTCGATTTCGCTTACAGATAACTCTTCAACGTACCAGCGAACAGAATCGACCGGAGCAAAACTGACAGTTGTATTGCCTTTTTTGTCTACTTCCACTACCATGCATCCTCTCTCACCCAATTCACCGGGGTCTCTGCCCTGAGGATTACCGGAATAGACAATGAAAGGTTCTGTTTCGATTATCTGCGGTTTATGTATGTGCCCAAGAGCCCAGTAATCATAATTTGTTTCTTTTAGATCCTGGACAGTGCAAGGCGCATAAGGATAATGCCCTTCGCCTGAACCAACAGTACAATGAAGCATGCCTATAGCATAGGGTGAGCCAGAATCTTTCTGCTGAAAACGCTTTACAAGATTTTCCTGAATATGTTTTGCCCTATAACTCATTCCGCTGATATTTGCTATCACTTTGCCATTCCTGCTCACTGGAACGTTTTCTACATCGTCGCCACTGAACACTATAACATCATCGGGCCATTCCAGACTTGCGGACCACCCATTCAGAGGATCATGATTCCCATGTGTGATGTAAGTTGCAATGCCCGCATCAGAGAGTCTTTTAAGACCTTCAAGGAATTTCAATTGAGCATATAGGCTTTTGTCGGCACTGTCATAAATATCACCGGCAATCAGAAGAAAGTCTGCATTTTTCTCGATGCAAAGATCAATGATGTTGTTATAGGCCGCAAAAGTGGCCTTTGTCATCACATCACTCAACTGGGGATTGATGCCTGAAAGTCCATGAAAAGGACTGTCGAGGTGAAGATCTGCCGCATGCACAAAGATAAAATCAATATCTTCTTTGGTTTTTGATTTTTTTCCAGTTGCCATATGAAGAAGACCTTTTCATTATTTATATCTATATAATATAAAAGTTAATATTTATACTTTGTGAAATTATGCAGATTATGGAAGCATATAATCTGGAAGGTTATTCTTTCATATATTCGAATATCATTTTTCCTAGTAAGTTCATCATTTTTTCAGCATCAGAATCAAATTCAGGTAACTTTTGTCTTAAACCCAATGCAGCATCTTCAGCCACAAAGTGTTCCATAATACAAATGTATGTATAACACTCAATGAATCTTACAGGAGGTTCAGTGAAGAGCTTATCTGACTTCCTTAGTTGTACTTTAATTTTCTCTCTAATTTGTGTTTTTATTGTTTCGGCTATATTCGATAATTGATTACCTGGGATGTTTAATTTAGCATCAAAAATAGAAGTATCAATGTTCACTGAATCTGTAATTCTCAATGTGTCAAGATAAGCAAAAACAAAACCTACATTTTCAACCCTAATTTTATCAATTGCTTTGGTTTTATATGCTTCAATGTTTTCTCTATCAAAATCCGGATCCAAGCAAAATTTTAGGCCTGAATAGGTATACTTTAAGTAATGTTTCAAAATTTCCCTTTCAGATGAAGTGAAGTTGAAATTTTTATCCAAACTAACATATTGAGCCAGATTATCGATAACCAAGTCTAGCATACTTAGATAATATTCACTTTTAAAAAGCTCAGGATAATTATCCTTAGTATAGACACAATTGACCAGTATACGAAGTGTATGGATGTCTTTTTTTAAACAATAGCTTATTAATTCTTTATTAGTGCAGTATAAATGTTTACATGGGCCTTCTAAAATATTTATTTCATCAGACACAAACCTATCCATATAAGATCTATCAAAATTACTCCTATTATAACACAATTTATTTACTTTCACATAATCTATTAGTTCAGTCTCAGGATACCAATCATT
This sequence comes from uncultured Methanolobus sp., assembly GCF_963667555.1. NCBI lineage: Archaea > Methanobacteriati > Methanobacteriota > Methanomicrobia > Methanosarcinales > Methanosarcinaceae > Methanolobus > uncultured Methanolobus sp. Next base: position 155,353 of record NZ_OY763421.1, read on the forward strand.
CACTTCTACAAACTTTTTTATTATTTCTCTTTTAGCTTTCCTACATCTCTCTTTGCATAGTCCGCCGCCGTAAAAATTCAGACATAAACTTTCTGATTTTTTCATAATAGGTTTAGAATGTATCACTTTATTTATTTTTTGATTTAGACCTAACTAGAAAACATTTAATACTACAATATTCAAATATTCTCAGCATCAGCAAAACTTCTTTTTATTTCATGATTAGTAAATTTGTGCCAAAAGGAAAGAGTATGGCTTCTTATCGCTAAAATATCAGTCTTTTTTCCCTTTAATATCCCTATAGACTTCTAAAAAATGATTTTGGGATTATGCATAGGCAGTTATTGGATATTCTCATTTTCATGATCGATTTAAATCAAAAAAAAGTATTTAACCGCCTACGGATTATAATATTCAATTATTGATCTTTGACAATTAAGTGTAGAATTATATACTTTTTTCCTGCTTTTTGTTTTAGTGGGGATGGGAATTTTAAGTTGATTGCAAACCTTTTCTGCTAGCTGCTCCCCTATTATTTTTGCTATTTGTTCAAACGACAATGAACTCAGCATGTCGACAGACTCTATCCCATTATCAAACAATTTACGTGCATTTTTGCGGCCAATCCCATTGATTGATACCAGTGGAATAAGTTCTGCACATACGCCATATTTCAATCTGATATCAAGATCATTGAAATCTAAGTTCTGGTTTTTAAGGATTGCAATTAGTTTCATTCCGCTGGCAATCCATAATGCATGTGTTTTAAGAATGTGCAAATCCCCGTTAGTGCTTGGATATTTGGCATTGATTTTCCCAACATCACTTTCATTTATCCATTCCTTTAAAATCAGTGCGCTTTTTATTGTTTCAAGAAAATGTTCCCTTTGGGTTTTATCAATTTTATTGAAATCAGGAAAATCGATAATTTCATGTTTGTGAGCATCTGCATAATCGTAATAATCTTTAGCTTCAACTCTATTCTTAATATCAACCGTGCAGAAATCAACAGTCTTGCAGATCAATTGAAGAATTGACATTTCCGTAATTTCCATGGCATTGGTGTTAGCAATGTTTAACTCATGAACAATGGTTGCCAATGTGGATGGATCAATATTCATGCTGGAAACCAGTCCTCCTAATGGCGTTATTGATAACTTTTCATCATTGTAACTGATCATATCCTGATCACAAAGGAAGTTTAAAGTTTCCTGGACAAAGTCAACAGAATTGCCCATATAGGCTGAGAATGTCCTGGAGAAGAATTCTGTTACTTCTGATGGAGAATTGGCCATATCGCTGCTTATAATACCAAGAACATGGCGTCTGAGCGTGTACACATCCCTTTCGTATGATTCAGCTTTTCCAGTTTTAAGATAGATCAACTTTTCCTGGAGAAGTTCAAAACCATTGTGCTTTTTCTCAAGGAGAACTGAATAACCATATGGATGTGGAGGACGCCGGCTTGTTTTTCGGATCATTTTGTTGAAACCATATACAAGAGATGGAGTCTCTCCAGATTTAAGATGGTACCAGCAGGAATGCCGTTCTATAAGCATTTTGGGAGGAATATCCAGCACATCATCAATTGCAGACGTGCCAAATATCATTTTGATGAATTTGTCCTTAAATCCTGTTTCTATAAGTTCACGCTCAACAGGTTTGAGCTTTCCATGTTCAAAAGCCACTCCATTGCGTATACAATCAGCCAGTACTTTTGACTCTTGCTTTTTGCTTGATTGTTCTATTTTTTTCGCAATATTATTAAGAGCATACTTAGTATCGTTATCAAGTAGATCATTAATGAGCGTGCATTCTGAATATAGGAAATTTGAGAATTTCTGTGCAAGATCAATGCAATTTTTCGAGGTCTTTGCAAATACAACACATTGTATGTCCTGCCTGATCGTATCAAGAATTATGTCCGTTGCCATATCCTTTATTTCATGCTCATCCACTGCTTTGAAAGATTCAGTTCCTTCATTAAACTGCATGATTTTACAGAAGGATTGGTCTTCATGCAGGAAATATGGTCTCCATTCATTAATTGAAAGTTCCGCTTCCAAATGGTCTGCAAGAACCTCAGCATTTTCGATAGATTCCGAAAGGTAGACCCTCTGGACATCAGAAATACTTCTCAATTTGGTGATCACAACATCCATGGTACATCCTATGTTAGGATCTCCCAGAAGATTGAGTTCGTCCATGACAATTATAGAAAAGCTATTGATCCACATTGTTCCATTAACCATCATCGAATCTATGTTTTCGAGAGTGCAAACAATGATATCATAATCATCCAGTTGCTCTGCTCTTGATTCGATGTTTCCTGTGAATCTGCCAACTTTTACACCCAGCAACTCGAACCTTTTGAAATGTTTGCAATTCTCAGTCGCAAGGGATGGCCATGGAGTGATGTATAGAGCTTTTCCACCGTTAAGAACATGCCTGAGTATCACAAGTTCTGCGATCAGCCTTTTCTCGCTGACAAAGGATGTAACAGCAAGAATATCCTTTCCTTCCAGAAGGCCCCTATTCGCAGCTTCTCCCTGGGAAGGATACAATTCCTCAATTCCAGAATCGATATAGAAGTCGATTGCATTCTGTGGAAGAGGAAGAGACTGTACCTTAATCATTGGAATTCGGATAGGAAATGAAATTGTATCACCTCTAAACATTGGTTATACTTGCTATTTCATTATTCGAAAACGGAGTATTTTCACCAGCGTTAGTGAATTAGATACCTCTTTTCCTCTTCACGTCCTCAAGTGTCGTTTTTCCGGCAGCGATTTCATTTAATATCGCATTGACTCCATCATTCGCTTTTTCTTCAATGAAGATCATCAGCTGCAGTGATCGTGGAAGATGAGAAGTGATCTCATCCGAATAATTAATATTGTTATACGTCGAATTGTTCATTGACAATACCTCTGGGTTTGTTAATTAGTTGCAGCCGTGTAATCTGCCAGGATCGTCGACTGCAACTTTCGCCTTTTATGGACATGATAATGATAGGTGTTGCCTATTTAAAGAATTAATTAGTATAAATTTCAAGTTTGTACTACTCGTTTTAGGTGGTTGCGAAAATTATTTTGTTCTTTTTAAATCGTGCCACGTTTTAATGGAGAAAATTCTCATTGGCAAGGAAGAAAATAACATTAATGAAAAGGATTTAGAACTTCAGAAAGCACAGACCTTAATTGATGAGGAGTCCATCCGACATAAAATACTGGCTCAGACTCCCAAAGGAAGTAAATGTGTATGGAATTAAGCATAAGAGCACACTCAAGAGAATTAAGAACAGGATTTTGAGTGATTGGAAATTCTATTTATGGGCAAAGGAAGTGAGGAAATTGGGAAATGGATTTTAATCCTTATCGCCTTTTTTAGTATTTAGAATAATGTAAAAGGTTGACGCGATTGATAAAACATAAAGTCAATTTTTGTGTGTAAACATCAATCAAAAATAGTTTTTATCTCATTTCTCAAAGCTTGTTTGTTGTAAATTAGCTTGCCTTCTGATGCTGGATTACTATAACTCAAATTTGTCCTAGAAATTACTGTTACACTTCGGGGGAAATTCATGAACTGCGATAAATCCAAAAAGTCCCCACCCTTTTCACAATTGGAATAATGAAATGGATGTTGCACATCAACAAAAGAACAAAATTTAGTAGGAGCAAAAAGCTCATTTAGTTGTCGAAGAAATATTCTTTCTTTACCACCATAATTTGTTTTTTTCGAATGTCTCATATGTTCCATTGAATACTTATGTTTCATTTCACGATTAGATTCTGATAGCCATGCATCAACAATTTTTATATCATCTATGAATGAGGATGGCAACTGGGTTTTGACATCTTCATGTACTGCAACATCAACAAAAAAGTCTAAATCACGTAGATTAACATCTCCGTATTTGGTTTTAAGTGCTTGAAGGTTTTTTAATTGTGCATGCATCCAGTATTCATTTTTGGAATCTGTAATCGATTCTGTTTGACTACTTCTTTGAACAAAACCATCTAAATAGTTTCTGTCACTTAGTGTGAATTCCACTTCAGCAACAAACATTTCAATATCTGGTGATAAGTCTTTAAAATTAATATCAAACTGATTCCTAGTAGAAGTTACAGCCTTATTTTCCGAAGTAAAGAACGGCAAACCAGTCAATTTTACATTTTCTAGATTATGCACAGGAGTAGATATTTTTCTGAGAATGTCCCTTCTAAATCCTTTTTTTATTTCAAAGCTTATACTGTATATACCTCTGTTCTCGGGACATCTTACAGTGATTTCCTCACTAGTGATTTTTGAAGCTTCCTCAAAAGACTTATAGATTTTACCAACAACTGGTAAAAGCTTACTGATTAAAGGATCCATTTTCCCCCCAGTTAAAAAGCTTGTGCAACTCAATATTCCCTTTTTCGTTGGCAGATATTTCAATTGGACTTAAGAATATTGGTTCGTATTCATTTAGAAGTAAATCCGATTGAATCAATTTGAGGTGTACTTTTTGTGGTTTTTTGGATATTTCAATAATTGCAAATGGATTAAGTATCAATATTTTACTGCTCGCCAGTGACTCAGTATAAGCAATAAAATTATCAACTAGTGTTTTGAATTTCATATTAGACATAAATACCCTTTGTATGGAATCGAAAAAAGAATTTGCAAACAAAATGTCATTCTGAAGTATATATTCCAATTCTTCATTGATTTTTCGTGTTTCTACATTTGAGTCATTTATTTCATGTTCAAGAAAAGTATTCAAAAAAGATTCATACTTAGGATAAGTATCTATTAAGAATTGCACTTCATCTTGCAAAGAACTATTAAATTCATCTAGGAACTTTTTCTGATCATCTGATAATGTTTCTTTTACGTCACTATATTCCGCGGTAATTATACCAATTACAGAAGTTGCATCACCGACATTCTTCAATTTGATTTTATTCTCTACCTTCTTTTCAGGAAATGTAACGTTTATAGACAAAGGCGTATCAATTAACTTAATTAGAGGCCTGTATAGTGATATTTCTTTATTTGTAAAATGAACAACTTCTTTATTCTTTAAAAATGAAAAACTGACAGAACCTGTCACTTTTTCATCATCTTGTGATCTAGTTGATTTAAAAAGCAAACCAAGATAACCATCCACATCTACATCTTCATTGCTTATTTCAAGAGCATGGTTGGTATCAAAATCGCGTAAATTGCTGGCATTGTAAATTTCATTGATGAATAAAAAAGAAGGGTAATTTAATAACAAAGTATCGTAGTCCAGATTTTCCCACGTAATGTGGGAAGGAATGCTTTCTCCTTGTAAGCCTTCTTTCGGAAGAAATGAAGATTTAACCGGCATAATATTAGTATACTTGTTCGGTCTTCAATATAAAGTTTTTGAACTGTTATTCTATATTTGAGAGACCGTAAGTGATTTGAAAAAGGAAAAATACATGTAAATTATTGATTTTGTAAAACTGGTGCAGAAAGCGCGATTCGAACGCACGAACTCCTACGAGAATGGATTCTAAGCCAATCGCATTATTTAAGAGTATAAGATACACGGGGCTTCTAACCCCGTGATTTATAGCCCCCGGGGGGATTTGAACCCCCGACCTGCTGATTACGAATCAGCCGCTATACCCCTAAGCCACAGAGGCAAAACTGAACGACAGTATAATTCTATATAATGATTTAATAATTTCGCTTAAGCTTTACTAATATCGGCTAAAGCACTCTCACTTCAATACACACGTTGAACTGGTGCGGAGCATAGGAACGGACGACACGGGACTCTATAAGTTCAGTGTTTCTTCCTGCTCTTTTTGCAGCATCATCGATAAGTTTAAGGGAACTCTCAAAGAGGTCGTCTTCCGGTGTAATATCGTAATAGTGGATGATACCGTTTGTAGTACAGATTTTCACAGCAGCGTCAAGGAACTCATTTGCATTGTGAGGCAGGTTCATGATCACATGATCTGCGATACCGGCATATTTTTCAGCTTCAAGGTTCGCATCGCCCTCTATAGCTTCCACGTTTGGAACTGAATTGAGCTCAACATTGTGGCGCAGGAACTCAACAGCATCCGGGTTCTTGTCTATAGCTATCACACGGATGTCCGGGCTTTTCCTGGCAAACATAATGCTGTATGGGCCGACACCTGCAAACATATCAACAACTGTTTCGCCTTCTTTTACCTGCTCAAGTATACGTGAACGCTCGGTTGCAAGACGCGGTGTAAAATAAGCTCTCTCAAGGTCAATGTAGAATCTGGAACCATATTCCCGGTGTATTGTGGATGTCCTGTTCTCTCCTGCAACGGTTCTGAACCTGCGGGTTCTGAACTCTCCTTCTACAGGACTCATGGCTGCAAGAACGGTCTTGACGTTCTTTTTCACTTTCATGATGGCATCTGCTACTTTTTCAGGTTCAGCAACGTCATCCTCTATGAGTGCGATATCTCCGACTATTTCAAAATGGGGTACAACATCCAGCAGGTCTTCAAGCTTCAATTGTCCTTTCTGTTCCTCAAACTCATGCTCGGTAAGCTCGAACTCTCCGGGAAGTTCTTTAAGTTCTGCATTCTCTGGTTTGCGTGTGAGTGGAAGTAAGAGAAAATCTTCCTGCGAAGCAATTCGTGCAGAATTGTCCAGCAGGTCCATTTCCAGCAGTAATCTGCGTATCGGCTCGCCTTTTTTCTTCAGAACTTTGATGCAACTTCTATTCATGTCTACGTACCTATAATGAACCATAATCCGAACAGGACCAGAAATATGCCACAAGAAAGTAACACTCTTTCATAAACCTTTGGGGACATGAGCTTCTTTCCTTTGCTGAACGATGTGGAAACGACAGTGAAATATCCAAGGTCTGCAAGCCAGTGACCTGCCATGAACATTACGGCTGCGATCAGGCCGATCTCCAGACCACGCAACACAAGTGCGCTTCCCGCAGCCAGCCACCAAAGCCAGAAATAAGGGTTTGACGCTGAAGTTACTATTCCTGCCAGAACAGGCTTTGAAGTAGCTTTATCGTGCCTGTGCATGGAACTTGCTGCTCCTTTTGCATTTTTCATGGTAAGTATTCCAAACACAATAAGAGTGGCTCCACCGAGGATTGAAATTGCCATGACAGTGTTGTCGCTGACTGCTGTGATGCCGTATATTATCAGCAGACACACCAGAAATTCCAGTATGGCATGTCCGATGAATACCTCCGGGCCTGCTTTCCATCCTCTTTTCAGGGATGTGTCTATTGTCACAAAAAGCATAGGTCCGGGTACAAGTGCTCCGGTCATTCCCACGGCAAATCCGATCGCCAGCATCTCAAGCAGTTCGAACATAGTCTACACTGTTTAATCGGGTCAAGTGTTAAAAAAGATTTGTAATAATAAATGTGGTAATAAAGAAAAAAGGTTTTTAACAAAGGAAGTGGTGGTACGAACTTCCTTTGTTCTTTATTTGTCATTTTATTTGTTAGTATTTATATATTGTCGCTTAGAGAATGATCTCAATGTCAAGCTCTTCTGCAAGTTCCTTGTACCTGTTACGGATGGTAACTTCAGTTACACCTGCAACATCAGCAACCTCACGCTGTGTACGGCGCTCGCCACAAAGGATTGATGCAATGTAGATTGCTGCTGCAGCGACACCAGTTGGACCACGGCCACTGGTAAGCTCTTTCTCGGAAGCCTGCCTGAGAATCTCCACACCTCTGGACTGTACTTCACCTTTGAGGTTAAGTCCTGAACAGAATCTTGGTACGTAGTCTATTGGTGAGGTTGGCATGAGTTTCAGTGAAAGCTCTCTTGAGATGAAACGGTATGTTCTACCGATCTCTTTCCTGCTTACTCTTGATACTTCTCCTATCTCGTCAAGTGTTCTTGGAACACTGCACTGGCGGCATGCTGCATAAAGTGCTGCTGCTGCAACACCTTCAATACTTCTTCCACGGATGAGGTTCTTGTCAACTGCCTTCCTGTATACTACTGCGGCAGTCTCACGTACAGTTCTTGGCAGACCAAGAGCCGATGCCATACGGTCAAGTTCAGACAGAGCGAACGCAAGGTTCCTTTCCGTAGCGTTACTTACCCTTATCCTACGCTGCCATTTTCTCAACCTGTAAAGTTGTGCCCTGTTCTTTGATGAAATGGATTTACCGTACGAGTCACGGTTTCTCCAGTCGATCATTGTGGACAGACCTTTGTCGTGGATGGTGTAGGTCATTGGAGCACCCACACGGGAACGCTTCATTCTCTGATCATGATCGAAAGCACGCCATTCTGGTCCTTCATCAACGAATTCTGCGTCAACTACAAGTCCACAGTCAGAACATACGAGTTCAGCTCTCTCGTAGTCCTGTACAAGGTTGCGGCTGCCACACTCTGGACACTGGACTTTTGCTTTCTCTACTTCAGCGCTCTTATCTTTCTCTTTACGTGCTTTGATCATTGCACGTATCTTTTCTCTTTCGGACGTATCGGAATATCGTACCCTTTCTACTTCGACCATTCATATCACCTTTAAAGAATCTCTCATGAAAATATATTTGATATGTGTATCCTCAATCATTCACAGCTCACAGCATAAGTAATATATCATATAACCTGCAATCCTTCATTGAACGTAAACTCGTTCATTCACAAGCCGTTCCAATCCGGAAGCTATAACTCGCTTGTCAGGCTTCAGAGTAAAATAAGGCTGATCCACTGGACCAAATATGCCGGAAACCTTTCCGATGGGTTTTATGGATTTGTCAAGAACAAAAGAGTTTATTCGCGGCAAGTCCCTCATTGACCCGGAAAACTGTTTTTCGTCGCCTCTGACGACGATTTCATTCTGCTTAGAAATGTGCAGTATCTGACCTAATCGTTTCATATGCTTTCGTTTATTGTATTTAGGTTTTTGTACTATATGTTCCGCTAATGGTATATAAATATATCGTAAGCGTTTTAATATTAGTTTTTTTCAGTACAAAAACATATCTATAATCTTCCAGAACATGCCAGAATTGTGTCACTATAAAATCCTATTAAATTTTGATCGTAGCTTTTGATCTTTCATTTTATCATGTGTTAAATTCAATGACCCCAATCATGTTTTTATGTTGTAATTTTAATAAATATCCGGGAGCTATGCTACACTATCACAGACCACAACCTTAAAGTTATAAAAGAACAATTGTGGCACGACTTATACTAATTGAATGTCCATCATATGTTCTATGCATGGAGGAAATTCGGTGGCAGATAACAAATTCGTATATTTTTTCGGAAACGAAGAAACTGAAGGTAAAAATAGTATGAAAGATCTGCTGGGTGGCAAAGGAGCCAACCTAGCAGAGATGGCCAATCTGGGAATCCCTGTTCCACCAGGATTTACTATAACAACGGAAGTTTGTTTACTTTATCTTGAAAAGGGGGCTTATCCTGAAGAGGTTATTGACCAGATAAACAACGCAATAATAAAGCTCGAAAAGGCAACTGGCAAGAAATTTGGGGACAACGAGAATCCATTACTTCTATCTGTCAGATCCGGTGCAAGAGTATCAATGCCAGGAATGATGGACACTGTTCTGAACCTTGGTTTAAATGATGATACTGTCACAGCTCTGTCAAACAAGACAGGCAACGAACGGTTTGCCTATGACAGTTACCGTAGGTTCCTTACCATGTTCGGTGATGTCGTACTTGACATTGAACATGAGAAGTTCGAATCTGCTCTCAGCGCTAAGAAAAAGAACCTTGGTGCTACACTGGATACTGACCTGAATGCAGATGCTCTCAAGGAGCTTGCAGAAGAGTTCCAGGAGATCATCAGAACGGAAACCGGTAACGATTTCCCACAGGATCCACGTGAGCAGCTTCAGATGGCAATTGATGCTGTTTTCAATTCATGGAACAACCAGCGTGCTATCACTTACAGACGCCTGAACAATATTCCTGGCGAATGGGGTACAGCCGTTAACGTTCAGTCCATGGTCTATGGTAACATGGGTGAGACATCAGGTACTGGTGTGGCATTCACAAGGGACCCTGCAACAGGAGATAAGCGCTTCTTCGGTGAATATCTCATGAATGCACAGGGTGAGGATGTCGTAGCAGGTATCAGAACTCCTGAGCCTATATCCACTCTTAGGGACAACATGCCTGAAGCATATGCACAACTTGAGGGAATCTACAAGAAACTCGAGAATCACTTCAGCGATATGCAGGATATCGAATTTACCATTGAGGAAGGCAAATTATACATGCTTCAGACGCGAAATGGTAAACGAACTGCGGCGGCGGCGTTAAAAATTGCTGTTGATATGGTCAATGAAGGTCTCATTGACAAACGAACAGCAGTTACAAGAGTTTCCCCCGAACAGATCGATCGTCTTTTACATCCTACAATTGATTCACAGGCCGAATATGAAGTTGTTGCAACCGGCCTTCCAGCATCCCCCGGCGCTGCCGTGGGCAAAGTTGTTTTCACCGCAGAGCATGCCGAAGAAATGGCAAAGGCCAATAAAAAGGTAATTCTCGTACGTACCGAAACATCCCCCGAGGATATTGGCGGTATGGATGCAGCACAGGGAATCCTCACTGTAAGAGGTGGAATGACCTCACATGCAGCAGTAGTTGCAAGAGGTATGGGTAAGCCATGTGTTGCAGGCTGTGGTTCAGTAAGCATCGATATAGGAAGTTGTACATTCTCCGTATCTGACATAACTGTCAAGGAAGGGGATTATGTGACCATTGACGGAAGTACAGGCAGTCTGATTCTTGGTAAGGTTGAGCTTGTAACTCCGGCTGTAAGCGGCGAACTTGACACACTTCTTTCCTGGGCAGACGAGATAAGGGAAATGGGTGTCAGGACAAATGCAGACACACCTCACGATGCTCAGGTCGCAAAGGACTTCGGTGCTGAAGGTATCGGACTTTGCAGAACAGAACATATGTTCTTCGGAGAGGACCGTATTCCTGCAGTAAGGGAAATGATCCTTGCAGAAGATACGGAAACCAGGAAAGCAGCTCTTAAAAAGCTCCTTCCGATGCAGAAAGAGGACTTTATTGGAATCTTTAAGGTCATGGAAGGTTTCCCGGTAACTATCCGTCTTCTTGACCCTCCACTTCACGAGTTCCTTCCAAAACACGAGGAGATAGCAGACAAGCTTGCATCCCTTGAAGCCGAAGGCTCAAAAGCATCAGAGATCGAGCGCATTCATAAGATCCTTGAACGTGTGGACTCCATGGAAGAGACAAACCCAATGCTCGGACACCGTGGCTGCCGTCTTGGAATTACATATCCCGAGATCTATGAGATGCAGGTTCGTGCCATAATTGAGGCGGCATGTGAGCTTAAGGCAGGCGGAATGGACATAGTTCCTGAAATTATGATCCCGCTGATTTCACACGTGAACGAGCTCAGTTCTACAAAGAAAGACCTTGTTGCAGTTGCGGAATCTGTTATGGCTGAGAAAGGGTGCAAGCTTGAATATATGGTAGGTACCATGATCGAGCTTCCAAGGGCAGCACTTACAGCAGACAAGATTGCAAAGGAAGCAGAATTCTTCTCATTTGGAACCAATGACCTTACTCAGACAACATTCGGTTTCAGCAGGGATGACGCAGGCAAATTCCTTCCATTCTATATCGAGAACTCAATTCTTCCAAGCGACCCGTTCGCAGTCCTTGATCAGGAAGGCGTTGGTGAGCTTGTAAAGATCGGTATTGAGAAAGGACGTTCCACAAGACCAGATATTAAAATAGGAATTTGTGGTGAACATGGTGGCGAACCAAGTTCCGTTAAGTTCGGATATAACATCGGACTGAACTACGTAAGCTGTTCACCTTTCCGTGTGCCAATCGCAAGACTTGCAGCAGCACAGGCAGTAATTGAAAAGCAGGATAACTCCTGATTTCAATTCCTCTTTTTTATTTTTATTGTTGTTTTATTTTTTGTTTTGTCATTGCGTCTGCTTTTTCCAGCTTAGAGGGTGGTTTTGCAAAGATTTTACATAAGCGCAGCTCAGTGAAAAATCAGAATATAATGTGCGATAACAATTGCTTTGTAGAACCCCTTCCATCACATCTTTGTGTCAGTCCGGTCCATTTGTCAGGTCAATATAATCTATCTCCGGTCATGAGTAACTTGAACAACCCGAAGGGTCCGGCGAAGCCGGCACTTTCCAAAAAGGCTGAACAAAATATTCTGCATAATACTTGGGAATACTTTCTTTTCAAAACATCTATGGCATTTTAAAAACAAATGTACTAAAATTGTAGCAGTTTCTGTATGCTGGCATTGGAATGTGCCGCCTTCGGCGGATGGTTACTTTGTTTTTAGATTAAAAACGGTTCTTTTTTTGTGGAATCAATAACAAGCAACTTTTGTATCGCCCAGATGGCAGTATTTCTACAGGGCCATTATAATCAAAAGAAAATAAAAAAGAAGAGGACAGATCAGTATGATCTTGTGATCATATAATCTGCAATTGCTTTGAGTATTGTTTTAGCTTCAGAATCTTCAACAACGTCAAGAAGCTCTTTGCCCTTTGCAATGTAGGCCAGTGCAAGGTCCCTTACATAATCAATGGAACCTGCTTCCTCAAGCTGGTGCACAGCTTCATTGATCTCCTCGGTTGTTGCTTCTCCCTTTCCAAAGATCTTGATGTCAACACCTTTGTTAAGTGCGTGTATGGCAATAAGGGTCTTCTTGCCTTCCATGAGGTCGCTTCCTCTTACCTTGCCCAGAACTTCTTCAGGAGTAGTCATGTCAATGACATCATCATAGATCTGGAATGCAATGCCGATGAGTCTTCCGCATTCATAGAATGCATCTGATACTTCCTCGGACGCTCCTCCAAGAATTGCACCTATCTGCATTGAAGCTGCGTAGAGTACACCGGTCTTCTTCTCGATCATCTCAAGGTATTCTTCCTTTGTGACATCGTTGCGACTTTCAAACTCAACATCCATCCACTGGCCTTCGCAGATGTCTCTGCAAGCCTTTGAAAGAATATCGATGCATTTGAGGTTGCGTTCCGGTGCTCCTGCCGGTGCACGGGTAAGTATTTCGAAAGCCTTTGAATAAAGGGTATCTCCTGCAAGGATAGCTCCTGCTTCTCCCCATTTTACATGGACCGCAGGCATTCCGCGGCGAATATCGTCCCTGTCCATAATATCATCATGGACAAGTGTGAAATTGTGGACAAGTTCAACTGCCACTGCTGCAGGAAGAACTGTCTCAAGATCAGAACCTACTGCTTCTGCGGCAAGGATAACTGTCGCAGGGCGCAGTCTTTTGCCACCTGCATCAGGAAGATATCTTGCTGCCTTATAAAGTTCATACGGTTTGTCGATAGGAAGATAATCCTCTATTCCTTTATCGACGTATGATGAACGTTTTTTAATCTCTTCGATAAGATCCATAAACATCCCTATTCTAGTTTTACTCTTCATCAATGTAGAGCTCTTCTCCGTTCCTCAGAAGGTGAAGAGTGTCACCAAGTACGTATCCGGCATCTTCTGCCATCTGTATGTACTCGCTGTGCATTTGTATGGTTCCATGTGCAGGGATCACGTGTTCCGGTTTGAGCATCCTGAGAAGTTCCCAGTGGTCCTCACGGTATGCGTGTCCTGAAACATGGACGTTATCGTAAATCCTGGCTCCGCGCATCTTCAATTTTGTTTCAAGTGCATAGCGGTTTGCCTGTGTCATTGGGTTTGGAATGACATTTGCAGAGAATATTATGCGGTCTCCCCTGTCGATCTTGAAAGGAGTTTCGCCGTTTGCTATCCTTCCAAGTACAGCACCTGGCTCACCCTGATGGCCTGTGACCACTGGCAGGTATTTGTCCTTACCCTTTTCCATGATCTTTGCAAGAGCTTTGTCTATCTCCCTGCGGTTTCCGTATATCTCAACATCTTCCGGAAGCTCGATGTATCCCATCTGGTGAGCCGTTGCAATGTATCTTTCCATTGAACTTCCCATAAGTACTGGAATTCTTCCCATTTCCTGAGCGAATTTCACAATAGAGTTTACACGTGCAACATGTGATGCGAATGTAGTAACTATCATTCCTACATCGGATTCTTCTGTCTCGATAAGAACATCCCTTAGCATTGAATGTGCGATCATTTCAGAAGGTGCTTTACCATTTCTTCCTGCATTTGTACTTTCTGTGATAAGTGCTATGACTCCTTCCTCGCCAAGCTCCTTGAGTCTGTTAAAGTCAGGAGCTTCACCAAGGGTTGGGGTCCTGTCAAGCTTAAAGTCACATGCATAGACGATCGATCCGCTTACTGTGTGGATAACAAGGAATATGGTGTCTATTATACTGTGCTGTGTGTTAACGAACTCAATGGAAATCTCCTTTGTTATCTCCAGTGAATCACCTGCATTCAGAGAAACGATATTGTTCTTTACTCCAAATTTCCTCTCAGACTCGATCTGGTGTTTGATGAGGGTTGTTGTGTATGGGGTTCCGATAATTGGTGCGGTGTACCTGTGTGCCAGTTTTGAAATTGCACCTATGTGGTCAAGGTGTCCGTGTGTACAGACAATTGCACGCACATTTCCGTTCACTTCTTTCATGATGGTGTCATCCGGGATGGCTCCCATCTCAATGAGCTCAAGTGAATGCATTTTATCTATTTCGACATCTTCGTGGATCTGGACCCTGTCCAGGCGAAGACCCATATCAACGATGATGATATCTTCATCGATCCTGATGGCCGTCATATTGCGGCCCATTTCATTGTATCCGCCGACTGCTATAATTCCTATTTCTGTCATATATATTAACCTCTAATTATTAAAACTACTTTATTTTTATATTCCCTTTAATTGATGAATGTTAAACTCTCTGGAAGTCCTTGTTCTTTGAACGCAGGGCAAAGTCCTTTACATTAAAACCGCGCAATTCCAGATATTCGCGTGTCCAGCCACTGATAACCGCTGGTGCAAGATGCAGATCTTTAAGATCCTTGCATCCGCAAAGGAACATTGCAACTTCCATTTCTTTTAGCATATGTTCTATGCTTTTGACCACTGCATCCTTGCCCTGTAGTGCGGGTCCCACAAAAGGAAGGGCAGCGCTTGCAACTGATGCTCCAAGAGCAATTGATTTTGCAATATCGAGTCCGGTTCTAATTCCACCAGTAGCAATTACCGGAAGTGATACACTACATTCCACGATACTTGGTGCAGTAGGTATTCCAAAGTCCCAGAACAATTCGCCAAGCATTTCGGATTCGGTGTCATTTCTTTCTCTGGCACGGTAGACTTCTACTCCTGACCAGCTTGTGCCTCCGACACCTCCAACATCAATGGCAGCAACTCCTGCTTCTTTCAATATGAATGCGTCTTCATGTGATATGCCTGCACCGGTTTCTTTGATTATTACCGGTACTGCCAGTGAACAAATGTCCCGTATTACTTCAAGAGCGCCTGATGCGTCCCTGTCACCCTCTGGCTGAATAGCTTCCTGAAGGAAGTTCAGGTGAACTGCAATGGCATCCGCATCTATCATCTCTATTATCTTTTCAACGCCTTCCACACCGTATTCTCTTATCTGGGCTGCACCTATATTACCATAAACGAATGCATTGGGTGCTTTGTCCCTTACAACACGGAATGATTCTTCCTGGGATGGATCTTCAATGGCAGCGCGCTGACTACCAACACCGATTCCCAGTCCCAGTTCTTCAACTGCTTCAGCAAGTGCAGCATTGACTGCAGTTGTTTCGGGATGTCCTCCTGTAATGGATGCTATCATGAAAGGTGCATTCATTTCTTTTTCCAGAAAACGGACCGATGTATCGATCTCGTCCATGTTCATTTCAGGAAGTGCCCTGTGAACAAGCATTACATCATCAAACCCTGCTCCTGTTTTCCTTGATTCTACCGGACTTGCAGCGCATAGTTCTAGATGTTCGATCTTTCTTCTGGAAGTGCTCATGATTAGTACCTTTATATTATGTCTACAAAATGCTTTTATTAAATTGTCCCGGTACCAATAGCGGTACCAATATTCTTACCATTCAGGAAATCAGATATATTACCTGTATTGCCTGCATTAAATATATAAGAAGTGCTGTTTGACTGCTCACTTAGTTCTAAAAGCTCAAGTACTTTTCCCAGCATTCCGCCTGTTACATCTGTATTTGCTGAACCGCCAAGGTATGCCTTTATTTCATCAAAGTTTCCATTGTTGATAATGGGTATGACTTCTCCTCTGTCGTCAAGCACGCCTTCTTCTGCGCTTCCGATACCTATTCTTGAAGCTTTCATCTTTATTGCAAGATATGGAACTATCTGATCGCCGGAGAGAACCGAGGTTCCAAGTTCGGTGTCCATTACCATGTCGCCATGAAGGACAGGTACGAATCCGTTTGCAAGCATTCCTTCGATCTGCTCAAGGAACATGCTCTTTATACGGCTATTGCTTGAGACAGTGCATGCCATTGGATGTAAAGGCAATGCATTAACTCCTGCTGAGTTTAAGGCTTCAACAACCATTGTGTTGAGTTTCCTTACTGACATGTGAGTAATTATGGAGCCTTCATGATCGAATTTTCCGGTAAGTCCGAAACGTTTGACCTGTGGATGTCCGAATGACCCTGCTCCATGTACGATGATAAGTTTTCCTTCAAACCCTGCAATTTCAGATGCTATTCTTTTGATCTCATTTATTCTTGCAGCACCGTCATCAGCACTTTTGTCAGTGATGACACTACCGCCGATCTTCAGGATAGTAATATTAGTGTTATCCATGCAATGACTCCAGTCGCACGCCTTCTGTTGTATTCTTTGTAATTATGGCTTCTCCGCCAGCATTCTCTATTGCTTTTGCAATATCTTCAGCGTTATTTTCCCGGGCCAGCGCAACCATGCAGCCTCCACCGCCGGCACCTGTTATCTTGGCACTGATTGCACCACTGTCACGGGCGGCATATACCAGTGAAGACAGTTCTGCACAACCAACGCCGATAGCATCCAGAAGCCCCTGGTTTATGTTCATGAGCTTTCCGATGGTCTCGTAGTCTTCTTGGGCAACCAGTTCTTCTGCCAATATGGACATCTGTCCTATATTGGAAAGTATGGGTTCAACCACAGACGGGAAATCGCTTCGCAATTTTGCAACATTGCCTACAAGTTCTTTTGTAGAAGAGAATTTGTGTGTATTGCCAACCACGATAGGGCAGGAGATAAGGTCCAGCTTCCTCCTTTGAGGGATCATAACAACACCACCCATGGTGCTGACGTATGTGTCCGTTGGGCTTGCGTTACCCTGAACCATTCTTTCGATCTCATGTCCGGTCCTTGCTATGTCTTCAAGGGAAAGATCGCACTCAAAAAGATGATTCAATGCCTGGATGCTGGCAACTGTGACTGCTGCCGAAGAACCAAGTCCGGAACCCACGGGGAGTTCAGATTCTATGACTATGCGCACGCCCCGAATATCTGCAAACTGTCGCATCTTTTCGATGACATAAGACACATAAGGATGGATATCATGATCAAGTCCGGTACGTCCCAGAACAGATTCAATGACCACTTCATCGGATTTTTCCACACTTACTTTTGTGCGAAGTTCAATTGCGCAGCAGATTGCGCTTTCTCCATACACGACTGCGTGTTCGCCAAAAAGGTATACTTTTCCGGGTGCGGAGCATGTGATCATAGTTTTCCTGATCCTTTTCTTATATGTATGATCTATCTGTGAATTCCAGTCTCATGGGCTGTTATTCAATAGTGATCGCCGCGTATCCTACAACTCCTGAGAAGTCTCCGCTCACATCGCCACTTGTTGCATATTTGATCAACGACGCAGTGCTTGCTCCAAATTCTTTTGAAGCTGCAAGCATGGCCGCAATAGGTCCAAATCCACATGCAGAAATATTCTTTTCGTCCCTGCGCCTGTAAAACTCAGGGATGTCCATATCCAGTATAGCTTCTATCAGGTAGCTATCCTGTTTCCTTGCAACATGGTCCGGTTGATAGTGCGTAAAGTCACTGGATGCGATAAAAACCACTTTCTTTCCTGTAGCTTTAACTGCACGGGCAACTTCTGCTCCTACTTCCATGGCAGTTTCTTCGTCCTGAAGTCCCATGCATATTGGAAGTATTGAAAAGTCACTGTCAAACCGATGCTGCAAAAATGGTATCTGAACTTCTATGGAATGCTCAAAATGGTGTGCAAGCTCATCAAAGTCTATAATGGAACCGGCAAGTTGCTTTCCAATTTCCCTGTCAGTCTCTACAACACCAAGCGGAGTTGTCCAGCTATCCTGGGAAAGAGCCACGGCAGAGCCATAACCTGTATGGTTCGGACCAAACAGGACATAAGTGTCTGCCCTGGGAAGTCTGGCATATGCATGTGCTGCCACCCCTCCGGAATATACGTATCCTGCATGAGGTACGACAGCACCAAGGACGGGCTCCTCTGAGATAGCCACATCCTTAAAGCACCTGCTAAGTTCCTTTTTCAGACTTTTTGGATTTTGCGGGTAGAATTGACCGGCAACGGTTGTTTGTCTCATACTACTGATCACCCTATATTATTCTATAAGGGTTTTTGATTATATGTAGTATGCTTTTAACAAGTTGTCAGTTCAGACTCCTGCTTCAAAGTCTTCAAGTTCATAAGTGAACATTGTGTCATTGGACTTTGAGATCTCTCTTGCCAGCAGCCAGTAGACGAGGGAAAGTGCCTTTCTACCTTTGTTGTTGGTTGGGATCACAAGGTCGACATTTGATGTCATGTTGTTAGTGTCACAGAGTGCAACAACAGGAATTCCTACATTTACAGATTCCTTGATCACCTGTGCGTCACCGGTTGGGTCGGTTACAATTACTACATCAGGCTCGTAGAAGTACTCTACCTTAGGGTTTGTAAGAGTTCCAGGAATGAATCTTCCGACCATTGACTTTGCACCGATTGCTTTTGCGAACATCTTTGCAGGGAACTGGCCGTACTGTCTTGCGGAAACTACCAGTATCCTTCTTGGGTCGTAGTTTGCAAGGAATGCTGCTGCGAGCTTTATTCTCTCATCGGTTGCCTGGATGTCAAGTACGTAAAGACCGTCTGTTCTGACACGGTAGACGAACTTCATCATGTTCTCGGTCTTCTGCTGGGTACCGATGTGTACGCCTGCTGCAAGGTACTCGTCTATAGGTACAAGGGAAGTTGTTTTTGCTTCTTCTCCTGCTTCAGTAATAACTTCATTAGTTGTAGTTTCTTCAATTGAATCCATAAAATCACCTTAAAATAGTTCTAAAATAATCAAATATTTCGTTTAACAGTAATAGGAATTACTCCTAGTTCATATTCTCTCTTGGCAAGGAATAATGAGTTCATGCTTGGATCATCGATGAGCACCGGAGCTCCCATAGAAATCTGAAGTGCTCTTGCACCAACGATTCTTGCCTTTTCATACCTGGTGTAATGTTCAGTAGTCAATAGATCACCTGATCAAAATATATATGGAAATATCAACAGCCCATTTGTAGATAGCTACCCCTATTGCTTCCAAAAAGTGTTCCTGTATGAATAGCCATTAATGCGGTCAATGATAACCCTGATAAATAAATTTTATTCGGAATCCCTCCGAATGTGGTCATGTAACTTTTCAATCCAAACCAGTGTACCTGATTAAAGGGCATGGGACCGCTGAGATTTGAACTCAGGTTCCGGCGTGTTTCGCATAGTAAATACATGTGTCCCGAACGCCGAAGGATGGTCCAGGCTACCCTACGGTCCCCTTACTGGTATGGGGCAAGTGTATCTACTAGCTCGACGTGTGAAAGGATCATCCTTCTGCAACAGTAGCGGACAACTCCAAGGTCATCCAGTACAGCAGCCGCGTCTTCACCTTCAGCAACACGCTGTTTGTATTCTTCCCAAACGTTTGAGACAACTTTTCCACAGCTGAAACATCGAACTGGTAACATCTTTTCGCCTACCTGTATGATTTCTGGTATTTGGCACGTGCACCGGGTCCACCAAATTTCTTGGTTTCCTTCTGCCTGGAGTCGTTAACCAGGAGATTACGGTCGTATGCCATGTAAGCATCTCTGAGAGCTGTGTCATTGGTCCAGTCTACAATGCCTCTTGCAATTGCAGTTCTTACAGCATTTGCCTGACCGATGATTCCACCGCCACTAACTGTGACATCTATGTCCACGCCTTCAGCAACTTCGCCAGCGAGCATAACTGCTTCGACGATCTTGAGCTTTGCAAACTCTGGGTCAAAGATCTCCAGTGGCTTCTTGTTGATGCGCACCTTTCCGGTTCCCTTCTTCACTGTTGCGCGTGCAATAGCTGTCTTCTTCTTACCTGATGAGGTTATAACTTTAGTAGTCATTATGATTCTCCTCCTTCTTAGAACTTAGCACCGAGTTTTATACTGAGGTCGCCGAGTTTGAGGTACTTGTTTGAACTGAGGCGATTCATGTTTGCCTCTTCGATAGTTATGCATTCCTTGTTCTCAAGTTCCATTGGAATGCCAACATATACCTTAAGGTTAGCCATTGCTGCTCTTCCCCTTGCGCGTTTGTAAGGGAGCATACCTCTTACGGTTCTCTTAAGAATGCGGTCTGGTCTCTTTGGGAAGTATGGGCCAAACTCTGGCTTTCCTCTTCTCAGGGTCTCATCGTACTCTCTCATTGTGGTGTACTTTGAACCGGAGATCACTGCTTTCTCAGCATTGACGATAGCGACCTTCTCACCAGCAAGCAGCTTTTTTGCAACAGTACTTGCAAGTCTGCCCAGAATAAGTCCTTCTGCATCGATAATTGTCATCTTCTTCACCTACTGCAAGATCTTGATACCTGATCCCTTTGGGTTCTCTTCCATGATCTGTTCAATGGTCAGGCATTTGCCGCCAACCTCTGCGATCTTTTCCACTGCAGTTGCACTGAAGTTGTATGCTGCAACGGTGACTGCCTTATCAAGGAGTCCTGCGCCAAGTACTTTTCCTGCAATAAGGACAGTTTCTCCATCCTTTGCGTACCTGTTGATCTTACTGAGGTTTACCTGTGCATAGTTTTTGCCAGGTCTTTCCAGTTTCTTAGCCACATCTCTCCAGATAGCGACTTCATTCTGGCGTGACCCTTCCTTCAGTGCTGCAATGAGCACAGGGGTGCGTGGGTTTGCCTTTCTTTGGATTTTTACGTTTGTAGTCTTGCTCATAATGTTCCTCCGCAAGAGTTTTTCTCACTCACGCACAATGTGCGTTCGAACATCCGTTAGGTGTCAGTTAAGTAAGAACATAGAGTCTGTAAACTCAGACTGGTGTTTGAATAACATTAATAGTACATAAAGATTATGTGGGTCTTTCCCCGGTTCCAAGGACCTTACTGCAAACACGGTCATATATCTGATCGATATTGCATCCCATCTCCCTGGCAACAAGCAGACCTGCGATCTCAATATCAATAAGATCTCCAAGCTCTTCCTGCTTATTATTGATCATCACTATGGTTTCCTTGGTATTCTTTCCACAACCTGCAACTATCATGGCAATAATATCCTCTATTATTGACCTTTCCTGGAACAGTGATCCGGAAGGTTTGAAACCATGCGGTATCTCTATTTTCGAGATGTCAAAAACAGGCGTAAGCTCTGCCCCTTCAAACCTGAGCAACTGAGCCACTATCGCTTTATCCCTTATTTTGGATGCAGCATCTGGTGCCATCCATTTTAGATCGAAGGACAGCACAAATTCAAAATCCTTAATTGAAAGGGATTTCTTGTTGTTTCTTTTGAAAGGGGTAGCTGCAACAAGCATCAGCTCGTCCATCAGGAACCTCTGCGAAGTTCATCTATGACAGTATCAGCAACTCTGCCGCATTCGGTTCTCTTCGGACCGTCAATGTGATTGATCTGGAGAACAAGAAGTTCATGCTCAAGGATGGCCCTGACAAGATATATGTCTCCCCTGAATGGCACGCGGTTGTACTTTCCGTCAAGGTAGCTGTATCTCAGGTGTATCCTGAAATCCACAATTCCCTCTGGTTCAAGTGTGTCAAGCACACCTTCCACTGTATCATAGTTCAGGGGTGAGAAATCAATACCGTTAGCAACTATCTCCACACCGATCTCTCTTTTAGCCTGAATACGGTGACCTCTTTTGGTTACCGATTCGGTAACGAACATGCCGAACTTGCCATCCATGTTCGCCATCACTTTCACAAAAAAAGGAAGGTCCGAATGGTAGCGATATTTCTGTTCAAACTCCACAGTCCTGTGCGGAAACCGATGATATATTCGCTTTCGCATCATTTTTTACTGCTACCATCCTTTTAATTTATATTTTCAGATCCGGTCTTAGATTATAATTTGATGAGCTTGGCGTCGATTATTCCCTCAACTGCTCTCATCTCTTTCAGTATGTTCTCAGGAACTTCTGAATCAACATTAAGAACCATTATGGTAGTTCCACCTATTTCAGCTCTTCCTACTTGCATGCCTGATATGTTGATATCATTCTTTCCAAGTACAAGACAGCATGGCCCGATAACATTTGGTTTGTTGATGTGTTTTGCAACGATCATGTATCCGGCTGGCACGATATCCACATGCTCACCATTGACACTGATGATCTTTCCTTTGCCGGCAATAACAGTACCGCCAATGGATACTTTCTCATCACTCATTGTAACTTCTATCTTAATGGTGGAGCTGAACTCTGAGGTTGTCTCGGACTTGCTCTCGATAACTTCAACTTTCCTTGACTTTGCAAGGGCGCCTGCGTTCACATAGTTCACTGCGGAACCAAGGGCAACCTGAAGCATACCCTTAAGTGCGGCAACAGTCACAGGTCTTGTGTCCTTCTCAGCAATGTCACCGTTGTATGATATTGCGATCTTCTCGTAGTTCTTACCAAGGAGTTGCGCACATGCATTGCTCATTGTCTCAGCAAGCTGGATGTAAGGCGCAAGCATTGTCATAAGTTCCGGTTTTACGGAAGGGATGTTGATAGCGCTCTTTGCAGTTCCGCCATTAAGTACAGCAACAACTTCCTCTGCAACTGAAACAGCTACATTGATCTGTGCTTCTTCAGTTGAAGCACCAAGGTGCGGAGTAACTATGATGTTCTTGCAGTCAAGAAGTGGCCCGTCAAAAGGTGGTTCACTGGTGAATACATCGATCGCTGCACCTGCAATTCTTTCACTGTTAAGGGCTTCTGCGAGAGCTTCCTCATTGATGATGCCTCCGCGTGCGCAATTGATGATTCTTGCGTTCTTCTTCATCATGCCAAACTCTTCAGCATCGATGATATTTCTTGTATCTTTGGTAAGTGGTGTGTGAACTGTAATGAAATCCGCTTCCTTTACGATCTCATGGACGGACATCATCTTCACGCCCATCTCCTTTGCTCTCTCATCAGAGACAAATGGGTCGTAAGCAAGGATGCTCATGTTCATGCCCTGTGCCCTCTTGGCAACCTCGGCACCGATACGTCCAAGTCCGATAACACCAAGGGTCTTTCCGTTGACCTCAACACCCATGAACTTGTTGCGCTCCCATTTTTTAGCTTTAAGGGAGGCATCGGCCTGTGGCACGTTCCTTGCAAGTGCCATCATCATAGCAATGGTGTGTTCTGCGGCAGAAAGCATGTTACCTTCAGGCGCATTGACAACAATAATTCCCTTTTCTGTTGCTGCTTCTACATCTACGTTGTCTACACCGACACCGGCCCTGCCTACGATCTTCATCTTATCGGCAGCCTCGATGACCTTTCTTGTAACCTGTGTTCCGCTTCTTATGACAAGAGCGTCATATTCCGGTATTTTCTCAACAAGTTCCTCTTCGGAAAGTTTTGTAATGACATCAACTGTGAAATGCTGCTGAAGTATTGTTAATCCCTGTTCTGATAATGGATCACTGACTAGTACTTTCATTTTGTCTATCTCCGCAGATAAGTGCAATAATTATTGCGCATTTTGATTTTATAGGTTTAAAGGACAAATGCAATTATATCTTTTTCTACATAATGTCCGTAAGGTTTCGATCTCGTTCAAGTGACCTCAACCCATTTAACCTATTTTAACCTACTTTGTAAATGCGCCATTTTACATATACTTGTCTCTTTAAGAATTTAAGTGCTTAATAATATAAAGAGGAATTGTAAAGAAATATGTAAGACTGGGTAATAATTATCATATGAACAGTTTGAGCTAATCCTTTTTTGCATGATAAGTTTAGTCCTATTTTTCCTCCTGATTATTTAATCGGGATAAAATAGGAAGTTATATATAAAATACTCCATATTTGCCTAATGTAAGCCATAATGCCGTTGAAAATGAATTAAAGCATCAATAATGCCAAAATGAATTTTTCTTTTTGTAGTAGGAACGTATATGCGAAAAGACGTTAGGATAATACTGATTTCAATATGTTTCGGTCTGACATTTTTAATTGCAGATACATACATAGCTCACCTACTCTTTTCCGTAAATATACTGCCATTTTCGATTGAAGAAAAAGAGACATTCTATGATTTTTACGTAAAGTCCTTTGTGTTCATTGGCTTCCTTCTTTTTGGTATGACCGTTTCAAAAATGGCTCAGAAATGTAATTTTGCAGAAAATGAACTCCTGTCCCAGTTAAGGTTCGAGAACCTTGTTGCAGAAATATCTTCTAATTTCATTGGAAAGAAATCAGAACACATTGACAATGCTATTGCGCAGTCGCTCAAAAAGATGGCTGATTTCGCAGATGCTGATCGAAGTTACTTAATATTATTGTCCCAGGAGCCTGATGAGAATGATACGGTATACCAATGGCACACTAATAATAGGGACAACAGGAAAATTTACAATTATCCCGGCCGTAACTTCCCGTGGTGGATGGAAAAAATGGCCAGCCCTGAGATCGTTCACATTCCGGATACATCAAAACTTCCACCTTCTGCCAGCAGGGAAAAAAGCGTTTTACAGGAAGAAGGCATAGAATCCGTGCTTTCCATACCTTTACAATCCGGCGGAAAAATGATAGGTTTTCTTGGCTTTGATACTATTGACCGTAAAAAGCAATGGCCGCAGAACTATGTAAAGCTAATGAGGGTTGTCGGGGACATTTTTATTGACAGCATCGAACGAAAAAAAGCAGAAGAATCCATACTGAAACATCGTGAAAGACTGTCAAGGGCACAGGAAATATCGCATGTTGGAAGCTGGGAGGTAGATCTGCATACAAAGAAACATTTCTGGTCAGATGAAATGTATCACTTAATGGGTTACTCTCCTGAGGAAATTAACATTAGCAGAGTTCACTATTATGAACGGATGCATCCGGATGACAGGGAAGATTTCACTTCATGCATAGAACTGGCACTTTCCATACCCGGATATAAATTTGACACTAAAACCCGTTTCATCAAAAAGAATGGAAGTATCTGCATCCTGCATTCTCTTGGCGAGGTCACATGGGACAATGAGGGCAGGCAAATGCTGTTCCAGGGAACTACCCAGGATATAACTGAAATATCACTTGCCCAGGAAGACCTGCAAAGAAAGAACCGCAATCTTGTGATACTCCAGTCCACGGCAATGATAGCCGCAAGTTCAATGGAAATGGAAGACTTCCTCAGGGATATTTTGAAAGAAATAAACTCATATCTTGGTTGTTCTGCCGGTTCAGTTTATCTTTTCAATTCCGCAGAGCACAGATTTGATCTATGTTCTTTCACTGGTTTCAGGGATAAGATCGTTGAAAAACTGGACTGCTTAAAGGAAGATGATCCGCTGTTCAGCCTGATCCCTGACACGAAGAAGACATGGATAACTGGAAAAGTTGATGAGATAAAGGGTTGCCTTAAATGGATCATCGATTCAGAATGTATCGGGAAACTGGTCTACATTCCAATTATAGCCCGCGAGGATCTTGTGGGTGTAATTTTACTCCTGCCTGATAAGGAAACTATCATCTCAAAATCCGACCTCAACATACTGGGTAATGTCGGACGGCAGATTGGCATAACTGTGGAGAACATCCGACTTCTTGATGAGACACGCAAAGCCTATGAAGAACTGAAATCCCTTGACCGGATGAAAGATGAGTTCGTTGCCAACATAACTCATGAGCTAAAGACTCCTCTGATCTCCATAAAAGGTTACAGCGAAGTAATATATGAGGGTCTTCTGGGTGAGCTTGAAGACAAGCAAAAACAGTGCATGAAAATAATTGTTTCCAATTCAGAGCGTCTGGAAAGACTCATAGAATCATTACTTAACATGAACTCACTCTATTTTGAAAAATATCATGTTCTGTCACCTATATACCTGAAAGATGTCATGGATAATGCCATTACAAGTCTTTCAATGAGGACTGAAGAAAAGGAGATAAGTATAATCAAAGATTGTCCTGCTGATGTGCATCTTGTTTACGGCAACTGTGAATTCCTGAAATACCTTTTTGTTTACATTCTGGATAATGCTGTCAAATTCTCATCAAAGGGATCTCAAGTCACCATCAAGGTCACTGAATCTGAGAAGGATGCCCATGTATCAGTTATTGATCATGGAATTGGTATCCCCGGATCATGTATGGACAGGATATTTGACAGATTCTATCAGGTAGATGGCTCAGCTACACGCATTTACGGGGGGAACGGTCTTGGATTGTATCTGTCAAAGAATATTGTAGAGTTACATTCCGGAGCAATAGACGTGGAAAGTGAGGAAGGAGTAGGAACAACAGTACATATTTCCCTGCCCCTGTTCAATCCTGATATCCATGATACGGAATAATTTGCCAGAAGGGCAATATTCAGACCACTATTAGATCAATGTTAAAAAGAAATCTGGTGTTGTAGAATTTCTGTTTATATGAGTGACACAAACAGTGCTCTTTTTTATTTCCTCAAAAACAATTGTCAATCTAAAAACAAAGCAACCATCCGCCAAAGGCGGCACAGTTCAATGATTCTATGCAGAAAATAATTACAAAAACTATTGCAGTTAGGCAAATCTATGAAATCCTTAGAAGAAATTATTCCTGGGTATTATGCAGATTTCTTTTTTGTCTTATAGGAAAGTGCCGGCTTCGCCGGACCCTTCGGGATAATTCCAGTAATTCATGATATACGATAAATCAGTTTACAAACTTCCGTTCTGTTTTGATGTTTGTATGTCCAAAATATCAATATAATGTCAATCCCAAAATGTAAAAATGTAGATGAGTTCTCACTCATCTGCAAATTTGAAATATACTCTCCTGTTGTTCTTTCCCTTATTCTCGGCTTTTATTATTGATATGTGTGGGATGTCACCGGTATTTGCCATGTGTGTGCCTCCACACGCCTGCACATCAACATCAGGAATACTGATTATCCTTATTTCTTCAACTTCAGGAGGGAAAGCATCCTTGAGTTTGACAACTGACGGAATGCTGAAAGCTTCTTCACGTGGCATTATTTCAATGCTTACAGGGATGTTGCGGTCAATTATCTCGTTGACCTTGCTTTCATATGATGCTATCTGCTCACGGTCAAAGTCCTCAAGATTGAAATCCACGCGGGTCTTATCCTCTCCGAGCTGGTTCCCGCTTATCATAGCGCCGGTCTCATTGTGGATTATAGCGCTTAAAATATGGCATGCTGTGTGATACTGCATAAATTTGTATCTTCGACCCCAGTCAATTATTCCTTTTACTTTATCACCTGTTTTAAGTCCGGGGTTTGAAACCTCATGACTGATGTCTCCGCCAAATTTTCCGGTAAAGATCACTTCAAACTCTGTCCCGTCTTCCCTGACAAGTTTTCCTGTATCATGCGGCTGTCCACCTGAGTTAGGATAGAATGCAGTCTGGTTCAGAACCACGAATTTATCATCCTTTATACTTTCAACGGTAGCATCAAACTCTTTCAGGTAACAATCAGTAAGGTATAGTTCTTTCATGGTTACAGGTAAGGTAACTTATCTGAATTAATTTTTTGCATCGGCAGTAATCTCTGAAAAACGAAAGGACTATCAGATTACTGCAAGCCTGCCTGAATCGGTGATGTTAAATCCGTCCTCATCCGAGATATAGCCCATTTCCTTGAGTTCCCGAATGTGATTATATGCCATCCCTCTTGAAATATCTACTTTCACAGCAATTTTGCTAACTGCTTTCTCGCCCTGCTTAATATGTTCAAGGATTGCTTTTTTGGTGGGTGATATATTAAATCCAAGTATAGGAAACTCGATCATAGCATTATCTTCTTCTTTTACGTAGACAACCTTTTTGACCATTTCACTTCGTGCATAGGCTCCAAAAAGAGATCCAAATGCCTGTGGTTTCCTTCCACCCGACACATTGAGGATTACTTGATTTCCCCGATCATGTTCTTGTTCAATGACATCTGCAACATCCTGAGCAACCATTACCGGATCATACAGCGAAGTAATCAGTTTCTGAATCTCAATAACTTTGCCAAATGTGGTTTCAAGCATCTGCTCTGCTTGAGCTTTCTTATCAACTGCTTCATCTTCTGTAATAACTATCACTTTTGAAGGTGAAAGGCGTGTTATACATACCAGTACAGGGTCGAGTGTGTAGAGTGTAGTGATGAGAGTTAAATCAGGCATTCTTTACCTGTATACAAGTAGACGTATATAGGTGTATTTGATGCTATATAGGTACATAGTGTTTTGGTAGTAATAATGTTTAATGATAAAATAGTAAAGTATATATCAAAGGTATACAGTGTTACATTTAATACGTTAGAACTTTGCTTATTAACTTTCATTAAGTAATTGTGGGAGTGACGTTTAATTGGAGGAAATGTTTAAAAATTGGGGTAAGAGCTCATCAGTAAATGATATTTGTGACAATTTGTATCATCTCTTACCTTATCATTGTTTAGATGTAGCTGCAACAGGCAATATCATATTGAGAAAAGACCGATTGCTTCTTCAGAAATTCAAAGAATACATTCCGTTAGATGATGAACAACTTATATCTTTGATTTCTTTCTATCTTGCAGTTCACGATATTGGTAAATATTCAGAGGCTTTTCAAAACCTTCAGCCGGAATTATTGAAATCCCTTCGTGGTCATGACAGTAACAAAAATTACGTGCTACGTCACGATAGTATGGGTTTCTACATGTGGAAAGCACTATGGGATCAAATATGGGATGAGAACTGGCTTTGTTTGGATAAAACGTCTTTTGATTCTTATGATTGGAATGACTTGTTAATTCCATGGATCACTTCCACAACCGGGCATCATGGAAATCCTCCGAAAAACATGAACAATGGTCTTCCTATAAATCAAAATGATTTATTTACGGAAGAAGATATCGAGATGGCAGGTTCCTTTATAAAAGCGGCATCTGCTCTCTTACTGAAAAACGCATTTGATGGCTTTTCAAGTTCAGATGGTTACGGATATGAGTTTGAGGATATAGAAGCTACATT
Source organism: uncultured Methanolobus sp. (assembly GCF_963667555.1). Lineage (NCBI taxonomy): Archaea > Methanobacteriati > Methanobacteriota > Methanomicrobia > Methanosarcinales > Methanosarcinaceae > Methanolobus > uncultured Methanolobus sp. The sequence goes on from NZ_OY763421.1 coordinate 184,756, forward strand.
CAAACTTACTTCCTGGTTACTCGCAGGGATTGTGATTGTAAGTGATTGGATAGGTTCTTCAAATGAACACTTCAAGTATTTATCTGAATCCGTTCCGCTGGATAAATATTGGAATGAGCATGCATTACCGTCAGCCGAAAAAGCGCTTGCAGATTCAGGAATTTTGCCCTCCCCAATATCTATGGTTTCTGAAATGAAAATACTGTTTCCGGAGATAGAAGTTCCCAGTCCGATGCAGGAACATGTATCTTCCTGTCCTGTTGTCAATCGTGCTCAGCTTTTCATCGTGGAGGATGCAACAGGAAGTGGAAAAACTGAATCATCTTTATGCTTAGCTCATCGTATCATGATGCAGGGCACAGCAAACGGGATTTATTTTGGTTTGCCGACAATGGCAACATCTAATGCCATGTATGGAAGATTATCGAATCTTTATAACAACTTGTATGAACCCGATTCTTCCCCTTCTTTGGTGCTTGCACACGGTCAAAGTTATTTGTCAGATTTATTTAGCAAATCAATTGGAATTAAGAATTCTGATTATGATGGAGGAAACGTTTCTCATGAAGATGAAACGGTTTCTGCCCAGTGTTCAGCCTGGATAGCCGACAGCCGTAAAAAAGCTTTACTTGCTGATGTAGGAGTAGGAACCATTGATCAGGCGTTAATGGGTGTCCTGCCTTCAAATCATCAATCTCTGAGATTGCTGGGCTTGTCACGTAATGTTTTGATTGTTGATGAAGTTCATGCATACGATCCCTATATGCACAGAATTCTGTGTACCCTTTTAGAGTTCCATGCATCAATGGGTGGAAGTGCAATTCTTCTCTCCGCCACACTACCGATAAAGCATCGCAGGGAGTTGGCATCTCATTTTTGTAAAGGTTTGGGATGCTCGATAGAGGGATTTTCAAAAGAAGAATATCCTCTCCTGACACATGTTTGTGAATCCGGTTTTTCTGAGACAAAAATCGAATCTCGTGAAGGAACTGGGCGCATAGTAAATGTTGAGTTTTTCAATGATGAATCTGCAGTAATCAACAAACTTGTATCATGTTCTGCTGAAGGGAAATGCAGTTGCTGGATACGCAATACTGTCGACGATGCAATTGAATCATACAACAGGCTTGCATCTTTACTAGGGAAAGATTCAGTAATCCTCTTCCATGCAAGATATGCAATGGGTGACCGGTTGAAGATTGAAAATGAAGTTCTCAAATCTTTCGGAAAAACAAGTGGTTCACAGGAACGCAGGGGCAAAGTACTGATTGCCACTCAGGTTGTAGAGCAATCATTAGATCTTGATTTTGATTATATGGTTACAGATCTGGCTCCAATTGATCTTGTTTTTCAGCGAGCAGGACGTTTGCAGCGTCATTGCCGCGATATTTATGGTGCTATTAGTGAGCATGAAGAAAGGGGAATTCCAGTCCTCGGAATTCTCTCACCTAAAGTGACCGGGGAAATCTCAAAAGATTGGTACTCGGATATGTTCCCAAAGGGAGCACATGTTTATCAGTCACACGGCCAGCTTTGGCTTACTGCTCATCTGCTTTCTGAACATGGAAGTTTCAAAATACCTGAAGAAAGCAGATATTTTATTGAAGGTGTTTTTGGCGAGGGCGCAAGCGAAAAGGTGCCGGAAGAACTGAAAGCTCTTGACGAAAAGGCATACGGGGAAGCAATGGCTCAAACTTCAATGGCTAACTTCAAGTCATTAAATCTGACGCAGGGTTACGTGCGTTCGGGTACTCAGTGGCTTGATGATGTTGTTACTCCGACCCGCCTTGGCGAATCGGTGAATATTCGTCTTGCAAGGTTCAAAAATGGAGTTCTTGTTCCTATGGTGTCTTCTGAAGAACATGCATGGGATATGAGCCAGTTAAGCGTTAGTGGTGGCCGTATAAGGTATGTGGATGATTATGACAAGGAAATGAACGAATTAATAGAAATATCTAAGGACTCGATGAAGGACAAAGGTAAATGGAGTCTATTGATTCCTATGTTTTCTGATGATGGAATCAATTGGAAGGGATCTGCAGTAAATAAATATAATAATAAAGTCCAATTACTTTACAATTCTGAAAATGGTCTTAGCATAAGTAAAGAATAAGCTGGTGATAACACGGTTTTTAACTTGATTAATGAAAAGTGGATATGGGTAAACAGACAGGATGGCAAGAAAGAACAGATAGCTCCCTGGGAGATTACTGATGAACTAGATTCAAATCCGATTATTTCACTGGCTTCACCACGTCCGGACTTTAATGGCTCTCTGATTCAGTTCCTTATTGGTCTGGTACAAACAACAATGTCTCCAAGAAATGAAAGGGATTGGAGAAAATATTTCATAAATCCTCCAAAACCAGATGAGTTGCATGTTATGTTTGGGGAAGTATCTGATGCTTTCAATCTAGATGGGGAAAATGAACGTTTTATGCAGGATTATGAACATTTTGAGGATATTGAAAAATGCAAAGAAGTTGATATTAGCCAGTTGTTGATTGATGTGCCAGGAGGAAAAACAATTGAAGATAACACAGATCATTTCATAAAAAGAAATACGGTGTCAAAAATGTGTTTTTCTTGTTGTGCAGTTGCATTATTTACTTTGCAAACCAACGCCCCTCAGGGAGGTAGAGGTTATCTAACTTCACTCAGAGGTGGAGGCCCTCTGACTACAGTTATATTGGGAGATAATTTGTGGCAAACTATATGGTTAAACATTATTCCAGAAGTGAATTTCGAAAATTTGGGTGACATTTCGAAAAGTAGCATCAATGAAATATTCCCGTGGATGGGATTTACTCGTACTACTGGAAATAAGGAAATGGAAACATCTTCAATGGATGTAAATCCCAAACAAATGTATTGGGGAATGCCACGAAGAAAACGAGTTGATTTTAAGACTACTAAAAAAGGTTTTTGTGATGTTTGCGGATGTAAAAGCGATCAACTCGTTGTATCTTATTTTAGAAAAACATATGGCAATGATTATAATGGCACATGGTGCCATGTTTTAACGCCCTATTACCTAGATGGTGCCGAATTGATACCAAAGCATTTAGGGAAAGAAGGTGTTCTTTATAGGCACTGGTTGGGCTTGGTGCAAAATGATTCTGAAAATGGAGGAATTGTTTCTAAAGTTGTAGATAGACTTTGGACAAAGCAAAATGACATTTTGGATTTTAACATACTCAAAAGTTCTCCACGCCTATGGGCTTTTGGTTATGACTTTGATAAAAACAATGCACGTTGTTGGTATGAAAGCATCATGCCTCTATTCAATGTTCCTGAAAATATCAAATCAGATTATGAACATATAGTATTGCAGTTAGTAAAAACTGCTGATATTATAAGTGAGAACACTCGAGGTTGTATAAAAAAGGCATTATTTAAGGATAAATTAATTAAAGGAAAGGATAAGCCAATTAAAAATTTCACCTTTTTTATTGATTCCAGATTCTGGCATGACACAGAATCTGATTATTATAATGTACTCAGTGAATTAATCCCTATGCTGGAAACTAATTCGGATACCGTAAATCTGAAAATTCAATGGGTTAGAAGTTTGTCAAAAGTATCTGAAAAATTGTTTGATGAATATTCTCAATCCATGCAATTCAGTGTAGTTGATCCTGAAAGAATAGCTATAGCTCGCAGAGATCTTAGAAGATACAATTACGAAGGTGGTAAAAAAATAAGGGAAACTCTTGGGGCTGCCTAAATCAAAAGAATAGAGGTTTACTCGTAATACTGTATTAAGAGAGGTGTTTAGAATTGGCAACAAACAGTAATTCATTGGATAAAAATCCAGAGGCATGTGAGGTTTTGCTTGCATGGTGGAGGGATTTAGATAATAATCGAGGAGACAGGGCTGCTCTTCGTAGATGCCACAATACTGTGGAGGTAGTGTTCAATCCGGCTTACCACAAACTCTGGCTTACTCTGAACAAGCTCGGTTTTGGAAACCGCGACTCTGTCGCATTGATTGCCGGAGTATTGGTTAATGTGAAAAATCATCAGGGAGGAGAATCCTTTGCTGCTCAAATGGCAAGCGTGAAAGGTGGTTCAAGCCCGCAGGTTAGCGGACTAAGATTTAAGAGGCTGTTGAAAATTAATGATAAAGAAGAGTTGTTCAGTTCCATTGTCAGGATTGTGAAGTTGATGGATGGAAATATCAATGTCTGCAATCTTGCAAATGGTCTCTATTGGTGGAATGATTACACAAAGAAAGAATGGGCTTATAGTTACTATGAGAAAGCATCTGAAAGTAAACGTTAGAATTCAGGAGGAAACAAGATGACAAAATTCATACAAATACACACACTTGTATCGTATCCCCCATCCAATCTGAACCGGGATGATCTGGGAAGACCAAAGACTGCTGTAATGGGTGGAACTCAAAGGTTAAGAGTATCTTCACAGAGTCTTAAAAGAGCATGGAGGACATCAGATCTTTTCAAAGAAAGCCTTAGCGGACATATTGGTATCCGTACAAAGAGTATGGGGGTCAGTGTCTATAAAGCTCTGACAACAGGTATTAGTCTGGCAGATATCCTTGATTGCAAAGAGAATGCATCCCCTGTCAACTCATTGATCTCTGAAAAAGAGGCAAAGGAATGGTCCAAATCAATTGCAGGTGTCTTTGGCAAATCCAAAAAGGATAGTGAAGATTCCTTGACTGGTCTTGAAATAGAACAGCTGGCACATTTCAGCCCTGAAGAAATATCGGCAATAGAACAGCTTATTTCTAAAATATCATCAGCCAAAATTGCTCCTTCTAAAGATGATCTTGATCTTTTGAGGCAGAAGCACACTGCAGTAGATATTGCCATGTTTGGTCGTATGCTTGCATCAAATACCAAGTTCAATACTGAGGCTGCGGTGCAGGTTTCTCATGCTATTACAGCAAACGAAGTTGCAGTTGAAGACGATTTTTTCACAGCAGTAGATGATCTGAACAGAGGAGAAGAAGACATGGGTTCAGGACACCTTGGTGAAACAGAGTTTGCCTCCGGTCTTTTCTATACTTATGTCTGCGTAGATTGTGAATTGCTGAAGAGCAATCTTGGTGGAGATGAAGAACTTGCAACCAAGGCATTATGTGCATTGGTCGAAGCAATGGCAAAAGTATCTCCTACAGGAAAGCAGAACAGTTTTGCATCCAGAGCATATGCATCTTACATGATGATAGAAAAAGGGAAGCAACAGCCTCGTTCACTATCTGTTTCATATCTTGAGCCTGTAAAAGGAAGGAGCATGTTGAAAAGTGCTATCGATGCTCTCAAGCAAACAAACGATAATATGGAAAAGGTCTACGGCAAGTGCTGTGAAGACCGTAAGGATATGAACGCCTACACAGGTGAAGGCTCATTGGATGAAATGCTGAAATTTGTGGTTAATTAGATGCACAGGGGTCGATTAGAGTGAAGAATTATTTAATTTTTCGACTATACGGACCAATGGCTTCCTGGGGTGATATTGCTGTAGGGTCTTATAGGCCTACTTTTGATCATCCATCTAAATCAGCAATATTCGGCCTTCTCGCTGCGGCTTTGGGAATTCGCAGGGACGAGGAGGAAAGACAGCTTGAACTTGTTTCTGGATACAATTATGGAGTTCTCATAAACTCGGCAGGGCTTATGCTCCGTGATTATCATACATCTCAGGTTCCTTCTGCCGGTACGGGTAGAAACAAAAAGACATTTTTCACCCGGAAGGATGAACTAGCGGTTCCTAAAGATGAATTGAACACAATTCTCTCCACCCGTGATTATTACTGCGACAGTCTCTATACTGTGATTCTTTCTACAAGAATAGATAATCCTCTTTATTCTCTTGAAACGCTTGCGGAAGCTATTAAAGAGCCTTCCTTTTCGATGTATCTTGGGAGAAAGTCCTGTCCTATAGCACTTCCACTTGATCCAGTTATTATATCTGCTTCTACTATGAAGGAAGCAATTGTAAATGCTGAGTTTAAGGATGACACATTTGTAGGAAGACTGATTGACAACGGCAGTTGCCGGTTTTATTGGGATGATCCGGATGAAAAAGCATCTCATGAGCACAGCGTTTCGCGACGTGATGAAGTACTGAGCCGAAAAAGATGGCAGTTCGCTGACAGAAAAGAATACTATTCAATGGTTAACTGGAGGAAAGAGGCATGTATATGAGCAGAGCAAGATTTCTTCCTGAAGCGGTTTCAGGTAAATCTTTCACTAACATGGGAAGCAGCTACAATATTCATCGTCTGGTATGGTCCTTATTTTCAAAAGGACCTAATGATGAAAGAAGCTTTTTGTATCGTCAGGAATCAGATGGCACAGTGCCGAAATTCTATATTGTATCCGAAAATGAACCGGATGATGAATCTGGTTTGTGGGATATAAATATAAAATCTTATGATCCAGTATTAAGGTCAGGGCAGGAACTTTCTTTTTCCCTTCGTGGCAATCCAATAGTCTCAAAAAGAGATAAAAATGGAAAGCAACACCGTCACGATGTGGTAATGGACGAAAAGTTCCGCATGAAAAAAGAAAACTCTGGTAAAGATTACGATGTTAATATTTCTGAGATTGTTCAGCAAAAAGGTGTTGAATGGTTACAAAAGAAAGCAGAAGCCAGTGGTTTTTCTATAGAGAAGGAGCAGGTACGTGCTGATGGTTATTGTAATCATAAATTCTATAAACCAAACGGAAAGCACAATATTAGTTTCAACACTATTGACTTTACAGGTGTTTTAACTGTAACTGATCCGGAAATGTTCAAGAAGGTGCTTTTTGAGGGAATAGGTCCAGCAAAAGGTTTTGGCTGCGGTCTACTTATGGTACGGCTCGTTCGTTAGGGTGGTTCAAAAATGCTCCCAAAACTAAAACCAATCACAATAAAAGAACGCTTTTCACTATTATTCCTTGAAAAAGGAGAACTTGATGTAGTGGACGGGGCGTTTGTAATTATTGATAAGAATGGTGTACGTTCACAGATTCCTGTCGGTGGAATTGCCTGTTTAATGCTTGAACCTGGTACCAGGGTGTCCCATGCGGCAGTAACACTTGCAGCACGTGTTGGCTGCCTTCTGATATGGGTTGGAGAAGCTGGTGTCAGGCTTTATTCAGCAGGACAGCCGGGTGGTGCACGTGCAGATAGATTACTGTATCAGGCAAAGCTTGCTCTTGATGATGATATGAGACGCAGGGTATCCAGAAAGATGTATGAGATCAGATTCAATGAGCAGGTGCCGGAGAGTTACAGCATTGAACAGATGCGTGGAATGGAAGCAGCACGTGTGAAAAAGTTGTATCAGTTGTATGCCCAGCAATATGGTGTTGAGTGGAAGGGGCGTAGTTATGATCCTGAAGACTGGGATAGTGCTGATGTACAGAACAAGTGTCTGAGTTCTGCAACGTCATGCATATATGGTGTTACGGAAGCGGCAATCCTTGCCGCAGGTTATTCTCCTGCAGTAGGCTTTATTCATACAGGAAAACCCCGTTCGTTCGTGTATGATATTGCTGACCTTTTCAAGTTTGAAACTGTGATTCCTGTGGCTTTCAGGGTTGCATCTGAGAAGCATACTAATTATGAAAGGGCTGTGAGACTTGCCTGCAGGGATGCATTCAGGGAAACAAAACTGTTGAAGAAGATAATTCCTGCTATAGAAGATGTTCTTTCGGCAGGTGGAATTGATATCCCGGATACACCAAAGGATCAATGGCCACCGGCAATTCCGAATGAAAGGAGTATTGGCGATGTTGGTCATCGTGCTTGAAAATGCGCCTGACAGGCTGCGCGGACGTTTGGCCCTGTGGTTACTGGAGGTTCGTGCAGGTGTTTATGTTGGTGATTATTCGGTAAAGGTGAGGGATATGATAGTCGAGAACATAACAGCAGGTCTGGAAGATGGAAATGCAGTCATTATCTGGAATTATCCTAATGAAGCAGGTTATGATTTTATTACAATGGGAGAAAACCGCCGGATTCCCAAAGAAATGGATGGGGTTAAGTTAATATCTTTTTTACCCGATACTAAATAATCAGGTGTCTTTATGTTGATGTGTTTTGCTGATGCAGATGTCAGGCTGATTAATTTTGCATCTACATTTTGTAAAAATTCAAGGATGAAGGAATACGGAATCCTTTTTCTTTGTTAGTTACATATAAGATGCACAGAGTTCCCCACACACGTGGGGATGAACCGTACCATGTTCCGGTCTTGGTCTGCACTTCTACGAGTTCCCCACACACGTGGGGATGAACCGATCAGTATAGCATCGGCAGCATTTTCAAAAAGGAGTTCCCCACACACGTGGGGATGAACCTTATAGGCCCGTCCGCTACTGAAACAACCTGATGAGTTCCCCACACACGTGGGGATGAACCGTGCCATAGATAACGCACCCAGTCCAGAGCATAGAGTTCCCCACACACGTGGGGATGAACCGACCGCACCTATTCAATTAGCCGCCGCTATCCCGAGTTCCCCACACACGTGGGGATGAACCGACCGGGCAGCACAACACTTCGAGGAGAGAACTGAGTTCCCCACACACGTGGGGATGAACCGGGTATCGCGAATGGTATAGCCGGGCTGAACTCGAGTTCCCCACACACGTGGGGATGAACCGGCAATCAGTACAACCGATGCCTACATTTTTCCGAGTTCCCCACACACGTGGGGATGAACCGAAGATACCGTGGGTATCGGTAAAATCACGGCAGAGTTCCCCACACACGTGGGGATGAACCGTAACCCATCTGTTGCCATCGACACCACTCTACGAGTTCCCCACACACGTGGGGATGAACCGAAAACCTCTATGCAGCATCTCAAATGCCTGTGGAGTTCCCCACACACGTGGGGATGAACCGCCCTCTTTTTTCCCTAACTAAAGGATAATTTTGAGTTCCCCACACACGTGGGGATGAACCGAAACTGTTGGATTGGAAGAAACGCCTCGGGGAGAGTTCCCCACACACGTGGGGATGAACCGGCCCGTATAGCATTGGATTACAGTGGCATTGAGAGTTCCCCACACACGTGGGGATGAACCGAATGGGATGGCAATGTACATCTATATGTAAATGAGTTCCCCACACACGTGGGGATGAACCGCTCTCTATGGATATGAGAATTAAGGAAGAAATGAGTTCCCCACACACGTGGGGATGAACCGGAGCACCACACCATGAGTATTTTTAGAGAATTGAGTTCCCCACACACGTGGGGATGAACCGTATTATCCGAACAAATCTTTAAACGTTGAAACGAGTTCCCCACACACGTGGGGATGAACCGCTTCCAAACAGCAGAAACTGCTAAACGTAGGTGAGTTCCCCACACACGTGGGGATGAACCGTAATAATTGTATAGAAAGGAGAATAATTAAAAGAGTTCCCCACACACGTGGGGATGAACCGGAGATGAACAATGAGCAACAATCAATCGATAAGAGTTCCCCACACACGTGGGGATGAACCGATATCCTCGGTGAGCCTGTTGTATCCAAGCACGAGTTCCCCACACACGTGGGGATGAACCGTTTCTTGTTAGATTGTGAGATTCTTTTTTGTAGAGTTCCCCACACACGTGGGGATGAACCGTGTCCGCGTTGTGACAATCAAACACGATGTAAGAGTTCCCCACACACGTGGGGATGAACCGAAATAGTAAATTCTGATGGGGAACCTGTAAAAGAGTTCCCCACACACGTGGGGATGAACCGATGCCTCTGATGATAGGAGGAAAATAAAATGGAGTTCCCCACACACGTGGGGATGAACCGGATGCATTGGTAACTCTCAGCAATCATCTGAAGAGTTCCCCACACACGTGGGGATGAACCGGTCATTGTGCTCTCCTTTTATTATTTGTTCGTGAGTTCCCCACACACGTGGGGATGAACCGTGTCCCTATAGATACTGTTTTGATTTGAATAAGAGTTCCCCACACACGTGGGGATGAACCGGGGAACTATCGTTCTGCTTCCCTCTGTCTGTCGAGTTCCCCACACACGTGGGGATGAACCGAAACTGCATCTACTACCATATCATTGATTGTTGAGTTCCCCACACACGTGGGGATGAACCGGAATTAGTTTAATGATATAAAAGTAGTTTAATGAGTTCCCCACACACGTGGGGATGAACCGAAGAAAGAAAAGCTGATGCTTTTATGTCTAGAGAGTTCCCCACACACGTGGGGATGAACCGGTCGTGTATTTGCCAACTATCCCATACTGCACGAGTTCCCCACACACGTGGGGATGAACCGCTCTGGGTATTGTCATAGCCTGCAAGAAAATAGAGTTCCCCACACACGTGGGGATGAACCGACCTGTTTGGTATAATCGACCGGGATTCACTGGAGTTCCCCACACACGTGGGGATGAACCGGCGGAGGTGTCAATGAGTCATTTTCGAAGTTCGAGTTCCCCACACACGTGGGGATGAACCGATTTCTGGTATCAGTACAATGTCACAGAAAAGGAGTTCCCCACACACGTGGGGATGAACCGATACCCAGCATAGTCACAGGGATTAAACATATGAGTTCCCCACACACGTGGGGATGAACCGAGAACGCGCAGCAGCACAATTTCTAATTTGATGAGTTCCCCACACACGTGGGGATGAACCGGAGATGATTAGATGATTTTAGGAACGATTGCAGAGTTCCCCACACACGTGGGGATGAACCGCCGTTCCTGCAATTGTCATTTTTGGCGTTCCTGAGTTCCCCACACACGTGGGGATGAACCGACACAGGACCAGCTCTCACAATCTTTGAACCAGAGTTCCCCACACACGTGGGGATGAACCGACCGCCTATAGCTGTCTTTACTTCCGGCGTTAGAGTTCCCCACACACGTGGGGATGAACCGTATGATGTAAATAGCCTTTATCCCTTTGTTATGAGTTCCCCACACACGTGGGGATGAACCGATTAATGCTTACTTCGGTTGCTGCTATTGCATGAGTTCCCCACACACGTGGGGATGAACCGATCTACTTGCAGGATGTCTTTAATGTACTTCAGAGTTCCCCACACACGTGGGGATGAACCGGTTGATTTAAACGGGACAAGTTAGAGGTTTTAGAGTTCCCCACACACGTGGGGATGAACCGGCAATATTATCATATTCAAATCAATGCCTATTGAGTTCCCCACACACGTGGGGATGAACCGATTGATGTGATCTATTTTTGCCATTTATACCAGAGTTCCCCACACACGTGGGGATGAACCGATAAAATAACTATGAATGGTGAGGTTCTTTATGAGTTCCCCACACACGTGGGGATGAACCGCATACAGGCTACGCTTTCCAAATGGCGAGTCAGAGTTCCCCACACACGTGGGGATGAACCGTTCGAGCAATCCCTTTCTTGCTCTTATCATCTGAGTTCCCCACACACGTGGGGATGAACCGCATGTAAAAAGCGGGCTTTCACTCTCTGAAAAGAGTTCCCCACACACGTGGGGATGAACCGATATCCCTTATTTTGGGGACAGAGAATACAATGAGTTCCCCACACACGTGGGGATGAACCGCCATGGGCTGATGCAGGATATAACTGCATCTGGAGTTCCCCACACACGTGGGGATGAACCGGCACAGACATTGCCATTTCTTTTGACATTCAGGAGTTCCCCACACACGTGGGGATGAACCGATTCCGGAGTCATAACCATCCCCATTGATGTCGAGTTCCCCACACACGTGGGGATGAACCGTCACCGTAGCAGGTGAAACAACCACAACAGACGAGTTCCCCACACACGTGGGGATGAACCGTGAGCTTAATCTTTTCATCGGAGTTGTTCACAGAGTTCCCCACACACGTGGGGATGAACCGAAAAAATGCCGCCAAGTTGGATAATGATTTTAGAGTTCCCCACACACGTGGGGATGAACCGAACCATTTCACAGTAGAATCTGAAGCTGAAAAGAGTTCCCCACACACGTGGGGATGAACCGATGCTTCAAAAACGGTCGTAATTTTGGAATAAGAGTTCCCCACACACGTGGGGATGAACCGAAGTAATTTTCTAATCAAAATAGCTTGTAGTTGAGTTCCCCACACACGTGGGGATGAACCGATTCTATTTCTCCTTCTTTTGATGCATAACCAGAGTTCCCCACACACGTGGGGATGAACCGGATATGGGAAAAACTCCCATGATGTAGTTAAGGAGTTCCCCACACACGTGGGGATGAACCGATATAGATGTAGTTATTGATAAGAGAATCGAGGAGTTCCCCACACACGTGGGGATGAACCGTACTTCCTGCATTGAAAGGAAGAAGTCTTTCAGAGTTCCCCACACACGTGGGGATGAACCGATGGTAATCGATCCAGATTCCAAATGGTATTCGAGTTCCCCACACACGTGGGGATGAACCGGTTATCGATGATAATGGCCGGAAAATTGGCAGGAGTTCCCCACACACGTGGGGATGAACCGGTGCTTGAACCTTTGTGTAAGTGCAGCCACTTGAGTTCCCCACACACGTGGGGATGAACCTCTTGAAAGATACCCAGGAATCTAAAGCTAAAAGAGTTCCCCACACACGTGGGGATGAACCGTTCCCATTAGATCACCTTGATTAAGTCCTTGTGAGTTCCCCACACACGTGGGGATGAACCGATGTTTAGCAATGGAATGTCAATGAGAGAAATGAGTTCCCCACACACGTGGGGATGAACCGCCCGACATCCCATTGGCAGCGATTGCGTCAAGGAGTTCCCCACACACGTGGGGATGAACCGAACGAAACGACCTTGAAACACTTATCGCAGCAGAGTTCCCCACACACGTGGGGATGAACCGGTAACAGCATGAAATCTGCATTAAGGGTTACAGAGTTCCCCACACACGTGGGGATGAACCGAAAAAACACTTAGGAGAAGATGGAAATAAGCTGAGTCCCCACACACGTGGGGATGAAGCGGTTCCTTTTTCTGTGAGGATCTGGGGAGACATGAGTTCCCCAAATTCATGGGGATGAACCGTACAAGGTAAAGGCAAAACAGATTCTGAAACTAAGTTCCCTACATACGTGGGGATGAACCGGCTACAACCTAAAAAAACCCCGGACGCCGTGATAGTTCTCCACAAATGTGGGGATGAATCAAAAACGTATACTTCATATTTTATGTTAATATAAAATGTCTACTTCTTTCCTCACCCTACAAAAAAATCATATACTAGCCGCACCCTAAAATTATTAACAAATGCCAGGCAAGAAAGGAAAAGATGCATCCATATATCCTCTCCTCATGGTGAACTTCATCGGGACCATGGGGATAAGTCTAGTTCTTCCTTTCCTTATTTTTCTGGTGGAAAGATTTGGCGGCAATGCTCTTGTTTATGGGCTTCTCTCCTCGATGTATCCGTTTTTCCAGTTAATAGGTTCACCTCTTCTTGGAAAATGGTCTGACATTTACGGGAGAAAAAAAGTCCTGTTCGTCAGTCAGGCAGGAACTCTGCTCTCATGGATATTGTTCCTTATAGCGCTCTTTATACCTGTAACAATATTGGCCAATATTGATTCGAGTCTGCTTGGAAAATTCATGATCAGCATACCTTTGCTAATACTCTTTTTTGCAAGAGGTCTCGATGGCCTGACCGGTGGCAATGTCTCCGTATCCAACGCCTATATTGCCGATATCAGCACAGATCAGGATCGCAGCAGCAACTTCGGAAAACTCTCTGTTTCCACAAATCTGGGTTTCATCCTGGGGCCGGCACTTGCAGGTATTCTGAGCGTGACAATTTACGGTGAAGCACTTCCGGTTATGGCTGCCATTTTGATCGCTCTTGCAGGGCTGGTAATGATAGCATTGTACATTCCTGAGACACGAAACAAAAAATCTGGTTCCGGCAGTGATCTGATGCATGGCAATCAGGAGTCCATTGATGAAAACAATCCCGGTGAGAATCACAAAAAAGGTATCAGAGATATCTGGAAAATGCCTGATCTTCGTCTGATGTTCATTATCTATTTCCTGATATTCCTGGGATTCAATACTTTCTACACGGCATTTCCGGTTCATGCGGCAAATTACCTTCAGTGGAGCATAGCAGAACTGGGCTTCTTTTTTTCATTCCTGAGCATCGTGCTTGTAATTGTCGAAGGCCCCGTACTCTCATATGTGTCTAAAAGGTCAAGGGATTCCACAATGATAATAGGCGGCAGTCTCATACTTGGCCTGAACTTTGTTGTGCTAACTTTCGGCACCACGTTCTTCACATATGTGGCAGCAGTACTGCTGGCTCTGGGTAATGGTTTTATGTGGCCTTCCATCCAATCCATGCTCGCAAGACTTGCAGGAAAAGACAATCAGGGTCTGGTTCAGGGAGTATCCGGCAGCGTCATGAGCTTTGCCGGTATCTTCGGTCTGATAGGCGGAGGCTTTGTTTACGAGCTTGTCGGAATCTGGTCTTTCCTTCTGACCGCAGCCATAATTGCCTGCGTGGTAATTCTGTCAATTCGCCTGCGTCCGTTTGATGCACCTGCATCTCATAGCTAACCGTAATTCCCAAAGTAACCATCCGCCGAAGGCGGCACATTCCTATGCTGCTGTACAGAATATTTGTCATCAGGTCATTATATTTGTACAAAAAATTCTACCGACGTACTGAGAAGAAAGTACAATGTATTTGCAGAACATTTTGTTTATTCTGGTGGGAAAACGCCGGCTTCGCCGTACCCTTCGGGTTCACTCAAGTTATCCATGAACCAGGAGGATCTCGTTTGCTGCTTTCCTTTAAGTTTTAATGGTGGAAATTCCACAGAGCCAGAATAATCATAAAAATCAAAGTAGTGGAAGTTCGGAATGGAAGTCTATGCTCATCTGAGCATGTACTTCACATCATAACTGTTGGCAGGATATGCATACATCGCTTCTCTAACCTGTGAAAGTGTAAGTCCTGCTTTTATTGCAAGAGTAAATATGTTAATTACATCATCAGCCCCAGGTCCTATAAGGTGTGCGCCGACTATCCTTTCAGTATCTTTCTCTATTATCACCTTTGAAGCAGAGTATCCAAGATTCGTCCTTCTTGCAGAATAGAGTTTACTGAGGTCGCTGGTGATTATTCTATGCTTTTCCGTGGCATCTTCTTCTAATAATCCAACTGCTGCAAGTGTGGGGATAGTAAAAACAGCGGATGCGATTCCTGTGTAGTCCACTGTATGCTTATTTCCGTTAAGCAGATTAGAAGCAAGCACATTTGCCTGGAGGCTTGCAGTTGGTGTGAGTGCTGGTCCGGGTAGAATACAGTCACCGGCAGCATAAACGGCAGGATTTGATACACTTTGCAGGTACTCATTCACTGCAATTGCACCATGTTCTATTTTCACTCCGCCTTTTTCAGCTTCAAGTCCTTCTATGTCAGGAACCCTGCCAAGTCCATGAACCACCATGTTGCATTTGTGAGTAACTTCTTTTTGGGATTTGTTGTCATAGGTGATAAGTTCAAGTTCGGAACCTGCATCATCTGTCTCTTTGCTGTCGTTAGTTTTCCTTATCTCCCGAAGTTCCTGTCCGGTTATGACTTTGATGCCAACTTTTTCTGACGAATCCACTAATATACTAACAAGATCCTGGTCAAAGTTCTTGAGCAGATTCTCTCCTCTGTGGATTATGGTAACATCGACTCCGGCTCTTGCAGCAATGTGGGCAAATTCAAATGATATATATCCGCCGCCTGCAAATATTATTTTTTCAGGCAATGCTTTCAGGTCAAGGAACTCATCACTTGTAGTAAGATACTCAGCACCTGGGATGCTTATTTTTCTTGAGGTCGCACCGATTGCCAGTAATATATACTTTGAAGACACAAGTTTTTCTCCCACGAGCAAAGTGTTGCGGTCGTGAAAACTCACCACGCCATGATATGTGTCAATTCCCGCCTTTTTGAAAGCTGCTTCTTTCGGGTCGGTATATGAGTGGACAAGCTCATCTTTGAAGCGGATAATGTCAGCCCAGTCAAGGATTGGATCACAGTTGACACCTTTTTCCTGCATACGTCTTCCGCCATCAACTATCTCGGCTGCACCGCTAAGTATCTTTTTTGGAATACATCCGTGGAATGCGCATATGCCTCCAAAACCTGTTTTATCTGCAATGGCAACTCTCATCCCCGCAGCTTTGAGCTTATATGCGAGTGAAGAACCTGCAACTCCCGTACCAACTATAAAAGCATCGTAATCCATATCCATTATCATGACTCCAGTGACCGTCTTACCAAAATATACTGACATCTGATTATAATTTTCCTGTCAAAAAAGAGGTAATTATTTCAGGAATCTTCATCGTACTGAATTGTTATTATACTGTCAACAGAGATGTGAGAATATCGGTCTTTGGTTATTTCAAGGGTAAGCACACCGTCACTGCATGCTTTGACATTTCCACGGAACGTGAGAATGCCTCCGCAATATACGATAACGTCCTTTCCCATCAAATGTTCGACAATAAATGGTTGGATATCTAACCTTTCTTCCATCTCAATCCCTGCCCTGTTTCTGGTATTTACAAATTATATTGACACGGTTAATATAAGTATTGATTGCTGTTTTTTATATAAAAAGCCAGAAATTCCCCTTCCAAAAGAAAGAAATAGTTCCCAAAGAATAAATAGTGCGACTTCTATCTACCTAGCAAAGCGGAGTATATCTATGGCTGACAAAAGAAAAAAGCGAGGTTTTTTTGACGATATCTTCAAAGAAGGTAGTTTTACAGATATCGAAGATATCATAGATCAGATGATGGAGAAGTTCGGTCTTAACTTCGAAGATTTTGAAAAACAGCCATTTTTCTATGGTTTTTCAGTTTCCCGTCATCCTGGTGAGGAGCCTGAGATCAGGGAATTCGGAAATATCTTCTCAGATGATGAAGATGAGGACGATGATGAAGAATCCATTATACAGCAGTTCAAGGTAAATGAAAGAAAGCCGCTCATGGATTTATTTGAGATAGACGACAAAGTTCATGTCATGTTCGAGCTTCATGATATCAAGAAAGAGGATATCAATCTTAATGTCACTGAAACGTCACTTGAGATAAGCGCAGAGAATGATGATGTGGTGTATGAGGAAAGCATCGATCTTCCTTCCAGCGTTGATCCGGATTCTGCAAAAGCAAGGTACCACAACGGTGTCCTGGAAGTTATAATGGATATGAAAGAGCTTGGTGTTGCCCGCTCTGTGCATATCGATTAAAGCCATCTGGCTTAAATCATTTTTTATAAGTGTTGACCACAACGTATATATGAGCTACGCGTATACTTTAGTTGGTCTGCTGAAATATAATAAGTGGGATGTAAATGTCTGCGAGTTCAGAAAACATAAATGACTCGGTCCTGCCATTGCTGCTACAGAACACTGAACAGGATCTGTTCACCAGATTAGGTATAGGGGTAATCTATCTTGATGAACGCAATAAGTTGCTCTGTTCAAACAAAGTGGTAAGTGACCTTACAGATTTCACGGCTGAAGAGCTCTTATGTAAAAACTTCACAGAGCTTGGCTTTTGTTCCTTTAACGATTACTCAAACCTTTCTGATTTCTTTTTATCATCACAACCTTTGGATGAAAGTGGCAGGTCCTGCAAGTTCCGGTTGACAGATAAACAGGGTGATCTCAGATACCTGATTTGTGATGTGTTTCCATTTTCTGATAAGTGTAAAAGTAATGGCGGGAAAATATGCACCATTAGGGCTGACACAACGCAGCCTGACACAACAAAGGCTGCTTATGAGAATAATAGATCCCATGATGAATTAAAAATTGAAAACATGTACCTCAGGGAAAAAGTGCTTTCAAAACTGGGAGAAAAAGCTCTTTCATGCAGCAATATCAATGCATTGATGGACTATGCGCTAAAAATAGCAGCGCAGACTCTGAATGCAAAGTATTCTCTTATTATGGAGCTACTTCAGGATGGCAAATTCCTGTTGAGATACGGATACGGTTTGAGCGAGTGGTGTGTCGGTTCAGCACTTGTAGACAAGGATCTTGGTTCCCCTACAGGTTACACGGCTTTTACCGGAAGACCTCTGGTCGTGGATGATATGCGCACAGAGGACAGGTTCCTGATTCCGCGTTTTCTTCATGAACATAATATAGTAAGCAGTGTCACTGTTATCATTGGCGACAGAAAAGATATGTATGGTGTGATGTGCGTCCACACGGATAAGCAACGGCAATTCACCGAGCACGATGTCAATTTCCTGCAGTCTGTTGCTAACATTCTTGCTGAGACCATCAAACTGCGGGATTCATTCAAGTCACTGGAACTTTACAGGAATCTCATTAACCAGTCCAATGATCTTATTATTGTTCTTAATGCTGTGACAAAGAAGTTCATCTATGTGAACGACAAGGTCTTCCATGATCTGGGCTACACGGAAGCAGAGTTACTGGAGCAGGATATCTTAGGTCCCGGATGTATTATAACCGGTCATGATATGCAGGAACTTATAGGCCAGGTAGCTGAAAATGGAAGTCTTGTGGTTGAATCCGAATTATTGAGCAAGGATGGCTCATCATTCCCTGCCGAGATAAGTCTGGCATTTGTCGAGAATGAAGGCACTACTTATATAGTGTTGATAGGCCGTGATATAAGTGAACGCCGCATACTGGAAAGTGCAATAAGGGAGCGTGCAAGACAGCTTGAATACTCCAATGAGATCAAGGATCTGTTTGCAGATGTAACAAGTCATGACCTGATCGGTTCTATCTCCCTGATCGAAGGGTTTGCAGGTTATCTTGAGGAGATGGAAACCGATGAGGCTAAAAAGCATCTTCTGGGGCATGTTGTAGGCAGCACTGCCAAACTGAAGAACACAATAGATTCTGCTACTGTTTTTGCCAGGTTGAACTGTGCAACTGACATGAATATTGAAGAACTTGACCTGCGTTTGTTATATTATAGTGCACTTGAGAGATTGTTGTCAAAGGTTACTGATAAAGGTATAAATGTTGAGCTTGACTTGCCAGGTAAGTGCAATGCACTTGTAAATCCTATTATTGAAGAAGTACTCTACAACCTACTTTCCAATGCTATAAAATATTCTCCTGAAGGCGGCACTATTGTTGTGGATATTGAGCCTGAAGATGACAAATGGAAAGTCAGCATATCTGATGAAGGGCCTGGGATCTCTGATGAGAATAAGAAACAGATATTTGAAAGGTTCAAAAGAGCTGATATCTCACATGCGGATGGTCATGGTCTGGGACTTGCAATTGTCCGCATGGCACTGAAATGTCATGGTGAGGGTATTCATGTCAAAGACAACGATAAAGGGGTTGGCACTACTTTTTGGTTCACTGTTCCTATTGCGGACATATCTGAATCATAACTTTAATTAGGAATTGCGATGATAAATTGAATCTCATCATTTGTTTCTGAATGGTATCTATAATAACAAATTACCATAAGTAATATATAGGTATCAAAAAATTACTGTTATGCTTTAGAGGTATATGGCATGGTTAAGAAAACAATTCATGAGATCAATGGCAAGATCAGAGATGGAAGTGTCAATGTAGTCACTGCCGAGGAAATGGTTCACATAGTAGGTGAACTCGGTGCAGAAGAGGCTGCAAAGGAAGTTGATGTTGTAACTACCGGGACATTTGGTGCTATGTGTTCATCAGGTGTCTGGCTGAACTTTGGTCACTCGGAACCACCTATAAAGATGCAGAAGGTCTTCCTCAATGACGTTGAGGCATATACTGGTGTTGCCGCAGTTGACGCTTTTATAGGTGCAACACAGATCTCTGAAACACTTGGCATGGATTACGGCGGTGCCCATGTAATTGAAGACCTGATAAGAGGCAAGTCAGTTCATCTCCATGCAATGTCTCACGGAACGGACTGTTATCCCAGGAAAGTCCTTGACACAACACTTTCCCTTGAGGACATGAACCAGGCCATTATGATGAATCCCCGCAATGCATATCAGAAATATAATGCAGCGACCAACAGTACCCGCAGCACAATTCATACTTATATGGGATCATTACTCCCATCCTTTGGAAACGTCACATACTCAGGAGCCGGTGTCCTTTCACCATTATCAAATGACCCGGATTACATGACCATCGGTACAGGAACAAGAATATTCCTCGGAGGCGCTCAGGGTTATATTGTCGGCCAGGGTACACAGCATTCATCCGGTGGCGGATTTGGTACGCTCATGGTTCAGGGTGACCTTAAGAAAATGAGCACGGATTATATCAGGGCTGCAAATTTCACAGGCTACGGCACTTCTCTTTACGTAGGTATGGGTGTTCCTATTCCAATACTCAATGAGCAGATCGCCCAGGCAACTGCGGTAACTGATGCAGATGTAACCACAAAGATCCTGGATTATGGTATACCAAGCAGGGACAGACCTGCAATACGTGATGTAACATATGAGGAACTTCGCAGTGGTTATGTGGATATCAATGGAAAGGAAGTCCCGACATCCTCACTTTCAAGTTTCAAGAAATCAAGGATAATTGCCAATGAACTGAAAAGCTGGATAGCAAGAGGTGAGTTCTTTGTATCAATGCCGGTTGAAAGGCTTCCAAAGGATATCTCGGCAAAACCAATGAAGCAGACTGAAGGCATTGCCATTGTTTCTGATATAATGGCTGTGAATGTGGTGACCATAAACAAGGATGCCAGTGTGTATGACGCAGCAAAGGTCATACAGGATACTTCATTTAACCACCTTCCTGTGCTGAATGATGACAGGACTCTGGCGGGAATTATTACTGCATGGGATATCGCAAAGGCGGTTTCTCTCAACAAGTTCGACCTTGTGGAAGGTATAATGACGCGCAAGGTCATAACTGCGAATGCGGATGAACAGGTGGCATTGGTGGCCAGGAGGCTTGACCTGAATGAGGTTTCCGCTATGCCGGTCATTAACAAGGAAAGGCATGTCATAGGTATGATAACCAGTGACGATATCAGCAAACTGTATGCCAGGAGGTTATAGATTTGAAGATCAAGATCAATATTTCAAGTGATATACTCACAAAGCCCATAATGGCAGAAGCAATACTGGAAACCGGTGTACTGCTGAACATATCACAGGCGCATTTTGACCGTTCTCATGGTGAAGTAGTTGCAGATGTCGATTCATCTAAATTCGATGTTATGTGCAAGGCACTGACAAACCGCGGTGCTGTGGTCATAAAACTGGATGTACCTATCAAATGGGACGAGAATGAATGCGTTGAGTGCAGTGCCTGTGTTTCGGTCTGTCCGACCAAGGTTTTCTCACTTTCAGAAGATTTCAGCCTGCTTGTGGATGATAAAAAATGCATCCAGTGCGGGACATGTGTTGACATGTGTCCTCACAATGCATTATCACTTGGAAACAACAAGTGACACTTTCTTCTTTTTTGTAATTGAATTAGGGCGCAGTATCATGAAAGAGTATTTCAGGCTGAAGGAGACCATTGTCACAATTCAGGCAGACTCTGAAAAGTATATTGAAGCTGCCCGGGAATCAATAAGGAAAAACCGCAGGGAACTTGAGTCTTATATTGCCTATGACCCTTTTTTCCAGAGTACTCTTGAGCCATATGATCATAACGGTGATTTTCCTGAAGTTGTCAGGAGAATGATAAACGCCGGGAATGCCATGGGTATCGGTCCAATGAGTGCCGTTGCGGGTACTATCTCTGCTCTTGCTGTGGAGGCTATGGTCGATGCCGGGGCAAAGTTCGCTATTGTGGATAATGGCGGCGACATTGCTATTATCAACGACAGGCCCGTTCTTATGGGAATTTATGCAGGCAACTCTTCACTGAAGAACCTTGGTTTTGTAATGGAGCCCGGAAGTTCGATAACAGGTGTTTGTACGTCTTCAGGCAGTGTCGGTCCTTCCATAAGTTTTGGAATGGCAGATGCAGCAGTTGTCTTTTCAGATGATGTATCTCTGGCCGATGCTGCGGCAACAGCCCTTGGAAATGCTACTGATGTCGGAAGAGATGCCGTTGAAGTTTCCTTTGATGCCGTAAAGGATATTGAAGGAATAAAAGGGGCTATTGTAATTCAGGGCGAATTCATGGGTTTCTGGGGAGATGTGCCTGATATCCAGAGAGCTGATGTGAAATATGAGTGCATCACCAAAGGCTGATAGTCTTTTTTGTGCTTGAAGTGATTTTTGATAAGTATTTATTCTGTAGTGTATACTCTCTATAGATTCTGCTATATTTATATAGAATAGCAAGAGATTTTTATATGGAAAACGGGGCAGGACAGGCAATTGCAATAATTGCGGTTCTGGAATAATCTCTAAGGGGGAAAAATATGGCAGCATCGCCAATAATGAATAGTTTATACACTATGATCGATAAAATGATCGCTTTTCTTCCGACTTTAGTAGCTGTAATAGTGCTATTGATAGTTGGAATGATAGCAGGAAAGGCATTAGGTAAGATAGGATCAAAGATACTTGACAAGATCGGACTTGATGACCTTATTGACAGGACATCCATCGGAAAGATGATAGAAAGGACCAGCATAACCACAGTGGAATTCTTTGATGCCACTATCAGATGGTTCGTTTATTTTGTCTTTGCCGTGATAATCATAGATCTTCTTAAGGTACAGATAGTTGCTGATTTCATTACACAGATAATCCTTTACATACCAATAATACTCTCTGCAGTTGTTGTTCTTATAATCGGTCTTCTTGTAGTTGATTTCCTTGCAAACCTGGTAAAGAACATACTTGTGGCATCAGGACTTGACGAACATATTTCCAGAACAAGTCTTGGAAGTGCCATGGATGCAAGCGGCCTTAGCGGTTCAGGACTTATTGCCTTGATAGTTCAGGTATTTGGTTATCTGTTGTTCATCATGGCAGCTCTTAACATTCTCAAACTGGATATCATAGCAGGAGTGATAGCCGCCATACTGGCATACCTGCCAAATCTCTTCGCAGGTATACTGATACTATTGATAGGACTTTTGTCCATTGATCTGTTTGCGGACTACATCGGCAGCCTGCTTGACAACATGAACGTTCAGGGTACCAACATATGGGTTCCGGCTCTGCGTGGCTTCCTTGCATTCGTTGTCATTCTGCTGGCACTGGATGCCATGCTTATCGACACAAGCATATTCTACATACTTGTAGGTCCGCTGGCGTGGGGAATTGCAGTAGTGGTGGCATTTAAGTGGGGTATAAAGGACGCACTTGTTGAGTACGCAAAAGCAAGAAAATGATCTTATCCTTGCTGTAAAAGTAGGTTTTTAGTGCTGGCTACTATGCCAGCTTTCTTTTTACATCGTTTTTCGGAACAAAAATCTTTTATTGTTCTGCTCCAATCCTGAACCTGTTTATTTTCTGTAATGCGTACATAGTTTGCGCGGACGATGAGTAACATGTTATCCGAAAAAGTTGCAAACATTCCTCCGTTTTATGTTATGGAGGTACTGGAAAGGGCACAACAGCTTGAAGAAGAGGGCAGAAGTATAATTCACCTTGAGATAGGCGAACCTGATTTTCCAACAGCTTCGCACATATGCGATGCTGCAAAGGCTGCGATGTGTGCAGGTAATACAAAATACACTCACAGCCAGGGACTTATAGAACTGCGGCAGGCCATTGCAAAGAACTATAAGGACAGGTTCGGTGTGGATATCGACCCCGGCCAGATAATTGTTACATCGGGTACCAGTCCTGCAATGCTTTTGCTTTTCCTCGCGCTCATCGACCAGGGTGATGAGATCATCATGTCAAATCCCCATTATGCATGTTATCCGAATTTCGTGACAACTGCCGGTGGAGTGCCGGATTTCATCTACACAAATGAGGATAATGGTTTCATGTTACAGCCGGATGAGCTTGCCGCACACATCAATCCTAAAACAAAGGCAATTCTTATCAATTCACCATCCAACCCGACTGGACAGGTGTTGCCCGCAGATGTCCTGAAGGGAATTGCACAGGTTGCAGGCGATGTGCCAATAATATCAGATGAGATATATCAGGGTCTTGTCTATGAAGGCGAGGACCATACTATATTAGAGTACACTGACAATGCATTTGTCCTCAATGGTTTTTCAAAACTCTACGCCATGACAGGATGGAGACTTGGCTACCTGATAGCACCGAAACAGTACGTCAGGACTTTACAGAAGGTGCAGCAGAATCTGTTCATTTCCACCAATGCCTTTGTCCAGTATGCGGGCATCGCCGCTCTGGAAGGTCCGCAGGAGCAGACTGCGGAAATGGTGAAAACGTATAATAAGAGGCGTCTCTATCTTATTAACAGGCTCAGAGAGATTGGCTTTGATATAAAGGTCGAACCCAAGGGTGCTTATTATGTGCTTGCAGATGCCCGGAAGTTCGGTGAGGATTCACTTGCACTTAGCAGGCAGATCCTTGAGGATATAGGGGTTGCTGTTACTCCTGGGATTGATTTTGGCCAGGGTGCAGAAGGTCATTTGCGTTTTTCCTACGCTAACAGTCTTGAGAATATAAAAGAAGGTATGAACAGGCTGGATAAGTACCTGAAATTACAGAAAAGTGAATAAACAATGATCTGAATGATCTTGATGCAGAATCATTCTGCATTTCTCTTTTTTTCTCCCCTTTACTTATTTACTTATTTTTATATTACCTATTTTTTGTAGGTATAATAGGTAAACTTAAAATACTACCTGTAGTATACAAAAATATAGCCTACAATTATTAGATTGAGAGGCAACCTGTTTACAAAATCCATAGGTAGTTTTTGAAATGACAACTGAGAGAACTGAAGATTATCTGAAGGTCATCGAGAAGATAATTGAAAGAAAAGGCTATGCACAGGTCAAGGATGTTTCAAGGGAGCTTGATATAAGTTCTCCAAGTGTCACCGGAATGTTCAAGAAACTTACCAAGATGGGTTACATCAATTATGAGAAATACGGTGGAGTCACCCTCACTCCTGAAGGGGAGAATATCGCAAAATGCACCATGGAAAAACACGGTGTTATCAAGGACTTTTTATTGATTCTTGGTCTGGATAAGGAAATTGCAGATCAGGATGCCTGCAAGATAGAGCATGTACTGGCACCGGAAACATTCGAAACACTGACCAAATTTGTAGAATTCATGAACATGAAAGATGAATGGCCACACTGGCTGGATCACTTCAATTATTATTGTGAAACCGGAAAGTACATTGATTGCAGTCCATCTTCAAAAGATACATGTCCTGTCCATGGTAAGAATCATGGCAAGCAGTAGTTTTCAGTAGCTTGCTATTGAAATGATCCTCATTTCTTCTTTTATACTCTTTTATTATCATAGTTTGCAATATGGTTCTAACAGTTGTATATTTAAATGCAAATATCTTTTATTTTTCGTATACTGAAAGAAATTAGGCAATGCGAAATTGCTATATACAAAAAAATGGTTAGAGCTACCATCAAAAAGGACAGGGAATGACTTGAGCGAAGAACAGGAGACCACACTGGATACGTTAAAGCCCGGAGAGAAGGCCAGGATCACAAAAGTAAGGGTGAAAGGTGTGGCAAGACGTAAGCTCATGGATATGGGAATGGTTGCAGGGACCGAGATCGAGCTGGTAAGGAATGCTCCTCTTGGAGATCCCATGGATTATAACATAAAAGGTTACCACCTGTCCATCCGCAAAGAAGAAGCAAAACAGATTTTTATCAATAAGCTCTGAGTGAACTCTGAACGGGCTTTTTTCCAAACATTTTAGATATTTTAGCATCTATTTATTATTCATAATATAATTCATAACAGTTCCTGGGGATATTTCATGGAAGGCAGGAAAATAAAGATAGCATTAACAGGAAACCCTAATGTGGGTAAGACCACGCTTTTTAATGCGCTGACAGGTTCCAGGCAACATGTGGGTAACTGGCCGGGTGTCACCGTTGAAAAAAAGAGTGGCAGGGTCTCATACAAGGAGTATGATATTGAGGTCATAGACCTGCCGGGTACGTACAGTCTTACTGCTTATTCCATGGATGAGATAGTTGCCCGTGATTTTATCATTGAGGAAAAACCAGATATCGTCATTCAGGTTGTAGATGCTTCAAATCTTGAAAGGAACCTCTATCTTACAACCCAGCTCATGGAGCTTGGTTCTGAGATCCTCATTGTTCTCAATATGTGTGATATCGCAGAGGAAAGGGGCGACCGTATCTATGTGGATAAAATGCAGGAACTTCTTGCAACTCCTGTTATAAGGACTGTTGCCAGCCAGAAAAAAGGGCTTTGCGATCTGCTGGATAAGGTTATTGAGCAAAAAGAGATCCAGCAACATCATGGTCATGAAATAGGATATGGCACTGAGATCGAAAACAAGATACTTGAGATCGAGAAAGTACTTGCTGAAGATGGAACCCGCGATACTCGTTATCCTCTAAGGTGGATCAGTATTCGCCTTCTTGAAGGTGACAGCAATGTCCGGGAAAAGATCTCAAAAAGTCCTGTCTATGACCGGGTCATGCAAATAATAGGTTCCATTGACCAGGAAGAATTCGAGGCTGAGATAGCTGACAAGCGCTATCTTGCAATTAACACTGTCTTCCCGCAAATGTGCACCCGTGCCAATGACAAACTTACAAAATCCGATATGATCGACCGTGTGCTTACTAATAAATATCTTGGTATTCCGATATTCCTTGCACTCATGTGGGGCGCATTCGAGCTGACATTTGCTTTTGCCACTCCTTTCATGGATATGATAGACATTTCAGCAACATGGTTTGCCGATTATGTATCATCCAGCCTTCAGCCTGAGTGGCTTGCATCACTTGTGGGTGATGGTATCATCGGCGGTGTAGGTGCTGTGCTTGTATTTGTACCTAACATATTCATATTGTTCTTCCTGCTATCACTTCTGGAAGGAAGCGGTTATCTTGCCAGAGCGGCTTTTATCATGGACAAGCTGATGTACAAGATAGGCATGCATGGCAAGTCATTCATTCCTATGCTCATGGGATTTGGGTGTAATGTGCCTGCTATAATGGCTGCAAGAAGCATAGAGGACGAAAAGGACAGGTTAATTACTATATTAGTAGTGCCTTTCGTTTCATGCGGAGCCAGACTACCTATATATGTACTGTTCGCAGGAACTTTCTTTGGCAGGCAGGCAGGAACCGTAATATTTGGCATGTATGTTCTGGGAATTGTAATTGCGATAATATCTGCAAAGATACTCAGGGCAACAGTCGTTAAAGGCAAACCTGCACCGTTTATCATGGAGCTGCCACCTTACAGGGTTCCAACTCTGAAGACCAGTTTCATACACATGTGGGACAATGGTTTCATGTACATCAAGAAAGCTGGTACTATTATATTAGTAGGTGTTGTGGTTATCTGGGCGCTTGCATCATTCCCCTGGGGCGTACAATATGGAAGCGAGGACAGTTATGTCGGTTCACTGGGTCACGCAGTAGAACCTCTGCTTAAACCTCTCGGCTTTGACTGGAAGATCTCAGTTGCTCTTATATTCGGACTTGTTGCCAAGGAAATAGTTGTTGCGTCAATGGGTGTTCTTTACGGAGCAGGTGATAACTCGGAAATGCTCAGTGACAGACTGCTTGCAGATTCCAGTTTAACCGCTTTGAACTCCCTCAGTCTCATGGCTTTCAGTTTATTGTATATGCCGTGTGTTGCAACAGTGGGAGTTATCAGGAAAGAAACTGGGTCCTGGAAGTGGACGATATTTGCAATTATTTACGGCATTACTGTGGCGTGGCTAACATCATTTGTAATATATCAGGGAGGTGTCCTGCTTGGATATTAGTGTAGTAGCAGAAGAAAAACCAGATACAAAGTTGCCAATGATCTTTTCAGTTATCTGCGGTTCTCTCTATATTATATCAGGACTGATGCAGCTGGCGGCAGGGGCAGGCAGGATAATAATTGGTTCTGAGTTCAGTATTCCATTGGCCGAAGTATTATTTGTACCGGCAGACCTGATCGGATCTTTTGTCCTGTTACTTATTGGAACTGTGTTTATTTATGGTGTTCTGGAAATGCGCTCAGGTGTGTATGAAGGCATATCTTATGCTTATGTTGGAATTCTTCTTGCCCTCATATTTGCGTTCATATACTTGCTTGTGTGTACAGGCAATTTGCTTGAAACGTATCTTCTCATGAATGAGGACTTCGCAGGCTGGACACCTCTTAGTGATATGAAACCCGGCATATATCTTGCAATTCTTCCTCTCGTTGCATATGTCAAATGGAAGGATATTTTTGAGCCCGTTCCCGGGAACTGACATTGGATGGTTTTAAATGATCAAAGAAACGCTGAAGGTCCTTTTCATTGATAATTGCACGTTGCAGGAAGCTGCAGACAGACTTGATGTAAAACAGAGCGATATAAAGGACAGACTCCTCATGTTACAGCATATGGGGTATGTTCATGAGATCTGCAATAACTCAAGTCCAAAGTCATCTGCATGTTGTTCATGCACTGCGGCATCTTCATGTTCTCAAAACGCTGATGTTTCCAGCTCAAAAGCATATCAGTTGACGGACAAAGGTGAAAGGATCTGCCGCAACTAAAAAACAGCATCAACTGACACTGGCAATTGATGTGTTTGTCTGTTTTAAAAACTAAAATCGGACATGTAGATTATCATTATTATTCGTGTAATTATATCCGTACTGCTGGATAGTATACGGTACTGTTGAATTACAGAGGTTTTAAGATGTACTTCAATTAGTTTAAATAATGACAACCAGAGACAAAAAAATACCGCAACATATATTTTTAAGTTCGGACACAGATACTACGTTATTAAATTTAAAAAGGAATTAAAAGGGATTCAAATGAAACTTGGAGTTGCAATAGACATAGGTACCAGTGGTATCAGAGCACAGAAAATTGACCTCGACACTGGTGATATCCAGAAGACAGTAATCACTCTCCGTAACCCGCTCCCAGGAGCAAACGTTATGGATCACCTGGATTTTGCCATCACTTATGGTCTTGATCTTGCTCAGGGTCTGCACGTCAATGCTGTAAAGCATGTTATTGAGACATTGGGAGTTAAGCCGGAAGAACTTGAAAGAATGTCCATTTGTGGAAACCCTATACAGCTTTCAATATTCCAGGGAATCGCAATTGATGACCTTGCATATGCAGGTGAAAGAAAGAAGGAAAAACTGAACATCAAGGAATCTGACAGAAGTGCCAGGATAATTGACTGTTCTGAGATCAAGGGACTGGATGTATATCCAAATGCAAAACTTGTAGTTCCACCTGCTATCAGACACGAAGTCGGTGCTGATGCTCTTGCACTTATCATTAAATCAGGTTTCCTTGATACAAAGGAAACAGCAATTGCAACTGACTATGGAACAAATGCAGAAATGGCACTTATCCATGAAGGAACAATTTACACAGGTTCAGCAGCAGCAGGTCCTGCACTTGAAGGTCAGCAGATAAAATACGGTAACCTTGCATCACCATTTGTTATTTCCGATGTTGAGTTTGAGGGCAACAATATACGCAACTACGTACTTGATGATGAGATGAACACTGTCAAGGCAAAGTTGATCAATCCTAACAATGGAGGCATAATCGAAGAAGACACCATCAAGGCAAAGGGAATCACTGGTACAGGCGTAATTGCAATTATCGAAGCAGGAATGAAGAACGGAATAATCACACTTCCTAAGATCAACACACCTGATAATATACTCTACCTGCAGGACAAGATCAAGTTCTTCGAAAGTGATGTCGAAGCAGCAGGTCTTGCAATCGGTGCTATCCGCGCAGGACACCTTGCACTTTGTAATGCAGCAGGTATTGAGGTTGCTGATGTCAGGAAGGCATACATGTCCGGTGCTGCAGGTACCTACATGGATGCAGTCAAGGCACACCAGGTCGGTATGGTCCCATTCAATGTTGACGAAGTTATCCAGATAGGTAACACTTCACTTATTGTTGCAAGAGAGATCCTCCTTTCAGAGGAAAGGCTCTGGGAGCTTCAGGAGATCGCTTCAAGGATCGTAAGCAACCACGTAATGTTTGCAACTGACCCTGCATTTAAGGAAGCATACATCCAGGAGATATCATACTGGACCGAGGGAATGCCTTTCAAGATGCTTAAGAAGTTCCTTAAGAAGAAGGGGCTGCCACAGATCGACCTGCCGGAGAAGGAAACAAACGTTAACAAGATCGTTGAGAGGGATATCCCTGTACTTGGTCCGGAGGGACTGCAGGTTCTTGAGAAGGTAGGTACATACCTGACAATGAAGGTCACCTGTCCGGAATGTCCAAAGTGTATCAAGGTCTGTCCAAACGATGCTATTACCATCGATGATGAAGGTGTTGTTATGATCAGCTCTGACCTTTGTGACGGTGCAAACTGTAAAAGGTGCATCAATGCATGTCCAAAGGACACTTTCAAGTGGGAGAATCTGGTTGTTCTGGGAGAGGAAGCTTAAGCTTCCTGCCTTTTTTTTTAGAAGGAATTTATTATGAAAATACTTGTTGTTGGTGGATTTTTAGGCAGTGGAAAAACATCCACCATTATTAGATTAGGTAAAGAATTCAGTGAGGCAGGCCAGAAGGTTGCTGTTATTGTCAACGAGATCGGTGAGGTAGGACTTGACGGGGATGTTATTTCCAAGTATGGCCTTGATATGACCGAACTGACAAGTGGTTGCATCTGTTGTTCTCTAAAAGTCAATATGAAAACAACTCTGACGCTCCTCAGAAAAGACTACAAACCTGATATTATTCTTATTGAGCCAACAGGAATAGCTTTCCCACAGATCATCAAGAATGAGATCGATCTGATGGACCTGAAGGATACCACTGTTCAGCCTCTTGTTACGTTGATCGACGGCAGCAGGTTCAAGCAGTTGATGAAGGAAGCAAAGAACTTTGCTATGAGGCAGATCATCGATGCTGAGATCTTATGTATCAATAAGATAGACCTCATCGATGAGATACGCATCCCTATTCTTGAGACTTCAGTGCAGCAGTTAAATCCAAAGGCAAAGGTATTGTTGCTTACCACATCTAAAGAGGATGAGCACTGGCATGAATTTGTTGAGCTTGCAATGGGTGATGTTCCCAGCCAGCACGGTCATCAAGTGTTAAAGACCACGAGCCCTGAGACAGAAGTTATTGATGAGGCAACAGGACTGCCTGTAGAGCAGACTCTTGATTCCATTGAGGCTTCAGGCATAGCCAGTTATGCTACTGAGTTCCTGCTTGATGGACGCATATCCACGGATTTAGCGCAGACAACTGCAAAGGATATCATGACCACTATTAAGTCTAAAGTAATAGAGCTTAGTCCTGAATTTGTCGGTCATATCAAGCTCTTCATCGAGTCCGGTTCTAATACTGTAAAGACCAATCTTACGGCATATGATCAGGACATTACTATGGAGGTCATTGATACGGAGACCGGGCAAGTGCCCCGACTTAAAGTTCTCTCCGCAGTTTCAAGCATTGATCATGATAAGCTTGTGCATATAGTAATTGATACAATTTCTGAAAAACTGGGTGACCAGAAGATAAGTTTCAAGCACAACAAGCCGCATGATCACGATCATCACCATGGTCATTCCAAACCAATAGATTTAGTCAATAACAATTGATTATGACGGATCAATGCAGCAATAATCTTTGCTGCTATCTTTTTTTATTGTTATTAATGTTTATTTTGTTTTTTTTATTTTGACTTTATTCTTTGAATGGATCATTTGCTGTTTTTCTTTTGTAGGGCACCTGACCTAAAATATGTCTTATATAAGTATAACGCATAACATGTGATTCACGTAACTGTCTCTATATCTTGTATCTGATCATTTGTACACTTCGACTTTTGACGATACTTAAATCGAACGGTTAACAATTAGTAACTAAAATTCAACCCTGTTCTAAAATCTTAATATATGATATAGTTGTGTAAATTTTTTTAGTGTAAAATGGCAACAGTGGAAAGAAAAAAGTTAATTTAGAAATTATATTTATTTTTATAATTATTTCATTTTCGACAAGCAAACTTTAGTTAGCAGGGTGAAAATGGAAAAATCGTGCAGTCATATTTAAAGTTAACCGTTACTTTTAGACTTTTGTTATGATGTAGTGGCATAAAATCGTATAAATTCATGTTTACATCCTAAATATAATCAGGCTATTTGTTAGTCATTAGTTAGAAAAAATGAAATCTGGGGATACTGTGTAAAAATCCATCATGTACTTGTATGCTTTTATTTTTATATATCTGCAAAACCGCAAGGTTTATATGTCTGTCTAGAATACGTGGTTATGTGGAAAGATGAAGTTAGCAAATGACTAAAACATGTTAGCAAATGGTTGTGGAGACTTTTGCTGAATGATATGTGTCATGTGTCGACTGATGTCCATCTGCTGTTAGTTGCATACTTCGCTTGAATGTATGCCAGCGCTGCAGCAGGAAGTCAATCTAGATCTAAGGAGGTAGAATTAGATGGATATAGACCCAAGCAAAATATTAGTTAGGTATAATGTTGCTAAAGAAAAAGCACAGACACCTGAAGAGATGGCAGCTGAGATGTACCCAAGCACAGAGCCTGCAAAGACAATTTGTGCTGCAATCTTTGATGGAGAAGAAGACGACGTAATCGAAGGTCTTGAGAAGGCAATCGAGGGCGGAGCAGACGCAGTAAAGCTCATCGATGATGTGCTTATGGTTGGAATGAAGATCGTTACAGACTTATACGACCAGGGTGTCATTTTCCTGCCAAACGTTATGATGTCAGCAGATGCAATGCTTGAAGGTATCGAATACTGTAAGGAACAGGGTGGCGCAGCACCAAAACCAAAAGGAAAGGTTGTTTGCCACGTAGCAGAAGGTGACGTACACGACATCGGTAAGTCAATCGTAGCAGCACTCCTCAGAGCAGCTGGTTATGAAGTAGTTGACCTTGGCCGTGATGTACCAGTCGATGAAGTTATCGCAGCTGTAAAGAAGGAAAGCCCAATGATGCTTACCGGAACAGCACTGATGACAACAACAATGTATGCATTCAAGGAAGTCAACGACAGACTCCTCGAGTCCGGAATCAAAGTACCATTCCAGTGCGGTGGCGGAGCAGTAAACCAGGACTTCGTTACACAGTACGAACTCGGTGTATATGGTGAAGAAGCAGCAGACGCACCAAAGATGGCAGACGCAATCCTCTCCGGAAAGGGTCTTGCACAGCTTAAGGAACAGTTCCACAAACACTAAATGAGGTGACACAAATGGTAAAAAGATACACATCACTTGCATACAAAGCAGCTGACGACATGATCTTCGGTAAGTCAGTCCACCCAGTAAAGGCAGAACTCGGATTAGAAGTAGGTGCAGGATACGTAACTGGTGAAGTTAACTATGCACCAAGACCAGAAGCTGGTGTCTCCAAGGAGAAACTCGTTTCTGAATACCGCAGACTCACAACCGACATCATGGCAAGAGCAGTACAGGTCGGTTTCCCAGGTATTTCACTTGAGACAGAGCACGTAGAACAGATGACCAACCACCCAGACTGGGGAGGAGAAGTCGCACACGTCCAGAAGACCATCATGGAAGAATACCATGAGGAATACGGAATCAAGACCGCACTCAGGCACACCCCTGGTGACGTTCGTGAGAACCGTGACCTCCTTGCACTCATTGGTCCAAAATATGATGTCCTTATGGAATCATTCGAAGCTGTAGCAGATGCTGGAGCAGACTTCCTGTCCATCGAAACAATGGGCGGTAAAGAAGTACTCGACTACGCAATCCTGAGGAACGACATTCCTGGTCTCGTCTACTCAATTGGCTGCCTCGGTTCAATTGACATGACCATGATCTGGCAAGACATCAGGAAGATCGCAGACAAGAAGGGAAGAATTGCAGCTGGTGACACAGACTGTTCACAGGCAAACACCGCTATGTTCATAGCAGGTGGTCTCCTTGACAAGAACCTTGCACACACCATTGCAATCATCGCAAGAGCAATCTCAGCACCAAGAACACTCGCTGGATATGAAGCAGGTGCTCAGGGTCCAGGAAAAGACTGTGGATATGAGAACACAATCGTAAAGGCAATCACAGGATGCCCAATCGCTCAGGAAGGAAAGACCTCAACCTGTGCACACTCTGACGTAATGGGTAACCTCGTCATGCAGTGCTGTGACCTTTGGTCAAACGAGTCTGTAGAATACCACGGTGAATTCGGTGGTACCTCAGTACAGTGCTGGTCCGAGACCCTTAACTACGATGCAGCAATGCTCAACGTAGCAACAGAGACAGGCAACGCAAAGATGCTTCGTGACATCCTCGTACTCTCTGACAAGTACAGAGACCCACAGGGATACGTCCTTGCATACGACAACGCATACAAGGTTGCACAGGCAATCATAAAGGATGGAGACGACCTTTACCTCCGTTCAAAGAATGCAGCAATTGCATGCTGTGACCTCTTGACTAGTGCAGATCCAAAGAAGCTCGTAATGTCCAAGTTCGAGAAGAACGCACTGGCAGACGCAGCTGCAGCACTGAAGGGAATGACCGACGAGGCAGATTCCTTCATGAGCGACAGCATGGAGAAGTACAAGGCAGAAGTCGCTGTATTCAGACCAGAGGACAACTACAAGTTCTAAGTCTAGCGAAACAAGTTCTTCTAGAACTTGTTCCTTTTTTCTTTTTTAGTTCGACAATAAATTCGTTACTGTATAGTCTATTTTTTCATAAATATAGCATTACCACTCTATTTTGGTATTATATCTTATTAATTCTTATTAATTTCCTATTAATTTCCCAGGTGAACTTAAAAATAAAAAAGTAGGTTATTTTACGAATTTCTTGGGATAACCTATGCCTGTGATCTGTATCACCGTTTCAACAGGATCATGTTTCCAGTCTTCTGGAGAAAATGTATTCTTTGTCATTTTTATGTCAAGATTGTCTCTGCTAACACCACATTCTCCCATATATTCAACAACCATTTGCTTTCCATGCACCTCTGCATATTCCACAGCTTCACGATAATCGGAAAAAGTCCTCCTTCCTTCAGGGGAAAATGCATAGTATCCTGCATCAAGGTCTTTGATGGATACCGGTCTGACAATAAGTTCAATTCTTCGGATACCTTTTCCAAAGAGCGCTCCGGCAGCATTACCGACCTGGGCATGTTCTGGAACCGTGATATCTGCATCTATAATTCCTTCCATGATTTCCTTATAGGCTACTACCGGTCCACCAAGAAGAACAACAGGAATGTCAACTTTGAACCGTGCATTGAAATCTCCATCAACGATCTTCTTAATTCCATTCCTTTCAATATCAGGAAGCATATAGGTCATAAGATTGAAAGCCATATTTCTTGCAACAATTTCTTTAACCCTTATACTGAACTCTACGTCTGACATTTTGTTCAGTTTCCCAAGTTTTTCAGCACCGATCATCGATGCTTTTGCATCCCATGAGTTATATTCTCCCAGAACATGGAGGGCATCAGTGGGAGTAAAACCGATTGCCTGAATTAGTCTTTTTTGTATAAGGGAATCTAGGATAACGGTAGAAGGATAGCGAGTGGAAATTGCAGCAATTTCATCCAGACTCATTGGTTCATTGCCAATAGCTTTGAGGACTTCAGCTTCTGATTCTTCAAGTCCTTTAGGCTCAAAACCCGATCTCATGAAGAATTTTGTAGGCTGGATGTTTCTGTCAAGAACACTTCTCTTAGGAATTGAATTTCGTTTTAATTTATCCAGAAATCCTGGATACTTTGATGATGCAAGACAGAGAGGAATAACTCTTCGTGGTCCAATGTGAATAACTTTGTTGCGTGTCCACACATGACTGTCACCGCCCATCGCAGATGTTTCCATCCGTGTTGCACGAACGCGGGTTTTCCATCCGCCAACAACTGCTCCAGTATCTGAAAGTTCAGGGATTCCATCCATAATGGCAGATACGTCGGTGCTGGTGCCGCCAACATCCACAACTGCGCATGTGTCAAGTCCGGAGAGGAACGAAGCTCCCACAAGACTTGCAGCAGGTCCAGAGAATATCGTTTCAACTGGTTTTTCCAGTGCATCTTTCAATCCAACAACAGTACCGTCACATTTCAACATCAAAAGACGTGCATCTATCTCTCTTCTTTTGATCTCGTCTATAACAGACAGAATGAATTTGTGGGATATCGGAAGCAGCTGTGCATTAAGTGATGCAGTAACAGCGCGTTCATAAGCTCCCAGATCCTGTGAGAGCTCATGGCCGCAAACAACTGGCAGTCCGGTGATCTCATGAAGTACTTTCGTAATTTCAAGTTCGTGTTCAGGATTCCTTACACTGAAGAAAGAAGATACTGCAAAAGCTGAAATCTCATCTTTGTACTTTTCAGCAAACTCCTTTACTGCAGCAATGTCCGGTTTTTCAATTTCTTCACCATTGTAACTATGTCCTCCGGAGATTGAAAGCACATGCTTTGCGGGGAAATCTCCTTTTACTGGATGCTCTCCCACAAGAATTAGGGCAACAGGACTTCCAGTTCCTTCAAGTACTGTATTAGTAGCAAGGGTTGTTGATACTGATACAAGATTTACTTTTTTTACGTATTCAGTGTCAAGAGTATCGATTGCATTCTTGATCCCTTCTACAAGGTCCGGGTATGTTGTAAGCGCTTTCCCGGAACCTACTACAGTTCCGTCCGAGTCCCTTACTAGTATAGCATCAGTATACGTACCACCGGCATCAATTCCTAGACTATAGTGCATAATATATCTCCTGTTTTACAATGCAAAAGGATCAAAGTTAAATTTGAAAAGATGTGTGAATAGTGCAAATAACCTTTGATCACTAAAATATGTGCTCAGGTTATATTAAAGATTTATGTTAACGCCGAAGACTAAAAACGACATCAACAAGCGGTGAATTCGGTAGTTTGAAGTAAAAAAAGAATGTGGCATGACCATAGTATAACTATGGCATGCTGTGTTAAAAAATTTATGCGTAGTATTCGTTTCTTGCTTCGACCATTGCCTTAAGGTTTGCAACTGGGGTGTCAGGTGCAATTCCACAGCCTGGTGCAAGGACATCGATTCCGTCTTCGAGAGCCTTTGTTGCTGCTGCCTTTACAGCTGCTTCATCGCCTGCGAGAAGTACGAATGGGCTTGATACGTTACCACAGATAGTTACCTTACCAGCTACCTTTGCCTTTGCGCCCTTAAGGTCCTTTACTTTCTCTTCAATACTGATGGACTCGAAGTGGCAGTCTGCCATCATTTCAAGAATTGCAGTTACATCACCACAAACGTGGAGAATCATTGGGCCCTTTACACCATCAGCGAATTTCTGAAGGACTGGCTTGAGAAGCTTGTCGAATGTGTCAGGAGCCATAAGGTCTGGGGATGCTACTGGGTCTGGTACACTGATTACGTCTACTCCTGCGTCAAAGAGTGCGTTTGCGTACTCGATACATGCTTGACATGCGAAGTCGAGGATTGTGTTGAAGTCTTCTGGTGCCTTGATGGACCATTTCATGAACTTCTTTACACTTGCAAGGTCTGATGCGAGTGTTACTGGACCTTCCATACCAGCGATGATAGGAACTTCATCTCCTACTTTGTCTCTGATGATCTTCATGGTTTCAAGCACAACAGGAATCCTGCCTACTGTAAGGAGATTCTCTGGCATCTTAAGGTCTTCGACACCCTTTGGGTATGGGTGGTCTGTGACTGATGGCTGTCTGTTCTTTGTACCCATGTTGACTGTACATCCCATTGCCTCAGCAAGAACTGTGAGACAGTATGGAGCTCTTACACCCTCAAGACCGCATACTTCGTATGATGCGACTGCGAGGTCTGCCATCATCTGTGCGTTGCTGTGTGCTTCTGGCCATGCTGCACCGGTCTGGTCCATGAGCTCAACAATAGCGGACTGTGTTACTGTACATACAGGTACTTTGTCGACTTCTTCACCTTTTAATGCTTTGAGTAATCTTTCTTTCATGTTCATAATGAATCCTTCTCTGTTGAGTAGATTTTAGTCACCTTGATTTGCGTGACATCAGATATAAAACTATTGGATTAAAGCAGGCAGATGCAGAAAATGAAAAAAATCCAAATTAATAACCATTAACATCTCATAAATATGTAGGATAAATATGACCAAAAAACAAATAGTTTATTAAAAATGAGAAAAGAATATTAAAAATAAAATTCCATTCGTAAACATTTCAGTTTACTTCTTTTCATCGCTCCATATGGCAATTATCTTGTTAATGGCAATATGGGTATATTTATCATTGTCCTTGAGCGTCAGCACGCCGTCGGCACATGCTTCTACAACACCATAGAACCTGTCCGGACCACCACAGTAAACGTCGATCTTCTTTTGCAGATAGTGTTCAACTATAAATGATTGCATTTTAATCCTCCCGGCTCAAGATATATGATCTTCAACCATATTAAATTTGTATTGTATTTATATTAAGATTCTCTATACATATTGCCTTACAAATAAAAGTAATTCAACTCCAGAATCTCTTGTTCTTGGCATAGTTCCTTTCAGCTACCAGAATATCACGATAGAACGCTTCCTCATCATGTCGCATTTTCTGTATCACACGGGTTGCCATTTCAGGCCCGACACCTCTGCTTGCAAGCGCTATTACTGCCATTTTTCCATGTGTCATCACAATATTCGCATTCCTGTAAACCCTGCGTATGCGTTTGATATCCTCACTTGCAGTGACCTTGTCCTGTTTTCTTACAAGTTTTATCTCCTCGTCTTCCCACGGTTTGAGTGCAGCCACCATTCCTGAATCACAAACAGGGCATATGATCTCGTCAGGGACATTCTTCACCTGTCTTCTGGATGTCCACTTCTTGCAATGAACGCAGAAAAGGATAACATTGTCATTCATGATGCGCTCCTTTAAGGCCATAACAATTGACCTGTCAGCCTTTTCCGGAGCCACAAGGTCACGTTTCATGGAGAAACCTGAACTGCCTATTGGTGTTGACCTGCTAACCACAACTCCAATCTCATCCTCAGCCATTCTTCTGAGTATATCTGTGACCCTCTTAACATCCAGCATATCATGGAAGATCTCCCTGATAACCTCATCATACATTGCGGTGTCACGATATATCTCAAGCAGTTTCTTCATGCTTATTCTATCATAATCAATATCTTTGCTCAAGGCACCGAACTTCCTGGCAACGTGCACCATCTTCCACTTCATAAGTGAAGTGTTCTTCAAAGTCATCTCTATAATAGGTTCAATATGCTCCGGCTGGATATCCTGCAAAAGAGCTTCAATTTCCTTAGCCTTTATCCTGCGTGGCAATGTCATCTTAATCCTGTAAGGATCGATCTCCTGTGCCACGCTGCTCCCGTATCTTGCAGCAAGCAGTGATGTCAGCACCTTTGCGAGAGTCTCATTTGCGTTGTGGCCAATGCAGGTGTTTATAAGAACTGCATCTCCGTCATTTTCTATTACAAACAGGTGCTGGTCGGGAAGCGGATAGCCACCTTCAACATGTTCTCTGAGTATTGAAAGAAGTTCTGCAAGACTTTCAGGATCGATCGGGTACAAAGCCGTCAATTCAAACGCAATTTCCTCATCTTCTTTTTCATCAAGGATCATGCCTGCGATAATAGAACGTATGTTTGCGACTTCCTGAGCTACTTCATATGGAACAGGAATTTCCTCACCTGTCCAGCTTGGAATTTCTCCCATACCTCTGACCGGCTCTACTTTTATTCTGTTGCGGTCACTTATCATTTCAATAACACGCCACATGTCACCTTTTGTAATGAACACTGCACCCGGAGTGGCAAAATTAATAACAAAAGCCTCATCCAGCATACCAACCGGCCTGCCGGTAACAATATCAAATATCTCATACTTCTTCTCATCCGGGATCATGGAGAGGTTGTCGTAATAATATTGCCAGCTCTTTTTCCTGCGGCTGATATTGTCAGTTCCTTCCTCCTGCCAGACCATGCGATAATCTTTGATCTGCTCTATTACTTTCCTGAGAACCTCGATTCGAAGGTTCCTGAAAGGATAAGCTCTTTTCAGGATGCTGTATATTTTCTCAATTCCAATATCTCCAAAATCAAGCACTATCCCCGCAAGCTGGTTTGCAACGACATCAAGCGAGTTCATGTGAGGGGAGATAGACTCAACCTTGCCTTCAGTTGCGAGTTTACAGATCGCCATGCTTTCAGCCACATCATCGGCATCCATGGCAATGATAGTTCCTCTGGAAACTTCATGTATCCTGTGTCCCGCACGCCCGACACGCTGCAAGAGCCTGGAAACCTGTCTTGGCGATCCATACTGAACAACGTGGTCCACATTACCGATATCAATTCCAAGTTCCATTGATGATGTGCATATAAGTCCCCGGAGGTCTCCATTTTTGAATGATTCTTCAGCCTCGATACGTGAATCCACAGACAGTGAACCATGATGGACTCCGATAGGCAGTTCCAGCATATTGAATCCTGCTGCCAGTGCTTCAGCACTCTGTCGTGTATTCACAAAAACAAGCGTGGACACATTTTCCAGAACAATATCTCGAACGCAGCGTATGTGTGCTGCAAAATTAACATCGCATGCCAGTTTCTTTGAGAGCGTAATATCATCATCGGTAACCTGCGGGCTAACAACGCTGAAATCCAGAAGTTTTAGCAATGATACAGAGATTATGGATACTTCTCTTTCAGAACCAGCAAGGAATTTTGCAACTTCTTCAGGATTGCCTACTGTGGCTGAAAGCCCGATTCTCTGGAATTCGCCCGAAAGTTCCACAAGCCTTTCAAGACCAATTGAAAGTTGCGTTCCTCTTTTGGATGATGCCATTTCATGTATCTCATCCACGACAACGTGAGTGACATAAGATAGGTTCGTTCTCAGGCGGGAACCGGTGAACATAGCCTGCAAAGTTTCAGGTGTTGTGATAAGGAAATCAGGTGGCTTGCGTGATTGTTTCTGTCTTTCATATTGGGAAGTATCTCCATGTCTTACCTGCACATCGATTCCAAGTTCCTTTCCCCACCACTGGATACGTGAGAGCATGTCACGGTTAAGTGCTCTGAGTGGAGTGATGTAAAGTGCAGATATACCAACTCTCTGCTCCTGGGTTTTGGCAAGAATGGCATGGAATATTGGAAGAACCGCAGATTCGGTTTTTCCTGAACCGGTAGGAGCAATGAGGAATGTGTGGTCACCTTTCAGGATATATGGAAATACTTTTTCCTGTGGCTCGGTGGGTGCTTTAAATCCCTGTTTTTCCATAGCGGCCTGAATTCTCGGATCAAATAAATCAAATATGTTACCAAAACTCATTTCCTGCTCCTTTCTTTAGTCTTGTTTCCCTGC
This sequence comes from uncultured Methanolobus sp., assembly GCF_963667555.1. Lineage (NCBI taxonomy): Archaea > Methanobacteriati > Methanobacteriota > Methanomicrobia > Methanosarcinales > Methanosarcinaceae > Methanolobus > uncultured Methanolobus sp. Next base: position 226,133 of record NZ_OY763421.1, read on the forward strand.
CCTTTGCGTTTTATCCTTGGCCGTACCTTGCTTTCTTCAAGCTTCCTTATATTCTTCAGTTTTCCAAGCTGAGTTCCATCCAGAAGATACGCCTGTGCATTATCGATATCAACGCCACGTGATGAGAACAGTGGTCCCAGCAGGTCGTCATGCAGTGATTCGTTGAAAGCCACGCCGCCACATAGTTCATTGAAAGATGGTACAATTATCATTTCAGGGTCGTTCCAGTTCCCATTTTCCTTTTCAAGTTCAAGACTGCTGAAATGTTCCTGAAGCACAGGAAGGTTCAGGCGTGTTCTTATCCAGCTTTGCTCCACCATGGCATAACCAAGTGAATCTGTAAGGCGGATGGTGGGATGGTTGTGCGCTGTGATTATGTACTGAGCTTTAAACATTTCAGGGTCAGGCCACGTATGCCCGTGGAAATAGCCGACACCATCGATAACCGCTCCTCTTACCGGATGCACGATTATATTCTTTCGTTCCGGCAGCAGGTATTCAATTCCTCCGTCATGGTTTCCGGGGAATATCTCCACATCTGCATGGTCTGAGAGTGCGGAAAGGAAATATGGAATTTCATCTCTCTCCTGCCATGATATTTGAGGAACATTGTGTTTAACGTCACCAAGCAGGATAATTCTGTCAGGAGAAACTTGCCTGACAAACCCAAGAATCCTTTCAAGACCGTATTTCATGCGGCTTGGAATGGAAAATCCGCTTCTGTAAAGATCCCACTCAATTCCAAGGTGGATATCGGCAACTACCAGTGACTTGGTTTCGTTGCTAACCACAAGGGCAGGCTCATCAATAATAGGTTCTATCTGGATGGTCATTTTAGTGGGAGTTTTCTCAAATTAGCTGTTATCAATGGCTGTCGATCTTAGCTGTTATTCTTTTCATTCAGGCGGTCGATCTTCTCTGACATTTCAACGACAACCTGTTTCAGTTCATCAATGTCATTCTCAAGTTCAAGGATCTTATTATACATCGGACTTCTGTCATCTTTTATTGCCTGCTCCTGGGAAAAGCGCTGCTTGCTTGGGAAAACGTACACATATGTCAGCCACATTCCCAGAAACGCCACTATAAAAAGTGCTGCAAGGAACAGCAGATAATGAGGAAAAAGAGTCCTCATGAAGCTGTCGCCGGAATTGTAGTATTGCAGCCTTGTTATCATCAGGAAATTCAGTAGTGAGAAAAGGAACATGGTTTCCCCTACTATTATCAGCAGGCCGCCGATTCTGGTGGACATTTTCCGCTGCTTTGGGATTATCTTTTCAAATACGGAACTCATTAAAGATAATATGACATTTATGTAATATTATATTATGCGACTTGAATGGAATTAATCTATTTCCGGTACATTCTTTTCAAGCTAAATGTCACTTCTCAACAACTTCCCAGTAGCCACCTTTATCCGGTCCTACACGCTGAAGCATCCCATCAGCCTGAAGTTTCTGAATATTACGCTCTATGGAACGTGGCGTAACTCCGATTATTTCGGAAAGTTCGGCAATTGTAATATACTGATATTTCTGAACCTCCTGTAATGTTTTTTCTCTAGTTTTCTCCCTAGCTTTCTCCCCAGTTTCTATGATTTTCTCCGACGTTTTCTCCGACATTTTCTCCGACACTTTTTCAGGAATAATGTCTTTTTCCAGTGGGAAAGTGATCTTATAATGATCTATATCGCTTGAAACCTCAGGTTCAGTTTCATAATACGACTTCCAGCCGCTAAACATTTTATCAAAACCTGAGCCTGCGTTTTCGGAGAGTTTGATGACCCGGAAGATTTTAGCTATAATGGGATTTCTTGGCATTGTGAAATCTTCTTTTATTATAGACTCGATATCCTTTGGCAGGCTGCCGGGGTTTAGAAATTCTATCCTGTCAAGGAAAACTCTTATCCGTGGTTTCATTGGGCTGAAATAGTCCGAATGCATCAGAAGATTCACTAGAGCCTCACGGATAGCAACAAGCTGTGGCTGTTTGTCCGTGGCAAAACCATCTGCTCTTAGCGTGAAAGGCAGTTTAGTCCTTAAATGTTAAGAAAATGACTTATTAAATGAAAAACATACAAAAAGTTGGTTAAAAATAAGAAGGGGTTATTTTATGAAACCGGCACCTTTATCTGAGGATCAAATTGAAGAAGTGCTTAAAAAAGTAAGATTAGATATACGTGATGATTTTTTTATACACAGACACACGTTGGAATATGAATTAGAAATAAACATTGAAAATGAAGATGGCACAGAAGAGACAACATTTCTTTCAAGTATGCCCGATGATGTTATAAAAGAATTTATGGGTGAACTTGAAAAAAAGTTGAAGATTTTTGATTTTGGAGATCTCGTGCTGTATAAAAAGCTAAAATTAGTCACTTTTTACGATGAAAAGAATGATACTTGGGATTTCTATAAACTTCATGATTGTAATATTAGTGCATCTTCCTTTGAAATAATAGATGCAAATGGGAAACATGTTTCTTATACAAAAAAGTACAATATAAATAAAAGGCAAAAAAGGATAGGAAAACTCCCATTTAAACCACCAGAAACAAAATTGGGCAAGGATGCTCGTACAAGACTTAACAAATGATGTGAGGAATACATAATAGTCTTCTTGTTCTCTTAAATATACTTCCTCTTATTTTTCTGTTTTCAATTTAAAGTTGAAGGCGAATTAGCCGAAAAAACTCAATGTGTATTTTTGAGTGAAACAAAAGTGCATTTAAACGATGAAATCAAAATTAGTTTTATATTGTAACGAAATGTGAGGTGTAATTACATGTTAAAAAAGGCTCTTTATCCATATGATGCTTGGAAATCTGTGATCGTATGGTCTAAACCTATATCATACGATGATTTTGTGAATGGCGTAGAACAATTTGATGATTCTGAAGACACTTATGAAACTGCATGTTCTTTGAACGTGGAAAGTACATATATAACCAAACCACTTAGTGATAAAGGCCCTAATTTTTACATGATATTGGGAAAATGGAGCGATAAACTAAAATGTTTTTATTTAGGGAAGACAACTAATTCTATTTATAAGCGAGTTACTGCTCGTGATCACAAGGATAGAAAAGAACAAATGCACAATGACTATTCAAAGCATAAATTATTGATTAGCAAAGGTCATTTCTATATGGGTGATTGGGCAAATAAAACAAAAAAAAGAATAGATGAAATTGAATCGCTCCTCATATATGCAAATGAACCTTTTTATAATGATAAAAAGAGGTTAACCAATAGAGTAAATAGAGATTATTGGATTAAAAATTGCGGTCATTATGAGCCTTTGTATGAAGAATTATATTATGGATTGTCAGTTAAAGAATAATTAATAGAGATGGGAAATCCACAATCATGCTGTCTTTATATCACTATTTTTTCTAAATTCAGGCAGAATATCCTAAATGTGTTTGAAGTTAAACTTGGGTATTCGTAAAAAGTTTAAAGAACAACCTCCTCGTTAACTCTGCTTATATTAAAGAGGCTTTCAAATGGAACATTGTCATTCACACGGAGAAAAACTGAAAAATCCTATCAGGCAGGCGAAGATCACAGAGGGTATGAGCGTTGATGAACTGGTACATGCAATTGATGGGTGTGCTTTTGGTGCAGGAAAACTTGCAGATGCCGTTGACATCTACACTGAGATGCTTGCAAACGGGTCAACCAGTTTCTTCGGGCTTGCCGGTGCCATGGTTCCGGCGGGAATGCGTCAGATAGTAACTGACCTGATTTACGATGGTTATATCGATGTACTCGTAACAACCGGTGCGAACATGGTTCACGAAATCGTGGAATCCATGGGGCTGCACCACTACAAAGGCTGTGCTGAATGTGACGACATCGAACTCAAACACGAAGAGATAAACAGGATATACGATGTCTATCTCCCAGAACCTTATTTTGTAGACTTTGAAGAAAAGATGAAGGCAATTCTCTCCGATATTGGTAGCGACACAATATCCATCAGGGAATTCATGACACAACTTGGAAACCACATTGAAGACAAGGACTCGATTCTGAGGGCTGCAGCAGACATGAACGTACCAATCTACTGTCCTGCAATTCAGGACTCAATGATCGGACTTCAGGCATGGCTTTTCAAACAGATGCATCCTCTTAACGTTGATGCTTTTGCTGACATGAAAGAAATAATCGATATCTGCTACGAGGCAAAAGACCCCGGAGCAGTTCTTATCGGCGGTGGAGTTCCTAAAAACTATATCTTCCAGTCCATGCTTGTAACTCATCAGGAATTCGAGTACGCTATCCAGCTCACAATGGACACCCCGGAAACAGGAGGCTTAAGCGGTGCAACACTTGACGAAGCACGTTCATGGGGTAAGGTCAGCGAAACAGCACGTTCAGTAACAGTCCACTCCGATGCAACCATCACACTTCCAATAATGGTTGCAGCAGCAAGGAGCAGACTTGCAAAAATGTAAGTTTCAGGAGGGGAAAGATCACATGGAAAGAAAGACAGGACTTATACTGGCACTTGATGTCACAGACAGAATGGAAGCCGTGGAAATATCCGAAAAGGTTGCAGGATATGTGGATGCCATTAAAATAGGCTATCCACTTGTACTTTCAACCGGAATGGACATGATAAGCCAGCTTTCAAAATTTGCTCCTATCATTGCTGACTTTAAGGTCGCAGACATCCCGAACACAAACCGCCTGATCTGTGAACAGGTTTTCAAGGCAGGAGCTGACGGCGTTATCGTTCAGGGATTCACAGGACACGACAGTCTTGAAGCTGCCGTAAAACTTTCAAAGGAACAGAACAAGGACATCTACGTGGTTACTGAAATGAGCCATCCGGGTGCACTTGATTTCATGCAGCAGGTCGGCGAAGGCATAGCAAAGATGGCAGCAGATGCAAAAGCATCAGGTGTGGTCGCTCCGGCAACACGTCCTGAAAGGGTTGCAGAGATAAGAAAGATAATCGGAAATGACCTTTCAATAATCTCACCTGGCGTTGGTGCACAGGGCGGTTCAGCTTCCGATGTCATAAAAGCAGGAGCCGACTGGGTAATAGTTGGCAGAAGCATCTATCAGGCTGAAGATCCTGCAATGGCTGCAAAAAAGCTGGTTGATGAAATGAAAGAGTTCATCTGAACTCTCTTTTTCTTGTAAAGATACTATCCTGAACATACTAATAATATAGTGTGCCGATGATGAGAGATCACATCTGATACGTGATGAACCCTATGAGTTCTGAGGCACACTGAAATCTTAATTTTGTTTTCGCCTAACGCATCAGTTCAAGATTCTGTTTCAGAATAAGTGAAAAGACCTCGTTCTTTTTGACATCTGACTTTGCTTCTTCAAGTTCCCTTTTCAGTTCTGCAATGGAATTTTCAAGGTTCTGGATATAGATGGTCTGCTGTTCCAGCTTATTATTGAGCTTCCGGATGTCGATATGCTGACGGTGTATGGTCACGTGAATACCAATCTCCTCATTCGTCTTTTCGATCATCTCTTCAAGCTCTTTTCTCTTTCTTTCCATCTCCGTGACCGATCTTTCCATACTCTCCTTGAGCCTTGTATTATCTTCACGTTTTTGCCTGATAGCTGTTTCCTCTGCTTCATAGCTGGCCTTTTTCTCTTCCAGTGTCTTCATCCTTTCATTATAATCTGCAAGGGACACTTCCAGCTCCTCTGCTTTGGGACCTATTTCCACAAGTTCCTTGTTGATGTGCTCTTTAATCTCATCAAGAGAAGAGCGTTTTTGATAGATAACTCTCTCTTCATCCTCAAGCCTGGATCTTAGAGTTTCAATGTCCACACGTTTATGATTCAGTTCCTTGAGTTCAGTATAATAGTTGGATTTCAACAGTTCAAGGGCAGCAATACACTTCTTATCCTTCAGTTCCAGTGAGATATCTTCTCCTTCAGCCAGTTTCTGTTCAAGTTCCCGGCACATCCCGTCAAGCTCTGACCTTTTATTCGTGTATTCTTCATATTCGGTCTCATAGGATGATTTCAGAGCCTGAAGCTCCTCCATCTTTACATTGTGCTCAGCAAGTTGCTTTTCGTATTCTTCTCTGGAATCTTTTAGCTGTTTAATCTCTCCCTCAATATCTTCCATTCCTTTTTCAATATCAATGTCCCTTGAATTTGATACGCTGGAATTTTTATCTCTTCTGCTTTCAGCAGGAACTTTTAATTCAGCCTTTTCCGCTCTCTTTATGGCTGAGCCCAGGATAGAACATTTCTTATTGAGGTCTTTTTCCAGAACAGAGAAATTTTCTTTTAGTTCATCAAGCTTCTTTTGTTTATCCTCATATTCTGCGATCTCTGAATCATACCTTGCTTTTATTTCTGCAAGCTGCGATTCTTTTCTAAGGAGTCCCTCGATATCTGCAACCGGTATCCTGTATACAGGTTCACCGTTTCCTGTATCAGGTGCTTCATTGTATCTTGCATTATTGTTATTGGTATCACTCTGTACATCTGATGAAGCTTCCATCCGTGTTGCTTTTTCATTCTTATTGCTCACAACAGGCTTGCGATAAATGTTCGGTGTGAATACCTTTACTGTTTTTTCTTCCCCTTCTCCTTTATTCTCCCCGGAAAAATCAAACGAACTCATAATATCATTTCCTTCTTACAATTTACAGCAAGTACTTCTTTCCAGAACTCAGGTGGCATATTCTTTGCTATTTCAAGTGCGCCCTCGGATACCGCAAATTCAGGATCAAGGTCAAGAGACACTTTTCCGCCTCCAAGTTCCATCAGTTCCCCCTCGATAAAACTATCAATACCCGGTATTCTGCTTGTTCCGCCAAATAAATGGATGTTGTTTCTCAGGACTCTCTGAGCTTTTGGTTCAGAGTCCGACAGTACTCTTGTCAATCCTGAAATAACATCACTGATAACAAATTCACATGCAAGCTGTATCTCTTCGGATATCGATCCTTTAGTAGTTTTAATTTTGCCGGTGCTTTCAAATCCGTTCTCATCCACAATTTCGAAAGGAATATCGACAACACATGCATCCGGCACTGAAACAAGGTGGCCGTGCTCTTCTTTCCATTTTCTCACAAGCTCTTCAGTAACTCTGGAATCCGGCCATCTTTCATTGATAAGTTTGAATAATTCACGGTCTATGTCCTTTCCAGCAGATGCCAGGCTCAGGCAGTCAATTTCCTGTGACACGCTCTCAGTTATAACGCAGACACTAGTCCGGTTGCATCCGATATCGACTATCATGGATCCCTCCGGAAGACCTTTACTGTAAACAATACAAAAAACACCATCTACAACCATTGCACCTGTGAACATCTTCCTACAAAGATCCAGCAGGCCTTTTTTATATTCTTTTTCCGAAGCAGGAGATACGCCTATTATGGCATAGGTCTCATTTCTTTCCGGATCAATACCGTTCTTCTCCATCAGATGCATTAAATAATGTTTGAAACTGTCATCATTCAGGCTCAGGCTGCCATTTGTATAACTATTCATTTCCTCTTCTGAAAGTTCCAGCACTTCGTTCCCGTAAATAGCATTTTCTACGGAGCTATTACTATTGCCTGAAAAAGCGACAATACTTCGTTCAGAGAATTTTATCCCATCACTTGTGCAGATTGATGTTTTGAATATACCCGCATCTATGCCAATATACAGGTATCCATCACTACTGACATTATTTTCCATGTAATCGACCACTGTTTTTAGACCCCTGTAACTACAGTAAAAAGGCCATTATTTATTCACATAGAAAATGTTTGCTAAATCAGTATTTATATATTATGAACATAAGATTCCGTTCTGTGGCTATAATTTTCAGCGAAAAAAATCACTGATTTTACAAAAAAAGAACCAGGTAAGATTGTAGTAAGGAAAAGATCCATGTTCAAACAAGCTCTTTTCCACAGCACTATATTATACAAAACCTTCTTTATGTTCTTTATACAATATGTGCACTATTCCATCTGCCAGACCAAGTTTTGGTACATGCATGTATTCGATATCCCCCCATTTCATAACGGAGAAATATATCTTGGAAGCGGGAACTATAACATCAGCCCTGTCAGGCTTAAGGCCAAGTTTTGTGATCCTCTGCTCCAGAGTGAAGCCTCTCAGGTATTTTTTAAGTTGATATATATCATCTCTCAGCAGAAGTGTACCGTCCTTCCTGCCCGACATCCTGTAAAGTTTGTTGATATTGCCGCCACTTCCAATGGCATAATCCGGATTATGTTCACCAGTGACCTTTTTGACCCACTTCTTCATCTCATTCCATTCATCCTTTGTCACAATACCTTCAAGCATCCGGATGGTTCCGATATTGAATGACCTGTACGCAAAGACCTCACTTCCCTTGAACAGGATAAGTTCCGTACTTCCACCACCAACATCCATATGCAGATAAGTAGAATCACTGCTGCCGATAATTTTCTCTATCCTGTTGGAGTAGATTATCTTTGCTTCCTTCCTGCCGCTTATCACTTTCAGATCAATGCCGCTTTTTTCTTTAATCCTGGCAATGATCTCATCACTATTATCTGCTTCACGCATAGCCGAAGTGGCACATGCCATGTAATCCAGTGGTTCATACGCATCCATCAGGTACTTGAATCCCATCATGGTCTTAATGAGGCGTGCTTCTTTTTCCGGTGAGATATTGTTATGAATGAAAGCATCCTCACCAAGCCTTATGGGCATACGTATAAATGATATCTTTTCAAAGACCGGCTCAATCCCTTCAGAATCCACTTTTGAAAGAAGAAGCCTGACAGCATTGGAACCTACATCAATGGCAGCAAATTTCATTCAGTGTCCTCATTTTGAAGTCGCTTTTCCAGGAAAGTGTATGTGCATTCCTGGGCACGGCAGAGTTCATGATCATTCCTGACGTACTCGTTATCCTGTGTTTCGTTGATTATCCTGGCTTTCGTATTGTCAGCGAACTGGATGTCCATATATTCTCTCAGTTCCTTTTTCAAAGCCATGTCATATATCGGTGTAGCAACCTCAACACGTCTGTCAAGGTTCCTTACCATCCAGTCAGCAGATGAGATGAAGTATTTCTCATCCCCATCGTTGCAGAAAATGAAGATCCTGGAGTGTTCAAGATATTTGTCAACGATACTGATGACATCAATGTTCTCGCTAAGTCCCTCAACACCGGGAACAAGTGAACATATACCTCTAACAACAAGTTTTACTTTAACACCGGCTTTACTGGCTTCGTATAGCTTGTTTATCATGTCACTGTCCACAAGACTGTTCATCTTGGCATGGATATATGCCGGTTTACCATCATTTACGTTCTTTATTTCATTATCAATAAGCTTCTCGAACTTACTGCGCATTTGAAGAGGTGCAACAACAAGGTGCTCATAATTGTAGACCTTATAGTTATGGTCAAAGAAATCAAAGATCTTGTCGACCTCGTATGTAATTCCCGGATCTCTGGTCATTAACATGTGGTCGCAGTAGAGTTTGGCAGTTGATTCATTGAAATTGCCGGTGCCGATACATGAATAATGGACAATGTCGTTACCTTCTTTTCTGGTTATATGGCAAAGTTTGGAATGCACTTTCAGACCAGGCACACCGTCAATGATCTTCGCTCCTTCATGCTCAAGTTTTTGTGTCCAGTAGATGTTGGACTCTTCATCAAAACGTGCCTGAAGTTCAATGACAACGGTAACTGTTTTTCCGTTCTTGATAGCGTTTATGAGCGCGTTGATAACATTTGAATTGCGTGCAACCCTGTACAATGTAACTTTAATGCTTGTAACGTTCGGGTCGATAGCTGCTTCCCTTAACAGATCAATGAAGTAGTCAAAAGACTGATATGGATAATGAAGCAGAATATCCTTTTCTTTTATGGCAGCAAGCATACTTTTGTGGCTTCTCAGATCTTTGTGTGGCAAAGGCTGCTTCTTTTCGTAATAGGCTGATGCAGGTCCAATTTCCGGGAAGCCCATGAAATCCTTTGCATTGTGGTATTTTCCACCAGGTACAAGGTTCTCGAAGTTCTGTATATCCAGCCTTTTCAGGGTGAAATCAAGGAGATAATAAGGCATTTCCCTGTCATACACAAAACGTACCGGCTGGCCTTTTTTTCTTTCCTCAAGACTCTCTGACACTTTTTCAAAGAAACTTTTAGTCACATCATCATCAATATCAAGTTCAGCATCTCTTGTGAGTTTGATCGTGTATGCACCAATGGAATCATAATCAAATGTCGAAAAAATATCATCCAGGCCAAAGCGGATTACATCGTCAAGCATTATCACACACTTGCGTCCGTCTGAATCAGGAAGATTGATATAACGAGGGAGTACGTCAGCAGGAACTTCTATCAATGCGAATTTCGATCTCTGAGGGTCCCATTTCTTCCTTACGTCGATAACAAGATAGAGCACCTGATTTTTCAGGTAAGGGAAATCCGGTATGTCCTTTAGCATCACAGGTATAAGACGCGGACGGACCTTCTCCTGGAAATACACTTTCAGGAACGCTTTTTGTTTATCATCAAGCTGTGTTTCATCAACAATGAATATATTATGAGCTTCAAGCTCCTTTGTAAGATCTGCAAAGACCTTATCGAACTCATCCCTGAGGTCAAGTACATTACTATGCACCTGTTTCATTACCTTCTTTGGTGATACGCCCACCACTGCTTTTGATTTCACGCCTGCATCTATCATTCTCTGCAGGGTGCCTACCCTCACACTGAAGAATTCATCGAGATTGGAAGAGAATATCCCCAGGAATTTCAGACGCTCAAGTAAAGGGACAGTGGGGTCCTTTGCTTCCTGTAGTACTCTTGCGTTAAAAGAAAGCCAGCTGATTTCCCTGTTGACATATTCGTTTACTTCGTTTGACATAAAACTCATGTTTTTCAGCTTTAAAAATGTTTGAACGCTGCTGTGTTTTGATAAAACAACAGTGATTCTATTATATAACACTTCATACAGTTTCATATATAGTAGTATATAGCACAATATAGCTTACGTAGTCAATACAATTCAAGAGGCATTGGTCAGGAATTATAGATTCCTGCTATTGCCTGGGAGAACCTTACACTGAAATCAGGGTCGATAACCTTTGACCATGCGTCAGGGAACGAGTCCAGCAAGGATGCAAGTTCCTTCTTCCGGTATTCGATATATGCATCAACACCGGGATAATCCTTGATACTAACGGCCCCTTTCTTTCCATGCGTCTCTCCCCAAACACCATATTTCTCGAAGTTTTCAAGCATTTCAAGTGCAACCACGGTGTCATGCATGTCACCCAGGTTATCCTGAAGACCTTTGAGATCTTTTATAAGGCTCTTTGTTTCAGAACCCAGCACTTCATTGAAGAACTCAATGGTATAACGCAGGATCTTCACATCAATTCTCAACTGATGATACTTTTCAAGATAAGGGTCAATTGTTGTGTCGGCAGTAAGTACATCACCATATGCTCTCACGGTTGCAAGCTGTGAGTAAAGAAGCACAGGCAGTACATCTACAACTCTGGCAGGTATGGGTTCGCCATTTTTCTTTGCAGCTTTTATCTTCCACGCTTTCTTGGTAAGCAGGTAGTCTGCAAAGTTCTTTTTGAATTTATTATATGGTGAATCATCAAGGTACACAAGCATATTTCCTCGATGCTTTGCCCTTTCGATGAGAAGGGAATCTGTAAGAGGCTCGATCTCCAGAGCTCTTTCAAGTGGCTGGGCTGTAAGATAATGGTCTATCTTCTCAAGGAACACATCCAGATCACGAACGGTTCCCAGCGTTCTGCGAACAGATTTTATGTCCTTGAAATGGGAAGACATGTCCTTCATGTTGAGATAATCTTCAAGAACCTCTACAATCGAACGCATACGCATTGCTGCAACTCTCATGTCATGGAGTTCTTCAATATCCCTGCCTATCTTCGTACCTCTCTCATGCTCCAGCATCTGGCCAAAGTGATACATGAGGATCTTGCGTGCAGCTTCACGCATGGTATCATCAGCTTTTACATCAGTATTTTTAAGTGACCTGAACTCTGCATAGGGAACAATAAGTTCCTGAACCTCGGATCTTTCATTTGAAGAAAGCTCTTCTGCCGGAGTGTATTCGGCTTCTTTCACTTCCTCTATTTTACCCACTTTCTTCACTTCCTCCATTTCCGGAGTTCCTTCAATATCCTCGATCTCTTTTTCGATCTCAGGTTCAACAAGCTCTGCTATTTCAGGGAATTGTGTAGTTTCAAGAGCAGTAGGTTCTTCCTGCTCATCATCTAGATCACATATTTTTACGTTTTCATTGCTAATCGCATCTGATGCAGTTACGATCTCGGTTTCAGTGACAGTTTTTTTCTCATTGGATTCCATAAACAGGGACTCCGGATGTTTTTCTTCAGAAGTGGTATCGTTTAAAATGTAAGTATTCTCATCATCGCTGGTACCTGTAAGAAAAGCAGGCTCGTAGGTACCTGATGTGATATTTGTCATCAGGATGCCTGCAAAGGTTGTAAGGACAGAACAATCGTTGTGTTGCGGTTCAGTAGATCGAACACTATCCTTGTGGTTTTTATCTTCCTGCTGCCCGCAGTCTCCAAGTGCCTGCAGGAAATAATTCACAAATATATTGATAAGCAGCAGGAAAATACCAAGTGAATATGCTACTATTGCGTAGCTGACCCTTGGATATATCCAGTTGTCAGGGAATGAGAACATGAAAACAAGCAGTCCGATCGCCGATAACAACATACCGGCAAGGAAAGAATAGCTGCGTGAGAGCTTCTGGCGTATTCCTGCAACATTTATTCCTGAAAGGATGAGCACCACACCTGTTGCAAGTAACATACATACGACCAGGATCGTCTCTGAACCTGAACCGCGGTTAAGCCTGCTGACAATAGCAAAAAGCAGTCCTGTCAGACAGGACACAAGGCCTGCAAGAAAACCCAGTGATGCTGCTAAGGAATATTTCCTTACGAATACATTCGATGCCATTGTTCTCCCCTCAAAAGATACGATCTGCCCATCTTTATTTTTGTTATATTTATATGTGCTCTCTATAGAAATTGATCAAAGTTTAATACGCTTCAGCTCTTTCATTGTTCCGCGAATAATCTCCTGTTCTCGTTTAAGTTGTCTTAGCTGACTTTTGATCATACGCTTTTTTGCACGCTTGTTCTTGGAATTTTCAAGTGCGTTTTTTGCGGATCTGAGATTTTCACTAATTTTGAATTTAACAATGTCTCTGTCTTTGAGTATTGCTTTAACAGAACATATTTTTATGCATTTCCCACAATTGATGCATTTACCTTCTTCGATCAAGGCATTTCCTTTTGCCATATAAATAGCATCCACAGGACATTTTTTAATGCACTTCTTGCACGACACACATTTTTCGTTGCTGACCCATGGCATGATATTTTCTCCTTTATAGTAATGGGCTTAGCAGGTATAAAAGTATATACAGTGAATATAATATACTTAGTATATTCTATTATTGCCAATTTCACTATATTTACATTATATGATTTGTGTACAGAAGTTGGAATTGCAAATGCAGTTTAGTTGTTCAGGAGAAATATGATCGCTATGAATGTTCAGTGGGCTCTTGACCCATTATATGCTACTATACTTGAAAAAATAATGCTTTCAATGGCAATAGGCATTCTTGTAGGTCTTGAAAGAGAACACTGGCGTGCCGATAAGAAAATATTTGCAGGTGTTAGGACATTTTCCATAACATGTATTGCAGGTACCCTTGCAGCATTCCTGGTTGATTATATCGGCATGTGGATACTCATACTAACAACATTGCTGATAGTGTTCGCTTCTGCATCCCTTATCTATCTTGTAAACATCATCAAGGGAAAATCAGGTCTTACAACTGCCATTGCATTGTTCTGTACATACCTTCTAGGAGTTATCGTGGCTGAAGGACTTTACCTCATAGCCATAGTCACTGCTCTTCTAATGACGTTCATTCTCATTGAGAAAAAACCCCTGCATTCATTCGCAGAGCATCTTTCAGACGAAGACCTGAGCAGTGCTCTCAAGTTTCTTTCTGTGGCTTTTGTACTCTATCCGGTCATGCCTGAAGAACCGATCTCTGGAATACTGAACCTGAAACAATCCATACTTATTGTTGTACTTGTCTCTTTCATCACTTTTGTGAGTTATGTAGCCCTGAAAAAACTCGGACCTCGCGGAGGTATTCCTTATTCCGGTCTGTTTGGAGGCTTTATAAGTAGTGAAGCCACCGTTGCGGCTCTTTCAGGTTTATCTAAAAAAGGCTCTCAACTTAAGGATTCGGTTCACATCGGTTCGTTGCTGGCTGTGGTTTCCATGATCATCAGTAACACTATCATTGCATTGATAGCTGATCCTACAGCACAGACAGCAACTCTTATGGCGCCACCATTCATTGTAATGGGAATAGTTGCTCTCATATTTGTAGGTCTTAAATGGAAAAAGACTGTAAATCCAAATGATACAATTGATATCGGTTCACCGTTTGCACTTGGGCCTGCGTTCAAGTTTGGTGCTGTATTTACAATTCTTCTTATAATTGCGAATTATGCAAACGAATACGGAGGAGCAGAAGGAGCCTACATCACTGCCCTGGGTGGTATTGTAAGCAGTTCGGCTGTAACTGCTTCAGTTGCAGCTCTTGCCTTCTCCGGAAACCTGACAGTCCAGACCGCTGCAAAAACTGCTGTGCTTGCAGGTCTTATAAGCACCCTCAGTAAGCCTTTGTACATCAGGATTAGCGGGTCACCTGAGTTTTTTAGGACTGCAATATTTTCTTTCATTGCAATCGTGATTACAGGGTCAGTAACTCTACTGATATGGAGTTTTTATATTTGATCTGATTCTTTATTTGTGTCAATATAACTATATATACAAAGATAATGCATAATTAATATGATATTATGCTTGAAAATGTAGATCTTACCAAAACTCTTCCAAAGGATGAATACAAAACAATAATGGAAGACCTCAAAATTCGGATGGGAGAGCTACAGCGAAAAGCGTGGAAAATGGATATTCCTATCCTTATTGTTTTTGAAGGCTGGCATGCATCAGGCATGTCAGAAATAATCAACAGGTTCCTTCTTACATTAAGTCCTATGGGTTTTAACCTGCATACGACCGGAAGACCGTGTTACCAGGAAGAACAAAAGCCGCTTTTGTGGCGTTTCTGGACAAAGATACCACAAAATGGCAGAATGGTCATTTTTGACAGAAGCTGGTATCGCAGGATCATCATTGAACATAATAAGAAAGGCAAAACCGACAAAGCCATGAACAAATGCCTTGAAGGGCTGACCTATTTTGAAAGACAGCTCACAGACGGCGGTTATCTTTTGATCAAGCTGTTCCTTCATATCAGTAAAGAGGAACAGGATCATCGCTATAAGGAGATGAAGGATACAGGAGTTCCCCAGTTCATCATCGAAGAGGAAGAAAGGGATTATCTCAATGGCTACGATAAGTATTTGCCACTGATCGAAGGGATTCTTGAAAAAACCGATCGTGCCTCTGCTCCATGGACAATTGTAGAAGCTGATGACAGGAATTTTGCAACCGTAAAGGTCCTGGCCAAGGTCATAGAATCTATGGAATATAAGATACAGGATCTTGAAAACAAGGCACTATTGGAACAAAGTCAGAAAAAGGACAATTGCATCATTCCAAATATAGAGTCTTCGATACTGGAAAAGATAGATCTTGATAAGAGTCTCACATATGAAGAGTACAAAGTTGAAAAGAAAAAGTGCCAGAAAAAGCTTAAAAGGCTCCAGTATGACCTTTTCAGAAACAGGATTCCACTTATTGTTGTGTTTGAGGGCTGGGATGCCTCAGGTAAAGGGGGAAGTATCAGAAGACTTGTAAAGGAGCTTAATCCGCGACTTTACCAGGTAACTCCCATAGGCGTACCGTCCCAGACAGAACTTGAACACCATTATCTCTGGAGGTTCTACAACCAGATCCCGGAAGCAGGTCATATAGCAATATATGACCGTAGCTGGTATGGAAGAGTGCTGGTAGAGAGAGTCGAGGATCTCTGTAATGTAGAGGAATGGAAACGCGCCTACAGGGAGATCAATGAATTTGAAGAAACGCTCTCCAATTACGGAACTATAATCATCAAGTTCTGGATGCATATTGATAAGGGGGAGCAGTTAAAGAGGTTCAAGCAGCGTGAGAAAGAAGAGTATAAGCGCTGGAAGATCACTCCTGATGACTGGCGCAATCGTGAAAAGTGGAACCTTTATCTCGATGCTGCCGATGAGATGCTCAAAAAGACCAGTACTTCATGGTCACCCTGGACAATTGTGGAATCCAACGACAAGTACTATACCAGGATAAAAATAATGAACACGGTAATAGACCGTGTTGAAAATGAACTGAGGGCACGCGGCCTTCAGTAATCTTCCCTGAAGTATATGTCCCTTTCAAAGAGCAAGCGCCAGAGATCAGCTTTTGTGTCGGCTCTGTCCGCATCGATGCTGGCTCCTTTTCCGGCTATTTTTACAATGATATCTTCTTTTGTAAGGTCTATTTCTGATATCCTGCTTCCCATCCTGCTGTAATCCAGGGCATCAGCTATTCTTAATATGGCTGCAAGTTTGAGCATATCGTCCTGCATCTGGGAAGGAAGTGATAAAAAGTTCTTTTTCATGGACAGTTTATCCAGTTTTGTCCTGTCTATCCTTTTCTTATGCAGGAAGGTCATCCATGGGAGAAAAGCACAGAGAGGATATGGAAGCTCTTCCGGACATGTCTTAGAGAGAATATCCCGTCCGACCTTATGGTGTTCCTGTACATCGGTCATGACTCCGATATCATGAACTACTGAGGCTATTCTTAAAGTATGAAGCAATTCATTGCGTAGATGATGTATGCTTTTAAGTTCCTTAAAAATGCGGAAGGAGTTTTCAGCAACTCTTCTTGCATGTTCTCTTTCAATACCATATTCTTCGATCAGATCCTGGAGAGGTGAATGTTTGATAGCTTTATTTCCGATATTAATGTCATAGTTCAATATACTGGCATTCTTCCTCACGTTCTCCATGAAAAGCTCAAGACCATTATCGAACTTTGAGCTGCTTCCCGGAGTAAGTCCAAGTTCATCCCTGAGGTATTCAGCTATCTGGTTCATTTCCGGTTCTGTGCCTTCGCCTGTAAGTTCAACTTCCAGTTCTAGATAGCTTTTCTTACTTTTCTCACAGGTGAGGACCACATCGTCAAAGCTCATCTCTGCAACATCTCTCTGATCAATGACCAGCGGAATGTCTGTTCTTTTGTGTGTTACAGTGAACAAAGGAAAAAGCTCTCCAGAGCCAATAATTGAAAGCACTCTCTTCTTGAGAACACAATTATCCCAGTCTTTTACAGGCAGCTTCTCAGCAATTGTGAACTCGACTTCTTCCCTCATGTGTACGAGAGTAGTTGAAGTTGAAAGTGATTTTAGCGTGTAGGTTACTTTGCCACCTTTCTCACGGCAGCGGAATGAATAGCCTGAAGCATAGATCGCCATATCCATTGTATCGAGATATGTGTCTGTGAATTCTTTATCAACAGGTTTGCCAGTGCTGAATCCGTTAATGAATGTAATGCCTTTGAGCTTTTCAAAGGTATCACGTTCAGATATGATGAATTTAGCTTCAATTTCCATACTGAGAAATATGTGTCAAGAGTAAAAAGGTTTCTTGCGTTGATGCAGAAAAACGGAGCCTGATTAACTGGAATTAAATTAGAGCGAAAAAATGTGGTTCTGTGGAAATCCTGTTTATATGAGTGACATGACTTTTGCTCATTCTATGATCCACAAAAACAGGTGGTAAGCTAAAAACAAAGTGACCATCCGCCGAAGGCGGCACATTCCGATGCCTCTGCATAGAAAATCACTACAAAGGCTATTGCAGTTGTACAGAGAATTCTGCAGAAATCAAAGAAGAAAGTATTCCTGGGTATTATGCAGATTATTTTGTTTATTCTTGTAGGAAAATGTCGGCTTCGCCGGACCCTTCGGGATTGATAAAGTTAATCCCGATCTATGATGGATCATAATTTATGGATTCTACAGAACTAAAAACGAGTACGTTCTTATGGATTGATTGCTGGAGCAGTTCCAGGAACACTTGCAGAAACAGATCCTTTTTTCATGAAAACATAGGATCCATCTCCTTTGTTGATAAATCCCATCTTCTCCCAGAAACCAATTGCAGTAGGTCTTACCCTGTCTGCAACTATGGTGCCGAACTGTGATTTGAAATGATCAATTGTCCTTTTCCCGTAATGTTTGCCTTCAAATTCCGGGAAAATGTTGATGGAATAGATTATGAGGATGTTGCCATCTGCCTTGCCCCTGGCTTTACCTACTCTGATACCTTTTCTGTCTATGTTCATCCACCTGTATTCAGAGCCTTGTGCAGGTGGGAGCAGTGTGAAGTTTAGTTCCTGGGGCATATTCATAATCTCTCCTTTAAATGTCCAGGTGAATTAGTTGTACATTTTACGATACAGTTGTGCGTTTGCTACAACCGGTTCGAACTGGCCCTGAAGTTCTGCTGGCATCTTCTGGGTCTGTTCAGTTGCGAAATAACCATCATCAAGAGAATCATGGAACATCTGCATTACTTCTACTCTTTCAGCTTCAGTGAAGTGCAAAAGGACATTTTTGCAGATGACCAGGTTCAGTCCTGACCTTATTGGTTTCATATCCAGAAGGTTATGTCTTGTGAAATCCACACTTCTTCTTATCTCATCGGATATCTGGTAATGGTCAGGTTCATCTGCTGGAGTGAAATACTTGTCAAATATTGGTTTTGGTATTCTCTGAACCATTTCCCTTGGATATATTCCATCCTTGATAATGTCGGCGAAAAGATTACTGTTATCAATGTCAGTTGCGTGTATTCTTACGTTTCTGAAGATCATTCCCATATTCTCTCTTAAGACTATGGCCAGCGAATAAGGTTCCGGACCCATTGCACAACCCGCATCCCATATATGGATGTATCTTCTGCTTCTGAGTTCAGGAATTACGTAGTCTCTGATCATTTCCAGTGTTTGCATGTCTCTGAAGAAATATGTGAATGCCATAATGTTTCTCTCCTATATTGGAAAGAATTGCATGGGCATAAATATATATATAATGTACAAACGTGAGAGGACTGTGGCCATGCCTTCTGATTGCATAAATAGCAATAATGGTCAAAAAACAAAGTTAATAGAATTTAAGATATAAGTAAAAAAATAAAACAAACAATGAACAGAAATAAAAAGATCAAATCCTGCCCTTTCAGGCAAGACTTGCGATTTCCTGTGCTTCTTTCTTGTTCATTACCTTTGCAAGGTCAAGAAGGATCAGGAGACGGTCATCGATCTTTCCAACACCGGTAATATATTCGCGGCTGATGGTGGAAGTCACAAGTTCTGGTGCTGGATCCACGCTTGATCTGGGGATTCTTAGAACCTCATTGACAGAATCGACTATCATTCCAACAACATTAGTGCCGATCTCAACGACAATGATACGTGAATGTGCATCTACTTCCTTTGAAGCAAGGTTGAATCGTTTATCAAGGTTAATGACAACGATGATCTTTCCACGAAGGTTGATGACACCCTCTACAAATTCAGGAGATTGTGGGATCTGAGTGATCTCCGGCATCCTGATTATCTCCTGTACTTTCATGATCTCTACGCCAAACTCTTCTCCACCCAGCTGGAAAACTACCATTTGTAATAATTCATCAGTCGGGCCATTTCCGGATATTGAAACATCTTTCATCTTCTCATCTCATTATACGAGGATATGTTCCTCTCTGTCTTTTCGTTCCATTTTCCCGGGGCTAGCACTATTCCCACCATTCATGGAAACGGATTCTAAAATAAATTTATCAACTACAAGCTTCATATCAGCTGCAAGACATGACAGGTCTTCTGCTGATCTTGAAAGCTCCTGCATTGTTGCAGTTTGCTGTTCCACAGCTGCTGATGCTTCTTCAGTTCCCGCAGCAGATTCTTCTGATATGGCACTTACCTCTTCTATTGAGGAAGTTACTTCTTCAATAGAAGCAGACTGCTCCTGTGCTGCAGCAGCAATATCCTGTACCATATTAGCTATCTGTGTGCCAGCAGCGACAACCTGTTCTACAACCTGCACTGCTTCGTTCAAGGCTAGAGAACCAGTATCAACTTCAGCAGATCCCTGCTGCATTGAAGTAACTGCATTGTGCGTACCTTCCTGGATCTCACCAATGAGTGTTGATATCTGCTTTGCAGCATTTCCTGAATCTTCTGCAAGCTTTCTGACCTCATCTGCGACCACTGCAAATCCACGGCCATGTTCTCCTGCACGTGCTGCTTCAATAGCTGCGTTCAATGAAAGGAGGTTTGTCTGGTCAGCAATGTTTGTTATGAGATTGACAATTTCTCCGATCTGCTTGGATTTACCGTCAAGCTCCATAATAACTCCTGATGATTCAGCAGTTGCACTCTTTATTGAATCCATCTTTATTATCAGGTCTTTGGCTATTGTACCAAGGTTGCTTATCAGGTCATTGGAATCCTTTGCATTCTCTGCTGCCTTCTGTGAGTTTGTTGCAACTTCCTGCACGGTCATGGTCATATCAACCATTGCACGTGAGACTTCTTCTGTCTTTGATGCCTGGCTCTGTGCTCCTTTTGAGATCTCAGACACGGTGTCTGCTATCTCGTAGGATGAAGCTGACATCTCTTCAACAGATGCTGACATCTCTTCTGAAGTGGATGCAACATTTCTTGAACTGTCGTGGATAAGTGAAACAACATTATTCAGGGATTTTCTGGTGTTTTCAATACCGTCTGTAAGTTCTTTGAACTCACCAACTCCGTGGATCTTGATCGGTTTGCTCAGGTCATTGTTGGATATTGCTTCAAGAACTCTTGATGAGTCTGCAATAATGGCCTGGAGGTTTCCACCGAATTCATCAATTGCATTAGAGAATACTCTGAAATCACCTTCAGTATTAAAGCCGAATCTTGCATCAAGATGACCTGCTGCATATTCATGGACCATGCGCATTGCTTCGTTCATTGGTGCCATGAGGGCGTCTATTGCCATGTTCACGGTATTGATGGCATCCTGGAAGCTTCCCTCATACAAAGTCCCATCAGCTCTGTAATCCAGGTTTCCGGATTCAGCAGCATTACCGAGTTTAATGAACTCATCAACAATTCCTTCTATATTGCCCATCATGGTGATGTAGCATGGAATAAGTTCATCGTTCTCTGAACGCTTGCCTATCTTCTTCAGTCCTTCAAGGTCGCTCAGGTCACCCCTGGCAATATTCTTGTTAACATTTGTAATAGTGAGCACTCTCTGGCGAATACCGTTGGTTGCTTCTGCAACTTCAGCATAGATTCCCTGGTAATTACCTTCCACGCCTCTTGTAAGGTCGTTGTTCTGCATCAGGTGCAGGACTTCATTTGCCTCGACAAGTCCGCCAAGTCCTTCAATACAATCATTGATATTGTTCTTGATCCTGTTGAAATCACCAAGATACTCTTCAGTTATTCTTTCAGGGATCTCTCCTCTTGAAATCTGCTCTACGTATCCGGCAGTTACATTAAGTGGACAGATGATAGCATCCAGGCAATTGTTCACACCTTCAACGACCTTGCCGAAGTCACCTGTGTGTCTGGAAGCATTTGCCCTGACATCAAGACGACCTTCCACACCGGCATTGGCCAGCAACAAAGCATCCTCAACAAGCATGTTCACAGCGTCGATACACTGGTTGAGGTTGTCTTTTATGTGGTTGAAGTCACCATTGTACTCATCGGTGATCTTCTCAGGAATGTTACCCTTTGAGATACGATCTACATAATCTGCTGCAACGTTAAGCGGATCAACTACGGAGTCAAGTGTTTCGTTGATTCCGTCAAGAACACGTTTGAATCCGCCTTCATAGCCGGAAGAGTCTGCTCTGTAAGCAAGATGTCCTGATTTGGCCGCATCTGTCAGGTCAACGGTCTCATTGATCATTCCATTGACATTTTCCATCATTTTTATAAAAGAAGGAGTAATGTTATCGTTCTCTGAACGTTTTCCACTTCCGTTTCCTATTTCACGATATTCAGAAAGGTCGCTCATATCTCCACGTGATATGTTCTGGGCTGTGTCTGTTATATGGAGAAGACGGCCACGGACATCATTTACTGCATTACCGACTTCAGCATAGATTCCCTGGTAGTTGCCTTCCACGTGGCTGGTATAATCATTGACTGCCATTTTCTGCAGTACATTATTTGCCTCGACCATGCCGCCAAGACCATCGATACATGCATTGATGTTGTCTTTTATCTTGTTGAAGTCACCATGATAGTCATCTGTTATTTTCTCAGGGATCTCTCCCTTTGAGATACGGTCTACATAATCTGCTGTCACGTAAAGTGGGTTTGTCAATGCGTCAAATGCACCGTTTACGGTACTTACAGCTTCCTGGAAAAGACCGCTGAAATTAGAAGAATCCAATCTGTATTCCAGGTTTCCGGCCTCAGCAGCCTGTCCAAGTTCTATGAACTCGTCGGCCATTCCCTTGACAGTTTCCATGAGTCCGATGGTGTATGGCAATAACCTGTCATTATCAGAACGCTTTCCAGCCTGCTTGTATCTTGGCAGGTCACTGAAGTCACCTCTGGCCATGTATTCGAATGTACGCTGGATGTTCAGGAGTCTGTTGCGGACTTCATTGACTGCATACGCATTGTCTTTGAAAATTCCGTCATACTGGCCTTCCACGCCATTGTCAAAGTCATTGACAGCCAGTTTAAGCAGTATGTCCGTACTTTCGGTAAGTGGTTTTGCAATTGAATCAAGAGTATTGTTCAGGTTCTCTATAATGGTCCTGAATTCTCCACCGTGTCTGGTGGCATCAGCACGGATGTCTACTTTACCTTCTGAACCGGCCTGTGCCAGCATTTCAGAATCTTCGATAAGAGCGTTAATGGCATCTACACAAACGTTGAGCCTGTCCTTAAAATCGTTGTAACTGCCTTTGAATTCCTTTGTTATTTTAGGAGGAATGTCTCCGTCTGAAAGGCGTGTCACATATTTTGATGCTGCCATAAATGGAGTTACTATGGCATCAAGCATCTGGTTAACACCTGCTGCAAGTTCCCTGTATTCTCCATCAAAGTCTTCAGGTTTTGTCCTGATGTCCAGGCGACCTTCAACGGTTGCGGTTACCATCTGATTTACCTGCTTTGATAGTTCATGCTGTTGTTCAACTTCATTTTTCCATCCAGCAGCCTTATCTAAGAATGCATTTAGCGCATCTGCCATTTCTTTCTCGACACCTGTTGATGTCAGATCAAGTCTTGCATCGAACCGCCCTTCATCAACTGATTTCAAGACTCCGATGATCTCTTTGTATACTTTATTGTTGTTTTTCCCTAACATGTTTTCACCCTACAGTCATAAAAGTCATCTCTCAAGGTTAACTTTTACATACCTGCTGCCGATTTGCACATCATACTATTCAGTATAATTATAATTATGCAGATTTAGAGATGTTTATAATTATATAAAAATATATCCTCAAATACTATATAAATGCACGCATATATCAATTAGCGCCTTATGCTAGTGATTTATTTTTAAAATGGACAATGAAGAAACCATGTCCTGATATCCGGAATCAGCAATATTCAATTGTTCATCTTTTCCTAATATCTTCCTGGATTCTATCAATAGAAGAATACGGTCTTCAAGTTTAGCTACATCTTTCACACATTCTGAACTTTTACTAGGTGTGAGGATGTCAGGTGCCGGATTAATATCAGCGTATGGAATTCTGAGTACTTCACTTACGGAATCGACCATAATTCCTACAGTAATATCATCAAGTTCTGTGATAATTATGCGTGAATTGTGGTCCTGCTCTTTAGTCTGCAAATTTAACCTATTTGCAATGTTCACTGCTACAATGATGTCCCCGCGGATATTGACAACCCCTTCAACATAATCAGGAGATTGTGGGATTTGTACTAGCTCAGGGATACGAATTATCTCCTTCACGCTCATTATGTCCATTCCAAATTCTTCGCCAGCAAGTTGAAAAACAACTACCTGGAGCATATCTCCAGGAGCTGCTTTTGAACTTGAGATCGTATCTTCCATCCATGTCCGTTCTTATCAGGCAAGTGCAGTATTCTTAGTAGAAGATCCCCTGGTTTTAGTCTTGTCAGAGCCGGCATGATCGTCCATATTCGTTCTGGACTCAGTGCAAACAATTCTGAACCTTGCAACCACTTTCTTCATGTCTTTTGCGATCTCTGATAACTCATCAGCAGAGTTTGCCAGTTCATGCATTGAAGATGTCTGTTCCTGAACAGCTGCTGCAGTTTGTTCAGTTCCTGCTGCTGTTTCTTCTGAAATTGATGCTACTTCCTCTATTGACGATGCTACCTGTTCAATGGCAGCAGATTGTTCTTCAGCAGCAGCAGCAATATCTACGACCATCCTTGTGATGTCGTCAACAGCGATAATTACCTGTTCGATCTCCCTGACACCTTCTCCTAAAGATTCGGCACCCTTTGTAACTTCAGTGGTACCCATCTCCATGGAGCTAACTGCTTCAGAAGTACCTTCCTGAATCTCATGGATAAGGTCTGCTATCTGCTTTGCAGCGTTTCCGGAATCTTCTGCAAGCTTTCTGACCTCATCTGCAACCACTGCAAATCCACGACCATGTTCTCCTGCACGCGCTGCTTCTATTGCAGCATTAAGGGCAAGCATGTTTGTCTGGTCAGCAATGCTTGTGATAAGGTTAACTATCTCATCAATGCGCTTTGATTTTTCTTCAAGGTCGTTAATAACTGAAGCTGAACCGGACACTGCATCTTTGATGCCGTCCATCATTCTGAGAAGTTCATTGCTTGTCCTTCCAAGCTCGGTCATTTTCTGGTTTGATTCACGTGCATGGCTTGCAACATTCTGTGAATTGGATGCAACATCCTGGATACTCTGTGTCATGTGCTGCATTGTACGTGATACTTCTTCAGTTTTGACAGACTGGTCGTGAGACCCGCGTGATATCTCTTCAACAGTTCCTGCAACCTCGGTTGCGGAAGAGTTCAGTTGTGTGGTTGCTGCTGACATACTTTCTGCAGTATTGACCACCATCTCAGCAACATCCATTACATGTGATACAACATCGTTGAGTGACATACGTGCACTTTCAATTCCATCAGTAAGCTTTCTGAAATCACCAACAGATTCTACAGCAACTCCTCTTGTAAGGTTGTCTTTTGACATCTCTGCCAAAACCTCGCTGGTATCATCTATCAGTTCCTGAAGGTTATCGCCAAAAGAGTTCAGTGTATTTGCCAGTTCGTCAAAGTCACCATTCATTTTCGTTGTGACTCTGGCACCGAGATCGCCTTTTGCATATGAGTTGAGCACTTCACAACTTATCTTCAATGGGCTGACTATGGCATCAAGGGTGTTGTTAAAACCTGCAACGATCCTGGCAAAGTCTCCTCCATGATGGGAATCATCAGCACGAACGTAGAGCTGTCCTTCTACGCCTGCCTGTGCCAGTAATTGAGAGTCCTTTACAAGGAGGTTAATGGCATCGATACAGATGTTGATATTGTTCTTTATTTCGTTGAAGTCGCCATAATAAGTATCTGTGATCCTTTGTGGAATGTCACCTTTTGAAATTCTGTCAATGTATTCGGCAGCCACGTTCAATGGTGATACCACTGCATCAAAAGCATCATTGACGTCCTGTATGGCTTCTTTGTATACTCCCTCAAAACCAGAAGGATCAGCTCTGAAGTCCAGCTTACCTTCCTCCACAGCAGCACCAAGGGCAACGAACTGGTCAACAAGGCCCTGTATGTTTTCCATCATGTGGATGTACGCAGGCAGAAACTCATCGTTTTCCGATCTCTTGCCGATGCCTCTGTAAACTTCAAGCATCTGAAGATCACCTACAGCGATCTCTTTGGTAGTATCCAGAATACGAATAATATGGTCTAAAGCCTCATTTGTTCCTTCTGCAAGTTCCCCGAATATTCCCTGGTACTTGTTTTCTACTTTTACGGTAAGATCATTGACTGCTGAGTTGTGAAGAACTTTATTACATTCAGTAAGAGCTCCGAGTCCGTCAATGCACATATTGAGGTTGTTTTTGATCTCATTGAAGTCTCCTCTGTATTCATCTGTGATCTTTTCCGGTATGTCACCTTTTGAGATACGGTCTACATATTCCGCAGCCACGTTCAACGGACCAATAAAAGAGTCAAGGGTTTCGTTCACGGCATTGACAATGTCTCTTGGATTTCCTTCAAACAGATCTATGTTGGCACGTGCATCAAGTCTTCCGTTGACTGCTGCATCAGCAAGTTTGAGCACTTCCTTTGTGACGTTTATCTCAGATGTCATGTCCATTACATATTCAAGACCACCGATTATCTCGCCTTCACTGTTCTTTAAAGGAGTTGCAGTATAACGAATTGGTAATTCTCCGGCTGGAAGATCTGCAACGGTGTCAGCTGAAGATATCGAACCATCTTTCATAGCTCTGCCAACACGGCAATTTTCCGTTTGACAATGTGGAGTATTGAATAGCTCATAACATTTCATGCCCTTGCATTCTGCAGCAGTTTTTCCTACTGCGTTTGCTCCGGCAGGATTCATGAATGTGACATTGAATTGCTTGTCAACTGCCATTACTGGAGCTGGAATCCTATTTAGGAGTTCTACTTTAGAACCGGACTCTTCAAGAGCATTCTTGATCTCTGTCTGGTCCATGAATATTTCAAGGGAGCCAATCACTTTTCCTTCCCTGTTCTTCAGTGGAACGCCACTACATGTAATATGTACGTCTTTTCCAAGGTTTGCAACAGCTTCACCCTGTTCGACTGAATTTGAGATCATGGAACGTGTGCATACACAACTGTCGGTCTTACACACATTAGTATTGTAGTGTTCGTAGCATTTTGTGCCAACCATAAAGCCAGTTGACAGGTTCACTGTTTCTGCTGCTTTCGTATTAACATAATTGATGTTGTAGTCACGGTCAATTATCATGAATGGGACAGGGATGCTGTCAATATGACCTACAAGCGTCTCTACAACATGGTTCATACCTTCCACAAGTCTTGCATATTCGCCGTTGAATTTTGCAGGATCTGCACGAGTTGCCAGTTTTCCTTCAATTGCTGCATCAGTAAGGAATTCAGCTTCTTCAAGTAATGAGTTGATGGAATCGATACAAAGGTTGAGATTATTCTTTACCTCGTTAAAGTCACCGCTATAAGAATCTGTGATCTTCTGCGGAATATCTCCTTTTGAAATACGGTCTATGTATTCCGCTGCGACATTAAGAGGACCGATGAATGCGTCAAGACAGCCGTTCACGCCTTCCACGACCTTGCGGAAATCTCCGTTATGCCTGCTGGCATCAGCACGCATGTCAAGCTGTCCTTCAACTCCTGCCTGCGCCAGCATGATTGAATCTTCCACCAGGGCATTGATGGAGTCTATGCACATGTTGAGATTATTCTTTATCTCGTTGAAGTCGCCTTTGTATTCGTCAGTTATCTTTTCAGGAATATCGCCTTTTGAAATGCGGTCTATGTATTCTGCAGAAACGTTAAGTGGTCCCATTACAGCGTCAAGAAGCCTGTTAATTCCGTCCATGACATCTTTACAGTTTCCAAATAGTTCGGAGCTGTTCCCACGGGCATCAAGCTTGCCTTCAACTACAGAATTTATGAGCTCTACAAGCTGGTTTGCAAGCATCTCAGTATGCAAATCTTCTGCTTCTTTTAGTTCAATTATGCTTCTTTTTTTCAGCACTTCATTTTTAAGAGAAAAGTAGTCATCCAGAAGTGAGTTAAAGGATTGTGCCAGTTTTTCATCCATGGCTGAATTTTTAGGGGAGATTCTGGCTTCTGAATCCCCAGAGTTCACTGCCTCAAGTACATTCGTAAGTTCTGTTTTTAATTTATCATTAATTCCGAACATCATACACCCGTCCATTCACTATTAGATTTTTTGTGTGTACCTTTTGTGAGAATTGTTGTGCAATATTCCACATTTGACAAGCATCTTTGCAATGCAAAAGAATATTATAATGATTTAATATATAAATTTAACCTGCATATAATACATAATGAATCAAATGATCATTGTATTGGATACTTGGTAGGGTCTTTAATGTCATAGCATGCTTATTTTGGTATAAAGTCAATGCAGGTGTCCATGTGATAGTAAAACTTCTGGCAAATGGTCGTATTGCTCGTAATATTTATAATGGGGAATGTTTTCCATTATATTAATGGAGTTATACAAAGAGGAAACTGCCCAGATAAAATCTCTTCTAAAAGAAAATCCTCGTGGGATGAGTGTTACGGATATTTCTAAAAATGTAGGTGTTAATCGCAATACGGTTGCAAAATATCTGGAGCTCCTGAGGATCAGCGGTCACATTGAAATGGAAAATGTAGGGACTGCAAAGGTTTATTTTCTGTCGCAGAGAATTCCGGTTTCCACGTTGCTTGACTTTTCATCCGATCATATTGTAGTTATTGATGATAACAACAAGATAGTTCAGGCCAATGACCGTTTTATAGGACTGACGAAGTTTTCCAAAAGTGAGATACAGGGCAAAAAATTATGCGATATCTTCCCACCAATGATCTCCAATACAACCCTCCTGGAAAGTATAAAAGATGCAAGAAAGGGAAATGAGCAGGTTGAGACTTTAGACCTGTTCGTTGACAATGAGTTATGTTTCTTTAAGGCCAAGATAATTCCTTCCACATTCGATGATGGAGGAATTGGTGTCACTCTGCTATTGGAAAATATTACAGAGGAGATCAACTCCAGAAATCTTCTCAGAAGGCAGCAGGAAAAACTTGAAACACTGATCTCACAGAGGACATCTGAGCTTGAAGAAGCGAATATGATGCTGAAAAAAGAGATCGATGAGAGGAAGAAGATAGAAGAGAACTTAAGGGAAAGTGAAAGCAAATATCGTCTTCTTGCTGAGAATACTATGGACTGCATCTGGACAATAGATACTGATATGGTATTTACTTATGTGAATCCTGCAGTCTATGATATAACGGGTTATACTCAGGAGGAGTGGATAGGTACTAAATTAAGTGACCATTTTCCGGAAAGTGAGATGCAAAAGTTCAACGATATTATTAGATACTTTCAGATAAACGGAACTGATCATTCCCGGACTCGTATTGAATCAGCAATCTATAATAAGGACAGAGTTCTGGTGCCTATAGATATCTATGGAAAAATGCTTCTTGATAAGTCCGGAACTTACCTGGGTTTTCAGGGAACTACCAGAAAAATTGAAACTCAGTAGTAACATTGCAATATCTTTCATGGCAGCGTAACTATATTTTATTAAATTTCTTCCTTTATAAATCATGATTGTGTGGCAGCTGTGGATATATAAACGCTCACCAGAAACTACATAAAAGAACATGATATATAAGGTACAATTTCATCTGGAAATTAGATGATTCTCTATCACATTGACCATTATACTATTATAAATACTCCCGGAGGATTCCCATGAAAGTAAAAATAACTGAAACTATTCTTCGAGATGCGCATCAATCCCTCATTGCCACAAGAATGCGCACCCGTAACATGCTTCCTATTGTGGATAAACTTGACCAGGTCGGATATTATTCACTTGAAATGTGGGGCGGTGCAACATTTGACAGTTCTATAAGGTATCTGAACGAAGATCCATGGGAGAGACTAAGAGAACTTAAAAAACACATGCAAGAGACTCCTGCACAGATGCTTCTCAGGGGACAGAACCTTGTTGGTTACAGGCACTACTCTGATGATGTTGTTGAGAAGTTCGTAAAGAAAGCTTATGAGAATGGTATCGATATTTTCAGAGTGTTCGATGCTGTCAATGACATACGCAACATGGAAAAAGCAATTACAGTGGCTAAAAAAGAAGGGGCACACGTACAGGGTACGATTGCTTATACCATCAGCCCTGTTCACACAATAGATAAATATGTGGAGCTTGCAACCGGTCTTGCAGAGCTTGAATGTGATTCTATTTGTATCAAAGACATGGCAGGCCTTATTTCACCACAGCAGGCATACGATCTTGTAAAGGCACTTAAGGCAGAGGTAAATATCCCTATTGACCTGCATGCTCATTGTACATCAGGTATGGCTCCTATGAGCTATATGTCCGCATGCAGAGCAGGTGTTGATATTCTTGACACTGCACTTTCTCCATTTGCATGGGGAACATCTCAGCCACCTACAGAATCCATCGTAGCAGCGCTTGCTGAGACAAAACGTGCAACAGGACTTGATCTTGGACTGATATCTGAAATCTCACAATACTTCAAGGATCTCAAGGAAGAATATCGCTGTATCCTTGACCCGATCTCAGAGCAGGTTGATACCAATGTCCTGCTTTACCAGATCCCTGGTGGAATGCTTTCAAACCTTGTTTCACAGCTTAAAGAGCAGGATGCACTTGACAAGTTTGACGATGTTCTCAAAGAAATGCCACTTGTCCGTGCAGAACTTGGTTATCCGCCACTTGTTACACCTACAAGCCAGATCGTAGGTACCCAGGCAGTTCTTAATGTGCTCATGGGTGAAAGATACAAGGTCATTCCAAAAGAGGTTAAGGATTATGTCCGCGGTCTTTATGGAAGGCCACCACAGAAGATCAGTGACGAGATAGTTGCAAAGATAATAGGTGACGAAGAGCCTATCACATGCAGGCCTGCTGACCTTATCGCTCCTGAGTATGAGAAGGCGAAAAAGGAAGCTGAGGAAATGGGCATTGTCAAAAAGGAAGAAGATATCCTTACATACGTGCTCTATCCTGCAATCGCTCCTGCATTCCTTAAAGGTGAACTTGAGGAAGAAAAACTTACACCTATCATGGAGAAAAAGCATCCATGTGCTGTATCTGATATGGCTGGCATACCAACTGAGTATAAAGTTGAGATCGATGGTGAGGTCTTCAATGTAAAGGTCAATCCTGTTGGCGGTGCTGTGCAGGCTGTTGAAGCAGCAGATAAACCAACAGCTGATTCTGTACCAGGAGCTGTTACAAGTCACATGCAGGGAATGGTACTTTCAGTAAAAGTTGCTGTCGGGGACTGCATCACTGAAGGTGACACAGTTTGTGTTATTGAAGCCATGAAGATGGAGAACGCAATTCATGCACCACATGGCGGAACCGTTAAGGCTATACTGATCTCAGAGGGCGATGCCGTGAAATCAGGTGATGTACTTTTGAGTATTGAGTAGGTGAACAGACATGTTCAAGAAAGTACTTATCGCTAA
The DNA here is from genome assembly GCF_963667555.1 of uncultured Methanolobus sp. NCBI lineage: Archaea > Methanobacteriati > Methanobacteriota > Methanomicrobia > Methanosarcinales > Methanosarcinaceae > Methanolobus > uncultured Methanolobus sp. The sequence goes on from NZ_OY763421.1 coordinate 257,481, forward strand.
CAGGGGTGAGATAGCAATTCGTGCAATGCGTGCATGCCGTGAGCTCGGTGTGCAGACCGTTGCAGTTCACTCCGAAGCTGACAAGAATGCTCTCTTTGCAAAATATGCAGATGAAGCATACCATATTGGCCCTGCACCTTCAAGCCAGAGCTATCTGAATGGTGACAGGATAATTGAAGTTGCACTTGAATGCGGAGCAGAAGGAATACACCCGGGATATGGTTTCCTTTCAGAAAATGCTAAATTCGCACGCAAGTGTGAGGAAGCAGGTATTACATTCATCGGTCCTTCCAGCAGGGCTATCGAGCAGATGGGAAGCAAGATAGCTGCCAGAAACACTATGATAGCAGCTGGAGTTCCTGTGGTTCCAGGAACCAACGAAGCAATCTCAGACCCGGAAGAAGCCGCAGATATCGCAGATGGCATTGGTTATCCTGTAATTATCAAGGCATCTGCAGGCGGCGGTGGAATCGGAATGAAGATAGTTCATTCCAGGAAAGATTTCAACAATGCTCTTCATTCTATTCAGTCAGTTGCAGAATCTGCATTTGGTGATTCGACCGTATTTATAGAGAAATATGTTGAGGAGCCAAGACACATTGAGTTCCAGATACTTGCTGACAAGTATGGTGATGCTGTCTATGTCATGGAAAGGGAATGCTCTATCCAGCGCAGACACCAGAAACTCATTGAAGAGGCACCATCCCCGGTAATGACACCGGAACTGCGCGAGCAGATGGGAGAAACTGCTGTAAAGGCTGCAAAGGCTATCGGTTATGAGAATGCAGGTACAGTTGAGTTCCTTTATTCCAAGGGTGATTTCTATTTCCTTGAGGTTAACACAAGGCTTCAGGTAGAACATACTATCAGTGAGATGATCACAGGTATCGATCTTGCAAAACAGCAGCTCCATATCGCATGTGGCGAACCATTGCCATTCAAACAGGAAGATATCACTATCCGTGGATGGGCCATTGAGTGTCGTATCAATGCAGAGGATCCACTAAATGATTTTGCTCCTTCACCTGGTAAAATAAGGAGATACCGCTCCGCAGGTGGGCCGGGTATCAGGGTAGACAGTGGTGTCCACATGGGTTACACCATCTCTCCATATTACGATTCAATGATCTCCAAGCTCTGTGCATGGGGAAGTGACAGGAACGAAGCCATTGACAGGATGCAGCGTGCACTCTATGAGTACGTTGTTGTTGGAGTAACTACTAACATACCATTCCACAAGGCAGTTCTCAGGCATCCTGCATTCAGGGAAGGAAAACTCACCACCCATTTCATAGATGACTATCATATCATCGATGATGTCAGAAAGGTTGTTGAGGAAGATTCTGCCAAGGGAGCAACTCTTGCGTCAGCACTTTCCAACCAGGATCAGAAAGTTGCTGCTGTAACTGCTGCCGTAAGTTCATATGTGAATGCTGCCAAAAAACAGACAAAGTAATAAACTTTGGCAGCCATGTTTAATCTGGGAGTAAACATCGTATGGTGGAATGCCTTTGAATGATAATAAAAAAGAGATTATCAAAATATTAAGAAAATCAGAAGGAAATCCGGTATCTGGGCAGGAGATAGGGGAAAAATTAGGCATTACCAGGGCTATGGTGTGGAAGTACATAAAAGCCCTCAGGAAAGAAGGATATGATGTCCGTTCTTCACCAAAGACAGGATATATATTAGATTCCTGTCCAGACAAGATCGACCCTGAAATGCTGCAAAATATTATAAAGACCAGTCTCATTGGTAATGATGTACGCTACTATCTAGAGCTGGAATCTACAAATAATACTGCCCGCGAGATCGCGCTGGGAGTTCCTGAAGGTACGGTCATACTGGCAGAGACCCAGATAAACGGAAGAGGGCGCATGGGTTCGGAATGGCAGTCTATTCCCGGAGGACTGTGGCTTTCCCTCATACTTAAACCTTCGATCCCTCTTGAGAATCTTTCAAGGATAACGCTTGTTGCAGGTATTGCTGTGACGAATGCCCTTAGGAACATGGGTGTGGATGCACGTATCAAATGGCCTAACGATGTACTTGTTAAAGGTAAAAAGATATGTGGAATTCTTACTGAGGTCAGCGCCGAGATCGAAAAAGTAGATTATGTTGTTCTTGGTATTGGTATCAATGCAAACGTCAAGCTTTCTGATCTGAAGGAAGATGTTAGAAGAAATTCCACCAGCATTGCAAATGAGATGGGAAAACCCATTGACAGGACATCTTTCCTTGCTTCTCTTCTTTATGAACTTGAACAGCAATACATAAGGTTCAAGACAAGGCAGTTTGCTGAGATCGTAGATGAGTGGATAAATCTTTCAGATACTATTGGAAGAAATGTTAGAGTAAAAACTCCCAACATCCTCATTGAGGGAAAAGCAATTGGAATTACTGAAAAAGGTGCACTTGTAGTTCTTGACAAAAATGATAAAAAACACGAGATAATTGCGGGTAATTGCCGTTACAGTGATTAGTTGGTGAAGTGACCTTCATGATTTTTCTGAAAAGAACTGAATATATGCTCTTCACTTTGCTTTTTTTGAGTATGTTTGTAATGTCGGTAAATGCCGAACCTTTGCATATAAATGCAGCTCTGGGGATGGATCAGGATACAGATGCCCTACTTATCAATGGTACGGGTATTTTTCTGACAACAGGTGATTCCTGGGATTTCTATCAGGGATATTCATTAAATGTAAAAAGTGTGAATCAGGACCGAAAACAGGTATGGGTGAAGCTTTTGCATGATGGTGAACTGTTACAGGATGATATATTGTCCGAGGGTGAGACATTTGTGTACTCCAAGGATACTGAGATACTAAATCTTACTGTGGATACTATCTACATAAGTCCTGGAGGAGAGCTGATCACTTTCAAACCTGTGTACCAGTATCTGGATGAGGATTATCCAGAACCTGAGATAGAAGAATCAATGGATGACCCGGCTCAGGAAGATGATTTCAATTCAACAGATGTTCCCTCATCTGTGCAGACTGATGGATTTACTATATTTCAGTCACTTGCATGCATATCTGCAGTAATATTATGCAGGTTTGTAATTAACAAGTGAAAATTAACTTAAATCTAAATAGAAAAGTAAGAAAAGGAATGATCAGAACTTAAGATCTCCCTTTTCCATGAGCACTTTCAGGTCTTCAAGACTCAGACGACCGCTCTTTTCCAGTTTCTCTTTTGCAACAACAAGATGTTCTTCCTGCTTCTTGTCATCCTTCTCAACCTGGATATCATTGAGTTTACTGAGATATACATCAAGTTCCTCTCTAAGAACTGCTATCTTGTTTTTGAGAGGGTCGATCTTTTCTCTGATTGGTGCAGTAACTGCATATTTCTCGGATATTTGTGTGTGAGCAGTATCGGCTGCCTTTCTAAGTTCATCTGCTTTGTTGTAGAGTTCTATCATCTCAAGGTGATGTTTCTGTGACTCTTCAGCAAGCTTGCCTATCTCATCGCCGAAATCTTCTCTGGATTCAAACACCTCTTTTGATTCTGCATATGTTTCCATGAGTTTCTCATGCATTGCATTTGCATCAAAAGCTGCTCCCAGACGCTCTTTCAGGTCAAGGAGCCTTCCGAAAAGGTCTATCTCGTGCTTTAATGGAATGTCAGCGTTAAGGAAAAGTTCAAGGTCAGCAGCATAGGCTTTTGACAGTGTTTCAACGCTTCCCTTGGATACCTTGTTGAGTTCGTCTCTTTTTGTCTTGAACTCGCTGATATTATCAGAGAACATGCGGCTCTTTTCATTTACCACATTGCGTGATGCTTTCAGTGAAGAGATCTTTGCATTGATATCATCTCTTTTAGACTTTGCGTCACGTGCTTTTCCTACCAGGTCTCTTACCTGGGCATTCAGCTTGTCTCTTTCCTTCTTCAGGTCATCGGTATTTGTACGGTGAAGTTTAAGTTCGCGGTAAATGCCTTTAAGCTCACGTTCATGATGACCTATCTGGGTACGCAGGTCATTCACTTTATTTTTGAGGTCTTTTTCATTCATTGATGAAACGTCTATATCGCTCATGCTTCAACCTCCAGTTTATCAGCGGTAAGTGGCTGCTTTTCCCAGTACACAAGAGCTTCCTTGTGACTGCTGATCCTGTTCTCCAGCCATTTGTAACGTGGTTCGATCTCTTTGATCCCTTCTTCACAGGAAGACACATTGCTGTTGAATGTTTCTTCTGAGCTGTCTATTGAGTTCATTTCGACCTTATATCCAAGAGCATCTTTTACTCTGTCACTGATAACTGCAAGACGGTCATTGATGCCGGATGCATTAGAACCAAGTGCTGAAATGCCCTGCAGAATCAAGTCTACCTGTTTTTGCTCTTCTTCAGGAGTCAGTGAACCTTTTACTTTTGAGAGTTTTTCCATCACATGGGATTTCTCACGGGAAAAATCGCTACTTGCTACAGATTCTGCAAGTTCATCCAGTAACTTCTCTGCCTGGTGATAGAACAACTGCCTCTTTTCAGCCAGTATCTCGATCTTTTCCAGAACCTCTGTCCTGTTGTTTCTGGAAGAGTCGATATTATCCTGAAGTTCTTTCATTTTGCTTCCAAGCTCATTGAATTCATTAGTATACTCATCAATGTACTTTTTGTGTTTCACTACAACAGCTTCAATAAGCTCTTTCCTGTCATAGGTATGTGGCGCACTGTTCTCAGCGCCCTGATCCGCCATCTCGTTATTCATAACAAAACCTCGTAGCAATTATATCCGGAATATCTGGGCATGTGCTACTTCATTAATGACCTTTACATTATCTTTATCTACAACCCCACATTCAATGGCACAGGAAACTGCTTTTTCTCCAAAGAGATTAACATTGCCGGCTTTTGAAAGTATTCCGACTGCCTCATCTCTGGTTATGAGTTCTCCTTTGTAGAATTCTTCAGTTATAGTAACCTTTATGTTACCTTCTTTAAGAGTCTTTCCAATCAGTTCTCTGTCACATAGAGCAACGATCGTACTGTCGCCTGATTTATGGATTTTCAGATACATGAGGTCACTTCTCAATTGTTCCTAAACTACTTTTACATGTTCTTTGTCGGGTTTAATAAGATCTCCGGAACGCCTCATACGTGAGATAAGGTCTTCAGCATGCTGCCTGTCTATCTGCTGGTTCTGGGCTTCTGCATAGACCTCTTCAAGAGGTGCCTTTCCGCCGGGGTGTTTCTCACCGACTGATTTTATGATTTCTTTGATAATCTTGATCCTGTCTCTCTGGCTCTTACTTGTACCTGATGCGATAACATCCACATCGAACGCTCCTGTATCAGGATCGACACCGACCTGTCTGAGACATGAATATACTATTCTTGTTGTCCTTTTAGCATCATCCATGGTTGCAACATTACTGAGTCTTAGGCGTGCGCTGGCTTCGGCAAGTCTTACAAGGGCTTCAAGCTGACGCGCAGTTACCGGAACAGGCGCATCTTTTCCATCTCCCATCCTTCGCAGGTCCATATAGAATTTGACAAGGTGGTCACGTGCATCATCTTCCATTACGGGGAAAATGTTCCTTCTTGAATACGCAATGTATTTTCTGAGGAAATCAGGATTTATCACAGGTTTAATGACTTCCATATGATCGTCCACTTCTTCCTGTGTAATGGTACTTGAAGGCAGGTTCTTACGCTGTTCTGAAAGTTCACCTGCGTAGTGTGATTTGAGAATATGTTTTGCGATCTTTGAGTCCATGTCTTCATTAGGAGTATCAAGAAGGACAAATATCATATCAAACCTTGAAATAAGGGCAGGCGGCATGTTTATCTGCTGGGCGATGCCTTCGTACCTGTCAAAACGACCGTATTTCGGGTTAGCTGCACCAAGGAGGGCGCATCGGGATTTCAGCGTGGCAAGGATTCCGGCCTTTGCAACACTGATTGTCTGCTGTTCCATTGCTTCGTGGAGTGCACTCTTATCTTCAGTGCTCATCTTGTCCATTTCGTCCACTGCGGCAATTCCCATATCTGCCATAACAAGCGCACCAGCTTCCAGTGTCCAGCGTCCGTCTCCAAGGTCATCACGTACAGCCGCAGCGGTAAGACCACTTGATGATGCACTTTTACCGGATGCAAAAACACCACGGGGTGATAGTTTAACCATGTATCTTAGCAACTGACTTTTAGCTACACCCGGGTCTCCCATAAAGAGCATGTGAATATCGCCACGTACTCTTGAACCGTCAGGAAGGTGTTTTGCAACACCTGAGAATAACTGAAGTGAAAGGGCTTCTTTCACATCTTCATAACCGTAAATGGAAGGAGCAATGGATCCGATGACTTTGTGATATATCTCCGGGTCGCGGCTCATGGCAAGTATTTCTTCTTCTTCTTCCGGTGTAATTTCAAGTTCATCGAACTCAAGGTCAGTGTATTCAATTGAGTTTGCGTGCAGGACAAGATCATAGAATGGGGACTTTCCTTCTCTTGTGGTTCGCTGGTGAGAGCGAAGCACTCCATTTATGATTACACGGTCACCGGGTTTAACAAGGCCAGCGAGATCATCTTCAATATCAACATCAAGACTCTGTGGCTGAGCACCACCTTTGAGGTTCTCAGGAGATTCCTGTATCTGAAGCTTCTGTGCATCGACAAAATCAGACTGGTTGACTACTATCTTAAAAGGTCCTTTCCTGCCACAAGTCTCATTCTCACACTCAGGTGGCTCTTGGAATTTTACTTCGTTTTGGGGTACCATTGTCACATGTTCACAGCGCATGCACTGAAAAGCTGCATTGAGTACCTTCGGACGGACCTCAGTTGCTTTACGTATCATTCCTTCAATAGCAACAAATTTTAAGAGATGCTTACTTCGAAGATCCCTGTTAGGAATTTTGTTCGGTATTTTTACAAAGCGAACTTTAGCGTCTATGAGTTTCTTCTCAATAGGAAGGTCTATTTTCTGAAGTGCATTGTCGGCACTTGGTATTACTTCGTCGGGGGTATTAAGAAGTTCATCTGCAATATCTCCGTCAAAAACATCAAGCTTGTAGAAATCCACTTCCAGACTACGCTGGTCAGGATAGTTATTAGCAAGTTGTAGAATTTCATTCCAATAGTATTTTTTAAGGAACTCTATGAACTTTTCGTCCCACTTACCTTCAGTCATGTTCAATCAGTAATTAATTAAAAATCATTTAGGGAATGCAACATGGGTTTCAAATGATAAGAACATTTCGAAATACATCCCTCTCTGTCAATCCAATTCTTCATGATCGGTATCTTCATCTTCACAATCATCAGGATACTGTCTCTGTATCTTCCTGAGAATGCCATGCAATGTATGGATTTCCCTGGAAAGCAGGCAGGATCTTCCGAATATCCTCTTAAGCATCAGATTCGTCTTTTCCTTTTTGTGTTCAGGGTAGTCGATATCATCAAGAAGTTCCGCCAGATGTTCGTAAAGTATCCTCATGTCCCTTGCATCTGCCAGAGGTGCCTCTGCGCCTTTAATGTCGCTGAACTCATAGAGAACAACTGCAACAGCATGCGAGAGATTCATAACGGGATAGATTTCCGATGTTGGAATTGTCATTATCATGTCGCATTTTTTAAGTTCTTCCCTGGTGAAACCATTATCCTCTCTGCCAAAAAGAATTGCCACTTTTCCACTAAGACCAGAAAGACGTTCCTTTATCTCCTTCGGGGAATAACCGGGTACTCTGAGGTGCAGGTCAAATCTTGATCCTGCAATTCCTGTAGTACCTATTATAATACTGCAATCCTCTATGGCTTCATCAAGGGTCGAAACTTTCTTTGCACCTAACAGCAGGTCCCTTGCATGAGAAGACATTGCCATTGCCTCTCCTTCAAGTTTGCAGGGATTTACAAGTACAAGGTCAGAGAATCCGAAATTCTTCATTGCCCTTGTAACTGAACCTACATTTCCCTGATACAAAGGTTCAACAAGCACTATTCTAAGGTCCATTTGTAAAGTCTACCTATTGCTTCTTTTTTGTTTTTCGCCTAATTAAGCATGTGACGACATATAAGGTTAATTAGTTATTTATCATCAATTGTGTGAGAACTAAGCACAACAATACGGCTGCCGATGTAGGTTTTGATGATGAAAATCTTTAAATAATATCGGCACCACAATCATGCAAACCAAACTGGTTACTTTAGAGTAAAGAATAAATTGTCTTTATAATAATTATATATTTATAATAACATCAGGAGAAGAAAAATATGGATTATTTTGCCGGTGTAACCGATGCACTAAGGGTTACTTTTGTGCAGATGATGCTCATTTCCTTTATTGCCATGGGTATTTTTGTTGTAGGAATGTACATCAACTTAAAGAAATGGGGTATGGGCTCCACAGGATATGGCGCTGCTCCATCTAAGAGCATATTAGCATTCCCTAAAATGCTCATGTACCAGATGAGTGAGCATGCACACGTTCACAATCAGTCCGTTCTTGAAACATTTGTCCTTGACATCCTTTTCCAGAGAAGGATCCTGAGAAGAAGCCCTCTCAGATGGTTTATGCACTTCACTATTTTCGTTGGCTGGATGGTTCTTTTCGCAATGTCCGGTGCAATGTTCGCTGTTGAAATGATACACCTTATAGGCGAGAAGGTAGGATATGCTCATGATCTTCCTTGGTTCATGATCCCTGAGACATTCAGAGAGCTTCTTGCAGTACCAAACGATGTATTCAGTTACATTCTTCTTATCGGTATTGTCATCGCTATCTACAGAAGACTTTTTGTTGCAAAGGTAAGAGAAGCAACAATCGCATACGATTCTATTCTTCTTATCGGACTTACTATCATCACAATCTCAGGATTCGTTGCAGATGGTATCAGGACCGGAAGGCTTTGGGGATTTGGAGTTGACTCCGAACTCGCACCACCAATGGCACTTTTCCACGTGGTTATCTCACTTCTGTTCTGTATCGCATACATCCCATTCAGTAAATATATCCATGTAATTGCGATACCACTTGCACTCCTTGCAAACAAGGGAGGAGAATAAAATGGCAAAACGTGAACCATCTATTACAACTGAAAACTTTACAGCTGTTCAGCTTATGGAACTAGATTCATGCAGCCGCTGCGGCGAATGTGTGGAATGGTGTCCAACATACGATGCATCCGGACAGGACCCTGGACTTGCACCAAGAGACAAGATCCTCAGATGGAGAGAATACATGAACCAGTCCTACGGACTTCGTGCAAAGCTCTTCGGTCCAAAGGAGATCTCAGAGGAAGAGATCGAGCAGTTCAAGAACGATGTATACGGCTGTACCACTTGTGGTATGTGCGCAACAGTCTGTGAATCTGCTATTAACACCGTAGAACTCTGGGAATCCATGCGTGCAAACCTCGTAAAGCGTGGAAACGGTCCATTCGGTAAGCAGGGTGCTTTCCTTAAGCTCATCGGTGAGTACAAGAACCCATACATGGAAGACAACAAGAACAGAACCAACTGGTTCCCTGCTGACATCAAGGTCGAAGACAAGGCAGAGATCCTTTACTTCGGTGGATGTACCGCAGAACTCAAGCAGAGAAAGCTTGCTCTTGCAACAGCCCGTCTTCTTAACAAACTCGGCATTAAGTTCACAATGCTTGGTGAAGATGAGATATGCTGTGGTTCAGCACTTATCAGAACTGGTCAGTATTTCATCAACGACACTGCAAAGATAAATGCTCAGAAGAATGTTGATAACATCAAGGCAAAAGGTGCAAAGATCGTACTCTACGCATGTGCCGGATGTTTCAGAGCTTCTAAGGTAGACTGGCCAAGACTTACCGGACAGGAACTCCCATTCAAGGTAGTTCACATTACTCAGTATCTCCAGGGCCTCATCGAGAAGGGAGAGATCAAATGGGAGAAGTCCATTGACAAGAAGGTAACATACCACGACCCATGCCACCTCGGACGTCACGTTGGTGTATTCGAGCCACCAAGAGCAGTACTTGAAGCAATTCCAGGTATCGAGTTCATTGAGATGGAAAGGATCGAAGAGAACCAGCGCTGCTGTGGAGCTGGTGGTGGAGTAAAGGCAGGTATTCCTGACCTCGCACTCGGTGTTGCTTCAACCCGTGTTGAAGATGCACTTGCAACCAAAGCAGAGCTCCTTTCAAGTGCCTGTCCATTCTGTAAGAGGAACCTCAGTGACGGTAGGGATGCAATAGGCGCAAAGGAACTTGAAGTTGAGGACGTAGTAGTTCTTGCTGCAGAAGCAATGGGAATCGACCTCAGCGATGCACCAGAGTGATTTTATCACTCTATCTTTTTATTTTTAGGGCAAATTGAATATACTTATTCGTACTATTTACTTTTCTCATGCAAATCCCTTATGAATTACTTGGAAAAGTCTTTATTTTTGTGGCTTTAGCTGCGCTTGTAATGCTGTTGATAGCATTGCTACTGGGTGCTTACAGTTTCAAGAATCATAAAATATTATTTCCTAATTTTGTTCTGTTCATTCTTTATTTGTTCTACGGTCCATCCAAATGGATATGCAGAGTATTTGGTATCAAGGATACGTTAGTTGATGAGATCCTTGTAGAGGTACGTAATGCAGTAATGCTTGACCAATTCAAAGAAATTAAAAACGGCAGAGTTGTCTTCCTTCCTCAATGCCTCAGGCATCCTAATTGTAAGGCGCGCTGTGATCCTGTCATTGGATATGAATGTAAAATGTGTGGTCTTTGTGACATAGGGGTCATCTGTAAAGCTGCAAAGGAAAGAAACTTTGAAGTATATGTGATTCCGGGAGGCAGTTTTGTTAAGAAGATCATCAAGGCTCATCGACCTGAAAGTTGTATTGGCGTTGCATGCTATCCGGAACTGGCTGAGTCAATGCAGGGAGCTTCACCATTTATGGTGGTACAGGGAGTTTCCCTTTTGCAGGACGGGTGTTATAATACGAAAGTCGATGTTGATGAGGTAATAAAAAAAATGGAGGAATGCGACAATGTATAAGGAAATTGGCATTATAATAACCCTTATATTCATTATGTCCGTATTGCTGGCAGCCCTTGCATTGGCAGCAAGCCGCGTCAGCCTTAACAGACATGTATGGCTTTCCGGATTCTTTGCAGGCATACTGGACTTTTTCTATATGCCATTGAAATACTTCTTCTACAAGCTTTCAGACCCGCGTATTCTTGACAAATGGATGGTATCCCTGAAAAATACCTCCAACAGGAACAGCTTTAAGAAAGCTGAAAAGCGTATGATCATCGCACCCCATTGCATGAGACACATAGATTGTCCTGCATCTTCTAAAAAAACGGGTATACAGTGTGTTGCCTGTGGTAAATGTATCTTTACCAGACTCAAGGAAGATGCACCAAAGTATGGATATGACCTTTACATTGTTACTGGTTCTTCCTTTGTTAAACACGTGATCAAAGAAAAGAGCTATGATGCAGCTTTACTCATTGCCTGTGATTATGAACTGAACAAGGTCATGATGGGACTTAAGGGTAAGAAACTGATCACCTATGGGATCCCAATGCTTAATGACGGATGTTTCAATACCGAAGTTGAATATGAGAGAGTAATTGAAACTCTGGAAATGTTCAGAACTAAATGATAAAGAACAGGCCATTAGCTAATAGGCAGAATATTGAGTGAGGAGAGTAAGCTCCCTTCTGTTGATGCAATACATTCATCCCGATCTGGCAGGATGATGCGCTCATAAGAGCTGCATTGACGGCATTCGGCTACGCGTACATAAACTTCAGGAATGGTCTAAACAACCATTGCCCCCTACTACTGACTTGCACCCACGAGGATTCGCCGTTCCATCCGCATTCCATGAGACCTCAACTTTTCAGTATCATCGCATTATCACAGTGCGGTATCGTTTCTGTGCCAGCATGTGCAGAGCACATGAGTTGCAAAGCAACTGCCCGGGCTCTCGCCCGATACCCTTCACAGGTATTCGTGTGTTTAGAAGGTGGGGAGACTTTCCTCAGGTCAAATGACCCGGCGGCCGTCCTTCCTCTCTCAATGAGTGAGATGAAACCAACTAATATATAGCTTGTGACAAAACTCTGGTAAAAATCTATATTTTCAATAGCATCTGTATTTAATACGTCATTAAAAATTCATGCTATATTTAAAAATAACATCTCCTTTTAAAATAATTAGGTATGAATCACAACATTTATTTACAATCCTATGAAACAACTAAAATGGTTGGTATGAAATATAACATATTTCTCATATTAGGTATTACACTGTTGACGGTATTATTTCTGTTCATATTCTCCGGAGCTGTTTCTGAAACGAATACAGATCTGTTCCATGTAAATGGTTTCAACACAGGAGAGAATGGATTAGGGATATTATTTTTAGGTATAGGGCTTCCCCTGTTGCTTGCAGCTATTTACATTGCATTCAGAATGAAAAAAGAAGATTCTCAGCATTGATCCTGGACAGGACTTGCATTTTGCTGAAAAATAGAAATGTTGGCTTATAGCTTAAGCACGCCACAGCCACAGCCACGTGTGAGAAGGAAATCCATTTTCGAAATAATTTCTTCCTGATGGAAGTCTGACAGTGATTCGAACTCTTCCTTGTGCTCGGTCAGGACATGTTCCTTCATTCTTTCTTTAGCCTTCTTAGGATCATTGTCGATGACTATGAAATCGTCATTAAAGCCAAGGTCTTTGCATCTAAGTATATGTACTATTGTAAAACCTCCTATATACTCTTAAAACTCCTGCTTTATTAATTTTTGTTTTGACTGCGGAAAAGAGAGTAAAAGTAACCGTACTTCAGAAGAAAAATGAAATACCGATCACAATAAAGAGGACACCTGCCACTCTGGAAATCGTGTTTTTATTTATCTTTTCCATGAGGATCTTCCCTATGTATATTGCCATTGATGAGAGCAGGAATAGTGCAAGGACAACACCTATGAATACCATAGCCGGATCGTACTGGGTTGCAAAAAGTGCAGATGCAAGCTGTGTCTTGTCTCCCATCTCTGATACCAGGATCAGGCCAAAACCGGACATAAAAGGACTTTTCAATTCATAGGAACCTTCTTTGTCATCATCATCTTTGTTTATCAATGTCATCACACCAAAAATGATGAACATTACTCCGGCACCAATACGCACGTATTCCATTGGAATTCTGTTTGCAATAACGTTTCCAAGAAGAATTGCCAGGCCATCTGTCAGAATAAAGGCCAGCATCACCCCGGCAAGTAAACGAGCGTATTCCCTTGTTTTCGTGGATAAGACCAGCACCGCGATTTGTGTCTTATCGCCAAGTTCCGCCAGGCCAACAAGAAAGAATGGTATTAGGATGTCCTGTATCATGCAGACAGAAAAATGTATTCCCTGTATAAAACTCTTTTAACTCGTACCAGAATATAAAAAAATTAAAGTATGAAAGTGCATTCTAATAGCCAATGATAGGCAGTGAATATAATTCATTGCAGGAAGTCATAAGATTAACATTGCCTGCGATGTTCGGTCATGTGCCAATAGGAATATCTTTTGGTTTGCAGATGACACATTAAGGCTTCAACTGGACTAATTAGTGCTCATTAACATTCTGATATTCTCAGGAGCAGCACAGTTCATTGCTGTGGCTCTCGCAATGAGTGGAGCAGGAGTCGTAGGGATAGCATTTACAATGCTATTTCTGGATATCAGGTACCTTTTTCCGTCTCCTTACTCTATTTTTCAGAAGAATAATCAGTCCTCAACTTCAAGAGCCTGGATTATATCATGGACGTTAAGTTCACCTCTGGCAACCCTGAGAACCATTGGATAGATAAAAGAGCAATCATCAATTGCATTCCATCTCTTTTCGCCCACGGTTCTTATTACCTCGTCCATTACCTTTCCACACTCATTACAGTATTTTGTTTTACTTTCAATGCCACAAACGATACAGTTCATGAATTTACCTCCACACTTACATTATTCATAGACTCTTATCTGTGTGAATCTATGGTTATTTTAAATGTTTGTGCTGATAGTATATAGGCTTTAAGTTTACCATAATTACGGGGAAAACCTCAAAACAAGGGTAATTTTAATAATAGACCCTGCCATTATTCAGCGGCATAGAAGAAAATCCAAATCAATGTTCATAGATATTAAATTTACCAGAGGTAAAAACGTGTCTGATAATCTTTTTGATATTAAAGTAGGAGATTTCTCTTTTAGAAATCCGATTGCGCTTGCACCCATGGGGGGAATAACGAACAGCACTTTTGCAAATGATAATGCAAATGCTGCAGGACTTGTGATCCTTGGTGGATACAACCTTGACTCTGCAACCCAGAAAGCTGCTGCAGAAATGGTTTCCCGTGGAAGGAAGGAATTTGAGTCCCATGAGCCTCTCAAGGTCATAGAGGATGAGATCAAAGCTGTGAAGGAAGGACCTGTTGTCGGGATCAATGTGAGGAGCTCAAAGCTCGAACCTCTTATAAAGGCAGCAGAGGTCGTAAGGGATGCTGGTGCCATACTTGAGCTTGATGCACATTGCAGGCAGAAGGAAATGACCGATATTGGTGTTGGACAGGCACTTCTCAGTGACCTTCCTAAGCTTGGCCAGTGGATATCAAAGATCAAAGAAACAGGTGTTGTGCTCTCTGTAAAGGTTCGTGCAAATGTCGTGGATGACATTGAACTTGTCAAAGCAATCGAAGCTGCTGGTGCAGACATACTTCACCTTGACGCAATGAAGGAAGGTGCAGGAGCAGACCTGAAACTCATAAAAGATATACGTGATTCCACCAGGATGTTCCTCATTTGCAACAATTCCGTAACAGATATTGAAGCTGCAAAGGATATGTTCACAAGAGGCGCTGACATGGTTTCCGCTGCACGCGCTGTTATGGATGAACCTGGCATCATAAGCCAGCTTGTGAACAGGATATCAATACAGCAGGAAGACATGGGCTGGTACAACGCACCTAAACATGTCTGCCGCGGAGAAGGCGACCTTAGGGGTCTTGCATTTTGCTGCCTGCCTGTAAAACCATGCCCTGTTCATCATAATATTGCAAAACTTGGTTACTCTGCACAGGAATTTGCAGACATTAAGATGGAGTTTGCAAAGGGAACAATGCTTGAATATGGTGACAGCACATGTTTCGGAAGTCTTGTATGGTGCTGTAAGATCTCAAAACCATGTTACCTGAGGGATGGAGTACTTGAAACTCTTGGTCTCTCTGATTCAGAGTACATGCGCCTTAAAAAAGAACTTGCAGACTACATTCTTGACCACGCTAAAAAGCCAGTCAACGCTCCGGCGTGAGTGGTAGTATCAAAATAAAAATAAAACCAATATCTTAATTAGAAGCATAAGAAGGTATAGATGATAGATTCACTCTACACTATTGACAGGGGAGCTTATCCTCTGCCTGCACACATTGCGCGGTGCGCACAGCTTGCCATGTGTCTTGAGGTTTCCTCTTCCCCAAAACCTGGAAATATTGACAGGTTCAGTGATTACGAGGACACAAGATACGAGCATTTCCTTGCGTCTGCAAGTGCGGTATATCCTGTCATTGAGGAAGCAGTCTCCTGCGATTCTGGTGTGGGGAGACTCATCAAGAGCGCAGTGACTGAAAGTATGCGCTGGCAGAAAGGCGGCAACACTCATTTTGGCGCATTTCTGTTGTTGATACCTTTTGCAATGGCTGCCGGAGAGCTTTTTGAGGAAGATGAAACATTCACCATCCAGCAATTGGCGGAGTCTGCTTTCAGGATAGTTAAAAATACCACAACTGCTGATTCAGTGGATTTTTACAGTTGTTTTGAGGCTGCCGGCGTTAAGGTAAATTCTGTTGATGAGTATGATCTCAAGGACAGCAGCGCTGTTGATGAGCTCCATGAAAATGATATGAGTCTTTACAAGCTCATGGATATTGCCAGGGGTTATGACATAATAGCCAATGAATGGGTCACCGGTTTTAAGAGATGCGCACGCTGCGCAGAACTGATAATCGATGGGATGAATGGTCTGGAATCTCCAAAGCTTGAGGCTGACATTAATAATGTAACTGTGTATGCGTTCCTGAAGATGCTTTCTGAGAACGAGGACACGTTCATAAGTACTAAATATGATACTGATACGGCTCTTTATGTATCTGAAAAGGCAAAAGTGATTCTTGAGGAAATGTATAAAATCGGTGAAGACTTTAATAGTATATTACCATTGATCGGAAAACTGGACGAGGAACTCCTCCAAAAGAAGATAAATCCTGGTTCCACAGCAGACATAACTATCGCAGGTCTGTTCATCTCACTACTTGCCGGAGTTCGATTCTGATGCATATAAAATTGAACCTTGATGATTACGGGATATACGAAGGCATTTCGGAGACCATCGTTACGACAAATAGGGGATGGTCCATGAATGCAGCACCCATGGGAATAATCCGCAGGAACGATAAACTGTTCGTGCGTCTCTTTAAAGGTTCAACCACCTATGACAATGTGTTGTCGGAAAAGATCCTTGTTGCAAATACCTCGTGGAATGCCATCACTTTCGTGAATTCTACATTTTCCGACCTGAAGGATTCAGAGTTTGAATCTATCAATATCAATGGAAGAACCATTGTAGCTCTTAAGGATGCACAGTGCTGGGTGGCTTTTGAATGTACCAATATTAAACTCACATCTGATGCTCTGGTTGCTGAACTTATTCCAGTGAGAACTCATATCAATAAGTGCCGGATACGAGCTCCAAACCGTGGTCTTTTCGGTGTGATCGAGGCATGCATCCACGCAACCAGATACCAGCTTACAGGTGAGGACAAGTACCTCAAACTCATCAAAGCTTATGGGGATATTGTGGATAAATGCGGCAGCGAGAATGAAAAGGAAGCCATGAAACTGCTCTATGGTTATCTGTAACCTGTTGGATGCAGTTATCCGAAAATCGGCTATGTAGAACTCCTTCCATTATGATTTCTTGCAGATTACAAATAACTTAAATGATCCCGAAGGGTCCGGCGAAGCCGGCACTTTACCATCAGAAAAAGCAAAAAAGTCTGCATAGAATACTTTGCTTACAGGCTTTCATAGAACTGTCTGTATGAATTTAGTAATCTAATGTCTGATTTTCTGTATGGCATCATTGAAATGTGCCGCCTGCGGCGGATGGTTGCTTTGTTTTTAGACTGCAAATTTTTTGTGGAAATGAACTAGGAAAAAGGCTGTATCAATAACATAAACAGGATCTCCACAGAGTCCGGAAATCTCTAACTATATAACAGAGAATATATAACACAGAAGGACTATTTTCTCCCTATGACAAAAACGATAGCATGGGGAATTACCGGAGCAGGCCACTTCCTCACATCCAGTTTTGGTATGTTCAGGCAGATGAAAAGCGACTATGATATCAGAGTGAACACTTTCCTTTCCAGTGCCGCCGAAGAAGTTGTGAGAATGTACGGACTTGAGCAGGAACTGGAAAAGATATCCTGCGGTGAATACCTTGAGGAAGTCTTCCTTGAAACACAGCAGGGAAAAAGCTGGCCTAAAACGGGACGATTCCTGCTAGACAAATATGATGCTCTTGTTGTCACACCAGCCACATCCAACACGGTTTCAAAGATCGCGCACGGTACGGCAGATTCGCTTGTGAGCAACGCCGTTGCCCAGGCTGTAAAAGGAGGCGTGTCGGTATATGTGGTTCCTGTTGATATCGCAGGCGTGGTTATCTCAGAACTTCCATATGGAATTGCCAGGGAAAAATGCCGGAAATGTGATCCATGTCCTCCAAGAGATAATTGTCCAAACGGTGCGATAACCGATCAGATAGACCTGCTCAAATGCAGCGGTTGCGGTATATGTAAGGACCTATGCAATTTCAATGCTATTAAAGGAGGTCCGGTTGAGTTGAAAGTAAGGGACATCGATGCCAGAAATGTGGAGATCATAAGGGAACTTGAAGGTATCACTATATTGGAAAAACCGGAAGATATACCTTCGATAATGGGTGAGATATAAGTTCAAATGTTATAATTCGGGCTCTATAGAAGTACTGCCAGGTAAACTTTAATGTAAGCTGGTTTGTTTTTTCAGATTGATACTATCTATTGTTTTTCAGAGTAACTTAAGCAACCCCGTAGGGTCCGGCAAAGCCGGCGTTTTCCCATCAGATGCAAAAAATGTACTTCACAATGCCCTGATTACTTTACATGACTTCTGTTGTATCATAGGATAAATGTCATAATACCTTGATTTACATTCTGTATAGCATTATGGGATGTGCCGCCTTCGGCGGATGGTTACTTTGTTTTTAGATTGCAAATTGTTTTTGTTTTGGGACTGAAAATAAGCAAAGTTCGTATCAATCATGTAAACAGGAATTCTACAAAGCCAATTATAAACCGATTCACTTTTTATCTCATTCCAAACCGTCTGCTTATCTTGTTTATATGCCCTATGAACATTTGTTTGACTACAAACGATACCGGTGTTTTTCTGCCACCGGGACTCGTCTTTCCTGCTCTGATGGCATCCAGCACTTCTTCGGTGGTTGTGGCATCAGTGTCAATTTCAGTATATGACCTGCCAACCATTTCCGCTTCATGGGAGTCGCTTCCGCCTACCATAGGAAATCCAAGTTCTTCTGCGGCTTTTCGGGCCTTATTGTTCGGACCATCGGTCACACATCTTGAATTCAGGACTTCGATGGCATCTGCATCAAGTCCTTCAATGTAACCTATTCCGTGGGATGTCAGTTTGAAAGGATGAGGGATGATGACAACTGCACCCTGCTCACGTGCTTTTTTTATAGTTTCCTCAGGGCTTAGCCCCGGTTCTATGGGTTCACGGATGCCCAGTGCAAGAATGTGACCCTTTGAGGAACTGACTTCAACACCAGGAATTACAATGAGTTTTGAACCAATTTCCTGCGCTCTTCTGGCACAAGCAAAACCGCCTTCTATACGGTCGTGGTCACATATTGCAAAACCATCTAGCCCATTGGCAGCAGCATGTTCAAGAATATCATCCAGACTGGCGTTGCTGTCTTTAGAATAACAGGAATGAACGTGAAGATCGAACTTCATGTAAGCATCTTGGGTCTACAGGTTAATAAAGATATTTTAGAACCACGTTTAACTCGCAGATAGGATCAAGCAAAACGTATGTAGAAAATGCAGCGAACGGGGATAGAATTTTGGTGGTTGGGTGGTTGGATAGGATTGGTGGTACATTAGAGTGTCCCGTTCGCATACATACTAACGACATGATAGCATATATATATTACGCTGTGAATAAAATCTTTAAAAATTACAGCTGTATATACATCATGATAGTCCATTCACTAGAATCATGGCTTTGTTTATAACCTTATCCCTTGCTTCAAAATCAATTGAAATCACATCAGTGTAATTGATATCGTGAACAATGCCCTCATCATATATCCATGCTACAATTGACATGCCTTCTTCTGATAATGGTATTGTAAGAGTTACCCTTCTCCATTCTGGAAGAAGTTCCCGAATTTTTGCTTTGAGTTCTTCAAATCCAAAACCGGTTTTTGCAGATACAGCAACAGAATTAGGAGCAAGATATGCAAGACTGTTCATCTTTTCCTGCAGTTCATCATCTGTGACAAGATCAATTTTGTTAAAAACAGTCACAATGGCAACATCCTGCAACTGGTCCCACATTGTGTCATGGCATACAAGCAGCTTTTTGCGTATGGTTTCGAAAGGCTCGGAAGAATCCACTACCAGGAGCACGATATCCGCAAGAAATATTTCGTCAAGCGTTGACCTGAAAGCGTCAACCATCCAGTGCGGAAGGTCTTCTATAAAACCCACAGTATCAGTGACAAGGATATCACGACCCTGTACTTTCAGTGACCTTGTTGTAGGGGATAGCGTGGTGAACAGCATATCCTTTGATTCGACATTCTCGTCCACAAGTGCATTGAACAGAGTACTTTTCCCCGCATTGGTATATCCTGCAAGTGCTGAAAGCGAGAAACCTTTTGAATGGCGGTGTGCCCTCAAGGATTCGTTATCCTTCTGTATGGTCTCAAGCTCATTTTTGATGCGTGTCATGCGGTTCCTGATGTCCTGGGCATAAGAGTCCTCATAGCCACCAAGTCCCATAAAACCAGGTCTTTCATCTTTTTTCAGAATAGAGATAACTGCTCTGGCACGAGGCAGTTCATATTCCAGCCTTGCCAGTTCAACCTGTAATTTGGAACGATGTGTTGTGGCTCTGGTTGCGAATATCTCAAGGATAAGCTGAAATTTGTCAATGGTCTCGCAGCGACATATTTCTGAAATATTATAGATCTGCATGGTGCTGAGAGGATTGTGGAATATGACCTTGTCGGGTTTCAGGTCTGCTACGATCTGTGCAAGTTCCTCGACCTTTCCCCTGCCAAGATGATATTTACGATCAGGATGTCGTGTCTGGGTCATTTCATAAATGACCTCATAACCTGCGGCTCCGGCAAGTTCCTGTAGCTCCTCCATCTGAAGCTCATTCTTTTCATCTTCAGACCTGGGGTCGTTCCTCTTGACTAAAATAGCACGCATCATGTAGATACCTGTAAGAGTAATTCACTGGATGTCCAGTTCCTTTAAAAGAAGCTTCCGTGAACTAAGAGATGCATGGTGAGCAATCTCGATACATCTTCTTTCACTGAGTGATTCCTGATATTTGAAATCCCGGGTGAACATACTATCAATTAACCATTGGGGCTTATTGTAGAAATCACCTGCTTCTGTGACTATAACTCCCTCTGACTTCAGTTCAGAAACAGTGGTCTCAACCATCTTCACAACAGACTGGACATCAGGCGCAGACTTGTTCCTGAAAGACCTGAGAGCTATCTGGTTTACTTTCTCTATGTGGTCCGCAGTGACTAAAGCGGAAACTGCTGCACATACCATGAGGTATTCATCGTTAATTTTGTGTCTTCCGGATATGTCCACTGCGATTATATCAAACATCTTCTAAAGCAAAGACGGGTATATTATTTAAGTCTGAGCAGTTATGGCATTTATTTCCCGTCACTACATCTTTATTCTACCAATATCGATGTACTCAATAGCATCAGCATATTCCACTGCATAAAGCATCTGTTTTCTGACGCTGTTTGCAAGCCTGATAGCCCTTGACATTACAGGAAGTAAGAACTCGTGATCATGAGGTATCGCATGTATCAGGTAGCTAGAGTGAGGAAGTTTGTCAGTAGAATTTACTTCGCTGTAAACTCTGAAGTGTGTACCGAACTTAAAACCGGTCTTCGGGATAAATCCTCTGCTGCGAAGGTCTACATAAGTACTGTACTTGCGTCTGAAATCCGGGTCAATTGAAGCTGCAATTTCAGAGAATTCAGAGATGTCAGAAATAGCTTTGTTATTGCTGTCCTTGATATCTATAAATCCTTTATCAAGCAGATATGCAGATTCTACAAGTGATAACTGGAGACGCTCATTGTCAAGTGGTTTACCATAAAAGCCGTTCTCGTAAAGAAGTTTAGATGTTTCGCCTTCCCATACAAGAACACGGTCCTCTAGCATTGTTACTGAAACCGGCTGCTCAAGAGGGAGAGTTTGATCCATCTCGCCTTTAATATCCAGTCTTTTAACCTCGTAGTATGTGATGTCACTTTCCTCGTCAACGATGGCAAGTACCATTTGCTTTCGAACGTTAAGTGCTGCGTTATACTGTGTGAGCAGGTCTTTCAGCAGCATTGGCACACGTTCTGACCTGACATAAACGAACAGTTTTGCCTGTGTCTTACCAGGGTGGCTGCCTCTTGGAT
Organism: uncultured Methanolobus sp.; assembly: GCF_963667555.1. Taxonomy (NCBI): domain Archaea; kingdom Methanobacteriati; phylum Methanobacteriota; class Methanomicrobia; order Methanosarcinales; family Methanosarcinaceae; genus Methanolobus; species uncultured Methanolobus sp. Next base: position 279,251 of record NZ_OY763421.1, read on the forward strand.
AGACCCTGAAGTCAGTTACACTGGGCTGAACATAATAACCACGCTCACGGAGGTCTTTGTAAACGATGTATTTCAGCTCAAAGAACTGCTGTCTTTTTGATGCTTCTGTGAAAAACTCTTCAAATCCAAGGTTCTTTTCATCCAGAGTTATCTCCAGCTTGTTCTTGTAAAGCAGATATGCAGCTTCAACAAGTGTGAGCTCAAGAACATCGCCCTTTGGACGACCATAGTATCCGGTGTTGTAAAGCTCGTTAATAGCCTGTTTCCCGGATTGTACCTTTTCTTTGACTAGTTTTCCGATCAAAAATTTCACCTGAAATAAATAAGAATGCGTTTAAGAGTTATAGTGATTCAAATATTGTACTATATATTTAACCGTGGTGGACTGGGCTATCTGAGTTTTCAGGAAATGTAAGTGTAAATGTGACTATAAAAGAGGCAGGTTATAAAAAAGATCGAGAAGGAAAAACTGAACATTGTCAGTTTTAGTCCTTTCTCATGCGAGTCATGCAACAGATTGCAAGCAAAAATGCTGCTATTGAAGTAACACTTTCAAATCCAGGTGTGCTCTGTGATTCAGTTTCAGTTATCTCTTCTTCAACATCATTATTGCTTTCAACTGATTCAGTTGGCATTTTTGTGTCATCAGAGTTAGAGTTCAGTGAGTTCTCCTCAGAATCACCAACTATCGCAAACGGAGAGAATCCAGTTGTCTTTGCTTCAAAATGCAGATACTCATCATCCTCATCAGTCATTTCTGTATCAAGCTCTTCCCATTCTTCGCCCGAATAATGCAATAGTCTGATAGAACTTTCCTCGATTCCATTGTCTTCAAGCCACTGCTTGCTAACCTTAAATCCAATTACACAATCCTTTATATTATCTGAATCTGAAAATCCTGATTTTCCAACCCATATGTTGAGGTTGCGGTACACTGTTCCTTCAGGTTCCTTGTCCACAAGGGCAGATGTGTCATGCAGGCACTCAACGGTTGCAGATATCTTACCCCAGTTACGTGAAGCTGTGAACTGGATGAATTCTACTTCGTTGTTCTCGTTGTCAAAGTCATAGTTTGTGACTGAATCCTTGGTAATGAATTCTGATTTAACGTCCTTGAATGCGATGTTCTCAAAGAGTTCACCAGTGGTTCCACCGCCTCCTCCACCGCCACCGGAGCTTGAGGTTGTTGCGGGTGTGGTTGTTGTGTATGTATCAGATTCGGATGGTTTTTCTATATTTAGGGTAATAAGGCCATAGTAATGATCGGCTAAGTAAGCGTGCTTCCCCGAAGCATCAACACCAAGTACAGATGTTACATTATCATAATGTCCTATAATCGATGGCAGCTTCGGATTGCTAATATCAATAATAACAAGACCATTGCCCGGAGATGCAACATACAACTTTCCATCAGAAACAACAACATCTTCTACCCTCAATGAACTGGACTTGTGGAGCATGAATGGATTTGTAGGGTCTGTGGCATCAACGGTAATAAGGCCACTATAAGCGCTGTCCAAATATACATAATCATCATAAACAGCAATTTCAGAACATCCCTTTGCAACATCGCAACTACCTAATAATACTGGTGCTGTCGGGTTCGTTATATCGAATAAAAGAAGCTCACGAGTTAGAATACCAGTTTTAGCAATTACATAAGCATGTTCATTTAAAATAGAAACACATATTGCAGAGTCATCAGTTTCATAGCTTTCTACTAGTTTAGATATTAATGGATTGCTGACATTAAATATTAAAAGACCGCTGGTATCAGCTACATAAGCATAATTTCCAGAAACTGTAACATCATATGCAGATCCATTTGTTTCTAACTTGCTTATATATGTTGGATTTTCTGGATTGCTAATATCAATAATCACAACGCCATGTGAACCATCCTCTACATAGGCATAGTTTCCAGAAATTGCAACATGATTGTATCCGTAAACTGCACTGGATTCGCTCACTATATTTGGTATTGTGGAATTGCTGATGTCAATTACTACGAAACCATCAGCTCCTGTAGTAGTATATGCATAATCGCCTGAAACAACAACATTCCACAGGTTTACTACAGTATCATATTTTCCTGCAAACTCTGGTGATGTGGGATTGCTGATATCAAAAACAACACATCCATAGTTATTATCAGCCGAATATGCATAATTTCCAGAAATATCAATGCTAAGAAGACCACTGCTATACAAACTTTCATAGCTTGAGATTAGCGTTGGTTTTGTAGGATTACTAACATCAATTGTGAGGAGCCCATTGCTTTTATCAGCTACATAAGCATAGTTACCGAGAACAGATACATCTGATGCATCATTAATTGTATCGCATATGCCTATTATTTCTGGAAACATAGGATTGCCGATGTTGACAATTATAAGGCCATCATCACCAGCAGCTACATAACTATAGTTTCCATACACAAAAATTTCCTGTGTATGGTATGGGAAATTACAAAAACTTTCCATTGAAGGTGATGCCGGATTGCTTATATTGATGATTGAAAAGTTATCTTTCCAGCCACTATATACATAGGCATAATTCTCATTTACGGATACAGAATATGAGGGGACAGTGTAATTTCCCACTGTTATTGGTAATGCAGGATCACTTATATCAAGTATTTCCAGACCATCATAAAAAGCTACATAGGCATAGATGTCTGAAATGAAAACATCTGTTATAGGACTCTCAATGCTATAGTTTGATTCTATGATTGGAGAATTAGGATTGCTTATATTTACAATTAACAGATCATTATCTGCAATGTAAGCATAATTTCCTACTAATTCAACTATTTCTACAGTAGTTGAAGTTGGAAGTCTCGAGACTTCTCTGGGATTTGATGGATCACTAATGTCAACTATAATTATGTTCTGTCCCTGTGCAACGCAGGAGTAATTTCCAGACACATCAGCATTTCTCATCTTTCCTCCAAACTGGGATTCAAATGTCGTGTTTATACTGATATTGATGTTACCTACGACCAATGATGTTGATTTATCATCAGACCATTTACCTGAATCATCCTGTACACTGAAATAAATGGTATGATTGCCTACTGTAAGATTATCAGTACTGAAACTTCTCATATCACTCAAGTGACCATCAATGCTGGAAGTCCATTCATAGGCTGTTATGTTTCCATCAAAATCAAAACCAGTTCCTTCAAAATCGATCACGTCTCCTTTGAAGTATAGGCTAGATTGAGGCTCATATATTGAGGATATCGGAGTAGAATTAGTAGTAAATTCATTTTCTAATCCTTTGATTAATTGAAAACTAAAATTATTCGTATTCAAAACATCAAATGAAATATCATTTACAATCCCAACAGTAGTATCTCTTTCCAATGACCTCGGAATATAGTTTCTCATTGATACTGAATTGGAATCAATTGTCTGGACTTCAAGGTTTCCAAATTCATCTCCACACTCCATTAAAAGGATGTGTTCGCAATCTGTTAACCATAAACCATCTATTGTTATTGATGATGAGTTGTTCTTCAATGCATGAACTCCAAAAACAACGACTTCATCTTCATAATTAATATCAAGACCACACCACCATGTAGTGCCATTTGGTTCAGTCAAATCCATTATCCCACTTTCAATGAATTCATTTGACTTATCCAGTTCTACCCAGATTTTTTCACCGGTCACATCAAACATAATGATACGGAATGTATATCCTTCGCCTAAGTCTATTGATTCTCCCGTAGATACAGTATAGGTATTGTTGTTATCTAGCAACAATCTTGTAATCATATAAGGTGAATCAGCAGACAATGAAACGTATTGTTCACCAAATAGATTCAATGCATAGTAACCATCATAAGGATAATCATCTAATGTTGCATTAAAATCTTTCAGATGCATTGTTGATTTGTATTCCAATGCTTTTACAGGTATTGTAGAATCAATCAGATCTGCATCTTCATAGATTCTTATAGTTTCAGTAGAGGTGTTGTTTCCATTTTCATAGAAGCCCTCAAAATTGCTTGAATTAAATTCAAGGCATTTTAATGTAGTATTCTTATCTGAATCAAATCTGTATATGCCGTATTTTTGAATTACATCATAAAGGTCGATACCTGAATAAATTGTACTTTCCATACAATCTGTTTTTTCATCAATATATAGTGGCAGGTAATCTACATTGTACGCGTTTATTGTATAATTCTCATCACAAATGCCATCTTCATCATTATCCAGATGTGTCTGGCTGAAACCTGTTCCAGAAGGATTGGCCCAGCAGTTCCCTCCTATATAAGGTCCACCAACTATATTTTCTCCTGCTGTTTTGTCGATATTCCAGATATTTGTTCCATTTGAATTGAGAGCTAGGTTTACATCATTACTAAGGTAATTGTTGTAAAATATATTTCCAGAAGAACCACTATTGATGTTAATTCCATAATAATAACTGTTTATGATAATGTTTCCCGTAATCAAGTTACCTGTATTGTTATGGCTCATATACAGTCCATTTCCACTTGCTACTGCCATACTTGAGGTAATGTAGGGGCTCGAGGAGGAGCTTGACAGAAGATTATTATTATCTTCAGTATCATTTTCATTTGAGATAATTTCTATCTCTTTTGTAAATAACTCAAATTCATCGGAGTTATAATAATTAGAAGTTAGTATTCTCTGAACACTAACACTTGAAGACAGAATTTCATAATAATAAGTGTGAATGACAGAATTATTGATTACTGAATTGTTGTGTGATGATTCATGGAAATATATGCCGTATATTTTGTCACCTTGTAAATAATTATCAATAACAGTATTGTTGCAGGATTTTACAAAATCAAATCCGATAAAATCATCAGATGAATTAGTTGATTTTATTTTATTATCATTACTTTCAAAGAGACATAATCCGATAAGGGTATTTGATCTCAGGGTGTTATTGACAACTTCATTATTATCTGAGTTGTTGAGGTAAATACCATATTTGTTTGATTCAACGATGTTGTTCTCTATCAGGCAACCTGATGACTCATAAAGGAACACTGCTTTAGAAGAGTCTGCACCAGTTACAGTAAAACCGCTCAGTACAACATCTTCTGAATTGATAAATATTGCATAACTTTGGTTGTCTATTGGTCTGATGGTAACAGTTTCCGGATTTCCGGGCTCAGATGCTATTGATAATGCTTTATCAATCAGTAGATTCTCATTATAGTTTCCAGAAAGTACCAGAATTGAATCACCTGGATTTGAATTGTTTATAGCATCCTGAATTGAGGTATAATCTCCTGTTCCATTCCAGTCAACGGTAATAGTTTCAGCCATTGCATTTCCGGCAAGCATAAAGGAAATACATATATACATAATCAACAACGTTTTGCAATAATGAGAACTCATAAAATAACCCAGTTACTCTTAATACATTATTGATATATAAAAATAATTAATTTAGTCAGTCTTATAAAATAACTGAGTTTGTTTCGGAAAATTACAAAAATCAACAGTCCTGCCATATCATGCAGGACACAAATAACGAATCAGAATCAACAAAGATCAAATCACAGATAAGCTTCGGTAACGTAATGGTGCATCATCCTATGGCTGTTGAAATAATAGGCAATCATCTCAATTGAATTGTTCATCAGGTTCATCCACTCATCTTTTCTCTGGTAGTATGTAGGTATCATGATGTACTCCAGTTTGTTATAGAGGTCATCAAGTTCCATCATCTCGACCTGCTCCGGGGTTTTATCGGCTTCAGGTTTAGGGCCGATGGAGTATCCTGTAACGCCTTCCACACAACCTTCTATCCACCAGCCGTCAAGAACACTGAAATTTACAACACCGTTATGAGCTGCTTTCATGCCGCTGGTGCCTGATGCTTCAAGCGGTTTTTTGGGCGTGTTCAGCCAGATATCAACACCTGATACAAGTTTCATGGAAATGTCCATATTATAGTTCTCAAGATAAGCTATCTCTATCTCGCCTTTCAGCTCCTGCATGTAACTGTATATCTTTTCGATGAGAACTTTTCCCATGACATCTCTTGGATGTGCTTTTCCAGAGAATATCAATTGTATCTTACCAGCTTCGTTAACCTTGCGAAGTCGTTTCAGGTCTGAGAATATGAGTGTAGGTCGCTTGTATTCAGTTGCACGTCTGGCAAAACCGATTGTCAGCGTGTCACAATCCATATTCGTCCCGCATTTTTCATTAACGAACTTCAGAAGATCCTGTTTTGCACATCTGTGTGCTCTCCATATCTCATTATCCGGGATGCTTCGCACCCTTACAAGCAGTTCAGGTTCGTTTGCCCAACCGGGAAGATATTTGTCATAAAGCTCTTGCATATGGGAACAGACCCAGGTGTAAGAGTGTACTCCGTTAGTTATTGAACTGAACTTGTACCCCGGGAACATTTTCTCGGATATCTGCCTGTGCCTTTTAGCTACTCCGTTCACGTAATTGGATAGATTCAGTCCGAGAAGTGTCATATTTAGCTGATGTTCGCCACCGTATTTTTTAAGAATGTCAAAATCGGAATTCTGGCTGATAAGCTCTCTTACAAGATCATGTGAGAAAACATCGTGTCCGCTCTCGATAGGAGTATGGGTTGTGAATACACAAAGTTCTTTGACCTTTGAGGCGGACATTTCATTCTCCCTCAAAAGCTCCAGGGTCAGCAAACTGGAATGGCCTTCATTCATGTGGTATTTCTGGATGTGGCAACCAACTTTATTAAGCATTTTCACGCCGCCTATTCCCAGTATTATTTCCTGTTTAAGGCGATACCTGCGGTCTCCTCCATAGAGACTATCAGTTATCTGACGGTCTTCTGCAGTATTTCCTTCTACATCCGTATCAAGGAATAATACAGGAACTGTTTCTTCGGTGAGGCTGTGATGCACATAAAGCCATGATTTGACTTTTACATCTCTTCCCTGTATGTTTACAGTAACTTCGTAAGGAAGAGATTGCATGTAATCTGAAGGATCCCATTCGTGAGGATGTTCGGTCTGCCTGCCAGCAGCATCCAGTTTTTGAATGAAATATCCTCTTTTGTTGAGCAGAGTTACAGCAATAAGTGGCAGGCCAAGATCCGCACTCGCTCTTATAGTATCACCTGCCAGAATACCAAGACCGCCACTATATGTGGGCATTCCGCTGCGAAGTCCGATCTCCATTGAGAAATAAGCTATCTTACGCTTTTTCGATCCAATGAAATTATCCATGTTGCAACCTTCCAAATAATCAATAGAAATATATATTTATATAAAATTACCTGAAAGAATAAAATACTTTTTGATTGAGATGTATGGATGCACGGAGAAAATAGAACAAAAAAGGAAAACAGTTATCAAATACAAAATGAGGATGATATAGAAGGAATCCTCAAATCTTGTTCTGCATCACAAAATCAACAAAACTACCTGCAAACTCCCTGTAAGAGCTTGCAACCAGGTGCGCGTAGCAACCGAGTGTGTTATCGACAGTAAGCCCGTCCCAGCCATCGATTATGCCGGTGCCGCGGGAGAGTTTGATAGCAAATTTTGCATCCTTTGGAATCTCTGTTACTTCAGAGTGGTGGAACTCATGACCACGGAATGAGTTTCCTGTTTTGCCAATTACAGAATCCATTGCAAGTTCGCCAATGTTGTAACTGACCACACGCTTGTGACCCATAAGGGTATGTCCGGGAAGTGCTCCAACCATTTCATGTGTGGATTCCGGCATCTCTGCCATGTGATGAGCACCTTTGCCTTTCACACCTGTACTGAGTTTCTCTGTCAGGTACATCAGGCCGCCGCATTCTGCATAGATTGGGATACCAGAGCGTGATGCATCAAGGATATTCTCGCGCATGGATACGTTCTCCTCAAGTTCTGCAGCGAAAAGTTCGGGATAGCCGCCACCGAGGTAGAGTCCGTCAACGTCCGGCAGTTTGCTGTCGTGGATCGGGCTGAAGTATTTAATATCGGCTCCTGCCATCTCAAGCAGTTCAAGGTTATCGTGATAATAGAAATTAAAAGCCTCATCAAGGGCAACGCCAATAACCGGACGTTCACCTTCAATATTGCGTGGAGTGAAAACAGTCTTTGAAGGACGCTCAAGAACCGGCGCTGAATGTGCCATTTCAAGCAGGCGGTCGATCTGAATACCGTCCTTGATGGTATTCTTGATGAACTCTATCCTCTCATCGTAATTATCGGCACGGCGGCGCTCCTCAATTGCAGGAACAAGGCCAAGATGCCTCATGGAGATTTTCATTGAGTTATTGCGGTGTATTACACCGATAACCGGAATACCTGTGTAATGCTCGATAGCTTCTGTGGCCTTTTTGGTATGCCTTGGACCGCCAATATTGTTGAGAATAACGCCAACAATGTTCACATCCTTGTCAAAGTCCTTGAAACCATTTACAAGAGCAGCAGCAGAGCGTGTGATGCTCCTTGCATTAACTATCAGAATCACAGAACATTTCAGTATCTTGGCTATCTGGGCAGTGCTGCCGGTGTCGGTGAAGCTGTCAAAGCCTTCATACAGGCCACGGACACCCTCAATGATTGCGATGTCAGCATCCTCGTCAACCTCTGCACCGTGGATAAAAACATCCCTTACACCCTCCTCATCCATCAGGAAACCATCAATATTACGAGCCCGACGGCCTGTGATCTCAGTATAATAACTTGGATCGATGTAATCAAGTCCAACTTTGTAAGGCTGGACCTTGTACCCGGCTTCTGTAAGAGCCGCAAGCAGGCCGATGGTTATAGTTGTCTTGCCGGAAGATGAACTTCCTGCTGACAGGAGTATCCTTGGGATTTCCTTGCCCTTCTTATTTTCCGGAACCTGAGAGGTGTCAGACATTTTCATCAAACCTTAACGTGTAAGTTCACGAAGTCTTTCATCTTCAAGTGATGAAGGCAACACAGAACTGTCGTTGGACATTATAGCGTGTGCAAGCTCGCGATATACGCCTGCAACCGGTGAATCAGGAGCTTTTTCAAGTACTGAGAATCCATCTCTCTCGCAGTCCTGGACGATCTGTTCCTTAGGAATGAAAGCCATAAGCTTGCTGCCTATCTCCTCGGAGAACTTTCTCACGATTTCCTCTTCCCTTGTAACGCTTCTTGAGTTACAGATTATGCCGGAAAGCGGAGTATCGATCTTGGCAAGTCCCTTGCAGATATTATTTGCTGCGTAAAGCGGCATGTATTCGCCTGATGTGAGAATGTAGGCTTCGTTAACAAGTCCCTTGCGTATCGGTGCTACAAAACCGCCACACACGATATCTCCCGGAACATCGTAGATGATAAGGTCCATATCATCAATAGACTTGCACATCTGCCTGAGTTTCTGTATAGCAACGATAATTCCGCGTCCTGCACAACCTATTCCGGGTTCTGGGCCGCCGACTTCCACACATTTTACACCCTTGTAACCTTCGTGGACGATGTCCTCTTCCTTTACATCGATCTTCTGCCTGAGAAGGTCAAGGATTGTTGGAATTCTCTTACCGCCAAGCAGTGTAATGGATGAATCGCTCTTCGGATCGCATCCGATTATCATAACTTTAAAACCCTCATCGGCACATGCTGCTGCAACATTGGAAGCTGTGCTGGATTTTCCAATTCCGCCTTTACCGTAGATGGCTATCCTTTTCTGTTCCATCAGGCTTCCTCCGCGTTTTGCATATCTTTTAAGACCTCACGCATTGTTGCACCGAATTCGGATTCTACGATATTGCTGACACCAAGTGTCTTTGGATGCAGGTCTATCTCGACTATAACATTTGAGTGTCCCATATCCTTGAGCGGGAACACCTGTCTTGGACCGTTTGTTACGGAAATAACATCCATGTTCTGAAGGTTGTCCATTGGTATGGCATGAGGTACGCCGGTAATCACAACAAAATCAAAGTCACTGTACTTTTCAGCTATGAGATTGCTCACTTTTTCACCGGCAATTGGGTATTCGTCCATACCGCCGATTATTTCATGGATCTCAATTCCTTTTTCTATAAAATCGTTCATGATGTATGTTGCATGCTGACGTACACGTGGAAGGCCAAGCGTATCATCGATATTTGCCATGTTGATGACATTATCTTCAAAACCAAGCTGAGCGGCCACTTCATTGATTGCAACTGTTATGTCTGCAAACATGTAACCTGTTTCCTTCTTGGCGTTCATGATGGTCAGGCATTTCTTGCCTTCTTTCAGGTAATTGATGACCTTTTCAGCAACCTTATATTTCAGGTCACCACGTGATGGAACAAGATATTCCTTACTTGCTGCTCCATGGCGCTTCTCTACATTGGTTGCTTCCTTGAGCAGGACTCTTTGTCTCTCAAGTTCCTCCTCAGTAATTACGCCTGCCTCACATGCAGATTCGAGTGCAATAAGGACACCTTTGGTATTGTTAGGGTATCCTGCGTGAACTTCAACACCTATGACCGGCACGTCAAGGTTTGCATCCTTCACAGGCTCGCTTAGTTCCTCGCCAATGATCATACTGACACAGGTTCCAACAACGCCTATGAGTTTTGGATTGAACATCTTGTTGACTTTAACAAGCAGGGATGAAAGCTCGTCCCGTCCTCCGAAAACAAAACCGTTCTCGTCAAGGGCTGTTGTCACAACATGTATGCCGTCTTCCTCAAGAAGTCTTGCATGCTTGAATGAGCATCCTGGCGGACCGTGAAGTATTGCAACATCAACATTCAGGTCACGCAGTGTGTATAAAGCAGCCACGATGGAACTGGGCCGCGGGTGTATTATAGAAATATCGTTTTCAGCCATATTTATCCCGATAAACTTGGTTGATTCTTGTAAATATTATAATTTTGTAATTTCGTAATATTTAGTATACTTATTACAACTCTGTTTTTCTGCACTATCTATATCTTTATTGTATAAAAGGACTAATCATCGTCAATAAACTAAGAATTGACGAATCTCATCTGAAGCATTTAACGCATGACAGAATGATGTCCTTTCCAGAAGCAAATGATACAGCCACTTCAAGTCCTTCTTCCAGTCCGCTGACATAAATGAATTCATTATTTCCTACATTCTGCATCCTATCTCCGACAAGTATCAGCCTGAGAAGTTCATCACTGCGCCTCTTCACAAACTCAGTGACCTGTTCAGGCGGAAGTCCCTCACATACCTGTGCGGCTTCTTCACCAAGAACCATTATTATTCCTGAATTCTTATCCTCAAGCCTGCTTAAAGCATAATCCAGCGAACGCTCTGCGGACTTTATATCCATTCCAGAGTTTGAATTATCAATGAGAATACTACCGGCAAGCTCTTTTTCCTGCATCCTTCCCTGAAGTCCTTCAAAAGAAGCAATGACTTTAATGATGTCCTGTTCAGGAATCCTCATTTTCAAAGCAACCGCAGTTGATACTGCAAAGGCGGTTGCATATGCTCTTGAATTGTATTTTTCGGACAGACTGGATGTAAAAGTCCCGGTTTGGCATTTGAACTTTACACTGGAATTGCCACTTTCATTCACAATTATGTCGGCTACAACATCTGCATTCTCATAGTCCTGTCCGGAATATTCAGAATCCCCTAATTTGAAAACCGTTCTTCCAAACTGATTTGCCATTTCCTGAGCTTTCCTGTCATTGATGTTAAGGAAAAATACTTCATCTGATCTGGCATAGGAAAGCATGTTCATTTTTGCATCGCTGGAGTTAGAAGTTGATGCAGCAATCGGATAATCCGGTTCAAGTGTAGTGATTATTCCTATATCCGCAAAACCTGTCAGGCCGATGGAAACCTCAAAAATGTAGGAATCCGCTGAAACTTTAAGTTCGTCCAGTTTATCAACTACAAGCAGAATACTTCCCGGTGCAATGCTAAGTCCCAAGTTTAATATTCTGCATTGTCCGTTCTCCCACAGTTCCAGACCTCTGGAGGTGTGAAGTATTACTTTCATCTTCTGTGAAAGCATCTCAGCAAGCAGGGACGCAGAACTGGTTTTGGCTTTAGAGCCTGTGATTTCGATAACAGTTCCTTTTTCAGGCCATCCTTTCATGGATAATATGCTGCCAACTGCCTGATGGTGAGTAAGTATCTTTATGCCTTTTTTTCTGGATTCCACAAGTACCGGATATTCAGGGTCAAGATGAGCAGGGCTTATCACAATGTCATTATCATTGACAGGTACTGGTTCCTTTGATGTCCGAATGTAATACGTTTCTTCCAGTTCCAGAAGCACTTTCTCATTGACAGTTCTGTAAACATCAACTGCTGTTACAGAATAGCCCATCTCCGCAAGTTTTGTGGCAATAATAATTCCTGCGTGTGTCAGGTCAAGAACAATAATTCTGGAAGCGTCCTGAAAGTTCATATTGGAAATGTCCATATTATCAACTGAAGGCATAGTAACTTTAAAGAAAGAATAAAAGAAAATGATCGTTTTTAATCAAAGTAAGAAAATAAAGTCAGAATATGAGAGTGGAAGAATCCTTAACTCTCATCGTCTTCTTCATCATTCTTATAGCTGTCAGAGCCTACCATTGCAGCTGCGATGGAGTCGATTCCATCAAGCCATTCTGCAACAAGTCCGTATGGGACTTCTTCCATGACCTTTTCTGTAAGCTCCTTTCCGCTAAGAACAAGAGCACCTATCTCTGCAACTGTGCCGATAACGATCTCGATATCATCTGAGGCTTCAGCTTCAAGGGCAACCTTTACAAGATCTGCTATCTCTGCATTCTCGTCATAATCTCCGCTCAGGTATGCTTCACATGCTGCAAAGCTACCCATGAGGGATGTCTGAAGTGATTCGATCATCATGTCCGCATCTTCTGAGATTGAATCGATCTCTGCAAGTGCAATATCCCTGATATCTGCAATTGAGAGCATTGCGGTTTCCGGTGAGATCTGTCCGTTCTCGCACTTTGCGATTATTTTGAGGCATGCAAGGATGATGTCATCTTCCATATTTACGAAGATTGCACCTTCTTTTCCCTGTGGCTCATCGGATTCGTCGAATTTGAAATCACATTCCTTTACCTGGTTGACCCAGTTGTTCCAGCGCTCTGCTGTATAAAAATCCTGATGGAATACATCACCTTCCGTCCCTGACATTCAATTACCTCTATGTGATATTAATATTTACTATTATTATAAATCAGTTGTAGTTATTATTCAAAATCTTACTTAACTTACGATTTCCTTTTTATATAAAAGATGTTCGCAATGGAACTATAGTTTAAGTTCCACCTTCTTTAGAGAGCATCCTGATACCATTCCTTCTTCCATTGGGCCAAGTACCTTGATAACGGTACATTTATCTCCTTCTTTAAGGCCTTCCGGATAAAGGATATCATATACACTGTCATCGAACTCCGTGCATTTTGGAAGTTCGTAGCTCACTTTTGAGCCTACAACAGCTTTGCGTGATTCGATGGCTGCAACGATTGGTGAGTTCTCTACCTCAACAGTAAGTACTCCGCCCTCATGTATGAAACAGTCATGGACGGTCTCACCCCTGAGTTTTGCAACACGATATTTCCTACCAGGCTCCAGATTCATGCAGGTCCGCCTGAGCTTGCATTTTTTGCATTCACGGGACTCTCCCATGAACACAAAGTCTTCGCCTTCCTTTGCAAGCCTTGAGCCGATAAGTGTAATGGTAGTATCATTTGTCATATAATCACCTTGATCTGATCAATTAAGTATTTTTGATAATCATGAAATAACTTTTGTTAAACGTGCGACCTTCTCGGCAGCTTCAGGGGTCAGACCTGCACCGAGTATCGTATATCTTTCCGGACGTATCTTATGTGCAACAAGAAGCGCCTCTAATATATATCTATCTTCTATCCCGAGTTCACTGGCAGTTGTAGGAGCTCCGATCACTTCCAGACATTCCTTGATCTTTTTCCAGTCACCGCCATGCAGGTACATCATCATTATGGTTCCCACGCCGCACTGTTCTCCGTGAAGTGCTGACCTTGGTGCCACCATGTCAAGTGCATGACTGAACATATGCTCGGAACCTGATGCAGGTCTGGAAGAACCTGCAATGCTCATTGCAACTCCGCTGGATACAAGCGCTTTAACAACGATTCTCACAGAACTTTCCAGTTCCGGCTTGATATCCTCCGGGCAGTCCATCAGGATCTGTGCTGTCATTCTGGAAAGAGCTGCTGCGTACTCGCTGAATGGTTCATTTCTTAAGCGGTGGGCAAGTTCCCAGTCAAGTACTGCAGTATAATTCGAAATAATATCACCACATCCGGCAGCAAGCAAGCGGTAAGGTGCTTTTGCTATGATACTGGTGTCTGCCACAACCGCCATTGGTGCATTGACCTCGATCGAGGCTTTTTTACCTTTATCATGTATGGAAGCTCTGGAAGATACTATCCCATCATGGGATGCAGCAGTTGGCACGCTTATGAAAGGCAGGTCCAGTTGCGTGGCTGCAAGTTTTGCCACATCTATCGATTTACCGCTTCCAACACCAATCAAATATCTGGAATTTGCTTCATTTGCCAGCTCTACAATTTTGTTGACCTCTGTCATGGATGCTTCTTTTGAGGAAGCTATCGCAGGGTCATATCCGCATTCGTCAAGAATATCGTGTACAACATCTCCGGCTATCTTCTTAGTATTATGTCCCGTGACAATGAAAGCACCTTCCTTGAGTTTAAGGTCGTCACATACATCCTTCAGGTCATAGATCACATCGGGACCGACAACAACATCTCTTGGTAACTGCATCCATTTTTTTTTGCCTTGTGTGGGAATCACTTAAATACCTGCCAGAAACTGGGTAATTTTATTGCGTATATGGAAATCCATTGCAGAGATAATATATAATATCAAATGAGTACAGGTCATCGAATGACCTGCCCTTTAAGCAGGAAAAATCTTTTGATACACTCTGCATTTCCCATAAACTATTAAATGTTAGTTGTATTAGGATATTCCTATATTATGTTACTGCTGTGATTATAATGCCATTCATAGATAAAGTTACCCAATTCATTAACGAATATTACATAGACCCGATACTACATGATAGTGGCTACAATATCGTTAATACGGTCACATGGGCAATAGTGCTGGGAATCTGTATTTTCGGTGTTGTGAAGCTGTTAAAAAAACTGGATATAGAAATTGACGACAGGTTCACAGTATCCGTAATTCCTTTTATCCTCGCAGGCTCTTCCATGAGAGTTATAGAGGATACCGGAATACTCAAACACCCCGCAAGTTATCTGTTCATAACCCCGAACATCTATTTTGTTGTATTCATCATCACAGTATTCTTCCTTGTACTTTCAAGATGGATAGTCAAATTAAAAGGAACAGGTGACTATCGTAAGCTCTTTGCAGGATTCGGACTTGCATGGTTTGCGGTAAATGTTTCCATCCTTTTCTATCTGGAAGACCTGACCCGTCCATGGGTGCCGATATTTGTTCTCGGTGCAGCCAGCCTGATAGTTATCCTGCTAAAAGCAATATTTGATCACATAGGTTTCGACCTTCTCAAAAGCAAGGTCAACATGGCTATTCTCTGGGTTCACCTGATGGATGCATCTTCCACAATTGCAGGAATTGACTTTTTAGGATACTACGAAAAGCATGTGGTTCCATCATATCTGATAGATCTTACAGGAACTGCTTTTGTGATGTATCCGTTAAAACTATCTATATTCATTCCGGTATTATATATACTGGATAATCATTTTGATGAGGACGAGGAATCTGAGACTTTAAAGACATTCCTCAAACTGGTGATCATAGTCCTTGGATTATCTCCTGCATGCAGGAACACTATCAGAATGGCATTTGGAGTCTGATCAATGCACGATGAGAATGTAAGAGAGATTTTCAGGACATATATCAATGAGTTAAAACCATTTGTGCTTTTCAGCCTTGTAGCATTTGTAATCTCAGCTATTGCAGGTTATGTATATTATTCCACAAACCCGTCCTATGCGCTGGATTCTCTTGGAGGGCTGGAGGAGCTTGCAGAAATGCTCCAGGGTCTTTCAGCAATTGAAATAATGCTGCTTATCTTTGTGAACAACGCCGTGAAAATGTTCTTCTCGGTCCTTCTGGGCTTTGCTCTTGGCATCGTTCCCCTGGGATTCCTTGTGCTGAACGGTTTTGTCATCGGTATTTTCGCACATTACCAGACTGTTGAGAATGGCGCTCTTTTTGTCATAGCAGGTCTAACTCCCCACGGGATCATCGAGGTTCCAATGCTGATAATCTCTTCAGCTATAGGAATGAAAATAGGGTATACAGCATTCCAGGCCCTTCGCTCGGAACCTGTTGACCTGAAAAGTGAGATTATCAGGGGAATTAAATTCTATTTTCACTGGCTTTTCCCGCTAATATTACTTGCAGCAGTGATAGAGACTTTCATTACGCCACTGTTCATCTATATGGTAAGCGGGATTTGAGCTGAAATTAGTAATTATTCTTTAAATTGTTCATTGAATTGTTCATTGAATTATTGTTTATATGTAATCCCGGCGTAAACAGGTTTATTAACAGTAAATACAATGTCTGGGCAAAACCGAGGGTAAATAATGATAGACAGAAAAGAGATCTCAGAGATCATTGAAAATTATGATTTGGATAAGGTCAAGATCGGTGCTGTGGCGTCACATTCAGCACTTGATATCTTTGACGGTGCAATTGAAGAGGATTTCAGGACTTTTGCTGTTTGCCAGCAGGGTCGTGAGAAGACCTATACAGATTATTTCAAGTCCCAGAGGGACAGCAACGGTAAGGTTGTCCGTGGAATTGTGGACGAACACATTTTGCTGAAGAAGTTCAGTGAGACCACAAGTGCAGATGTCCAGAAAAAACTCATTGAGGAAAATGTACTTTTCATCCCTAACCGTTCATTCACATCATACTGTGGTATCGATGAAGTAGAGAACGATTTCAAAGTACCTCTTGTTGGAAGCAGGAACATGCTTCGCAGCGAAGAGAGAGGTATAGACCGTGACTACTACTGGCTTCTTGAGAAGGCAGGATTGCCATTCCCTGAAAGGATCAATGACCCGCAGGACATCGAGGAACTTGTAATGGTAAAACTTCCTCACGCAGTCAAGAAACTTGAAAGAGGTTTCTTCACAGCAGGAACCTACGAGGAATATCAGAAGAAAGCTCAGTCACTGCTCAAACAGGGCGTAATCACACAGGATGCACTTGACAACGCAAGAATTGAGCGTTACGTTATTGGTCCGGTTTTCAACTTTGATATGTTCTACTCACCAGTTGAGACTGAGATGAGCCAGCTTGAGATACTTGGTGTTGACTGGCGCTTTGAGACAAGTCTTGACGGACATGTACGTCTTCCTGCACCACAGCAGATGACACTTGCAGAACACCAGCTCACACCTGAGTACACCGTTTGCGGTCACAACTCAGCAACCCTCAGGGAATCACTTCTTGAGAAAGTCTTTGAGCTTTCCCAGAAATACATAGACGCTGCAAAGAAGCACTATGACCCCGGAGTAATTGGTCCGTTCTGTCTCCAGACCTGTGTTGACAAGGATCTTAACTTCTACATATATGATGTAGCACCACGTGTTGGCGGCGGAACAAATGTCCACATGTCAGTTGGTCACCCATATGGAAATACTACCTGGAGAAAACCTATGAGCACAGGTCGCCGTGTTGCCTTTGAGGTCAGAAGGGCAATTGAGACCGACCAGCTTGACAAGATCATTACATAAATTCATCATTTTAGCCTGTCCGGTATGTTCCGGCGGGTATCCGGCTCCAAAGGCCGGACTTATTTTTATTTATTGCTTTTAACAAAAATAATATATAGGAAGTAATAATAGTCTTTTTATATAATTATCTGCATAATACAAATCACATGCAGATTGACAGAGTTCCTACGGGTATAAAAGAACTTGACGAAATACTTGAAGGAGGTTATCCTGCACAACAGGGTATCCTTGTAAGTGGCCCTCCGGGTTCCGGTAAAAGTATACTTGCTACCCACTTCCTTCACAGGTCATGCCAGGACGGGAAGAAATGCGTACTTATGCTTACCCAGGTCAACGTGGAAAGTTTTCTTGAGCAGGCCCTGAGCATAGGGATTGATTTCACTCCTTGTATAGAGAAGGGAACTCTTAATATCAACAAATCCTTTGAGACAAGGACAAACAAGATCTATAATGCTGCAAGGCATGGTAGTGGAATAGGGTTTCTGGAAAAAGACTGCGTGCAGAGTGTTCAGGATATTCCAGAGGACACGGAAATTGTGGTAATTGACAATCTGGATATGCTTTCTCTTTATCACGACATGGAAGAATTTGCGGATAAGTTCTTCACTATAAATGATATACTTTTTGATAAGAAATGTACAACTCTCTTTCTGATCGGTCAGGAAGAAAGCGGTCAGAAACTTGCCATAGCGCAGCATACTTCTTTTGGTAATATCGAACTGAGTGTTATTAAGGATGGTGTGACAGGTAGGGGAATGAGGCAGATGTATATTCCTAAAATGCGATGCACTTATCTCGCGCTGGAACCTCTCAACTACAAAATAAGTAATCAGGGTATTAAGATCGAGAAGATCTTCCAGAGGGATGAGATAGTAAATGATGCCATGAAATCTCTGATCTGATCGCATGGTCATTGTCCTTCTTTTTCATATTCAGTTCTGTAGAAATTCCGAAATTATGATCCATCGCAGGCATGAGTAACTTGATCAATCCCGAAGGGTACGGCAAAGCCGGCGTTTTTCCACCAGAATAAATGCAAGAATAGATCTGCATAGTACTCAGGAATTCAGGAATACTTTTTCGCAGGAGTTCTGTGGAATCATCTGTATTAATTTACTCCTCACTGGAATTCGATTCTGCATAGAAGCATCGGAATGTGCCGCCTTCGGCGGATGGTTAATTTGTTTTTAGTTTGCAAATTGTTTTTTTGGAACTAAAAAAAGCAATGTTCATATCATTTCAATGTTCATATCACTTATATCAATAGAATTCCTCATAGTCTGAATTATAGTAAATTATTTACATTATTAAAAGAATAAGGCATGGTTTGCCATACCAACAGGTATTTGCATTTTCTGGTCTGTTCGAAATCATTTAAATATGATTAATCGAATGATAGACCACAAATCTAAACAGGTAATCCGTTAAAACTTATACTGAACTTATTACGCTTTTAGAATATTACCCAACCGGGAGGGAAATCAAAAATTGAGTCAACCTTGTGTTAATATCGGCATGGTAGGACATGTCGACCACGGAAAAACCACACTTGTCAGCGCGCTGTCAGGAGTATGGACAGATACGCATAGCGAAGAGATGAAGCGTGGAATATCTATCAGACTGGGTTATGCAGACACTACTTTCAGGAAGTGTCCAAATTGCCCGGAACCTCAGTGTTATACCGTAGAGAAGACCTGTCCAGGATGCGGTGAAGCATCCGAGGAGCTCAGGACCGTATCCTTTGTAGATGCTCCGGGTCACGAAACACTGATGGCTACCATGCTGTCCGGTGCAGCTATCATGGACGGTGCTATTCTTGTCATTGCGGCAAATGAAACATGTCCGCAGCCACAGACAAAGGAACACCTGATGGCACTGAACATCATCGGTATCAGGAACATTGTGATTGTTCAGAACAAGATCGACCTTGTGCCAAAAGAAAAGGTCATCGAGCACTATCACCAGATAAAGGAATTCGTGAAGGGAACTGTTGCTGAAGGTGCACCGATCGTGCCAATATCCGCACAACAGAACATAAATGTCGATGCTCTTATCATGGCAATGGAAGAGATGATTCCAACACCAGCTTACAAGATCGACAAACCACCTCACATGCTTATTGCAAGATCATTCGATATCAACAAGCCAGGTACGCCTATCAAGAAGATTACAGGCGGTGTAATTGGCGGTACACTTACAGAAGGAGTGCTGCATCCTGGTGATGAACTTGAGGTCAAGCCAGGAAGAAAGGTTGAGAGTGATGGTATGACCAGGTGGGAATCAATCATTACTAAGGTTTCCATGATCGTTGCCGGAAAGGAAAATGTTGAAGAGGCAACTCCCGGAGGACTGCTTGCAGTCGGTACTACTCTTGATCCTACACTCACAAAGAGTGACTCACTGACCGGACAGGTTGCAGGTCTCCCTGGAACCTTGCCGCCAACACGTGATGACCTCAAACTTGAGCTTCACCTGCTTGAGAGAGTCGTAGGGGTTACCGATGAGGAAGTTATCGGAGCTATAAAGACCAGTGAGCCACTGATGCTGAACGTAGGTACAGCAACTACAGTAGGTGTTGTCACCAGTGCACGTAAGGACATTGCAGAGGTCAAGTTGAAGAGACCTGTCTGTGCGGAAGGAGAGTCCATGGTTGCTATAAGCAGACGTGTCGGGTCACGCTGGAGACTTATTGGTGTAGGAGTTATCAAGGATTGAAGGTAATTATTGATACGAACGCATTAATGATACCCGTCCAGTTCAAAGTAGATATTTTTGAAGAGCTGAAACGACTTGGATTCGACATCCATCTCGTTCCCACAGCTGTTATCACTGAACTGGACTACCTGATCAAAAATCTTAAAGGACAGGACAGGATCGCAGCGAAGGTTGCAAGGTCAATGGCGCAGAGGTGTGAGACCGTCCGTGCCGATGGGCATGCTGACGATGTCATTCTGGAACTGGCCATGGAGCTTGAAGCTGCCGTGCTGACAAATGATACAGGACTCAGAAGAAGGCTTGAAGAAAAGAATATCCCGGTAATCTGCCTGCGTCAGAAGAACAGGCTTGAGATCGTATCATAGTCATAATAGATCAGTTTAAAATCATATAAGTTGTTATATAATTATACAGGATTATTGGAGTTTTTCATATGTATAAAAAGATGAAGCTTGCCGATACTATTCGTGTTGCGCCAGATCTTTTAGGCAAGGATGTTAACGAGAACGTCAAGAATGCCCTGAAGCACAAGCTTGAGGGCAGAATAGACAAGGAAATCGGTGCTATCGTTGCCATCACACAGATCAACGAGATCGGTGAAGGTCATATCCTTGTTGGTGATGGTGCTGTATACTACGATGTGAACTTTGATGCAATTGTCTTTGTACCAACTATCCAGGAAGTTATTGAAGGAGAAGTTGTCGAGACCGTTGACTTTGGTGCCTTCGTAAGTATCGGAGCTATGGATGGACTCCTGCACGTAAGTCAGGTTACTGATGATTTCATGTCATACGATGGAAAGAACGGCAGACTTGTCAGCAAGAATGGTGGCAGGGCACTTTCCGAAGGTGACAAGGTCAGGGCACGTATCGTTGCTGTGAGCATCAATGAGAGAGAACCAAGGGAAAGCAAGATAGGACTTACAATGCGTCAGCATTCCCTGGGTAAGTTCGAATGGCTGGAAGATGCCAGAAGGCCTTCCGCTGAGAAAGAGTAAACAAAACCGGAGTGCTTTAAATGAGTGAACAGGTTTGTAGGGAATGTCACAGGATCATCAATGGACAGACATGTCCAATTTGCGGTTCAAGCAATCTCAGTTCTGACTGGAGTGGTATGGTAATTATCATCGATCCGGAACGTTCTGAGATCGCAAAGAAAATAGATGTGAAGGTCCCGGACAAATATGCGTTGAAGGTGCGCTAATTGGGCCTTCAGCTTACTTTGCCCGAGACACTACGTCCTCGTTTTCGGGAAAGTTTTGGATGCCTTTACAGAGGTAAAGGTGCCGATACCATTGAAAAACTTTCCGTGGATCTTGGTAGTCCCACAAAACTTATATCCGTGGGTGATGTTACTACCTTCCACTTGCTCAATCATGGAATAATCCCGGACATCCTTGTAGTGGATGACCGGACAAAACGCGGCCCGGCTTCTGATAGGGTCGTGGTGGGTACCAAGCATAAAGGGTTCACCGAAATATCCGTTGACAATCCAGCAGGGGTCATAACCGAAGATCTGATAGATGCGGTAGGAAATGCGCTGAAATCAGATGAACATGTCAGGATATTTGTGCGCGGCGAGGAGGACCTTGCGGCTGTACCTGCAATTCTTATGGCACCGGAAGGCTCAGCTGTTCTTTACGGACAGCCGGATGAAGGTGTTGTACTAGTCAAGATAACATCAGATAAGAAGGAACAAATGGAAGATCTGTTAACGGCAATACTTGACGGACAGACCTTCAATGATCAGGAAATAGAAACTATTCGGAGGAAACTGAATGGATATCAAAATCATTAACGATAAAAAGAATGCACTCCTTAACAGGCGTGAATTAAACATTGCAGTAACATTTGATGGTGCTACACCATCAAGGAACGATGTAAGAGCTAAACTCGCAGCTATGCTCAATGCACCACTGGAACTTGTAATTGTCCAGAAGATGAGCAACGAGTTCGGTAAGCAGGAAGTTGACGGATACGTCAAGATCTATGAAGATGCAGCTCGCATGAAGCAGATCGAGGAAGCATACGTTCTTGAAAGGAACAAGCTCCCAGAAGCAGAAGAAACTACAGAGGAATGATCATGGCAGCAAAAGCAAGCAGCAAAGCAGCAAGCAAGCCTGCAAAAGACTACTATAATGTAAGTGGCGGTTCAGTAGAGCGCACCAACCAGTTCTGCCCACGCTGTGGTGAGGGAGTTTTCCTCGCAGAGCACAAGGACAGACGTTCATGCGGTAAGTGCGGCTACACCGAGTTCAAGAAATAATTCTTCTTTCTGCAACCCACCGGGTTGCTTTCTTTTGTTTTCTCTTCATTTGTCTTCTATACAGTAAGATCATTTCAAATTCTTAAGTATTATAAACAGTAAGTTTATGAATACTATTTGGCAGTTCTGTATTTACTTTATATTTTGTCTTCATTGAAACTGTCCTTTTTTCACGCATATAATTTGTAATAAATTATTAAATCAAAATTATACATTATTTATAGACACATCGGTAATTTTTGTATCTCTTGTATCTCTTTTTTCTCAGGAGCAATCCGAAAGGTTTAATACTATGTACTATGTTTGCATATATTAGTCTTTAAACAAACAAAAATGAATTTAATAGTAAGTTTCATGAATATTATGTAGATACAAGTTACTAAATAAAATACTGTAATTAGGTAATCATTGATATATAACAACTATTCGTAGGGGGATATTATGAGCTACGTATATGCTGCCGTAATCGGCATACTGATAGGCATCTTCATCTTCGGACTCAAGACTGGAGTAGGATGTGGCTTTTCGACGGTAAAGAAAAAAGATGTACTGATACTTGCAAGCGGTTATTTCATTATCTCCGTTATACTTGGAAGCCTTGTAGAAATGGTGGATCAGTCATACCTTGAAAAGATTGCAAGCCTTGGAATGACATTACACGTCTTCATTGCACTGGTTCTGATCGGTGCAGGTGTCTACACACAGAAAAAATGGAATTCTGGCTGTGATGTCTCAAAAAAGACCTTCCTTGTAATATCAGTCCCCTGTCCTGTATGTCTTACAGCCCTCTTCGTATCATGTATGATACTGGCCTCAACCCTTGAAGTAAGCGGTTGGAAGGTCGGGGTTCTTGTAGGACTTGTATTCTTCATTTCAGTAATATCATCAACATTCGTCTTCAGGATGATGAAACGTACACCTGAAGATCTTGGAACTGCAATGATGTTCCTCGGGCTTTTCTATCTTCTTGGAGCAATGATAGTTCCCGCCTACATCAAAGCAAAGAAACTCAGCATGGTATTCAGTTGCGGAGATTTCGAGATAGTTCCTCTGTTGGTATTATCAATCTTCATAATTGGAGGCTATGCGCTCAATAGCATAAGAGGTCAATAAAAATGGATGCTACTTCTTCATTGTTTGGTATTTTATACACGTTCTCAGCATCATTGCTGTACCCGGTAATTATCATTCTCATATTGCTTGTGGTATTTTCTTTGATGCTTATAGGAGAATTCCTTTCGGAGTACGCAAAAAGGCACAGAGATATTGAAAACCTTGAACTTTGCTGCAACGCTGTCAGGGAACATGTGAGTTCTCAGCAATATGACAAAGCTGCAAAGTCACTTCGCAATATAAAGCAGAACTATATGGTCATGAGCTTTGCAGAATCTGCAGCTGGCCACCTTGAAAGGAACATGTTACCTGCCATTGAATGGCTTTCTCAGGAATATGAGATAAGAATGGCAAAGAGACTGGAACAGACCAGGATCGTTGCAACTATCTCACCAATGCTTGGTCTTATGGGAACACTTATCCCTCTGGGACCTGCACTTATTGGTCTTTCACAGGGAGACATCGTGCAGCTTGCAAATAACCTGATGATAGCTTTCGCTACTACTGTTATTGGACTTTTTGCAGGAACAATTGGTTATGTTCTCACCCAGGTCAGAAAAAGATGGTACTGGCAGGACATGGCAGATATCGATTATATCCTTGACACGCTGGAGGTTGGAGAGTGAAAGGGAGGAGAAGGTACAGGCGAACTGGACTCATAAACAACGAGGATGAACAGAACCCCTTGACAGGGGTTGCCAACCTTTTTGATATTGCCATGGTTTTCTCAGTTGCATTACTTGTAGCACTTGTTATGTCCTACCAGATGCCTGAGCTTCTCAGTCCTACAGAGGACATAACTCTTGTGAAAAACCCTGGTCAAAAGGATATGCAGATCATAATTAAAGAAGAAGGCAAGCCCATTGAGGTTCTGAACATGACCGATCAGATTGGTGGCGGTCAGGGTGAAGCACTGGGAACTGCTTACAAACTTGCTGACGGAAGAGTTGTTTACGTACCTGAAGACGAGGATGGTACGGAGGAGGTAGAAACTACTACTTCCGATTAATTTTTTTCTAACATTTACTCAAGTTGATTTGTTTTAAATCAATTTGAATTTACATATGTGGTTGGTGGATAGGAACATAAAAATATGGTGGAGTATTTCGGCACAGCCTGCAAGCAAAGTAGCCGAAATACTGCACGTTATCGAGGGATAACATGCAGGAAAAGAGGATAATAACATTGTTCATAAGTGTATTGTTGTTACTATCACTAACAACAACAGTATTGGCAGAAGAAAACGATTATTGTCTGGTCTCCAATACGACCAGTGATGCAGATGGTAATTTTGTATTTGAGAATTTGCCGGATGGAAATTACACATTGGTGGCAGTAAACTGGTCATCACAGAAAAATGTGTGGTATACTGCATCAAGAAACATAATTATTACAGGTAGCGATCTCACTGACCAGAACCTGAAGGTCAATAGTACTGCAGGTATCGACCAGGATTTTATTTTCTCATTGCTCAACAGGTCATCGATCTCCGGCATAACCTATGTGATGAATTACGATCATCCAACTGAGAGTACCATCGTACTTCTTGATAATCAGACAAAGGAACTTATAGCGAACACCAGTTCCGATCCTGCCGGTTATTATTCATTCTATGATATTCCTGATGGTGACTACGATGTAGTCGCAGTCAATTATTCCACAAACAAATCGAAATGGTACCGTGGACTTGTCAATATCACTCTCACAGGTTCAGACCTTACAGATCAGGACATAAAGGTCAGCAGTTCTACTGACATTGATGAAAACTTCATTCTGGGTCTGCTTAACAGATCATCGATATCCGGTATTACTTATGTGATGAATTATGATCACCCAACTGAGAGTACCGTAGTCCTTCTTGACAATGAAACAAAGAAGCTTATAGCAAACACCAGTTCCGATTCTGCCGGTTATTACTCTTTCTATGATATTCCTGATGGTGACTACGATGTAGTCGCAGTCAATTATTCCACAAATAAATCGAAATGGTACCGTGGACTTGTCAATATAACTCTCACAGGTTCTGACCTTACAGATCAGGATATAAAGGTCAGCAGTTCTACTGACATTGATGAGAACTTCATTCTGGGTCTGCTTAACAGATCATCAGTTTCCGGTATGACCTACGTCATGAAAATGGAGTATCCGCGTGAAAGTACTGTAGTTCTTTTGCAGACTAAAACCAGCACTGGTTTTGTAGAGTTACCAGGCGTTTCTGATGATGAGCAGGATGCCGGCGATGAGTCAGAGAACGACAACGTAACTTCTGAGTCTTCAGGCACAAGTTATGCTTATGAATACTTCCTCAGCCTGACTACAGATGAACTTGGTGAGTTTGTCTTTGATAATCTCCCATATGGTGAATACCGTATATCTGCTGTGAACTGGAGTACAGCGATGGGTGGTATGTGGCTTACCAACGTAACTGATGTCACAGTAGAGGAAGGTCTGCCGGTTGATGTCGGAAATCTTTCTATGAGAAGTAATGCCGATGTCGATCAGGATGCAATACTTTCTATGAAGAATGTGACTTCCATCTCAGGAAAGACCATTGGAAAGAAAGGTGATACTAAAATTTCCGATGTCGTGCTTACAAACCAGTTTGGAGAGTACATTGCCAATGTAACCAGTAATAATGAAGGCAACTTCCTGTTTGAAGGAATCAGAAATGGTATTTACACGATTTCTGCTGTTAACTGGAGCACATCGATGGGTGGTATGTGGCTTACCAACGTAACCGATGTCACAGTTGAATACGGTTTACCGGTTGAAACTGGCAACTTATCAATGAGAAGTAACGCTGATGTAGACCAGGATGCAATTCTTTCACTGAGAAATGAAACTTACATCTCAGGAAAAACAATTGGTAAGAAAGGCGACAACAAGATTTCTGATGTCGTACTCACAAACCATTATGGAGATTTCATAGCCAGTACCATTGCAAATGCTGAAGGTGAATTCCTTTTTGAAGGTATCAGAAATGGTGCATACACAGTATCTGCTGTGAACTGGAGTACAGCGATGAGTGGCATGTGGCTTACCAACGTAACTGATGTCACAGTGGCTGATGGCTTGCCGGTTGAAACTGGCAACTTATCAATGAGAACTAATGCCGATGTTGATCAGGATGTAATACTTTCCATGATGAATGCAACTTCTATCTCAGGAAAGACCATTGGCAAAAAGGGCGATGACAAGATCTCTGATGTAGTATTGATGAGAAAACGCTCGGTTTCTATTTCCAATGAACCTCATCTGAATGTTTCCTTCGTAACCGGTTATTCCTCATATGAAAACGAACTTGTAGCTCTGGCAGAAAGGATCAATTCTAACAGTGACCTGAACATCAATTTCAGCTATTATGTTACTACTAATCTTCCTGAAAACATCGACCTGAGTAACGAGGACATTATCTACATTGTAATGGTAACCCAGAGTGCATCCATTCTTGAAGATACAGTTCAGGATGCAGTCGATAACGGTGCACTGGTAATAGGTCAGAACACCTACTTACCGGAAAGCAGTTACGTGATACCTGATGATTTCACAGACCTTAGCGACTTTAAGGACTATCTTGCAAAATACTGGTCAGGTGCCTCATCAGATGAGAACAACTTTGACAACCTGATATACTATCTTGCTCAGGAGTATTACGGACGTGAAGATCTCACTGTTGAGGAACCAACAGGTCTTGAAAGTGCGATATATCACCCTGCAATGACAACAACTCCAACTGAATACTTCACAAACGATGCAGATGAGTATTTCAACTGGTATTCCAGCAGAACAGATGGTCATGCATTCAATGAGAATGCAGCTACAGTCGGAATCACATTCTACAAGTCATACTATCCGGATGACATGGATCCGATAGACAAGCTCATAGAGGGTTTTGAGGACAAGGGAATAAATGTAATTGCATGTTATGGAAATGCTGATAACTATCTGGACGGCTACTTTAACCACAGTGCTGAAACCAAGGTTGATGTCGTAGTTTCATTCCACTACCGTGGTAATTACTTCGACATAGAAGCACTCGGTGTTCCTGTAATGAATGCTGTTCTTAACGGTTACATGAACACAAGCGAATGGATAGAAACCAGTACACCTTTACCTGAAACCAACATGCTAAGGATCTATGGTCCGGAAACAGAAGGGCTTATCGATCCTATTATGATCGGTGCTAAGGAAACCATTACTGTTGACAACAGCACTGTTGAGAAATACATCGGTCACGATGAACAGATCGACTGGCTTATCGACCGTGCAATTGCACAGGCAGATCTTGGAACTGAGGATGAGTCTGACAAGAAAGTTGTCATTCTTTACTACAACCACGGTGGTGGAAAGGACAACATCGGAGCCTCATATCTTGAGGTCATGCCAAGTATTGTGAACCTGCTTGAAGGTATGGCAGACGAAGGTTATGACATAAACAGCAGTCTGATACCCAACAAGACCGAACTTGTAGATCTTATTACCTACCAGGGAAGGAATGTCGGTACATGGGCACCGGGAGAACTTGAAGCTCTGGTTGAAACCGGCGAAGTTAAGCTTATTCCTGAGAGCACATATCTTTCATGGTTCAATGAACTTCCAGAAGAGAGAAGGGAAGAAGTAGTTGACATGTGGGGAGAAGCTCCGGGTGAGATAATGGTCTACACTGATGACAATGGTGACAAGTTCATTGTTATCCCGAAGATCAATATCAGTGACAATGTAATCCTTGCTCCTCAGCCAACAAGAGGATGGTTGCAGGACAGTGAAGTGCTCTACCATGATACAGAACTCCCACCGCACCACCAGTACATAGCATTCTATCTCTGGCTGCAGCACGAGTTCGATGCTGATGTCATGGTGAACATGGGAAGACACGGAACAGTGGAATGGTTACCTGGAAAGGACTTCTGTCTGTTAAGTGACGAATGGCCTGCTCTTATGGTCGGCGACATACCTGTCATCTATCCATATGTTATGGATGGAATGGGCGAAGGTCTGCAGGCAAAGCGCAGAGGTAATGCCATCATAATCGATCACCTGATACCACCGGTAGTATCTGCCGGTCTTTACGGAAATTACAGCAGTCTTAGCAGTGACATAACTGCTTATCAGACGCTGAGCACTGAGAATGATGAACTGAAACAGTCATACCTTCAGAGTATCGTGAACCTGACACTTGATCTTGGACTTGATGAACAGGTCAACATGAGTCTTGCAGAGGACGATTCCACAGTTGATGAGTTCCTCGAAGAGCTGGATGATATACTCACTGAACTGAAGAGTCAGTCCATGCCTTATGGTCTTCACGTCCTTGGTGAAGCACCTGAAGGAGAAGCTCTTGTAGGAATGGTCAACTCAATGCTTGGAGATGATTTCACAGACCTTGTTGCAGTTTATAACAGTTCTGACGATGCGCCGACAGACCTGCTCTCACTGGTGCTTCTGGACAATATGTCCACAACGGATGCTCAGATGCAGATACTTGGAATTTCTGAAGCAGATGAGGATATAGATTCAGAGCTTAACACATCCATAAACTACGCAGAATTGCTTGGTGAAGCTGACAATGAAATTCAGCAGGTTCTGAGTGCAATGAACGGAGAATACATCCGTGCAAACCTTGGTGGTGACCCGGTACTTCGTTCTGAAACACTTCCATCAGGCAGCAATTTCTATGCTTTCGATGAGCAGCTCATACCCACCGAAGAGGCATGGGAGCAGGGCACGGCACTTGTTGATGCATGGCTTGCAGAGTATTATGCCGAAAACGGTGAGTATCCAACCAAGGTAGGATACATCCTCTGGGCAGGAGAATCCACACGCCATCAGGGTGTAATGGAATCACAGCTTCTCTACATGATGGGAATCAGACCTGTCTGGAATGCTGACAACGGTGAAGTCGAGGATGTTGAGGTGATCGATTCATCAGAACTCGGAAGACCACGTATCGATGTACTTGTACAGATATCCGGTCTTTACAGGGACACATTCCCGATGAAGGTCAAGCTCATCGATAAAGCAGTGAGACTTGCCTACGAAGAGGCAGAAACTGATGAATATGACAACTATGTGGCTCAGAACACCGATGTCATCCAGGAGCTTCTCAACGAGACACTACAGGACGGAAACCTTTCACTTGATGTTGCACAGTTCAGAGTATTCGGTCCTGCCGACGGTGCATACGGAACCGGAATGTCAAATGCAGTGGATTCCAGTGAAACATGGAATGAAACAAGCGAACTTGCAGAACTCTATGTAAGCAAGATGAGCTATGTCTACGGTGAAAATATCTGGGGACAGACCATAGCCGAGTATATCGAGCAGCAGACCGGTCGTGTAGTTGACATCGATAATTCAGTGGTCTTTGAGAACAACCTGAACGGAACCTCAGCAATATTCCACAGCAGGAGTTCCAGCACATATGGTTCTCTTGATACTGATGACTTCTACCAGTACATGGGTGGATTGTACAACGCTATCAAATACATCACAGGTAATGAGGTTGACACTTATGTTGTGAACCTGCAGGATCTCAGCGATGCAGAGATTCAGACACTTCAGACTTACCTTACAAACGAGCTTTATGCAAGATATCTTAATCCATCCTGGATAGCAGGTATGCAGCTTAGTGGTTTTGAGGGTGCTCGTGAAATGGCAGAGTTCCTTGAGAACCTCTGGGGATGGGAAGCGCTCAGTCCGGATCTCATCAGCGATGATGTATGGGATAGTGTTTACAGTACCTATATTGACGATGCGGAGGTTAGCGACTGGCTCAAAGAGAATAATCCCTATGCATATCAGTCCATGACTGCAAGGATGCTTGAAACCGGAAGGAAGAACGGATGGGAGATGTCACAAGACACCCTGAACAATCTTATCCGGGAATATGTGGAGTCTGTAGTTGAAAATGGTGTTACATGCTGTCATCACACCTGTGGAAATGCAATGCTTGATGATTTTGTACAGGGTAACATGCAGGCAGCAGGAGTAAGCCTTGAAACACAGAAAGCATACAAGCAAATGATTTTTGAGGCAACTCTTAGGGAAGATGATGACCTGGTACAGCAACAGTTTGATGCCAGTTCATTAAAAACAGCAGATAGCTCTCTAAACTCAGTCCAGAGAGCTATGGCCAGTGGTTCTTCTAACCAGACCACAACGTCTGAATCAGGTGGTGCTGCACTCAATTCTGCAAAGCCGGTTGATGATGCTCCAAAGTCAACTTCTGATAATTATGTTGAAGGCTATGAGATGACACAGGAATCGGTGAATAATCCCGATAGTACAAGCAGTCTTTCATTCTCAAGCTCTGACATCATTGCATCAGTATTCGTTGTAGGAACTGTCGGAGCCATATATCTGGGATTCTGGAGGAGAAGGAAATTCTAAAGACATTAGATTCAGGCGCTTATTTTGCGCCTGCTTTTTCATTTTTAAACTAAAGAACAGGGTAAAGGACGAGAGAGAATCAGACACTCCCAAAAAGCCGCCAAGCAAGAATTGGGAGTGTCTTTACACGTTATCGGGGGATAACATGCACATAAAAATAAAATCGGTATTGGTATTAAGTATATTGTTGATGGCAGCACTAACAGGTGTTGCTGCAGGGGCAGAACAGAAAACGAAGATCACTTACATCGGTTATTCTGAGAATGAAGCCTTGGAGCTCGCAAGCCAGAGCAATGCTTACAGTGATCTTATTGAATACACCTTCATTCCTTACTACAATAAAACAAACGGTGCAAGTGCTGAATTACTTGCCGCCTCTGAAAGCGGTTTCCTTGAAACCCAGGACATTATTTTCTGTAATATGGTCGGAGGTTCAGTCTATACTGCATATAATGGCAGTATAAACAACAGTCTGGTACACGCACAGGAAAACGGAGCCGAGCTTTACAGCATTAGGTCTACCAAAACTCCTTCATATTTCGATTACATCACAAGTGGTTCTGATGAAGAAGACCCAATATGCACCTATTATAACGCAATGGGTACCACAGAAGAAGGAATAGAGAACGCAGAGAATTTGCTTATCTATCTTGCAATGAAAACAAAGGTTTCTTACATCGGTTATTCTGAGAATGAAGCCTTGGAGCTCGCAAGCCAGAGCAATGCTTACAGTGATCTTATTGAATACACCTTCATTCCTTACTACAATAAAACAAACGGTGCAAGTGCTGAATTACTTGCTGCGTCAGAAAGCGGTTTCCTTGAAACCCAGGACATTATTTTCTGTAATATGGTCGGAGGTTCAGTCTATACTGCATATAATGGCAGTATAAACGACAGTCTGGTACACGCACAGGAAAACGGAGCCGAGCTTTACAGCATCAGGTCTACCAAAACTCCTTCATATTTCGATTACATCACAAGTGGTTCTGATGAAGAAGACCCAATATGCACCTATTATAACGCAATGGGTACCACAGAAGAAGGAATAGAGAACGCAGAGAATTTGCTTATCTATCTTGCAATGAAAACAAAGGTTTCTTACATCGGTTATTCTGAGAATGAAGCCTTGGAGCTCGCAAGCCAGAGCAATGCTTACAATGATCTTATTGAATACACCTTCATTCCTTACTACAATAAAACAAACGGTGCAAGTGCTGAATTACTTGCCGCCTCTGAAAGCGGTTTCCTTGAAACCCAGGACATTATTTTCTGTAATATGGTCGGAGGTTCAGTCTATACTGCATATAATGGCAGTATAAACGACAGTCTGGTACACGCACAGGAAAACGGAGCCGAGCTTTACAGCATCAGGTCTACCAAAACTCCTTCATATTTCGATTACATCACAAGTGGTTCTGATGAAGAAGACCCAATATGCACCTATTATAACGCAATGGGTACCACAGAAGAAGGAATAGAGAACGCAGAGAATTTGCTTATCTATCTTGCAATGAAAACAAAGGTTTCTTACATCGGTTATTCTGAGAATGAAGCCTTGGAGCTCGCAAGCCAGAGCAATGCTTACAATGATCTTATTGAATACACCTTCATTCCTTACTACAATAAAACAAACGGTGCAAGTGCTGAATTACTTGCCGCCTCTGAAAGCGGTTTCCTTGAAACCCAGGACATTATTTTCTGTAATATGGTCGGAGGTTCAGTCTATACTGCATATAATGGCAGTATAAACGACAGTCTGGTACACGCACAGGAAAACGGAGCCGAGCTTTACAGCATCAGGTCTACCAAAACTCCTTCATATTTCGATTATATCACAAGTGGTTCTGATGAAGAAGACTCAATATGCACCTATTATAACGCAATGGGTACCACAGAAGAAGGAATAGAGAACGCTGAGAATTTGCTTATCTATCTTGCAATGAAAACAAAGGTTTCTTACATCGGTTATTCTGAGAATGAAGCCTTGGAGCTCGCAAGCCAGAGCAATGCTTACAATGATCTTATTGAATACACCTTCATTCCTTACTACAATAAAACAAACGGTGCAAGTGCTGAATTACTTGCCGCCTCTGAAAGCGGTTTCCTTGAAACCCAGGACATTATTTTCTGTAATATGGTCGGAGGTTCAGTCTATACTGCATATAATGGCAGTATAAACGACAGTCTGGTACACGCACAGGAAAACGGAGCCGAGCTTTACAGCATCAGGTCTACCAAAACTCCTTCATATTTCGATTACATCACAAGTGGTTCTGATGAAGAAGACCCAATATGCACCTATTATAACGCAATGGGTACCACAGAAGAAGGAATAGAGAACGCAGAGAATTTGCTTATCTATCTTGCAACAGGCAGTTCTACTTTTTCGAAAATGGTTACTCTTGGAAATTCCAATGTAAATTTCACTGAATTTGTGTTCGTCCTAGGTACAGAGGTTAATGAGATTACCCTAAGTAATTCAATACTCGATGTAAATATTTCTGATAATCTAAATGTCACCATATTTACACCTTCCAATCCTGTACCAGATGAGTTTGATTTCTCCACTTATGGAATGATCTTCATCGAATCACAGAACGAATCCACAGTTGAAGACTGGACCTCCAGCATAAGTTATGCTAAAAAAGGCGGTTCAAATGTTATTGGATACAATCTTTCTTCCAATATTACATTACCTAACATAGACTTGTATTCTGATGAATACACAGATATTGAAAGGTACTGGATACAGGGTAACGAAACAAATATGGTCAATATGGTCAAATTCATGGGGCAGAAATTCTCTGATGTTTTGAAAAATGAAAATATTTCTGAACCAATGATTTTACAGGATAAAGTTAATGTTACCTTTATCCTCAATTCCAACACCAGGCTAAATGACCTTAAAACAGTGGTAGCTGAGAGAGAAATCATCACTGACCGTTTCAACGTCAATTTAATGTCTGGTGAAGAAGCCACCAATGTAACTGACTTTACAGATCAGGATGTAATCATTCTTTATATGGTAGGTTCCGACCAGATTCCTCTTTTCAGAGATGCACTTATTGAAGCTCAGAATGGTGATACGGAAATAGGAACATTTGGAATGGATGCATACAGTGAAGGTATCGGTACAATAGATATGGATAATCACAGTATGATGCAGGATTACTTTGATGAAGGTGGAACTTCCAATATGGAAAGATGGATTCGATACACGGGAGTAAACTTTGAACGAATCTACATTGAATGTAATCCCGTATCTGCACCAGATATTCCAAATACAGGTATTTATCATCCAGATGCATTCCCAACAATATTCGCAAATTGTGATGAGTATATAGATTGGTATTCTACAAGGGCAGATGGTGGACATATTTACGATTCTGATGCACCTACCATAGGAATTGCTAACTATGAAATAAAAAGTAATTCACTTGCTAATACTGCTGATGATGCACTCATAAGGTATATTGAATCACAAGGTTGCAATGTCATATATGCAACAGAAGAGGCATTTAAGGATGAGGACACAGACGGCAATAAGGATGCTGACTATTATACATTAAATGGCAGTGTTCTTGTAGAATCTATAATCGCATTAAAAGGGTTCTATATAAATTTTGATCTGGATGCAGGACAGGAGTTTTTCAATGAGTATAATGTTCCAATTATAAAAGGAACGTATGATCAATACCAATCAACTTCAGAGTATGTTAACAGTTCACATGGTCTAACTCCTTCATCTCTCTATTATCAGGTTGCTTATCCTGAAATCGAAGGTCGTATTGATTACATATGGCTAGCTGGTCTTGATACTGATGAGGAGACTCAGAATGAGTATTATAATCCAATAGATGAACAGATCGAGTGGATATGTGACAGGGCTATTGCATGGGCAGAGCTTGGTGAGATGGACAATTCTGACAAGAAGGTAAGCATCATTTATTACAACCACGAAGGTGGTAAGAACAATATTGGTGCCAGCTATCTGGATATTGGTTCAAGTTTCACATTGCTTCTGGAGAGTATGAAAGAAGCAGGATATGACCTTGGAAACAACACAATTCCAAATGGAAGTGAGTTCATTGACCTGTTCATAACCAGCAGGAATGTTGGATCATGGGCACCTGGTGAACTTGAAAAGGTGATTGAATCCGGTTATGTGACAATGATGCCTGTAGATGACTATCTCCAATATTACAACGAACTTCCGGAAAGTGTCCGCGAAGAGGTTGAGGAAACATGGGGAGAAGCTCCAGGAGATATCATGACCTATGAGAATACCAGTGGAGAGTATTTTGTCATACCAACAATTCAGCTTGGTAATATCAACTTCATTCCACAGCCAACAAGGGCAGGACTTTCCGATGAGTCACTTATTTACCACAATGAATCCATACCACCTACACACCAGTACCTTGCAACATACTTCTGGATCAACAATGATTATGATGCAGATGCAATGATACACTTTGGTACACATGGTACTCAGGAATGGCTGCCAGGTAAGGAAGTAGGACTATGGAGATATGACTATCCATCTATCATGGCTGCTGAGACTCCTATTATTTATCCATACATCATGGACAATGTAGGTGAAGGTACACAGGCAAAACGCCGTGGTAATGCAGTCATTATCGATCACCTTACTCCTCCAATAATTGAAGCCGGTCTCTATGGTGACCTTGCTACAATGCAGGAGAAAATAAACAATTACCAGGACGCAAAAGACGATAATGATACTGCAATGATGGCACTTTACCGCAACAGTACTGTACAGCTATACGAGAATCTGACCCTTGGGGAGGATCTTGGTGTATCAACTGCTGAATTGAATAACATGACCAATGATGACTTCTCCAGTTTCCTGGATGATACACTGGAAGAATATCTTGAAGAGCTCAAGGATGAACTAATTCCATACGGCTTACACATATTCGGTGTGGCACCTGAAGATTTTAAACTTGTTTCAATGGTCAAATCCATGATTGGTGATGACTTCACAGACCATATCTATGACGTGCTTTCAGAGGGTACCCAGGAAGAAAGAGAAGAAGAAGCAAGTGATGATGCTACATTGCTTTTGAATGCTACATTGATCAACGGAGTAAATGTTTCAGATGCTCAATTTGCAGTTCTTGGTCAGAATTACACAAGTATTACAGCAGATCTTGAACTTGCACTCGAATATGCAGACAATCTTGAGCAGACTACCCGTGAGATAAACCAGACACTTAAAGCTCTTAATGCTGGATACATTGAACCTGCTCCAGGAAATGATCCTATTCGAAATCCAAGTGCTTTACCAACTGGAAATAACTTCTATAGTTTCGACCAGAGACTGATACCTGATCAGGAAACACAGGATCAGGGAAGTGCAGTCATGAAAGCATGGCTTGAATCATATAAGGAAGAGAATGGAGAATATCCGAACAAGGTTGCCTTCATTCTGTGGTCTGTTGAAACCATGCGTAATGAAGGTTTGATGGAAGCACAGATATACGAACTACTTGGTGTTAAACCAGAAAGAAGTTCAGGCAGACTCACTGGAGCGTTTAATGTAACTCCTGTTAGTGAACTTGGTCATCCAAGGATTGATGTTGTGATTGTGCCTTCAGGACTTTATCGTGACACTTTCCCATTCCAGCTTGAACTCTTAGATAATGCTGTTCGAGCGGTTGCAGATCTTGATGAGGCAAATGAGACGAATTATGTGAGAGCAAATTCACTTGTAATTGAAGATGCTATGCTAGAACTTGGATACAATGAAACTGTTGCACATTACATATCCAGATCAAGGATATTCAGTGAAGCTGAAGGAACTTACGGCACGGGTGTTTCCTCAGCAGCGGAAGCCAGTGATACATGGGAAAATTCAACCGAGCTTGCTGATCTTTTCATATCCAGGATGTCTAATATCTATGGAGCAGATGTATGGGGTGATAACTATGAGGATGTGTTCATGCTCAATCTTGTTGGTGTAGATGTGGCAATGCATAGTGACTCATCAAACCTCTATGGTCTCATTGATAATGATGATGTTTATCAGTATCTTGGTGGACTTGGTCTGGCTATAAGGTCACTTGGCGGTGATGTTTCATTGTTTATTGCAGACTTTACGAGTGTGGATAATCCTGAAATCATTACTCTAGAGGAAGCATTCAGCAAAGAGCTGACAGCAAGATATCTTAATCCAAACTGGGTAACC
This sequence comes from uncultured Methanolobus sp., assembly GCF_963667555.1. Lineage (NCBI taxonomy): Archaea > Methanobacteriati > Methanobacteriota > Methanomicrobia > Methanosarcinales > Methanosarcinaceae > Methanolobus > uncultured Methanolobus sp. The sequence goes on from NZ_OY763421.1 coordinate 316,668, forward strand.
GGTATGATGGAATTCGATTATGCCGGTGCCAGAGAGCTGATGAAAACAGTTGAGTATATGTGGGGTTGGGAAGCAACAACTCCGGATCTTGTAACTGACTCCGATTGGGACAAGATATACGAAACTTACATCCTTGACTCACAGAATATTGGTGTTGATGACTTCCTGAAAGAAAATGCATACCAGTATCAGTCTATAACTAGCAGAATGATAGAAACTATCAGGAAAGAGGGCTGGGAAGCTTCAGATGATACCCTGAACAATCTTGTCAATGAATATGTCAAGTCTGTGGTTGAAAATGGCGTAACCTGTTGTCACCACACCTGTGGTAATGCACAGCTTTCTGACTTCATAGCTGGACAAATGCAGGCAGCAGGAGTAACCGCAGAAATGCAGGCAGCATACAATAAATTGATGTATGAAGCTACCCTGAGGGACGAGTTTGCGGTACATCAGCAGACTGATGATAGCTTTGTGCAACAGGCACATGACGATTCTCTAAACTCAGTCCAGAGAGCCATGGCATCAGGTTCAGGCTCATCCAACCAGACAATGATGGCAGATTCAGGAGGAGCAGGAACAGATTATGAAACACCAGTTCAGGACTCAGGAAAATCAACTCCTGACAACTATGTCCAGGGTTATGAAATGACTCATGAGAGTGTTGTTAACGACAACAGTGTGAATAGCCCGACATTCTCAAGTTCGGATATTCTTGCATCAGTATTCGTTGTTGGAGCTCTTGGAGCTATATATGTAGGATTCTGGAAGAGAAGGAAATTCTAGAGACTTTCAGGCGCTTTCTAATGAAAGCGTCTTTTTTGTTTTTTAAAACAAAAGAGGGTTGGTATTGAAATTTGAATGAATTAATGGCAAACACTTCTCAGTAGCCGCCAAGCAAACGCTGAAGTGTTCTGCATGTTACCGGGTGGAAATATGAAAAGAAAGAAAATAACGTTAGTTTTACTTAGTTTATTACTGGTATTCTCGCTGGTAAGTGTTGCATCGGCAGATGAACAAAAAACAAAGATAACTTACATCAGTTACAAATCAAATACTCTTCTTGAGGAAGCGAGCCATACAAACGCTTATAGCGACCTTATCGACTACACGTTCATCAACTACTATGATTATGGAGTTGGTGGTACAAGTCCTGATATCATAAATGCTGCCGAGAGTGGTTTCTTCGACACCCAGGATGTCATACTTTGTGTAGGTGCCATGCCTGCCTTATACGGTAACACAACAGTTACTGATGCTTTCAAAGCTGCCCATAACAGCGGCACCGAACTTTACGGTATCTACGGAAACGAGCCACCTGAATGCTTTGACTATTATTCCGTAGGTAACACCAGCCGCACTATCGACCGTTATTACACCAATATGGTGAATAGCTCTCTTGAGGAATCAGTAAGACTTGAGAATGCTGAGGATCTGCTTGTCTATCTCACAATGGCTCAGAAAATCACTTACATCAGCTACAAGCCAAATACACTTCTTGAGGAAGCAAGCCTGACAAACGCTTACGGCGACCTTATCGACTACACATTCATCAACTACTATGATTATGGAGTCGGTGGTACAAGTCCTGATATAATCAATGCTGCCGAAAGTGGTTTCTTCGATACCCAGGATGTCATACTTTGTGTAGGTGCAATGCCTGCTTTATACGGTAACACAACAGTTACGGATGGTTTTAAGGCTGCACACAATAGCGGTACTGAACTTTACAGCATCTACGGTAATGAGCCACCTGAATGCTTTGATTATTATTCTGCAGGTAACACCAGCCGCACTATCGATCAGTATTATACCAATATGGTCAACAGCTCTCTTGAGGAATCATTGAGACTTGAGAATGCTGAGGACCTGCTTGTCTATCTCACAATGGCTCAGAAAATCACTTACATCAGTTATAAGCCAAATACACTTCTTGAGGAAGCAAGCCTGACAAATGCTTACAGCGACCTTATCGACTACACCTTCATTAATTATTATAGGGTCCTCTGAGATTATATCCTAATTACAGCAATATAATTCCTTTTTTACCTAAATACAGAGTTTATCTTACTGCCCCATAAAAAGTACATCCTATTTAGTTTTTAAATTCAAATTAAAGCCGAATAAAATCGTAATATTTATTGAGGAGGACGTATTATCCTCCTCTGGCGATTAATTATGCAACCCCCGCTTATACCACTAAACGAAGATTACAAATGGAAATTGTTATCTGAAATACTAAATGTTTTCGATTCAAGAGCAACCAGACAGATTCTTTCAAGGAGGGGCATTCTGCCCCTCCAAAAATCAATACCTGCCATAAAAATAGTTCTTCTGAGCATGTTCTTTTCAAGTGATATCTCCTATGTTGTAAGAGAGATCGAAGAAAGGGAAAGCTTGAGGGGATTTCTAAAAACAAATACAGTATTAACAGAAAACCAAATTTATTCAACTCTGAGCAAGTATGACCCTGAAGAATTCATCGGTTTTATCATTGACACTCTGAATAATGCATGCCCTAAGAGAAAAAGAGGCTCAAGAGGCATAATTATAGACAGTACTGATATAAACCTCCAACTTAACTGGAATGCAAAAAAAATAAGCAAGAAAAGTCTTGAAGAAAAAGAATACAAATGGGGCCATTCAACTCACAGAGGATTCTTCATAGGAATGAAACTGACTCTTGCTCTGGATCATTCCACACTCAAACCATTAGCATTTCTTATCAATGAAGCGAATGTAGCGGAACCTAAGATCTATCCTATGATTCTTTCAGAACTGAAGAGAAAAAGGATAACAAAAGCAGGAGACATTATATTTGCGGACAGAGGATATTATTCCTATGAAAACTATGCGATCTCCATAAAAGAGTTCAAGGTTGTTCCACTGATATTTCCTCGCAAGAATTGTAATTTCAGGAAGCTCTTCAATATGATGGCATATCCTTTGAACATATTCGATTCAAAAAGGGATACCAATGCTGAAATTAGTGTTTATAAGAGAATCATTGCAAAGTTCAAGGAACTGATAAGTGACTGGAAAAACTTCAGAAAAGTAAGGTCTATTATCGAAGATGTGTTCAAATTGGCGAAGAAAGCTTACTCTATGGAGAATTTGCATCGATATACGAAGAGATCTGTTCAAAAATACTGCTCTTTAGCTGTACTTTTAGTCGGGATGACTGTAAACATCGGTATTAAGGAAAAGAAGGACTTACAAGTCTTGGCTGAATGAAGAAGCTGGAAGGGCCCTATAATTATTATGACTATGGTGCAGGTGGTACGAGTCCTGATATAATAAATGCTGCTGAGAGTGGTTTCTTCGACACCCAGGATGTCATACTCTGTGTAGGCGCAATGCCTGCTTTATATGGCAACACAACCGTTACGGATGGTTTTGAGGTTGCACACAATAGCGGTACTGAACTTTATGGTATCTACGGCAACAAGCCGCCTGAATGCTTTGACTATTATTCCGCAGGTAACACCAGTCGCACTATCGACCAGTATTACACCAATATGGTGAATAGCTCTCTTGAGGAATCAGTGAGACTTGAGAATGCTGAGGCTCTGCTTGTGTATCTCACAATGGCTCAGAAAATCACTTACATCAGTTATAAGCCAAATTCTCTTCTTGAGGAAGCGAGTCAAACCAATGCTTACAGCGATCTTATCGACTACACCTTCATTAATTATTATGACTATGGTGCAGGTGGTACGAGTCCTGATATCATCAATGCCGCAGGCAGCGGTTTCTTCGATACCCAGGATGTCATACTTTGTGTAGGTGCAATGCCTGCTTTATACGGTAACACAACCGTTACGGATGGTTTTGAGGTTGCACACAATAGCGGCACTGAACTCTATGGCATCTACGGCAATGAGCCACCTGAATGCTTTGACTATTATTCCATAGGTAACACAAGTCGTACTATCGACCAGTATTACACCAATATGGTCAATAGTTCTCTTGAGGAGTCCGTGAGACTTGAGAATGCCGAAGACCTTCTTGTTTATCTCACAATGGCCACCAAAATAACTTACATCAGTTATAAGCCAAATACACTTCTTGAGGAAGCAAGCCATACAAACGCTTACGGCGATCTTATCGACTACACCTTCATCAACTACTATGACTACGGTGTAGGTGGCACGAGTCCTGATATCATAAATGCTGCAGGTAGCGGTTTCTTTGACACCCAGGATGCCATACTATGTGTTGGTGCAATGCCTGCCTTATACGGTAACACAACAGTTACAGATGGTTTTGAGGCTGCGCACAATAGCGGCACTGAACTTTACGGTATTTACGGTAACGAGCCTCCCGAGTGCTTTGATTATTATTCTGTAGGCAACACAAGCCGTACTATTGACCGCTATTATACTAATATGGTTAATAGCTCCCTTGAAGAACAAGTAAGACTTGAGAATGCAGAAAACATGCTATTGTACCTTGGTACAGAAGGCCCAACACTTACAAAAATAGCCATGCTGGGTAGCGTAGATCATAGCAAATACGTTTTTGTTCTTGGCACAGAGCTCAATGGGTTCGATTTGCTGACTGCTTCAAATGATGCTAACATTTCAGAAGTTCTGGACATAACCGTATTTACACCAAATAATCCGTTACCTGGTGATTTTGATTTCTCACGCTACGGAATGATATTCATAGAATCACAGGATGGATCTGTGGTAGAAGAATGGAGTTCAAGTATAATGGCTGCCAGGAGAGGCGGAGCAAAGGTAATTGGTTACAACCTTTCCTCAAATGTCACCCTGGAAAATGTTGATCTGTATTCAGAAGACTACACAGATATTGAAAGATACTGGATACAGGGCGGCGAGGGTAATATGAAGAGCATGCTCTTGTTTATGGGACAGACTTTCTCTGAACTATGTGAGGAAGACCTAATTCCTGAACCAGTGCTCTTAAAGGAAAAAGTAAATCTGACTTTCATCACAGGTGCCGATTCAGATGCGTATTATCTTAGCAAGGTTTTTAAAGAGAGGGCTGTGGTCTCTGATAATTTCAACGTTAATGTCATGACTCCTGGTGAGGCGATTGCAAACTTCACAGACACTTCCGGTCAGGATCTAATACTGGTATATATGGTCGGTGGAGGAGACATCACCACGTTGTCAAGCCTGCTCTCAGATGCAAAAGACAATGGTGTAGAAGTAAGTCTCGGGAACACTATTGATGTATATGGCTTAAACACCATAGATACACTAAATCCTCCTCACAATGTAATTGGTAAGTATCTCGAAGCAGATGGTCAGACTAATATGGAGAATCTGATCCGCTACATCGGAGCAGAGATCTTTGATGTATATATCGGCTATTCACCTGTAGGTGAACCACCTATTCCTGATGACGGAATATACCATCCGGATGCATGGCCAAAGATATTCGATGACAGTACAGAGTATCTGAACTGGTATTCAAGCAGGGCTGATGGTGGTCACGTCTACGATCCTGATGCACCTACGATTGGTATAATTGCTTATGAAATTCAAAAAGACCCTGTATTCTTTACAACCGATAATGCAATAATAAGGTATATTGAATCCAGAGGCTGCAACGTGATCTACAGTACCAATATGGTATGTATTGAAGATGTTGATTATTTCACTCAGGATGATGAAGTTCTCGTAGATGTAATACTCACCTTACAGTCTTTCCGCTTGAATCTGAATGATCCAGACACAGGTGTGGAATATCTGCAGAAGTATAATGTACCTGTATTGAAGGGAGTACAGGATGCCTACACAAAGCCAGAGGAATTCTATAACAGTACCCTTGGAGTAAGTATAGGTGCCCGTGCTGCTATGGTCACACAACCAGAACTTGACGGGTGCCTTGATTTTGCATGGATAAGTGGAGCCATACCACATCCTGAAGATTCAACGCTTAATTATTACCAGCCTATTCAGGGACAGGTGGAATACTTCTGTGACCGTGCAATAGGATGGGCAGAACTTGGAAATACCGCAAACAAGGATAAGAAGATAAGTATCCTGTATTGGAACCATGACGGTGGTAAAGACAATATTGGTGCAAGTTACCTTGACATCTCTTCAAGTTTCACATTGCTGCTAGAACAGATGGAAGCAGAAGGTTACGACCTCGGAAATGGTACTATACCAGACGGTGACGAGTTCATTGACCTGTTCATTACCAGCAGGAATGTTGGTGCATGGGCACCGGGAGAACTTGAAGAAGTTGTAGAATCCGGTTTTGCAACCCTGATGCCTGTTGAGGATTATTTGCCATGGTACAACACATTACCTGAATCTGTCAGAGAAGAAGTTGAAAGCTTCTGGGGTGAAGCTCCAGGAGATATCATGGTGTACGAGAACGAAAGTGGAAAGTACTTCGTGATACCAACGGTGCAGGTTGGAAATGTGAATTTCATACCACAGCCAACAAAGGCCAAGCTATCTGATGAATCACTCATATACCACAACGAATCCATACCGCTGACCCACCAGTATCTGGCAGCATACCACTGGATAAATGAGGAATATGATGCAGATGCCATAATTCACTTCGGTACGCATGGTACACTTGAATGGTCACCAGGAAAAGAGATCGGACTCTGGGAATATGACTATCCTTCAATATGTGCAGCTGACACACCTATCATCTATCCATACATCATGGACAACGTGGGTGAAGGAAGCCAGGCCAAGCATCGTGGTTATGCAGTAATGATAGACCATCTGACACCTCCGATAGTGGCAGCAGGTATCTATGGTGATCTGGTAGCTTTGCATGACAAGATACACCAGTACACCACAGAGGATGATACTGATATGCGTGCTTTGTATCGCAACAGTACGATACAGCTCTATGATAACCTCAGTCTTGCAACTGATCTTGGTGTTTCAACTGCTGAAATGAACAATATGACAGATGGTGAGTTTGAAAACTTTGTCAGCAATAATGTCCATGAATATCTCCATACATTGCAGGATACGCTGATGCCATATGGTGTCCATACTTTTGGAGTTGCACCTGAAGGCGATAAACTCATCTGTATGATCACATCAATGCTGGGCGATGATTTCACAGACCATGTCTATGCTGTTCTACAGGATACCGGTAATGAGGAAGATATGGAAACATTAGCAGAAGCTAATGCAAACTTGCTTTTGAATGCTACCCTGCTTAATGGTACGGGCGTTATAGCTGCTCAGGATGAGATCCTTGGTCTAAATGATTCAAGCATAACGGCTGATCTGGAACTGGCAATAGAGTATGCAGATAAGATCGCCATGACAACCCGTGAAATTGATCAGACGATCAGGGCTCTGGATGGAGAATATATTGAACCTGGACCTGGAAATGATCCTGTACGCAACCCTGAAGCATTACCTACCGGCAGGAACTTCTATGGTTTTGACCAGAGAAGATTCCCTGATGCAGAAACCTATATAATGGGCAGTCTTCTTGCAGACCAGCTGGCAGATAATTACAAGGCTTCACACGGTTATTATCCAAGCAAGATCTCATACGTGCTCTGGGCTATGGAAACACTGCGTCATGAAGGACTCATGGAAGCTCAGATATATTCACTCCTTGGAGTAGAACCAACAAGAGATGCCCTTGGAAGTATTACCGGTTTTAATGTCACACCACTTAGTGAGATGAACCATCCGAGAATTGATGTGCTTGTTCACTCTTCAGGACTGTACAGGGATACATTTGCCTTCCAGCTAAAATCGATGGATCAGGCTGTCCGCATGGTTGCAGAACTTAATGAAAGTTGTGAGGACAACTATGTCAGATGTAACTCCCTTGCCATGGAAGCTAAACTCCTGGAAATGGGTTACAATGAAAGCCAGGCAGAGTACCTGTCAAGATGCAGGATATTCAGTGAAGCTCCCGGCAATTATGACAACGGAATGGAAGATGCAATTGCAGCCAGCGATACATGGGATAATGAATCCAAGCTTGCAGACCTGTTCATATCAACTTCATCTTATGCATATGGTGAGGGTATGTGGGGAGATGGTTATGAGGATCTGTTCACAATGAATCTTATGGACGTTGATGCCGCTATCCACAGTGATTCATCGAATTTGTTCGGACTTCTTGATGGTGACGGATACGCCAGTTACCTGGGAAGTATCGGGCTTACAATAAGGGTGCTCACAGGAGAGACACCAGAACTGTATATTTCCAATCAGGAAAATGTGGATGGTCTTGAAATCATGAGTCTCACAGAGGCTTTGAGAACAGAATTGCGTGCCCGCGACTTTAATCCTGCATGGATCACCGGAATGATGGAAGGCGATTATGCAGGCGCCCGCCAGATGGTAAAAATGGTTGAGTATCTCTGGATGTGGGAAGCAACGAACCCGGACCTTATCACAGATTCTGACTGGAACGAGATATACGAGGTTTACTTCAATGACAAGTATGACCTTGGAATCGATGAGTTCCTTGAGACCGAGAATCCATACTCTGGCCAGTCTATAATGGCCAGGATGATCGAGACTGCAAGAAAGACGGATGAGAATGGAGATCCGTATTGGGATGCTTCTGATGCTGTCCTGAATGACCTTGTTAAGAGGTATGTGGAATCTGTTGTTGAAAGTGGTGTTACCTGTTGTCACCACACCTGTGGTAATGCAAAGCTGGCTGATTTCATAGATGGTAATATGCAGGCAGCAGGAGTCACTCCGGAAATACAGCAAAGATACAATGAATTGATGTTTGAAGCTACCCTGAGGGACGAGTTTGCGGTACATCAGCAGACTGATGATAGCTTTGTGCAACAGGCACATGACGATTCTCTAAACTCAGTCCAGAGAGCCATGGCATCAGGTTCAGGTTCATCCAACCAGACAATGATGGCAGATTCCGGAGGAGCAGGAACGGATTATGATGCTCCTGTGCAGGACTCAGGAAAATCAACTCCGGATAACTATGTCCAGGGTTATGAAATGACTCATGAGAGTGTTGTTAACGACAACAGTGTGAATAGCCCGACATTCTCAAGCTCTGATATCCTTGCATCAGTATTCGTTGTTGGAGCTCTTGGAGCTATATATGTAGGATTCTGGAAGAGAAGGAAATTCTAAGGAACTTTTTGACGCTTTCTAATGAAAGCGTCTTTTCTTTTTACTTCAATAACTAATGTTTAATTGTTTCCGTATCAATTTTATAATCAGAAAAGCTTATATTTGTTACAATTTAACACTTAACTGTTTTTTGATTATTTGTGATTGGTACAAAAGTAAGGGTGGTAATTAACAAAATAATATCTTTGAGTTCTAACCAGCATATTACTCGCGAGAAGAGAACGATCCGGAGTAATATGATTTTTAAAAACAGGCATCTGATAAAGGTTATGAACACTCCTGTATAGCCGCCAAGCAAGTTCAGGAGTGTTCTCACACATCACCGGGTGGTAATATGCAACATATCAAAGTAATTTCATTGATTTTAAGTATTTTGTTTGTTTTAGTGCTAACAAACATTACCGCTCTCTGTGTGGCAGATGCAAATTCAACAAGCAGCAGTAATGTTTCTTTGAATGTCACAAATGCATCCGGTAAGAATCTGACAACACAGGATCCCAGATATGATAATTACATAGAAGGATATGATCTAAAACCAGAGACAATGGCATCGGCTCCTGATTCAAGGGTATTTGGTTTTTCTACATCTGATCTTGTTGCATCCTTGATTATCTTAGCTGTCCTGGGATTTCATTGTGTAGCTGCTATGTTGGTGGTTTTTTTAGTGGTTATAATGTCTGCAAAGAAAAAGAAAAATTGAGTTCTTGCCATTTCAATACATCCTTTTGATCATGATTTTACAAATATATCCAAATTGAGAATTAAAACAAGTAAATTGAATTTAAATCAAGTTTGTTGGTTTGAATGGTGGTGAAGTACGATATGATAGAAAAGAACATTAGAAAATACATAAAGATCAGCACGGTCTTTTTAATATTTATATTGATGCTGACAGCAGTCTCAGCAGATGCTAACAGCAACGATGAACAAGAATTAGACATGACGGATGACACAATGGGTGAATATCTTCAGAGTTCATCTGTAAATGAAGACTTAATTAGTATTGGTGATCCTGTGCTTAATGACTCCAGGCCAAAGATATGCTATGTCCTATCAAGGCCTTACGAGATAAGTTTCATGGATCAAGTGGCAGCAAATCCGGAAATTAGCTCTCAGATGAATATTAGCACATATCTTGGAACTACATATGCGGATCTGAGCTTTGATATTAGTGATAGTGACCTGATCCTGATGTCAAATCTTGATTCCTATGTGATCGAGGCTATTGCTCCTACAGTGGAAGATGCAAAAACAAACGGTGCATATGTTATTTCACTAGGAGATACACTCCAGCAATGGGAACTACACAATGTTAACACATCCGCTCCTGAGTATTCTGACATTCCACTTTACATGAAATATGCATCGGAAACAAACATGTATCGTCTGAATACTTTCATAGGGGCAACGTTCTTCAGCATGAATTATACTATCGAGGATCCGGTTTCAAGACCTATATATGGTATCTACCATCCGGTCGCACCTCAAATATATGATGATCTGACCGAGTATCTGGAGTGGTACGAGGAAAGTGGCACCTATGACTCTGCCAATCCTACAGTTGGTATAGTTATCGATAGTTTCACCTATGTGGAAAGGGACATGCCACTTCTTGATTCCCTTGTAGAGGAGATAGAGAGCAATTCCTGCAACGTGATAGTAGCAACATATTCGTATAAGGACAGTAAGTCACTGAGCTACCTGATGCTGGACAACAAATCCGTACCTGATGTGGCAATTGTCATTTCACGAGGCTCACGCCTGCACTACAGCAATAATGAACAGGGAATCGCTGATCTTCAAACCCTCAACATCACAGTCATGAACGGTGCACGTCTTTTCTCAGGAGTAAGCGTTGAAGAATGGGAAGAAAGCATCAAAGGTGTACCACCTGCCCAGCAATATCAGGTTGCATATGCGGAAATGGATGGTATCATTGAACCAATTGTCATCAGCGGAAAAGCAATAGATGAAGCTACAGGTATTGAGTACAACCAGCCAATTGATTATCAGGTAGACTGGCTTGTTGACAGGGCAATAGCCTGGGCAGAGCTGCATGAGAAAGACAATTCCGAGAAGAAAGTTGTAATTCCATACTACAACCCTGAAGGTGGAAAAGCAGATGTTGGTGCTGATATAGATTACTATCTCGATGCACAGGCAAGTCTTGCAAACCTGCTTGAAGCCATGAAAGAGCGTGGTTATGACGTTGGAACCGAGCCACTGCCAAATGCAAGTGAAATTGCAGACATGATGGTTGAAAGAGGACACAATATTGGTACCTGGGCTCCCGGTGAACTAAACAGCATGGTTGAGAATGGAACCGTGATTCTCATTCCCGAATCTCAGTACATGGGATGGTTCGATGAGCTTACTCAGGAAAAGCAGGATGAAATGACCGATATGTGGGGCGAAGCACCAGGTAACATCATGGTCTATGAAAACGAGACCGGCAAATATCTTGTCATTGCTGTTCTGGAATTTGGAAACATCCTTCTTGCACCTGATCCACAACACGGCTGGTCTTCCAGTGAACAGGCGATGTATAACAACGATTCATATCCGCCAACACACCAGTGTTATGCATTCTACAAGTACATGGCAAGAGAATACGATGCAGATGCGTTGTTTACAATATTCTCAAGTGTGGAACTGATGCCAGGAAAAGAATGCGGATTATCCGCAAAGGACTGGGGAGCATTGTTACTTGAAGATATGCCTCATATCCATGTACTCCCAATGGACGCAGAAGGTGTCTTTGACAGAAGAAGGGCCAACATGCTGGTAATTGATTTCATGACACCAACGATAGTGCCTTCCGGTCTCTATGGTGATCTAGCCAACCTCCAGGAAGAGATAACACTTTTCAAGCAGGCTTCAGATACTGCAGTCCAGGATAGTTACAGAGAAAGTATCCTGAACCAGACAAGGTCTTTGAATCTGGATAACGACCTTAGTGTTGACCTTGATTCAATAGAAGGCAATGCTACACTTACAGACGAATTCATCGATGAATTGTCTGATTATCTGTATGATATCAAGACCGCTTACATGCCATACGGTTCACATATTCTGGGTGAAGTCCCGCAAGGGGATGAACTTGTAATTCTAATAGAGGGCATGCTCGGTGATGAGTATGTTGAACATGTGGAAGCACTTGGCGGAAATGAAGACCTTGCACTATCACTTCTAAGTGAAACAATACTGAACGGAACTTCTCCTTACGATGCGCAGATTCTGGTACTAGGTCAGAATTCCACAGATCTTGATGCAGACCTGGAACTTGCATTAGATTATCTGGGAAGGATACAGGATTCAGAATGCGAGATAACAAAGATACTGGATGCCCTTGATGGAACATATATCACACCGGGACCATCAGGTGATCCTATAAGAAATCCTGACGCTTTGCCAACCGGCAGAAATCTCTGTACATTCGATGACCGTCTTATTCCAACAAAAGCAGCATGGGATGTAGGTTCAGAACTTGCGGAAGAGATGCTTGACCTTAAACTTGAGGAAGACGGTGAATATCCGGAAAAGATTGCTTTCCTGCTGTGGTCTGTGGAAACAACAAGAAATCAGGGAGTTATGGAATCTGAGATTCTCAAACTGCTTGGTGTTGAACCACAATATGATAGCAAAAACAGGATATCAGGTCTCAGGCTCATGGATTCCACAGAACTTGGCAGACCCAGGATAGATGTCATGGTTGTTACATCAGGTCTTTACCGTGATGTATATCCAAGCAAAATAGAGCTCATCGATGAAGCTATAAAACTGGCAGCATCAGCAGACAATGATACATATCCTAACTATGTGAGATTGAATTCCAATGAAACGTATCAGGCTCTTATTGAAGAAGGATACAATGAATCTCTGGCGTACAATCTTTCTCTTGCAAAAATATTCTGTCCGCCACTTGGTGGTTACACACCTGGAATTCAGGAAGCTATCAGCAGTGATACCTGGGAAGATTCTGACGAGATAGCTGCTCTCTATATTGACAGGATGGGATATGTCTACGGTGAAGGAATCTGGGGAGAGCACTATTCAGATGTTCTGGAACTGAACCTCGCAGATGTGGATACCGCTATTTTCAGCAGGACATCAAATCTCTACGGTGTGCTTGATCACGAAATGGTTGCTGCCTATTTCGGTGGACTTAGCATGGCTGTGGAATATGTAAGTGGTTCTGCACCGGATATGTATATCAATGATCTCAGCAGCTCTGCTGAGATCGAGACTCTCAGTGAGTTCCTGAATAAAGACCTGCGTTCCAGATATCTTAATCCAACCTGGATAGAGGGAATGATGGGTAACGGATTTGATGGAACCCGCTATATGAACTCTGTTTATGAGGTCATGAGAGCATGGGACGTGACAGATTCTTCTCTTATTACTGATGAGATGTGGAACGAGTTGTATAAAACCTACTTTGAGGACCAGTATGATCTGGGTGTAGACGAGTATCTTCAGTCCACAAATCCTTATGCATATCAATCCATGGCTGCTACAGCATTGGATTCAATAAGGACTGGCTATTGGGATGCTTCAAATGAAGTGGTCAGGAATCTGGTAAAAGAGTATGTAGAATCCGTTGTTGAAGATGGTGTAACCTGCTGCCATCATACCTGTGGCAATCCGCTTCTTAATGAATTCATACAGGGAAAGATGGATGCAGCAGGACTCAGTCAGGAAATACAGGATGCATACAGGCAACTGATGTATGATGCTACCCTCAGGGACGATGTTCTGGCACAGCAAGAGCTTGACACAAGTTCAGTGACAAGGGATGACTCTCTTAACTCAGTCCAGAGAGCCATGGCTTCTGGGTCGCAATCATCTAATCAGACCACTGTATCAGATTCAGGTGCAGGTATGGATATGGAATCTTCCGCATCTGATACTGTAAAATCCACACCTGATAACTATGTTGAAGGTTATGAGATGACACCGGAAAGTGTACCGGATGTTGAAAGTGGAAGCGGATTTTCAGTAACTGGTTCTGAAATTATGGCTTCTTTGCTGGTTCTTGCTGGTGTCGGGGCAATCTATCTGGGATTCTGGAAACGAAAATAGATCATATCATTGGTGCTTTTTTGTAAAAGCACCACTTATTTTTTGTTGATTTTAACGAAAAAACGAAATGTTTATATTATCTCCATGTGTTAGTTTCAAAGCTCATACTTATATTGTTGAACGATTTGTTCAATAATTTTGAGTTAATATATGCTAATATTATACACACGGTGGTTCGAAAAAATAATACATTAGTTTACATGTTGGTACATGATTCCATACATAAATAGATGAAATCATGTTTCAATAAATTTTTCGAGTTAACTTAGAATCCGAACATGACGGCATTGTGGAAGGTTCGTTTGTTCGGAAATATCGGGGGATAATATGAAAGTAAAAATAAGATCCATATTATTGGCTGGTTTACTGTTGTTATTATCATTAACAACAATTGCAGCGGCAGATGAACAACAAATAAATATCATGTATGTAGGATGGGTGCCAGATCCTGCTCTGGAAATGGCAAGCCAGAATGCTACATTTGCTGAGGATATAAACTATATTTATATTCCTTCTTACAACACCACAACCTGGGCAGATCCAAGTGATGAACTTATTGATGCTGCAAATTCCGGGCTTCTGGCTGATCAGGACATCATATTCTGCGACATGTTGTCTGCAGCTGTTTTTGATCCAATTGATTCTTTTTTTGAGCAGGCACATGATAGCGGAGTCTCATTGATTGATATTAATTCAATAAGCACGCCTTCTTACTTTGATTACATCAGTGATGGAAATGACGATGACATAATCTGTAATCTGTATAACAATATGGGAGTCACAACTGAAGAAGAAAAACTGAATGCAGAGCTGTTACTCAAATACCTGGCACAGGAATACGGAAATCATCCGGAGATAACTGATGACTGGGACAGGATCCATGTACTTTGCATTGCCTGGACACCAAACACTGCACTTCAGATGGCTGCTGATACAAACAGGTACAGGGACATCATAGAGTACACATATCTTCCTTCTTATAATACAACAACCTGGGCAGGCCCAAGCGACGAACTTATTGAAGCAGGAGAAAACGGGCTTCTGGATTATCAGGACGTAATATTCTGTGACATGCTTGCTTCATCAATCTATGAACCAATGGATGCTGCATTTGTCAATGCAAGCGATAATGGCGCCGTTTTTGTTGATATCCGATCAATGGATACTCCTGAATATTTCGATCATGTCTATTCAGGTTCAGAGGATAATCAGCTATGCAATCTTTACAACAGTATTGGTGTAAGCACTGAAGAAGAAATAGAAGCATCAAAGGATCTTCTAATCTTCCTGGCAAGTGAATATTCAAACCGTCCTGATATCACAGATGACTGGGACAAGGTCAATATCCTCTATATCGCCTGGACACCAAGCGCAGCACTGGAACTTGCAAGTGAGATGAGTGAACATTCTGATGATATTGTATTCACATTCCTGCCTTCCTATAACACAACAACCTGGGCCGGACCAAGTGATGAATTTATTGAGGCCGCAGATGAGCTTTTCCTTGAAAAGCAGGATATCATATTCTGTGACATGCTCTCCGCAAGTATTTACGATCTACTTAATGCCTCATTCTTTGATGCTCAGGGTAATGGTGCATCCCTTGTGGATATAAGGTCTATTAATACACCTGAATACTTTGATTATGTTTCCAATGGTTCGATAGATGATCCTATATGCAACTACTACAACAGCATGGGAACTGATACAGAAGAGGAGCAGGAAAATGCACAGTCGCTTCTGGAATATCTTGCTGTCGAATATGGTAACAAGGAAATAACCGACACCTGGAGCAACAAGATAAAGATAATGTATATTGCCTGGACACCAAGTGAAGCACTGGAGCTTGCAAGCCAGAACAATATTCACAGTGATGAGATAGAATACACTTACATTCCATCATATAACACCACAACCTGGGCAGGGCCAAGTGATGAGCTCATAGCTGCTTCAGATAGTGGTCTGCTGGCAGAGCAGGATATTATTTTCTGCGACATGCTTTCCGCAAGTATCTATGATCCACTCAATGCTTCATTCTATGATGCAAAGAACATTGGTACATCCATGGTTGATATAAGATCCATCAACACGCCTGATTACTTTGATTATGTTTCTGATGGCTCTGTAGATGATCCTATTTGCAACTATTACAACAGTATGGGTACCGGAACAGAAGTTGAGAAGCAGAATGCTGAAAACCTGTTAACATACCTTGCAAAAGAATACGGAAACCATCCGGAGATCACAGATAAATGGATCACTATCAAAGTATTATACATTGCATGGGCACCAAGTGACGCACTTGCAATGGCAAGCCAGACAAACCCGTACAGTCAGAATATTGAGTACACCTACATTCCTTCCTATAACACAACTACCTGGGCCGGACCAAGTGATGAACTCATAGCTGCCGGTGAAGGAGGTCTTCTGGCTGAGCAGGATGTTATATTCTGTGACATGCTTGCAGACAGTATATTTGATCCAATGGACGTTTTCTTCAACGCTGCACATGATAACGGTACTGTGCTGGTGGATATACGTTCCATGAACACGCCTGAATACTTCGATTATGTTTACGGAGGTACAGAGAACAACACTCTCTGTAATTACTACAACAACATGGGAACTGCAACTACTTCCCAGTTGATCAATGCAGAGAATCTCCTCATCTATCTTGCAAAGGAACTTGGAATAAATCCTGAGCTTACAGATGAATGGGAATATGTGACTTTAGGTCCGATCTCATTGCCTGATGTAGGTCTTTATCACCCTGATTACGAAGGCAAATACTTTGAGACAACAGAAGAATATCTTGCATGGTATTCAGATTATGCCGGCACACACAGGGTATACGACCCAAGCAAACCAACCATAGGAATGTGGATGCACAGGTCCGATATGAAAGATGGCAATACACAGGTTGCTGATGCACTTGTGAGAGATATCGAGTCAAAGGACTGTAACGTAATACTTGGGTTCGATACCTTTGATGATATTCTCAAATACTACTGTGATGAAGAAGGTCAGCCACTTGTGCAGTGTGTGATATCACTGAAGAGTTTCAGGCTTAACTATTTCAACAACACAAAGGGTCTGGAGGAACTTGAGGCTCTGGATGTTCCTGTACTCAGGGGCATTGTTGTTGAAAGTACAAGCTCCTATGATCCGGCTGATGCAAATCGTGGTATACCAAATGGCCAGGTTGTGCGCAAGACCATCGGTCCTAATGTTGACGGTATTTTCGAGTTCATAGTTGTAGGTGACAGCATATATGATCCTGACACACAGACCAGTGTATTTTCAGCAAGGGATGCACAGGTAGACTGGATAGTGAACAGGTCCATTAACTGGGCTGAACTGAAGCTCAACGAGAACAAGGACAAGAAAGTTGCCATCATCTACTACAACTATCCATCAGGAAAGGACAACATCGGTGCAAGCTACCTTGACACCATCTCAAGCATGAGATTGTTGCTCAATAAGATGGATGACAATGGTTTCACAGTAGAAGGTGTTCCTGAGAATAACAGTCAGCTCCTTGAAATGATATGGGCTCAGGGAATCAATGCCGGTTCATGGGCTCCGGGTGTCATGTACGAGATGGTTGAGAACAGAACCGAATGGGGACTTCAGCTCATACCGATGGAGACATATCACCAGTGGTTTGAAGAAGAGATCCCTGAAGAACTTCAGGATCAGGTCATACAGGAATGGGGAGCTCCATGGGATGAAGACCTTCCGCAGAATAAGAGTCTTATGATATGGGAGGACGAAACTGGTGAGAAATTCATTGTCATTCCAACAGTTCAGTTCGGTAACGTCTGGATAATGCCACAACCTGCAAGAGGCTTCCTGCAGAACGATGATACGCTCTACCACAGTAGTATTGTTCCGCCACCACACCAGTATATTGCTTTCTATCTGTGGCTCAATGATGAATGGAATGCAGATGCAGTCATTCATCTTGGTACACACGGGACGCATGAATGGCTGCCAGGACAGGCATATGGTATGAACCGTTCTGCAGAGTGGGCTCCACTGTTATTGCAGGATCTGCCTAACATCTACCCATACATCGTGGCTAATGTCGGTGAAGGACTTACAGCTGAATATCGTGGTAACGCTCTGATAATTGACCACCTGACACCAACACTGGAAAGGTCAGGAACTTATGGCTCACTTCAGAACATGTCACGCTTTATCCAGGAATACTACGGACCAGAGATGTCACTGCAGACTAAAATGGCATATCAGATGGCTATTATCGATGAAATGGTAGAGTCAGGTGTTGATGTTGATCTTGAGGTCAATGCAACGGAGCTTTACCTGTATGATGAATCACAGTTCGATGACTTTGTAAGGAACATACTCCATGAATATCTAGAAGACATCGAAGGAGAGAACATACCATACGGAATGCACATACTTGGAGAGGTTCCTTCAACCAATTCCACCGGTCCTTACAGGGATGAACTTTCAGGTATGGTAAGATCAATGATGGGAAGTTACTTCGAGGATAATATCACGGCAGCTTTCTATCCGGCTGAAGAGTATCCGCTTGGTATTCCATTCAATGATACAAATGTTGACCTGCTTGTATGGGAGGTCATTACCAACGGAACAAGTCCCGGTGATGCACAGATGATGGTATATGGTGAGGTCAACGAGTCATTGAACCTTGATCTGGAATTTGGTCTTGATTGCAGGCAGAACCTGCTGGACAGTGCCATTGAGATCGACCGTGTTGTTTCTGCACTTAGTGCCGGTTTCATTCCGGCAGGTCCTGGTACCGATCCGATCATGAATCCTAATGCTGTTCCAACAGGAAGGAACTTCTATGGTGTCAATCCTGAGCTATATCCGTCAGAAGCAACCTGGAAACTTGGAAAGGTGCTTGCACAACAGTTACTTGTAGATTACTATGAGAACCATGGAGAGTATCCACGTAAAGTGTCTTTCTCAAGGTTCGGAGTGGAGTTCATCAGGGATCACGGTACCCTGGAAGCAGAGGCACTGTACCTGATGGGTGTACAGCCTGTATGGGACAGGAACGGAAAAGTAATAGGAGTTGAGCTCATGTCTGAAGAAGAACTCCTGCCGAACTATGATACCTCAGCTGCAGGAAGACCACGTGTTGATATAGTCTATACTACAGCTGGTATGCGTGATGCGTTCCCGGACAAGCTGAAAATGCTGGATGAGGCTGCTAAACTTGCAAACCTTGCAGAGCCTGGAAACTATCCGAACTATATCAATATCAGCACACAGGCGATCTATACGGATCTTTATGCTTCATTCCTGAACAGTACAGGTAACGAGACATATTCAGCCGAGATGGCAGGTAAATTGTCAACCATGAGATGCTTCGCAGTTCGTGACGGTACCTATGAAATAGCTGTAGGAAATGCGATCGAGGCAAGTGGTACATGGGATAATGAATCCGAGATAGCCGAGCTGTATCTTGACAAGATGGGTTATGCCTATGGAAGTGAACTCTGGGGCTTTGACTGTTCCGAACTTCTCAGGGGTAACCTGATGAATGTGGATGCTTCTGTACATTCAGACTCATCCAACCTGTATGACACGCTTGACAATGATGATTTCTTCCAGTATTTCGGTGGTTTGAACCTTGCCACACGGTATGTAAGCGGCAAGACTCCTGACATGTATGTGTCTGATACAAGGAATCCTGACCAGGCAGAGATGGTCGAGCTTGGAAGATATATCAACGTCAATATCCGTTCCAGGTATCTCAATGACAAGTGGATAGAAGGAATGATGAACTCAGGTTATGCCGGTGGCAGAATGATGGCTGAGTTCGTGGACAATCTCTGGGGCTGGGAAGTCTCCAATCCTGAACTTGTCGATGACAGTATGTGGGAAAATGTGCTTAAAACATACGTCAACGATGATATGAAGGATTTCTTCAATGCAAACAACCCTGGTGCTTACCAGTCCATTACAGGAAGGATGCTGGAAGGTGTACGCAAAGGCTACATAACTATGCCTGAGGATGCAGTTAACAAACTTGTAAATGAGTATATGGAGTCAGTTGCAGAATATGGAGCAACATGCTGTCATCACACATGTGGAAACCCACTGCTGGATAATTTCGTTCAGGGCAACATGGGTGCTGCAGGTGTCAGCCAGCAGGTAATAGATGCTTACAACAAACAGTTGAATGCCGCAACTACTTTACCTGCCAATCCGACCATTGTTCAGCCGGATACAAATGTGGACAGGGTAAAAGATGATTCACTTAATTCTGTACAGAGGTCAATGGCAGCAGGTTCAGGCACATCCAACCAGACAATGATGACTGATTCAGGTGGAGCCGGACTTGATTCTGAAACACCTGTTCAGGATAGTCCGAAGTCCACTCCGGATAATTACATAGAAGGTTATGAGATGACACAGGAAACTGTGACTCCTGTTGAAAGCAGCAACATCTCATTCACTAGTTCAGATATCCTTGCATCTATATTTGTGGTGGGTGTTGTTGGAGCAATATATCTGGGATTCTGGAAGAGAAGGAAATTCTAAAGACATTTGGCACTTTTTAACAAGTGCCACTTATTTTATTTATTGTGTTTGAAAAGCCTCTAGCAATTTATATTCTTTTTATAAATATACTAATTTTTCCATAGTCGTTGTATTTTATATACAAGTTTGTTTGAATATATTTACCAATTACATATAATCGTGAATATTTCTTCGATTGTTTTTTTATATTCAGCACAAAAACAGGAAATGAATACATGACGGATAGGAAAAAAATTGCATTCATCTTCATACTTTTAATGTTCTTTACACCACTTGCCTCGGCAAACAACGACAACCTCATCTTCTTAAAAGCAGGTCAGATAGATACTGATCAGCTTCTGGAAGGCAACACCACCGAACCTGATCCAATGTCAGTTCAGGTCAATAGTGGACTACCGGACAGTTCTTACAAATATTACCTTGTTCAGTTCGATGGCATTGTGCAGCCTGAATGGAAAGAAACTGTACAGGCAGCGGGTGCTGAGATATTTGATTATATTCCTGACAATACTTTTGTGCTGAAAATGAATGGAACCGTCAGGGATCATGTTGCTTCTCTTGAATTTGTGCGCTGGGTTGGCGAGTATTTACCTGAGTATAAGTACGATCTCATTCCGCAAGAAGATGAGGATCAAATATCAATAAATGAAATGCAATTTGAAACAATAGATCTGAATGTAATTCTTTTTGAAGAGCAAAGTGCTGATGAAGTCATTCAGGCTATCACAGCTATCAATGGAGCTGTAATCAGCAGTTCAGGCAGAATACTAACGATTGTTTTACCTGAAAACCAGATCGATTCCCTTGCAGCAATAAGCGGGGTCAGCTGGATAGAAAAATCCTATGAGGTTGTTCTATTTAACGATGTTGCAGCTGGAATAATGCAAGTGGACACCGTACACAATGACATCGGACTCAATGGAAGCGGACAGATCGTTGCTGTATGTGACACCGGACTGGATACAGGTGTGGACGACAGTTCGATGCATCCGGATTTTTCAGGCAGGATCATAAGTTTAATTGACTATTTTGGTGATGGTGCAGCCGATGATGCAGAGTCATGGCTCAATGGTGGACATGGAACCCATGTCGCAGGTTCAGTACTGGGAGACGGTACAATGTCAGGTGGCCAGTATAAAGGAATGGCACCTGAAGCAGGGTTGGTTTTTGAAGCTGTTCAGGACAGCTCAACTGGAGGTATGAATATTACTTATTCAAACCTCGACGATATTTTCCAGGATGCATATGATCTTGGAGCAAGGATACACACCAATAGCTGGGGTTATGAATCCGGCTTGGGGAATTATACCATTCCTTCCAATATAGTCGATGAATTCATGTGGGAACATCCTGACATGCTGATATTGTTCTCAGCAGGAAATTCAGGAACAGATAATGATAAAGATGGTGTTATCGACATTAATTCGACCTCGCCCCCGGCAACGTCGAAGAACTGTATTGCAGTAGGCGCATCAGAGAGTTACAGGCCTGTGAAGCTATCTACTTACGGTAGTCGTTTTGCACTTCCCATATTCAATGATACAAAAGCAGATGATGTAGATGGTATTGCCGCTTTTAGTAGCAGAGGCCCCACAGACGATGGGAGAATAAAACCCGACCTTGTGGCTCCGGGTACTTACATAGCTTCCACAAAGTCCAGTTATGTTACCTGGTATGACTGGGGATCGATCGATAACAATTATGCATACATGGGTGGCACAAGTATGGCAACACCACTTGTTGCAGGTTCTGCTGCACTTGTGAGAGAGTATTACACTGAAATTGAAAATGTGGCAAGTCCGAGTGCTGCCCTTCTGAAAGCCACTCTCATAAACGGTGCAGCTGACATGACTCCCGGACAATACGGTGAAGGTGATGACCAGGAGATAACCGGCAGACCTGATAATTCACAGGGCTGGGGTCGTGTTGATGTTGCAGGTTCCTTAATGGCTGACTATCCGGATGTGATCGCTTATTATGACAGTGAATCCCTGAGCACAGGTGAAACATGGACTCATACCTATGATTACATTGAAAGTAAAGAGTCTTTAAGAGCAACTCTTGTATGGACTGACTACCCAGCTTCATTAACTGCAAGTAAGTCACTTGTAAATGACCTTGACTTCAATATTACAGATTCTTCCATTATCTATTACGGAAACGGCGGTTCTGATTATGATCGCATCAATAATGTTGAAGGTATCGAAATAAATAGCGTTTCTGATGATGATTATACTTTTAGTGTCAATGGTACAGGTATAAATAAGGGAGGAGAACAGCCTTTTGCGCTTGTAGCTTCTTTCACATGTGACAACAATGAATTCCCGGCTCCCGGTACACAGGCTGACAGCAGGAATACTCCTGTATCAACCGATGTTGTTCATCCGCAGGGTGTTGATCCTGATTCTATCGTTATGATAGTAAATGAGGTTCCTGTAACATTTGATGCTACTCCGGTAACAGACGGATACAGGATAGAATACAACAGCGCTTCATCATACACAACCGGTGAATACAATGTATCCGTATCAGCTAGTACGGAAACCGGACAGGACTTCTCTTATTCATGGAATTTCACAGTTGATGCGGAAGCGTCTAACAACGCTCCTGTTCTTTCACATATCGAAAGCAGGACTGTCAGTGAAACCTATCCTCTGACAATTGAGCTTTCAGCAACCGATGATGACGGTGACACACTTACCTTTGGTACCAACGCAAGCTTTGGTACACTCACTGGTGATACTTTCACCTGGACTCCGGATTTCTATGAAGCAGGAATCTACAATGTGGAGTTCAATGTAACTGATGGCATTGACGTTGATTCGCAGACCGTACAAATTACCGTAACAAACCTTGACAGAAAACCTGTACTTTCAGATATAGGTAACAAGACCGTAAATGAGAATTCGCCTCTTGTTTTCAAGGTCACAGCAACAGATGCAGACAATGATCCAATAACTTATTCTGTAACCAACATGCCGGCAAATGCCAGTTTTGATACGAGCAGCGGGGAATTCAGCTGGACACCTGCATATGATCAGTCTGGTGCCTACATCGTAGAATTCGTTGCATCAGCTAACGGACTTGATGATTCAGAACAGGTAACAATAACCGTTGTCGATGTGGACAGAAGTCCGGTTCTTGCTGATATCAGTAACAAACAAATTGACGAGAACAAGTCTCTTGTCTTCACAATTTCCGCCACTGATCCTGACGGATTAAGCACGATAACCTATTCTGCAAATGATATGCCTGCGGGAGCAGTTCTTGACCAGGATTCCGGCGAATTTTCATGGACTCCACTGTACGATCAGTCAGGAAGCTACGATGTAGAATTTGTTGCTACTTCAAATGGTCTTACAGATTCTCAGACCATAACTATCACAGTTCTTAATGTTGACAGGGCACCGGTTCTTAGATCAATTGGCGGTCAGACAATTGATGAGAACCAGACACTAACATTTACAATATCTGCAACAGACCCTGATGGGGATTCAGTTGTCTATTCAGTTGTCGATTTGCCTTCAGGTGCTACTTTCAATGCTTCAAGCGGTGAGTTCATCTGGACACCGGGTTATGGAACATCAAACAACTACAATGTTGAGTTCATTGCATCAGCTAATGGTCTGGAAGATTCGGAAACAATTACAATTTATGTCGGTGATGTTGACAGACCGCCGGTTCTTGATGATATAGGGGATAGGTCAGTTGATGAGAATGAGGAACTGGCATTCACAGTCTCTGCAAACGATCCTGACGGAGATTCCGTAACATATTCATCCATTGGTCTTCCGCAGGGAGCTTCTTTCAGCTCATCAAGCGGAGATTTCACCTGGACTCCGTCTTATGATGATTCAGGAGACCACACTGTTGAGTTTATAGCATCAGCCAATGGTCTGGAAGACTCTGAAACCATCATTATTACAGTAAACAATGTTGACAGAGCACCGGTATTGAACTTTATAGGTGACAGGTCACTTAGTGAGAATGAGGTGTTGAGTTTCACCATATCCGCAATTGACCCTGATGGGGAAGATGTGACATATCGCGCTGAAGGTGTGCCAGTTAATGCGACATTTAACACGGCAACCAGACAATTTAGCTGGGCAACGGGTTATGATGATTCCGGTTCCTATGATGTGACTTTCACTGCCAGTTCAAATGCTCTCAACGATTCAGAGACCATTACAATAAAGGTTTCAAATGTTGACAGGCCGGTAACGCTAGACCCTGTTGATGACTTTACCGTAAACGAAAGTGAAGTGGTTGACTTCATAATCTCAGGAAATGACCCTGACGGAGATGATGTTGTTTATTCGTCTCTCGACAATCCTTTAGGTTCTACTCTTGATGCAAATTCCGGACAGTTCTACTGGCTGACAGGTTACACAGATTCAGGTTCATATGAGGTAGAGTTCACAGCCACTGCAAACGGTACCACTGCCTCACAGTCAATGACGATAACTGTCAATAATGTTGACAGAGAACCTGAACTTGCAACTATTGGCAGCAAGACCGTAAATGAGAATTCAACTCTTACATTCAATGTTTCTGCAACAGATGCAGATGGTGATTCCGTGATATATTCTGCAAGCGGTTTGCCAGATGGTTCTGAATTTGATACTGCCACAGGAGTATTTGAATGGACTACGGATTATACAGATTCAGGTAATTACAGTGTTAATTTCACTGCAACTGCAAATGGTCTGAAAGATCATGAAAATGTCAGCATAACGGTAGTAAATATTAATGCTCCACCGCAGTTCCAGTCTATATCATCACAGACAGTTCTTGCATCTGATAACCTTCAGTTCACACTGAATGCAACTGATGTTGACAATAATACTCTGGTGTATTCAGCGGATAGTTTACCTGATGGCGCGGATTTCAATGCTACAAGTCTTTTGTTCAACTGGACACCTGCATCCAATCAGACTGGAAATTATTATGCGAATTTCACAGTTACTGACAGCCAGTATTATGATTTCCTCAACGTTTCGATCACAGTGACCAATACCACATCAGCTGCAGTTACCACAAGCTCTGCTGCCGGTGGCGGCGGAGGAGGTGGCGGTGGCGGTACCTCCGGTGAAGAGTACGAGAACATCGCAGTAAAGGATGTAAGCTCTGTCTTTGTTGGAACAGGTGATGTCATGTTTGAATTCTACAAGGACGGTAACGATATTCGGTACGTCAGTTATGGGTCACTTAAGAATTCAGGAACCATTTCAGCGACCATTGAGGTACTGGTGGACAGATCAGCATTTGTCAGCTCCCTGCCTTCAGGAGAGGTTTACAAGAACATAAACATCTGGGTCGGAAAGGTAGGATATGCAACAGATGCTAATATCGCCAATCCTGTGATAGGTTTCAGAGTTGACAGGAACTGGGTGGAGAACAATGGCATTGCTCCGGATTCCATAGCACTTTACAGGTATGAGAGCGGCTGGGACAAGCTCACCACCAGGCAGACAGGTTCTGATGACAACTACCTGTACTTTGAGGCCAGCACATCAGGATTCTCTACGTTTGTAATTACCGGTGAAGTTGAAAGAGTGAACAGTCCTGTGGATGAGGAAACAAATTTTACACCGGAAACCATCGAGACCAATTCAAATGTTACAACGGAAGAAACAGAACCTGAGAACACTTTGAATACACTTTCAGGCTTTATCACATGCCTGATACTTACATTTGTCTGCTTCCTCAACAGGAAGCAGTGATTTCTTTTTTCCCAGTCCTAATTCTATTTATAAACACTCTTATTTATTTTATTACACGGTATGTATAAATATATTTATTATAATACATGTTTATTCGAAATAATATCCGAGGATGGCTTATGCACTCTAAAAACAATATCCTGATCGTTTTTATCCTGATGATTCTTATTACATCTTCTGCATCTGCAGGAATTAATAATGCTGATCTGACAAACGATGACCTACTTCTTTTAAAGGCCGGACATGTGAATACAACTGATACAGGTGAAGACCAATATGGATTCTTATCCGTATCTTCTTTTTCAGAGGATGCCTTTGATTATTACATCATACAGTTCTCCGGTCCTGTAAGGGAGCAATGGAAACAGGATATAGGTTTAACAGGTGCAGAACTCTACACTTACGTTCCAAATAATGCATTTATTGCCAGAATGAATGCAAGCTCGCTGACTCAGGTACAAAGCCTGGATTTTGTAAAATGGGTCGGTGAATACAGGCCATCTTACAAATACGATCTAGAAATAGTAACAAATAGCGATACAGGTCCAGGATTTGCTTCAGTTGGAACTGAAGAAACACAGACATATCATATTTCCCTTTTCTCTGCAGACGAATACGTAAAAGTCATCGAATCACTTGAATTATCCGGTGTTGAGGTTCTCGGTGGTTCCGGGAAAATAATCCGAGTGCAGGCATCAGGCGACCAGATTGATGCAATATCTTCCATCACAGGAATAAGCTGGATAGAAGAGTACGTCCGGCCAACTTTTGATAATGATGAAGCTGCGGAGATAATCACTACCGATGTAATTCACAATACATACGGGCTCAATGGAAGCGGGCAGATAGTTGCGGTTGCAGATACCGGAATTGATATTGGTGTCGACAACGAGTCAATGCATGCTGACCTGAGAGGCAGGATTATTGCAATATTCGATATTGCAGAAGACGGAAGCGCTGCTGATGTAGCATCCGGGCACGGTACCCATGTTTCAGGCTCAGTTCTGGGTAACGGAAGTCTTTCAGGAGGCCAGTATGCAGGAATGGCACCTGAAGCACAACTTGTGATGCAGGCTCTGGCAGACGGTTCAGATAATTTGTACCTTCCTTCCGGTGGTCTGGAGGAATTGTTCCAGCAGGCCTATAACGAAGGTGCAAGGATACACACCAATAGTTGGGGTTCTGATACATACGGATTATACACAGACTACTCAGAAGCCGTCGATCAGTTCATGTGGGACCATCCCGATATGCTGATACTTTTCTCAGCTGGAAACGAGGGAATTGATTCTGATAGAGATGGAGTAATTGATTCAGATTCCATAGGATCCCCGGCAACAGCCAAGAACTGTCTGACCGTGGGTGCATCTGAGAACAATCGTTCATCTCTTACCAGTACTTATGGAATAGCATGGCCTTCTGATTACCCTGTATCTCCGATATATGTGGATAGGATTGCGGATGATATCACTGGAATTGCTGCGTTCAGCAGCCGTGGTCCGACTGATGACGGCAGGATAAAACCGGATGTAGTTGCTCCGGGTACTTTCATCATTTCTACCAGATCCAGTGTTGCAAGTGGAACCGGATGGGGTACTGTAAGCGGGAACAGTAATTATCTGTACATGGGCGGAACCAGTATGTCCACACCTATCACAGCCGGATCAGCTGTTCTTGTAAGGGAATACTATACTGAAGTTGAAAACCTCAGCAGCCCAAGCGCATCACTACTTAAAGCTACGATAATTAATGGCGCTTGTAATATAACTCCGGGACAATACGGAACCGGAGACGATCAGGAGATCGATGGAAGACCTGATTATTCTCAGGGCTGGGGACGTGTTGATATCGAGAACTCAATTTATCCGCAGTCTCCTGTTGTCATGAGATACTACGATCATGTCCCTCTCAATTACAGTGAGTCATGGAATGTCAGTTACGATATACTCCATACATCCAGACCTTTAAGAGTAACTCTGGTATGGACCGATTATCCGGGTAGCTCTTTAGTTGAGGCACAACTTGTGAACAATCTCGATCTTATCGTGGAAGCTCCAGATGGTACATATTATGGGAACGGTGCTCCTGACACAGTCAATAACGTGGAAGGCGTTGAACTGCTGGAACCGGTTGCAGGTACTTACACAATAATAGTCAACGGAACAAATGTGCCACAGGGTCCGCAGAATTTTTCACTTGTACTTTCTTACGGAGAAGTCAGTAATATCTACATGTACCCTGAACATAATTCCTATACAACCAACGCAACAACTGAAGTCTACATGAATCTGACACATGTGGATGGGATAAACTCAAGTTCCATTGAAATGCAAATTGACGGTTCATCGGTGTCATATTTACTGGAAGCTATATCATCCGGTTATAAGGTTCAAAACCTGACCGCTCAGCCTTATTCCGAAGGATTCCATAATGTGTCTGTGAGTGCACTTACAGATCAGGATGAAGAAGTGAATTATGGCTGGAGATTCTATGTCAGTGTTGAGGACAACATACTGACAATCCAGAGCCCTCTGGAAAATTCAGTAATGGAGGATAACATTCTCATCAATGCCAGCAGCACTAAATGGTGTGATTTCTGGTATAACATTGATGGTGGAGTAAATTCCACAATTGAATCTGGTTTTTCATTCAACACAAGTGTGAGTACAACAGAAGGACAACATAACATTACAGTGTTTGCAGAAGATCTTACAGGATATACTAATTCAAC
This sequence comes from uncultured Methanolobus sp., assembly GCF_963667555.1. Taxonomy (NCBI): domain Archaea; kingdom Methanobacteriati; phylum Methanobacteriota; class Methanomicrobia; order Methanosarcinales; family Methanosarcinaceae; genus Methanolobus; species uncultured Methanolobus sp. Next base: position 345,836 of record NZ_OY763421.1, read on the forward strand.
AACTGTAAGCTTTTATTTTAGTACAGAAGAAAATGTTATCACCATAAATGGAATTGAAGACGGATCTGTAGTATACGATGTGTTTGATATTAATGTAAGCAACAGGAAAATGTGCAATTTTAGTTATACTGTTGAAAGTGGAAACAGTAGTGCTACATATAATAATACTGATCCACTGAGTTTCTCATACAATACGACCGTTCATCCAATAGCAGTAGGTCAGAATACTCTGACAGTATTTGCTACAGATATTACAAACAATACAAATTCAACAACTGTAAATTTCACATTGCTGGTTAATTCTCCAACAATAACCTCCCCGCAGTCAGGAACTATCTATTACATTCCTACAACCACCTTTTCACTAAACGGAACAGTGGAACACGTAAACAATGTCTCGGTATATGTTAATTCGAATCTTACCAATGAATCATGGCCGGTCTCAAACAATATGTTCAATGTGACCAATGTTCCACTTTCAAATGGTACCAATACTATTGAGGTTTATTCCATGTTTGATGATCTTCCTGTTAATTCCACCACGCTATACATCAGTCTTGGTCAGACAGTGGATACAAGTTCGGGTGATCTGGTAACTGTAACCGTTCCTGGAATAGATGCTAATGTGAGTAACCCGGTTTTCAATTTCAATATAAGCGGTACATCATCCAACCCTGGGAATATTTCTGCTTCAGTAGTTAGAGGAACCCAACCGGGAAGCGGCTCATCACTTACAGGAACTGTGCTGGGTATACGGGTCTATAATGAATCAGACCTGAATTATTCATACCAGTTTGGCAGGAATGTCTCCCTTACACTTGGCTATGATCCATATCTTGTAAATAACATTACCAAACTTGCAGTTGGCTGGTATAATACTGATGAAGGAGTGTGGATACCTTACAGGAGTACCGTTAATACTACTGCACATACGGTTACTGCAAACATAACTCATCTGAGCATTTATGCTCCTCTGGAGGATAATACGGCACCTGTTATCAGTAGCGTGACAAACTCCAGCACATCTTCAACTGTCACTCTTACGTGGGAATCTTCAGAAGATACTGATCATGTGGAAGTTTGGACGAATAACTCTCTCCTTGGAAATTATTCCGGTTCAGGAATGACAGAGTCCGGCCTTAGTGCCAGCACTCTTTACAATTACAGCCTGCGTGCTGTTGACTTTGTGGGAAATGCAGGTGACTGGTACAACACATCAGTAAGAACAAGTGCTGCAACAAGCACAATCTCTACTACCTCTTCCGGTGGCGGAGGAGGCGGTGGAGGCGGAGGTGGTTCTACCGGTGAGGATGTTGATAATATTGAATTTAAGGATGTACTTTCTGTGTATGCAGGAAAGGATGACCTTGTGGACTTTGATTTCACCAAGGAGCAGAATGAGATAGATTATGTCCGCTACACTTCACTGAAGAATGCAGGTAAGATCAGTGTGACTATAGAGATGCTGAAAAACACATCTGCACTTGCAGACAAAGCGGCTTCAGGACTTGTTTACAGAAATGTGAACATATGGGTTGGAAAGACTGGCTATGCCACAGAGAATAATATCAAAGATCCTGTAATTGGTTTCATGGTCAGTAAAAAGTGGGTTGATGATAATGATGTCAACGTTGGCACCATTTCACTCAATCGTTACAGTGATGATGTCTGGACTAAACTTGCTACTGAGCAGACAGGTGAAGATGAGGATTATTATTACTTTGAGGCAAGTACGCCAGGATTCTCTCCGTTTGCTATAACTGCAGATATTCCGATCACTCTTGATACGGAGAATGAGGGAACTGTTTTGCAGAAAGTCGAAACCGGATCCGAACCGGAAAGTGTTGGTGAAGAGGCAGAAGCAGCAACTGGTGACAATGAGGAGAAAAGCACACCTGCAATCTCAGGTATTGTAACTTTGCTGATACTTGCAGTTGCATCAGTGCTTATCAGGAAACAGCAAAATTAATATTCAACTCCATCCCATTTAGCGCCGGAGATATCAAGTTGAAAGGAACAGTGCTTGGCATTGAGGGTACTGCGTGGAACCTCAGTGCTGCCATCGTTAATGAGAAAGATGTAATTGCGGAGGTTTCCGACATGTATAAACCTCCAACTGGCGGGATACACCCCAGGGAAGCTGCCCAGCACCACGCAAAATATGCTTCCTATGTGGTGAAAGGAGTACTTGAGGATGCAAAGAAGAAAGGAGTCGATGCATCAGATATCGATGCTATCTCATTCTCGCAGGGTCCGGGACTTGGAGCCTGTCTGCGTACAGTTGCTACTGCTGCAAGGATGCTTGCAATAAGTCTTGATGTTCCGCTTGTAGGTGTAAATCACTGTCTTGCCCACGTTGAGGTTGGCCGCTGGAAAACCCCGGCAACCGATCCGGTCACACTCTATGTGAGTGGAGCCAATTCACAGGTGCTGGCTTACAGGATGGGACGATACAGGGTTTTTGGCGAGACACTTGATATCGGACTTGGAAATGCTTTTGATAAGTTTGCTCGTAGTGCTGGTCTTGGACACCCAGGAGGACCGCAGATAGAGCAGTTCGCTAAAAATGCTTCAAATTACATTCCACTTCCTTATGTTGTAAAGGGAATGGACCTGTCATTCTCAGGACTTTCGACCGCAGCAACCGCAGCACTCAAAGATAATTCCATGGAAGATGTGTGTTATTCCTTCCAGGAAACTGCTTTTGCAATGGTGGTAGAGGTTACCGAACGTGCGCTTGCTCACACAGGAAAGAATGAAGTGCTTCTTGCAGGCGGTGTCGGTGCCAACATGAGACTCAGGGAAATGCTGGATATCATGTGTACCGAGCGCGGTGCTAATTTCTATGTTCCTGAAAAGAGATTCATGGGAGATAATGGTGCAATGATCGCCTATCTTGGACTCCTGATGTATGATTCAGGAAATGTCATTGACGTTGAGAACTCCCATGTGAACCCGAATTTCAGACCGGATGATGTTGATGTTACGTGGCTTCCCAGGGATTTTTGCGAGGAGGGGCAGCTATGAATCTGACCAATGGTGCCGAAGCTGTGGTCAGGGTCGAGGACGGAGTGCTTATCAAGGAAAGAGTCCCGAAAAGCTATCGTCTGAAGGAGCTTGATGAGCGTATCAGGAAGGAGAGGACAAAAGCCGAAGCACGGCTTATATCAGAAGCCAGACGAGCCGGTGTTCCAACTCCTATCATCTATGATATTGATAACTCCACAATAAAGATGCAGTACATTGATGGAGTTGCACTGAAACACGTTATCGATGAGAAGCTCAGTGAGCAGATAGGTGTCCTTGTTGCGGAATTACATGCAGCCGGAATAATACATGGTGACCTGACAACATCCAATCTTATACTTTTCAACGATAAGATCTACATGATCGACTTCGGCCTGTCATTTTTTGAAGGCAGTGTCGAAGCACGTGGTGTGGATGTGCATGTGCTTTTCAGGACATTTGAAAGTACACACAGAAACCATGAGAAACTTATAGAGGCATTCTGCCGTGGATACAGGAAAGAATTCGGGCAGGCTGATGAAGTGCTTGAGAGAGTGAAAGAGATAGAGAAGAGGGGAAGATATGCGTAAGATCGTTTTTGTCACAGGTAATAAGGGTAAGTTCAAGGAAGTAAAGGATATACTTGCCGATAAAGGATTTGAGGTTATACAGAACAAAGATGGTTATCCTGAGCTTCAGGAGGATGACCTGGAACCCATTGCAGCCTATGGTGCCAGATGGGCATCTGATAAACTTGGACTTCCTGTAATGGTTGATGATTCAGGACTCTTCATCAATGTTCTCAATGGTTTTCCTGGGCCTTATTCTGCCTTTGTGGAAAAGAATCTCGGGAATCCAAGGGTTCTTAAGATCATGGAAGGTGAGACCGACAGGTCTGCTGTGTTCAAGTCGGTTATAGGATACTGCGAACCGGGAGCTGAACCGCTGACATTTACGGGAACTGTGGAAGGAAAGATCGCTTTTGAGGAACTTGGAACAGGTGGTTTTGGCTACGACCCAATATTCGATTACAACGGAAAGACCTTCGGAGAACTTGGTGATGAATTCAAGAACACGGTTTCACACCGCAGGCGTGCTCTGGATAAGTTTGTAGAATGGCTGGATTCACAAAACTAATTCTCTATTTTGTTGATTTGATAACTCAAGAATAAAAGGGATGTGAAAAACGTGGGGGTTGAAAACAATTCATTTTTCAGGGATACCAGAGGTATTGATACAGTTCCGATGAAAATGGTATTCTATCTAGCCGTAACAGGAGCTATTATTTTTCTAATGGCATTCTCATGGAACAATATGGCACCTGTTTACTCGGGAGCGAAAGACAGCAAGCAGATAAATTCCGCTGTCCTTGATATTGTGGCTATACAGGATGGATATGCAAGGAACATTCAGGATGCGAACTCTCCCGAAGGTTCGATATGCAGTGTCGATCTTTCGTTGCCCGATGTAAGATTCCTGGCGTTTGGTGTGGACCCTGACCCGGATGTGAACGGAAATTTAAGTGATAGTTCATGGCTGGTTGAGAACAATACAATAATTTGCCAGTATGGAAATGGTGCGAGAAATCTGTACCACATTGATGGTGAAACCATTGTTTTCCAGAAGGGTAAGCTGGATAATTCCACTGGCATGTGGGTGCCGGATGAAAGTGCCGGTTCTGCAGGAATAGTAATTGAAGGCCCGATATCAGGTACTTTTAATTTCGAACTGATACTAGATGATGGCAAATCCACCATTTCACATTTTTAGAGCAGGATGCTACCGTTGAATACAACAATCATCTGTTTGTAGTGGACAGCTTCGTTGTGTCAGTTTGCAAACGGATGTATCGCAGGTCATGAGTAACTTTGTCTGTCCCGAAGGGTACGGCGAAGCCGGCGTTTTCCTATCAGGTGGTACAAAATAATTGACATGTTGAAGTTGAATACTTTCTTCGCACGCCCTCTGTAGAATTCTCAAGAATAACTGCAATTCTCTTCTATACAGAGGTATTGGAAGATGCCGCCTTCGGCGGGTAGTTACTTTGTTTTTAGATTGCCTACAGCCTAAAAATCGAAAATAAAAAAGATGTTCAGGTCAACACGATACTAATTCGTGTCGGCCTGTTTAGTAAGTTTGATCTGGCACTTTAGGCAAGCTCCACTGCTGCGCCCAGAGTTTTCATAACTTCGAAGAAGTCGGGGAATGAGATATCCACGGCTTCTGCAGTATCGATAACGGTGTCTCCGGCAACCATTCCTGCAATGGTCAGTGCCATTATTATTCTGTGATCATGCCAACCGTGAAGCTCGGCTCCTCTCAGTTTGCCGCCTGTGATGATAAGCTGGTCAGGCTCTTCACGTACTGAAATGCCCATCTTTGTAAGTTCCAGTGCCATTGCATGCAGTCTGTCGGTTTCCTTGTAGCGTACATGCTCTGCATTCTCGATCACAGTTGTTCCTTCGGCACATGCAGCCAGAACTGCAATTGTTGGCACAAGGTCAGGTGTTGCACCGGCATCGAAAGTTGTTGCCTTCAGGCCGTTGCCTGTTATTTCTACCACACCGTTCTCCTTGTCCCAGGCGATCTTTGCGCCCATGCGTTCAAGGACATCGATTATCTCAACATCACCCTGTTTTGACGGGAACAGGTTCTTTACAATTACAGTTGATCCTGTCACAGCAGCGGCCGCAAGCAGGTAGGAAGCTGAAGAGAAGTCTCCTGGTACAGTATATTCCTTCAGGTTGTACTTCTGGTTTGCAGGGATGATGAATTTTATAGTGTTTCCTTCTTCCACAAGGATCTCTGCACCTGCCTGCTCTATCAGTTCCATTGTGACATCAACATATGGCCTTGACTTCATCTCGCCCTTGATGGAGAGTGTTGTGCTCTGTGTGGTCAGCGGGCAGGCGATAAGAAGGGCTGATATGAACTGTGAACTGATGGAACCATCAATTGTTGTAATAGCGCCTTTCAGTCCTCCACGAACTACAATAGGTGCGCAGCCGTTCCCTCTGGTGGAATATGCTTCAACACCAAGTTTGTTCAGGACATCAAGAAGAGGCTGGTTTGGTCTGTTCCTTATGGAACTGTCACCTGTAAGTACGGTAACACCACTGGTAAGCGCAGACACCGCAGTCATGAAACGCAGTGTTGTTCCGGAGTTTGCCACGTCTATGACATTGTTTGGTACGTGAGGTTTACCATTCACTCCTTTAATGTGAATTCTATCCTCATATTTCTCAATGCTTGCTCCTAATGCTTCTGCTGCACGGATACTTGCAAGTGTATCGGCTGACATAAGCGGGCGGTGGATCACACAGTCATCAGACAGTGCTGCAATCGTAATTGCACGGTGGGTATAGCTTTTTGAAGGTGGCGCGAAAACCTCACCATTTACTTTTGAAGTGCTGACAGATACTTTCATTTTATCCTCTCTCGGCTACTAAGATATAATAAATAATTTCTAAAATCTCATTCCCTGTATTCAGATGTGAATTTATTAAATAGGTTAATGCAAATATGAACAATCCCTAGTTACTTTTGACAAAATGCCTTTCTCAATGATATTCTTATCGATGTAATATAACTGAATGGATAACTAAATGAATAACTGAACACTTTTTTTGTAAAATACCTGTTTTATCTCAGAAAAGTCCATATTTATATTATCATCTCTTCCGCTTTCTTTTTATCATATGCCGCAAAATCTCATGATAAATAATTCGATGTCAGCATATTAATATGTTTAAACACGATGGTGCAAAGAATGAAGTGCTATACCATAGGATATGGAAACCGGCAGCTTGATGAGTTCATTTTCATGCTGGCAAAGAATAAGATCACACATCTGGTCGACATTAGAAGGTATCCGCAGTCAACTTTCAGGGAATATGACAGGGAGTCACTGGAAGCTATACTTCCAAAGAACAGTATTCTTTATTACCATTGTGAAGGCGTGGGTGGTATGCGTGATTCCACTTATGTGGAGTATATGGGAACAGAGTCGTTCCAGAGCAGCCTTAAAAAACTCATATCCCTTATCAGTAAAGTCAACTCTGAAAATGGCAGATTAGTCCTCATGTGTGCTGAAAAAAGTCCGAAAGGCTGTCACAGACACTATCTTTCAAATAAGCTTGAAGAAAATGGTATAGAGGTCATCCATCTTGTAGAACAAGGACAGACAAGCCTCTTTAATTTCTAACTTTATTTTATGTTAATACTATCATCTTATCGGCTACTGCATTGCACGTAGCCGTCTGATACGTTCTTCTGTTGTTGGATGTGTCCTGAACAGGTTCATCAGTGAGTGCCCTTTAAGCGGGTTTACGATGAACATGTGTGCAGTGGTCTCAGATGCCTGCACATCGCCTCTTCCTGGGCGATAGTTGCTGCTTCCATACTCCAGTTTTTCAAGTGCGCTGGCAAGCGCCCATGGTTTTTGTGAGATGCGTGCTCCTTCTTCATCGGCTGCAAATTCTCTTGATCTTGAAATTGCAAGCTGGATGACAGTTGCTGCAATTGGTGCTACGATAGCAAGTGCAAGAAATCCTATGATGTTGTTTGCACCATTATCATCTCTTCCACCAAAGCCTCCAAATATTGCTGCCCATTTGACCCAGGTTGCTATCATTGTGATAACACCGGCGACGGTTGCTGCGACAGCGCTGATAAGCGTGTCTCTGTGTTTTACATGTGCAAGCTCATGCGCGAGGACACCTTCGAGTTCTTCAGCATTCAACAGGTCAAGTATTCCTGTGGTTGCAGCTACTGCTGCATGCTGCGGGTCTCTGCCGGTTGCAAATGCATTTGGCATTGAGGTGTTCACGATATAGACCTTTGGCATTGGCAGGTTTGCACGCATCGCCAGTTTCTGTACAATTCCATATAATTGCGGAGCTTCGGTTGCTGTGACTTCCTGAGCACGATACATTTTCAGTACGATCTTGTCACTATACCAGTAGCTTCCAAAGTTCATGATGAGAGCGAATACGAACGCTATCACCATCCCAGATGTTCCACCGAGCAACTGACCTACAATAACCAGTAAACCGGTAAGAGAAGCCAGTAATAAAGTGGTTTTTAGCATATTTCCCATAATTTTCCTCTTAGATATGATGTCATTTCTAAGTGCAAAATTGTTGTTTGTTCTTCTATAAAAAGCTAACTCTACATTGCGAGTCTTTTTCCTATGAAATAATCATGTAATATTCAAAAAACAGGTGCAACTGGCAGCTTTACTATGACTGGCAGAGTTAAACAAAAAAGGAAATAAAAATGAAATTTGCCGTTTCCGGCAAAAATCGATGAAACTTCAGACTAGCGCAGGTTTTCCATCGTGATTTATATGCTTATCATCACCTTTGCCTTCACCTGCACAGGCAATACTAGCGGCATTTGCACGATTTGCACCGCTGACACGCAAATTAGGATCAAGGATGAATTTATCAACTACGGATTTCATATCATGTGAGAGGCATGAAAGTTCATCTGCAGATCTTGCAAGTTCCTGCATAGTAGAGTTCTGTTCCTGAACAGATGCCGAAGCTTCCTCTGTGCTGGCTGCAGATTCCTCTGATATCGCACTGACTTCTTCAATAGACGAGGTAATTTCTTCAATGGATGCTGACTGTTCCTGTGCGGCAGCAGCAATATCCTGCACCATATTAGTGATCATTCCGCCAACTTCAACTACCTGTTCAATATCAGTAGCAACAGTGTTGAGAGCCTCTGCTCCATTTGTAACTTCTTCGGAGCCCTGCTGTATTGAAACAACTGCATTATCGGTTCCTTCCTGTATTTCAGAAATAAGAGTAGCTATCTGCTTTGCTGCATTACCAGAATCTTCTGCAAGCTTGCGTACTTCATCAGCTACTACAGCAAATCCTCTTCCATGTTCACCTGCACGGGCTGCTTCAATTGCAGCATTCAAAGCCAGCATGTTTGTCTGGTCAGCAATATTGGTAATAAAATTGACAATTTCCCCGATCTGCTTGGATTTACCTGCCAGTTCCATGATAACATCGGATGACTCCGCAGAAGTGTGTTTTATGTTCTCCATTTTGTGCAGCAGGTCCTTTGTTGTCGTCCTGAGATTTTCCATTAGTTCATTTGAGCCTTTAGCACTCTCTGCAGCCTTACTTGAATTGGAGGCAACTTCCTGAACTGTCATTGTCATGTCGATCATGGCCCTTGAAACTTCTTCTGTCTTTGAGGCCTGGCTCTGGGCGCCTTTTGCGATTTCAGAAACAGTATCTTCGATCTGGTATGCTGATGATGTGATCTGTTCCACAGAAGCTGACATCTCTTCTGCTGTTGAAGCCACATTTATGGAACTATTGTGTACAAGCGATACCACTTCGTTCAATGCCCTTCTTGCATTTTCGATACCATCTGTCAGTTTCTTAACATCTCCATCAGCAACCAGTGTCAGCGGCCGTGAGAGGTCATTATTTGAAATTGCTGCAAGAACTTCACTTGACTCTTCTATCAGGCCCTGAAGCTTATCGCCAAAGGTGTTAAGGGCATCAGCAAAGTCTTTGAAATCACCATTTGCCTCAAGTTCAAACCTGGCATCCAGAAGACCTTTACTGTATTCGTTGACTATGCGCATGGCCTCATTCATTGGTGTGACAAGAGCGTCAATAGCATCATTGACAGAATCAATTGCATCTTTGTATGCACCATTGTACTGAGAGGAGTCAGACCTGTATTCCAGATCACCATTCTTTGCTGCATTTCCAAGCTTGACAAACTCAAGACCAAGTTTTTCAATATTGCTCATCATGGCAATGTAACACGGGATAAGATCATCATTTTCTGAACGTTTACCGACTTGTTTTAGGCCTTCAAGGTCGCTAAGGTCTCCAAGGGCTATCTTCTTGTTAACTCCCATTACCGTCAATATTCGTTCTCTGACACCATTGGTGGCAGTAGCAACTTCTGCATAGATTCCCTGGTAGTTTCCTTCTACCTTTCTTGTATGGTCATTATCAACCATTAATTGCAGGACTTCATTGCTCTCAACAAGTCCTCCAAGGCCATCTATGCATTCATTGATATTCTCTTTGATGTGATTGAAGTCACCCAGATATTCATCAGTTATCCTTTCAGGTATTTCTCCCTTTGATATCTGTTCTATATAGTCTGCTGTCATGTTCAGCGGATCAATAACAGAATCAAATGCATGATTTACGGTGGTAATGGCTTCATTGAACAATCCTCTGAAATTATCTGCATTTGCTCTATAGCGGAGGTTTCCATTTTCAGCGGCATGTCCAAGCTGAATGAACTCATCTGTCATTCCTTTTACATTTTCCATCATTGCGATGGTGTAAGGGAGAAGCTTGTCATTTTCGGAGCGTTTTCCAACGGACTTGTATTTATCAAGGTCGCTGAAATCTCCGGCAACCATGTACTCAAAGGTGCGCTGGATATTGAGCAGTCTCTTGCGCACTTCATTTACAGAATATATATTGTCTTTGAATATTCCATTGTATTGTCCAACGGCATCAGTCTCAAAGTCATTTACTGCAAGTTTAAGAAGTACATCTGTTCCTTCTTGAAGTGGTTCTGCTATTGAATCCAGAAGTGTGTTCTGTGATATTATTATCTTTTTGAAGTCTCCTTCATGTCTGGAGGCATCTGCACGCAGATCCATGATACCTTCAATACCTGCCTGAGCAAGTTTTTCAGAATCCTCAATAAGTGCATTTATCGCATCAACACAGAGATTGAGATTGTTCTTGAAATCATTGAAAGTTCCTTTGTATTCTCTTTCAATACGTGGTGGAATGTCACCCATTGATATTCTTTGTACATATTTGGATGCGGCAAGAAGTGGTTCCACAACAGCATCCATCAGGCTGTTGAAACATCCTGTAATGTCCTGTGCATCAGTACAGGATTTTGCAGTTCCTATACGCGTATCAAGCTGCCCTTCAAGTGCTTTAGCCAGGACTTCCTGCATTTCTCTTCTGATAAGCTCTTGTTCAACTGCCGCTATCTTCCACTGGATAGCTTCATCAAGAAAAGCATTGAGTTCCTCAACTGCAGCTTTGTCCGCATCGCTGCCTTGCAACGATATTCTGGCGTCATTGTTTCCGTTTTTGATAGAATTTAATACATCAGGAATCTCTTTAATCACTTTGTTTGTGCCAAACATGATATTGTCACCTTGTTACCGGTAAATTCTGTATGCTTGTGGGAACTGTTGTTATATCTGCATAATTTGAACAGATAGCTTTTACAACAGTTTCCAAATAATTTATGCTAAAATGAGTATATTAGTCTTATTATAAAAAGATTACATGCTAAAATGTGTGCATTAGAATATTTTTTACATCAAAAAAGACAGTTGGCCAAAGTTATAACAGTTGTATGGTGTGATCTGGATATCTCTCTTATGTGCAATAAATCCCTTTAACTTGAGATTCAATTCAGAGATATCCGGATTTTAATGCAATTGACAGATTGTGAATGTCCCTATTAAAATATCAACAAAAAAGAAAAAAGAAAAGCGCATAAAATAATTTGATCGCCAGCAAACAAAAAAGTAGAGCGGAACATCTTCAATGTCCAACTCATATCTCTTCTATTACAATATCTTCATCAAGGTCCATAGAGTTAAGCATTGCTTCAAGCTCGGCAAGATCAGATTCCAGATCCTGCATCTCTGTATCAGTGATCCCTATCATTCCCTCGCTGAGTAACTCGTCGGCAACACTGAGATTCTGACCAGCAGTGTCGCTGATATCGCTCTGTTCCTGGGTAGTGCTTTCTTTATCGGCACAGCCTGAGATGATAAGACTGAAGAGCACCACAGCAATGATAATCACGTTTCCGGTTTTAACCATACAACCACCTATCTTTATTTCCGCTTTACTCAGCTCTCAGTAACGTTTCCATCGTCAGTGTCGTCTTCGCTATCCTGTCCATCTTCCTGGGAGTCAGCTTCACCGGAATCATCGTCTTCTTCCTCATCAGATTCTTCTTCATCGTCAACTGAGTTGTCATCACTATCATCTTCCTGCTCATCCTCAGTTTCCGCTTCAAGCTCATCCTCTGAATCTTCAGCATCATCGTCATCTACGGCTTTGTATGCCCATTCACCAGTAGTTCCTTCTGCAGTGTATGTTCCCTGACCTGCAAGCACTACTGATCCTGTTCCTTCGGCGAAAAGGTCAATTCCGGTACCTTTTATCATTACTGTAAGTCGGCTTCCTTCAATGTGGATATCACCGGAAAGTCCGATGAATACAAATGCACGGTTGTTGTCAGTGCTGTTACCTGTGTCTATGTTGGACTGCTCATAGTCTTCCTCGTCAACAACGATCATGGCATCGTCAGCAAGATCTTTTATTACTATACTGACATTTTCCGCAGTAACATCGATTGTAACATTTCCTGAAATTACAACGGTTCCGTCACCGTTTGCTTCAAGTGTCCCGTCTCCGATCAGTGTGACCACGCCTTCCCTCTGCTGCTTGATCTCACCGAACATATTGCGCAGGAGTGCATTTGCTTCCGTTATTTCCTGGCCTGCCTCTGTGAAATACTGGTTTGCTTCCCTGATGTTCTCTGCATCAGTGCCTTCACCGTACATGTAAGCATATCTTGCATGTTCCTGATTTTGTTCAGCTGAAGCTATGAGTTCGTTGTACTTACCAAGCATCTCCTCAAGGTCACTGACATCCTGTCCGTTCTGTTCCATTCTGGCAATTTCACTTTCAAGACGGGTTGCCACATTCCGGGATGTCTGAATAACTGCTCCCACTTTGTTATCAATGACCTTTCCTTTTGACACTACGCGTTCCTTGCGCACATCGTTCCAGATACTTCTGATGTTCTTTGCAGACTCGGCAAGTTCCTGTCTTGTGCTTGCTTCCTCAACAGCTTCTCTTTCTTCTTCAAGAAGCTCTATGTAATCTTTATCTTCTTCCTCATCGAGGAAAGTAAGTATGTAGTCTATAGAACTGATCAGGTATTCTTTTGTAGCATTGATAGCTTCTTCTGTATTCAGATTTGGATTCTGGGACTTGACATTGGCAAAATTAGTCTTAGCTGCCTGATAGTTGCCTGCAGCATTACCGGAGTTCATTTTTGCAATTTCAACTCTCTTAGTTGTTGCATTCTCTGTCTCATTGACCCTTATCCTGTCTTTGACCATTGCTTTTACAGTACTTTCAGAATCATCACTGCTGTCATCATCAGAATCATCAGTAGCTTTTACATTGGCATTGTTCGTCTTCAGTTCTTTGTTTGAGTGTTCATTTGCATTTTCCGATGCTGCCATTGCACTCATCGGTACGATGCTGATCAGCATCATCATTATTGCAAAAATAGTAATTATGCGCATTCCATTTTTTGTATTCATAGAGTTCTCTCCAGTTCTCTTGAAAATATTATTGTTATTGATGTTATACGTATGAATTTAGGTTTTTAATATATAAATAGTAATGAATGTAATGTATAAATGGGATATATCCCGGTAAAGGATTATCCCATTTATTTCTCCCTTTCTGCTTTCGTTTTCATTTTCGTTTTTTATATCATGCTTTACTCTTCAGTGCATGATCCGTCTCTGGAGCGAGCCATATCCCCGTTGCCTGCTCCCTGACCATTTCCTGCTCCCTTTGGACCAGTTCCATCACAGATCCCATCATTTGGACAGTTGTCACAGATTCCGTCTCCATCTTCATCTACAAAGTTGTCACAGGTCCCATCACCATTGAATGCAACTTCAGTTGCTGTGATGTCAGCGTTAACTCCTGCTCTGGTTTGTTTCATCGGTGCGAAATCAGGGGCATTGGTAAGATCCTGGTCTCTGTCTCTCTGCTGGTCTGCTGCCATAGCAGATACTGCAAACAAGCTGAACAGCACAAGAGCTGCAGCAATAAGTGAAAGTTTTCTTGTGTTCATTTCAATTCTCCCTCTATTTTATTTTGAATTTATTCTTTTTTTGACCATGCAAGTGCAAGCCTGACATTGCCACGGTGGTATAAATTTGTGGGTGACATTGTTTCATCTTGGTAGTATAGGTTTCAACCTGCACTTGCAATTTCACCATTGGCAGAACGAAATATAAGCATACTTTACTTCACGGATACTTTATGAATGCTTCAATGTTGAATAAAGGCTTATAACAGTTTATTTTACTTGATAATACTTTATCATGCTTTAGATTGGCATTAGAAGTAACTATTATATGGGTGTACTATGTAAATATACATCCTGTGTTGAACAAAAAAATAATCCTACTTTGCCTGAGTCTTATTTTACTTGCAGCTTCTGGCTTTCCGGCATCAGCCCAGGAGGCAACAATACATGGTGCTGTATATGAATGGGATTCATTTGATCCTCTTGAGCATGTAATTGTAGAGATCAATTCAACACCTTCCCAGTCAATGCTTGCAAATTATGGTATCTACTCCTTTAATCTTGACCCCGGAACCTACCTGATATCTGCAAGTTATTACAGTGAAAATGAACTGGCAGCATATACTGAAGAAGAGATCACCATTACAGATGATGGTGATTATGTGCTGGATCTTATCCTGTTTCCAGTGTATTATGATGATCCATTGCTCAATGAGAGCGATTTTGCGGAACTTGATGATATCGCCAGCTTTTCTGGATCCGATGACGAAGGCTCTTCCTCCGTTCTATCAGGAAGCTCAGTTGCAATAATTATTGTCTTTTTGATCCTCATCCTTGCCGGCACAGTCATAGTTGTAAAACAAAAGAAAGGAGTTCCAACACCAGAAAATACTTCATATGATGATAATTCAGGTGAATATATTCCAGGTAATGTGATTGGTGGTTTGAGTTACCTGCCTGATGATCTGCGTGAGGTTGTTTCTATCATTGCTAAAAATGATGGCAGAATTACACAAAAGGATCTTCGCGCAAGAGTCAGGCATTCCGAAGCCAAGGTCAGTCTTATGGTCTCTGATCTTGAAAGCAGGGGAATTGTACGTAAATTCAAAAAAGGTCGTGGCAACATTATCATTCTTAAAGAACCGGAGTCTGCGAACGACGTGGAGTCCGGATCAGAAGTATCAGATCCATCAAATACCATTCATGATAATGGCAAATGATGAAAAGCTAAACCAAAACGTATAACTGTATTTAATGAGTATGAATGAAAGCATTCAGAATAGTTCTATTTATGTATTTATGAGATTATGAGGGTATACATGCGAGTTTCCATGGATATTGAGTTAAAAGATATTCCCGGGCAGTTGCTTTTAGCTTTGAGACCGGTTTCCGAGCTTAAAGGTAATTTGATTTCAGTGGTTCACCACCACGAAAAGAGAACTCCCCGCGGAACCATTCCGGTTCAGCTGGTCTTTGAGATAAAACCGGACAAGCTTAATGATATTGTTTCAAGCCTTGAAGAGAGTGGCATCGGTATCGTACGCATTGATGAGAAGAGGTTTTTTGAGCATGGTGCAGTTCTGCTTATAGGACACATAGTCCACACTGACATACAGGATACCATAGATACCATTGACAAGACAGGCTATGCAGAAGTTGTTGACCTTAACCTTTCAATGCCAAAGATAAACATGGCATCTTCCGCTTCCTTAAAGATAGATGCTGTCAGCAAAGAGCACATGGAATCAGCTATTGCTCTTTTAAAGGAGATAGCAAAAAAGAAGGACCTGCTGGTAATTGAACCAATAAAAAGTCTGGGGGTAGCCTGATGAAAACGATCCGTGTATCTGTTATTGGTTTTGGTGCTGTAGGTCAGGGTGTTGCCAGGGTACTTATCGACAAAAAAGAGTACCTTCAAAATATGGGACTTGATTTCAAGGTAGTTGCTGTCGCTGATTCAAGAACAGCAGCAATCGATGCGAACGGTGTTGACCTTGATGCAGTGCTTGCCAGAAAACAAAGCGAAGGTGTCGTAGGTTCTGAGAAGCTCAGCGGTCTTGAAATTATTGAAACTATCGACCATGATCTTGTAATTGAGACCACGCCTACCAATATAGTAACAGGCGGTGTGGGTCTTGTGAACATGCTTGCAGCCTTTAAGCATGGAAGAGATGTTGTCACCTCAAATAAAGGTCCTCTCGCAATGAAATATGGTGAGCTTATTGAAGCTTCAAAGGCCGGAGGTTCACATTTCAGGTTCGAGGCAACAGTTGGCGGTGCAATGCCGGTCCTTAACCTTGCAAACGATGTGCTTGCGGGAAATACCATCACCAATGTTGAAGGTATCTTTAACGGAACCTGTAATTATATCCTTACCCGTATGATGGAGGAGCATGCTCCTTATGAGCAGATGCTTGCAGAAGCCCAGGAACTCGGCTATGCTGAAACCGATCCAACTTACGATGTTGAAGGAATTGACACTGCATGTAAACTTGTGATTCTTGCAAACTGTGTGTTTGGCATGAATGCAACACATGAGGATGTGACCATTACCGGAATTACAAAGATCACTCCTGAAGCATTGCTTCTGGCTCAGAACGAGGGTTATGTCATCAAACTTATCGGAGAGGTCAACGACAGCAGGATCAATGTCGCACCAAAGCTTGTGCCAATAGATCATCCGCTTGCCGTTGGTGGTTCCCTTAATGTGGCTTCGGTCCAGACCGACCTTTCAGGTCCGATCACTGTAACAGGACGTGGTGCCGGTTCCATAGAGACCGCAAGCGCAATCCTCAGTGATATGATCTCCATTTACAGAGACTAATCAGCATCCATATTACAAGGGTGTATCAATGACAAGTTTCAAAGAATTTGCCAGGGCATGCAAGGTTATCGAAGGAACTCCCGGTTCTCTTGATATGACTGCTCTGGTTGCGGAACTACTTGAAAAGGTAACTCCTGAAGAGCTTCCTGTTGTAACTCATTTTATAATGGGTGAGATTTTCCCTGCCTGGAGCAGTGAGGAAATAGGAGTCGGTGCAGGTATTCTCTATAGTGCCCTTGCAAAATCAGCAGGACTTTCAGTTAATGATATCAAGGAACTGGTAAGGGAAACCGGTGACATCGGTGAAACTGCGGTAAAAGCACTGAAAAAAGTATCAACCGGTCAGGCTACTTTTTCCTCATTTTTGGAAGATAACTCCGACCTGTCAATTCTTGAGGTTTTTGAGAGATTCCGGGCCATATCAAGAACATCCGGCAAAGGTTCCCAGACATCCAAGATGAAGAACCTTCAGTATCTTTTCAACTCTGCATCTTCCGAAGAAGTAGGCTACATAGCTCGTATTTCTGTGGAGGAACTGAGGATCGGCGTAGGTGAGGGAATCGTTCGTGATGCCATCTCAAAGGCTTTTGATGTTCCGTCCGAAGAGATCGAAAGGGCTTTTATGCTTACAAACGACCTCGGCCTTGTGGCAGTGACAGCAAGAGAGGGCGGCAGGGATGCAGTTCTGTCTCTTGGACTTGAACTTAATCGTCCTATTCGCATGATGCTGGCACAGGTAACTCCTGATTTTGAAGTCGCACTCTCTGAACTTGGAACCGCAGCGGTTGAATGGAAATTCGACGGTGCCAGGGTGCAGATACATAAAGAAGGTGACAATATCACACTTTTCTCCCGAAGGCTTGAGAACATTACTGAATCTCTGCCTGATATTGTGGAAGCTGTAAGGGAAAATATCGATGCCGAGTCTGCTATACTTGACGGCGAGGCAGTTGCAATTGATGAGAACGGCAGGCCAAGAGCATTCCAGGATATACTGAAACGTTTCAGGAGAAAGTACGATGTACAGTCAACTGCACGTGAGATCCCTCTTATACTGAATCTTTTTGATATAATGTACCTTAACGGCGAGGAATTGCTTGACCTTCCTCTTGTACAGAGGAGAGCAAAACTTGAAGGTTGTGTCAGGTCAGGAGACAAAATTAAGGTTGACACCCAGTTTGTTACAGATGATCTTGACAGGATAATGGAGATCTACAACGAAGCTCTGAAAGCCGGTCATGAAGGTGTCATGATCAAGAATCCTGAGTCTCCTTATTCTCCTGGAAAGCGGGGTAAGAACTGGCTTAAGAAAAAGCCGGTAATGGAGACACTGGACCTTGTGGTCATCGGAGCAGAATGGGGATACGGAAGACGTACAAGTTTCCTTGGTTCCTATGCACTTGCGTGCCATGACCCTGACACTGGTCGTTTCCTGCCTGTAGGTCGTGTAGCAACTGGTTTTTCCGATGAGCAGCTTGCGGAGCTTACAGAGCTATTTTCCGACCTTATTGTAACCGAATCCGGCACAGAGGTTGAGATCAAGCCGGAAGTAATATTTGAGGTTGCCTTTGAGGAGATCCAGAAAAGTGTCAATTACGAGTCAGGTTATGCACTACGTTTCCCAAGGCTTGTCAATGTAAGGTCTGATAAATCCATTGAAGATGTGGAAACAATAGGCCGCCTTGAAGAGATGTATCTTGTGCAGCGTGAAAGGAACTGAATATCAATTGAATATCGACTTTATATTCGTTCACCACGCTTTCTTTTTTGTTCACTCAAAAGTGTTATTAGGCAATAGCAATTTTTCTCAAATATGAGAATCAGAAGTCTTGCGTTCCTTATTTTATCAATATCAATTTTAGGTCTGGCATTTTCAGGTTGCGTTGATGAAAATTCAACAGATGCCACAGCAGAAAATATATCCGAACAGGTTGTGGATGCCGATACCATAGTCTATATTCAGGAATATGCTTTCCATCCGGATTATACAACAATCTCACCCGGCGATACTGTCATGTGGGTAAACAATGATTCTGTGGCATTTATCATAAAAGGCACTCTGGTTGGCGGTGGAAGTTACCAGTCCCCTACACTCAGGAAAGGCGATACATTCACATACACATTTGAAAACAAGGGCACATACAAGTATGAGCTTGTAACTCATCCATGGACCGATGGTGGATTCATAGTTGTTGAGTGATCAGAGAATCTGCAACAATATGATCTCTTTAAATCAAATGGCCCACCAGAAATCCAAAAAATTGTCTGATAAAAGCGATAAACTGGACCCTGCACTGTATATCCTCTCCCTGTCCAAACTGTTCAAGGATATGGGGACAGGAATGCTGGCATTCCTGCTCCCGCTTTACATCGTTGGAATGGACAGTGATATCTTCTCAGGTACTCCTATAGTTTTCAGGGCTGGACTAATAGCCACAGTTTTCGGTCTGTCAAATGCTCTGTCGCAGCCGTTCCTCGGTCGTCTGTCTGACAGTCTGAACAGAAGGAAGCCTTTCGTGGTAATAGGGATGGCAGGTTTCACCCTGATATCCTTTATCTATGCAAATACCAGTAATTTTGACTATCTGTTATTTTTGAGAATTATACAGGGAATCACTGTCGGTGCCACTGTTCCTGCTGTGGTTGCCATGGTAACTCACCTTTCATCAAAGAGTACCAGGGGAATTGCGATAGGTATCTATTCCACGGTCAGAGGATTTGGATTCGGTATGGGGTCAATTGCAGGTGGTGTAATTGCCAGTTATTTTGGCTATGTAACTGCATTTTATGTATGTGCGCTGCTAGGTCTTGCAAGTTTTATACTGATATCGTTCTTTGTATCCGAGACACATAACGGACAGTCTTCATCCACGTCATCGCAGGAGCCTGTGAAAGGTTTCCAGTTCACGATTCTTTCCATTGCGATGTTCATGATGATGACAGGTATCATGATAATATTCGCCTTTCTGCCGGAGTACGAGTCAAGATTTGCAACCAGTGAGGTCTCCCTGAGTATAGCCGTATCCGCTTATGTTATAGTAAGGGTGCTGTTCCAGACTCCCATGGGTATGATTTCTGATAAACTCGGAAGAAAGAAGATAATTGCAATGGGATTGTTGCTTAACATTCCAGTGGTTATCGGTCTGGGATATGTGGAAAACGTAGATCAGCTGATAATTCTGCGCGCGATACAGGGAATATCCATGGCAGCGGTTGAAACACCTGTAATGGCGCTGGCGGTTGACCTTGCAGGAATAGCAGTCAGTTCAAAAGTAAGTACCATCACAGCCTCACAGGCTGCGGGAATGGCGCTTGGACCCATAATGGGAGGCATCCTTGCCGGTTATATCTCGTTTGTATTACCCTTCTATATCTGTGCTGTAATGTTGTTGTTCTCACTCTTGCTTGTAATTGTAGGTATAAAGGAACCTTCAGAATCAGATTCCAGCACAGCAGGTTGATCCTGATTTTTGCAAAATGAGTTAACTGTATGAGATATCATAGCAGTGGAAAGACCGCTCGATGGCTTTCCTTTCGGTTATGTCGTAAAAGATGATAACGGCGCCGATGATCTCATTCTTCTTATTGGTGACCGGTGAGCCTATAATATCAAGTGGTATGCGTGTGTCATCCTTTGAGATGAGTATGGTGTCATCCTCAAGTCCGAAAAAGGCTCCCTCTCTCAGTACTTTTCTGGTCGGGTCCTCAGCATCCTTATTGCCTTCACAGATGACCCTGAAAACCTCATCGATCCTGCGGCCGAGTGCTTCTTTCCTGGTATATCCGGTAAGTGCTTCTGCAAGTGGATTGATATATTTGATGTTACCATTCATGTCAGTGGATATCACCGCATCGCCTATATTGTCAAGGAGGGAGTTGATACAGTTCTCATGATTGAACTGTTTCTCTTTTTCCTTTTCACGGTTATAGAGAGCTATTTCAATGTTAGTTCTCAGTTCCCTTTCGTCAAAGGGTTTGAGTATATGTCCGAAAGGCTCGGTAAGTTTAGCTCTCTGAAGCGTTTTTTCGTCAGAATAGGCTGTCAGGTAAATGACAGGTATGCCATAATTATCGCGAATTGTCTTTGCAGCTTCGATACCATCGATTTTTCCTTTAAGAACAATATCCATTAAAATAAGGTCGGGTTGACACTTATCAATGAAGCTGATAGCATCTTCGCCGCTAGCTGCCATGCAGGGTACAGAGTATCCGAAATGTTCCAGACTATCTTTAATATCCAGAGCTACTATTTTTTCGTCTTCGACGATCATTATCTTCTCGTTGGTCATCAGTAGTCCCTTCTCTTATAGGATAGTTGTTTGAATTTTATTCTGAATTCCGTACCGTTACCTCTGACAAGCTCAATGCTGCCTTCTATTTGTTCCACTAATGAAACTACAAGCTGCATTCCCAATGAGTCCGTGTTCATGAAATCCAGATCTTCCGGGAATCCGATTCCGTTATCCCTTATCGTTAACATGTACTGACCATCGACATCCGGAACTATCTCGACGATTATTTCCCCCTTATGGTCTGTAAAGGCATGTTTCAGGGAATTTGAAACGATCTCATTGATGATAAGCCCAAGAGGTATGGCTGTATCAATATCTTGTGTTATGTTTTTAATCTTTATATCAATTTTGATATTTTCCGGGTCGCAGCCATATGTATTTAGAAGATATTTAGTAAGAGTCTCTATGTATGAAGAAAGTTCGATGTTCTCAAGGTCGCTGGACTGGTAAAGCTTCTCGTGTGCTATTGCCATTGATTTTGCACGGTTCTGACTCTTTTTGAAAGCTTCGATGGTTTCCTTATCAGTGAACTTCCTGGACTGAAGCCGCAGCATGCTTGAAATTATCTGCAGATTGTTCTTAACACGGTGATGCACCTCTTTGAGGAGAATATCCTTCCTTCGCATCTCCTCTGCCTGTTTTATCTCCGTAATGTCCTTGACCACAGCAAGAACCTCATCATCTCCAATAACAACGAACCGAACCTCAAAGTCCCTCATCTCTCTTTTCACAGGCATTGTGTAATGCATGGTACGGGTTTTGTTTGTCCTGAGCGCCTCTTCGATTATATCAAGTTCCATTTCTGCGATGTGTGCCGGAAGCACGTCCTCAAGTGTGATATTAAGGTCTGTCTCAGGTGATTCGTATATGCAGTTGTCAGTGGAAAGTTTATAATTGCATATGGTTCCGTCCTTTTTCACCTGGAACATCATATCAGGCATGGCCTGCAAAATAGCATTGATGGTTGCATCTCTTTTGATAACAAGTCTCTGTGACCTTTCAAGCGATTCAAGCATTTTATTAATAGAACCACTGAGGCTTGCAACTTCATCACTTCCTCCGTCAGATACTCTTTTTGTAAAATCTCCATTATCGCCTATTTCCCCTACTTCGTTCTGGAGTTTTTTAAGGCGGAAAATATGTGACCTCTCAAGCAGCAGTGTGACCACTGCTCCGAATACGATTCCTGTAAACACAAGAACCACGAGAAAATAGTTGATAGCATTGATCCCCTGCTGGTGGATATTCCTAAGCATTCCGACTTCAAGGGAAAAGGCATTGTTCCCGTAGATATCGTTGAAATTCACATAGGAATATATCCGGGTATTGTCTGTGACAGTAAGGATGCTGCCATTTGAGCCAGTATTCCTGTCTAAGGCATTTCTCGTAATATCTGTGTTCTTTATGTTTTCCAGATCTACAATAAGGTTTGTAGTTTCATGCAGCCTTGTTATCTCCTCTGAATCAATGACCCTGCCCATTATCACAGTTCCTGCTATGGGTCCGCTAAGGTCACTTTTTACCACCGGCTGTGCGGTTATCATCAGTGGCTTTTCTTCAAAGACAAGAAAACCGGTTTTTCTGCTGCTGTAATTGGCATGTTCAAGAAGGTAAGGGTTATTCAGAAGGTGATCTTCAAGCTGTGTTATTGCAGACTGGTCATTGTTATCAGATACTTTTTCAAATACAAGTGAGTTGTTTTTATTGTAAAAGAGCATGAAATCAAGTCTCTGGTTGTAAAAGGTCTCATTCATGAGATATTTTTCAGCAAAATCGCTGTTATTTTCCTGTATGAAATCACATGTTTCATCCCATACTGACCAGTCAGCAGCCTTGTTTTCCAGATCATGATTGTCAAGTAATAATATGTTTTTGACGCAAACAGCATTCTCTTTGGCATCTTCTTCCTCCAGTTTGTCATAACTGTCGATAACTATGGAGTGTGAACTCAGGTATATGATTAGTATAAGGCACAGAAGAGTTGCACTGATGATGCCAAGTGTTTTTTTCTGAAGTGTTGCCATTTGTTTGCCCTTTTAAATGGATGCCAGCTTTGTTATTTTTCAAGCTCTGTATTGTTATATAACTGCCTTATAATTTATATACATATATAATTGTTTCCGGAAACTGTGCATTTTCCGGGGAAATTTTAGAAAAAAAGTGCCAGCGCATACTTATAATAATCGTTAATTGTCGTAATCATGCACAATTATGACGGCAAAACACATAACTGAATGAAATAAAAAATGAATAGTTTGCAGGAATATTATGTTCCCGCAAGCAGTTACTAAAATTAAGTAATCTATGTGGATAAATTAACCAACAATACTCATGTCAGAGACTCTGATGGATGGGGTGATGGTTCCGCCAACCTTGCGCACATCGGTTCCTGCACCGTTTATTTTTTTGAGCATATCGAATATATTACCAGAGATCATGAGTGATTTGATAGGTTTGTCAAGCTTTCCATCCTTTATGGTGAATGCGTTGCGTGCTTCAACTGAGAAATCACCTGAAATTGCATTGGCTGTGTGAGCGCCAATGACTGTGTTCACATAAACACCGCTGTCAGTGTCAGCTATGATATCACAGCTTGGGAAATCGATAATGAAATTCCTTGACCCAACAGAAGGCGTTGAAAGATATGAGTTGCGTGAAGCATTACCTGTACTCTCCACATCATCTTTTCCTGCGGTGTAAGTGTCATATAGGTATGACCTGAACACTCCGTTCTCAATCACTGTAGTTTTACGTGATGCTACTCCCTCATCATCGGCAATTCCGGTGTCAATACCGCCTTCAAGCAGTCCGTCATCATATATGGAGAGTTTCTCATTTGCTATTATCTCATCTTTCCTGCCAATGAGGTTAGAGCGTCCTTTCTGTACATTGTCAGCATCAATGGATGGGATAAATGTATTCTCAATAAGGTCTGAGAACGCAAATGGGTGAATAACGACTTCAGTCCTGTGCGGTTCAATGGAAATAGTATCCTGTGACTTCTTTGCAAGTTCTGCAGCGTTCTTTCCAATGGCCGCAAAATCAATGTCATTCTTACGTGAAATTGCAAAATCATATGCTGTGGAAGTTTCACCTGAATTTGTGATAACATCTACAAATCCTGATATGCCTGTTCCCTCTTCTGAAACTTCAATTCCATTGCTGTTCAGTATGAGTCTTTCCCCGTAGCTTCGGCTGAAACTTCCGGATGTAACTATGAGTCCAGGTGTGGCTCTTGCAGCTTCTATCATTTCCATTGTATGACCGATACATTCATCGAGTTCCATATTCTGGATGTTCCTGTCAAGAATGCCTGAAACAGATGGATATTTCTGGTTGGAAGGCAGTTCTTTCCAGTCAGGATCTGCATCCTGTGTTTTTGCAGAGCTGACTGCGTTTTTAGCAGCTTCATCAATGTAGCTCATGATGTTGGTACTGGAAAATCCAACAGCACCATCAACAATAGCACGAATACCTATTCCTGTTGTGATGTTTTCCTTGGCGCCTTCTATCATATCTTTCTGGATATTGACAGAGGTCTTCTGGCTTTTCACAATATAAACTTCAGCTTCCTTAGCACCATATTTTGTGGCTGCTTTAAGGGCTTTTTCAGCAAGGTCGTACATTTATGCACCTCCTACCATTGCTTCGGATATCATCAGGTGCGGGGAACCATCAGTGACAGGCACAAGCTGACCGCCTTTTCCACATCTTCCTGAGTTCATTTTAAGGTCGTTTCCTACCATTTTGACATTATTGAGTATCTCAAGGATCTTTCCGGAAAGTGAAACGTCCCTGATGAGTGTTGTAAGCTTACCATCTTCTATGAGGTATCCTTTTTCAGCATTGAACTGGAAAACGCCTTCTCCTGTGTTCACCTGTCCGCCTCTGGAACCGATAAGATACATTCCGTTTCCTATTTCCTCAAGCATTTCCTCGAATTTTGAATTGCCGTTATTGATGTATGTGTTACTCATACGAACGATCGGTCTGGAGTGTCCCTGGGCACGGCAGTGTCCTGGTGTTCCTCCAAGTTTTGCGGCAGTTTCCCTTGAATGCAGGTATGACCTGAGCACTCCGTCCTGTATCAGAGTTGTTTTCTCGGTCTGTGAACCTTCATCGTCAAACGGGAAATAACCATATTCATGCATGGTCGGATCATCGATTATTGTCACAAGCGGAGATGCAATAGATTCTCCGATGCGGTTCTCAAGAACTGAGCTTCCTTCAAGTACGAGGTCTGCTTCTGATGCGTGTCCAACTGCTTCGTGGGCAAAAACACCTGCAAGCTCTGGGTCAAGTATTACCGGCATGTTTCCGCCTTTGGCAGGTTTTGCGTCAAGGAGCTTTAATGCGCTGTTGGCAGCATCCTCTGCAAGTTCAGATGCATTGTATTTGTCGAATATCTCATAGCCTGTAACACCAAAACGGCTTTCTCTTCCTGCCTGGTAGAGTCCGTCTC
This sequence comes from uncultured Methanolobus sp., assembly GCF_963667555.1. Taxonomy (NCBI): domain Archaea; kingdom Methanobacteriati; phylum Methanobacteriota; class Methanomicrobia; order Methanosarcinales; family Methanosarcinaceae; genus Methanolobus; species uncultured Methanolobus sp. The sequence goes on from NZ_OY763421.1 coordinate 371,298, forward strand.
TTGAAGCCACAGCGCTAATAGCGAACCCGGTTCTTACAACATCATATTCTCCTTCCACGCCTGTGGAATCTGTATACATGACCTTGTATGATGATTCACTGTACACTGCACTGGTGCTGCTGATCCCTTCTTTTTTAGCGTATTTTCCGAACTCTTTCAGGTTGCTTACCTTTTCTTCAAGGGAGATATCAAGAGGATTTTTCTTTATCTTAGGGGTGTTTGAGATAACAGGGTTTGCTATATCCTGCATCTTTACTTTTTCCTTGGGAGATTTGTCATTCATGCTCACAGCAAGTTCAGAGGCTGCACGTATGGCTTTTTCAACATCGAAATCTCCGTCTGCGGAAGTGAATCCCCAGGAACCGCCTTTAAGCGCTCTGACGGCTGCTCCTTTTGTAAAATTGACAGATATCTGTTCTATCTTGCCATTATCAAGGACAATAGACGTTGTAGTCCCCTCAATGATCCTCGTATCAAAAAAGTCTACACTATGCATTATTAACTCCTCACTTTGTGAATGGAACAAAAATCCAAATAAATAAGTAACAGCCCCTGTTCACACAGGGACCACTTCAGGCATTTCGGTACCGGTCTTAAGGCTGCTGAGACTCTTGAGTTTCTCAAGAATTCTGTTCTTTTCAGGACCTACGAGACTGTGTTCTATAACCTCTACTATGTTGGTTACAGGTACGATCTCTATCTTGTCCTTGTATGCCTCTTCGATCAGTACGTCATCCTCGTTGGATTTTGGAATGATAACTTTCTTTATGCCTGCTCTTGCTGCAGCTTCGATCTTGTAGGTTGCACCACCGATAGGGAGTACATCTCCTCTTACGGAAAGCGAACCTGTCATGGCTACAGACTGGTCAATAGGAATATTCTCAAGAGCTGATATAACGGCTGTTGCAATGGATATGGATGCACTGTCACCTTCCACACCTTCATATGTTCCGATGAACTGGATGTGAATGTCGTGGTTGGTTATGTCCTTGCCTGTTATGTTCTTGATAACAGCGGACACATTCTGTACAGCTTCCTTTGCAATATCCTTGAGCATTCCGGTTGCAATTACCTTGCCTTCTGAGTTGGAGAGTGATGGAGCAACTCCTGCCATTATTGGCAGTACTATTCCTGAATCTCCTCCCATTACTGCAAGACCGTTCACACGTCCGACTGCGCTTCCCATTTTCTTGAAAAGCTGGTAATCGTTCTTGCGTTCAAGATAACTGTCAGCAAGCTGCTGTTCAATTGACCTTGCCATCTTCTTTGCAGCAAGGACATGCTTTGCAGTAGCAACAGGTGCCTCTTCTGAATGTGCAATGTCACCTGCAACTCTTACAAGACCTCCAAGGTCACGGAGTTTCAGTGTAAGATGGCCCTTTCTGCCTGCTCTTCTCTGAGCTTCACGGATAACCTCGTCTACAGCAGTCTGATCAAATGGAGGTATGTGTCCATCCCTCATGACTTCCTGCGCCACGAACCTGACAAGTGTCTTGCGGTTCTCAGGGTTATCCTCCATTGATTCCCTCATGAACAGCTCGTATCCGTAACCCTTTATACGGGATCTGAGTGCAGGATGCATCTTTTCCATAGCGTCAAGGTTACCTGCTGCCACCATGATAAAGTCACATGGAACAGGTTCTGTCTTGACAAGTGCACCTGAACTCCTTTCGGACTGTCCGGTGATAGGGTACTCCTTTTCCTGGAGTGCTGTAAGCAGGCTCTGCTGGGATTCAAGACTGAGAGTGTTTATCTCATCTATGAACAGTACACCCTTGTGTGATTTGTGAATGTCACCGCTCTCTACCCTGTCATGTGCAGGTGTTTCAAGACCACCTGACTGGAACGGGTCGTGCCTGACATCACCAAGAAGTGCACCTGCATGTGTGCCTGTCGCATCAAGGAATGGTGCGTGTTCCTTCTGGTAGTTTGAAACAATGAGCTTTGGTATCATCATTTCTTCTTTTGGCATGAACTGGCGTGTAAGGAGCAATATCATTATCGCTGCAATGATACCCCACAGAAGCTGACCTACGTAGAATGAGTAGATTATGATACCAAATACAAGTATCATCATCAGCATATTACGTGACTGGGCCTTTTTCTGTGCTTCCAGTTTGTGTGCCATTACGATCTCTCTGCCTTTTCCGGCAGGAACAGAGCGTATCTTTGGATTATTGTTATCTTCAGGATTTGGGTATGCGAGTATATCCTGTAGTTCTTCTTTTGGAAGAAGTTCAGCCATTGCCTTTGAAAGTAGTGACTTACCCGTACCCGGGCTTCCTATCATCATTACATGCCTTCTCTGACTGGCTGCTTTTTTTACCACCTCCACCGCATGTTCCTGACCGATTATCTGGTCAATCAATAGTTCCGGAACATCTATGGAGTCTGTGGTTTCGAAATTGTCCGCGTACAGTTCAATCTCTTCACTAGAATCAGTAGTCTCTTTTTCCATAGTCTTCTCGCAAGTTTTGTGGTTTGTTCACAGTTGTACGTACAAAATATATACTTGACGGTTTTTATAATTATCCAAGTCAAAGTTATTATATTTCATTTGTGAGTAAAGTTAATATGATTATAGTGGCATCAGAATATAAGAAATTATGCCTTCCTATGTTGCTCCGGACCTGATATTATGAAGTTTACAGCATTTCTGGTTATAGCACTTATCATATCCTTGCTTTCATTTTCGGCCAGCAATGACCTCATATCCAATGGAGAGGAATACATCCATTTCAAACAGGTCACTATGAGGTTCCAGGGCACAGACGCTGTAATATCCATTTCCTATGGCCTGGATATGTTCTCCAGCATGTATATCTCTCTGATGGGCGCGCACAATCTGGAGAGTCCGATTGATACTTTCTTTTCGGATTTCGGAGATGTGGAGATCCTTGAGATTGGCAGGGATAATGCTGTAATATTTGCAAAGGACGTTTCTCGTAAGAATGATGCGTTCTATCTCCATGATTCACATTCATTGAATGGAACTGTGGATGTTTTGACCATGGTTTATCCTGACGGGTCTACAAGAAGTATTACAGATACAAGTTCTACTCCGGATACATTCTACAGCGAATGACTGACTGACTGAATGACTTTCAATTGTATCCTTCCATTGCATGCCCGTAATCTACGGTACATGTATCTTTATGTCAGGGCACACAGCAGTATTTTTGTGCAGACACGGCGCATGTGCCCGTTAAAATGATCAGCCACAATGATCTTATCTTATTTTCTAACAACATGGCTCTTGATATCTATTACATGTGAATGTGTTCCTCCTGGAATGGAGATTTTCTTCAAAGAGGACATTTTGGACGGGATATTTGCAGGTGTGCTGCGGATGGCATGAATAATCACTGGACATGTCACGGAGACTGTTCTTTATATGCACGGTCCTGCATTCTCTCAGTTTACCCAAAAGGTTTATTATCTATTATGCATTATGAGGGGTGCTGATAAGCGCCAAGGCGTGCGATAATAGCACTAAAGTGTTAGAAAGCAGCAAGGTGTTTACAGATATTCGCAAACTGCATAATGGGCTCGTGGTCTAGCTGGTTATGACGTCGCCTTGACATGGCGGAGGTCCGGAGTTCGACTCTCCGCGGGCCCACCACAAGCAGTTTTGCAACAGTTAAGTTTAAATGCAAAAGCAGCATTTAGGTGCTTCGGGTCATCACGCCCAGGTAGCTCAGTTGGGAGAGCGCTGCCCTGAAGAGGCAGTTGTCCCCGGTTCAAGTCCGGGTCTGGGCACCTAAGCAAAGAACATCAGTAGTGTAGCGGTCATCACCGGGCGTTGCCAACGCTCGAACCCGGGTTCGAATCCCGGCTGATGTACTTCTTTTTTTTAATATCTATCTGTATGTAGTTCACTTCTTATTACTGAAATAATGCAGTTATTGAAAAATGCTAAATTCAAAGTTGTAATTAACAGAATCTCTACAGAATCATAATTTCAGACTTTTAATATTTCTGAAATTTTTGATGCACTTCATGTTTCTTTCTTTCAGAACATTATTTCTGTTCTTTTCGTATGAAAATAAAAGCAATTGTAAATGCTATTGTTGCAAGCAAAGAGCTGAAAGAAGGTGTTTCTTTGGTATGAGTATCATCAGTGCGCTGAGTATCATCTGCACTCTGGGCACCGACCATAATGACTTTAGCCCTGAGTGTGGTCTCATAATCCGTCATGTTCACAACAAATGATCTTGAAAAAAGTGGAAGCTGATCTACGATATCATCACTATCATCACCTATTGTATAAGGTGAATCGCAAAACCCATCATCATTTGAATCATTGTTTGTCTGGCTAAAACCTGTACCATATGGATCAGCCCAGAAATTGCCGCCTAAATAGTGCCCACCAACAATATTCATGCCATCTGTTCTTTTTATGCTCCAACTATTGTTGTAATAGAATCTGACATTATTGGACCGTATATTGTTGGTGTTGTTGAAGTAATTGTTATAGATGGTGTTGTTATTACTATCCGGCAAACGAAGCCCTTCGCTATTGTTCAATAAGATATTGCCATGTATCTCATTGTTGTTGGATCTGTCTATGCTGAGCCCACGACTGTTGCCTACTATGATGTTTCCCTCCAGAACATTATTCTCTGACGAATCCAGATTGATACCGTAATCGTTCCTGTTTACAGTGTTATTACTGAACCTGTTATTGTTGGCTTCATCAAGGTCGATACCAACAAAGATGTTCAGATTGGCTGTGTTATTGATTATTTCATTGTTGATGGAAGAATCAAGTGCAATGCCAATCATGTTATTCAGATCTACATTATTGGTTCTCAAACTATTATTATTACTTGAAGCTCCCAGGATGATGCCAACATGATTGTTCGATAGAGTGTTGTTCTTGAGCAAAGAATTGCTTGTATTGTACAGACAGATACCATATCTGTTGTCCTTGAGGATCTGATCCTTTATAGTGATATTCTGGCAATTGATACAATACACAGTTGCAGCATTGGAGTCGCCATCAATAGTGACATCTGAAGTATTCACAAGGTAGTAAATGGTTCTTCCGTCCACAGAATTGCTGGTATCAATATCATTCTGCATAGTTTCATCACGATCCACAATGCGAACTCCAAAATTGTACGTATTGTTGAAAATCTCATTGTTTTTCAGAACATTGTTGGATGAATTTAAAAGATCAATGCCTATAATGTTTGCATATACAGTGTTATCAATAAGGTCATTATTGTTGCAGGAATAAAAAAGATGGATGCCTGGGCCTTTGTTTGAGTTGACAATATTGTTGCTCAGATCGTTATTGCAGGACTGCCATAGTTCGATCCCACCAGTGTTGTTCAACAATCGGTTGTTGCTGATCCTATTATGTTGAACGTTATACAAATATATGCCATAGCATCCTTCTGTTACTGTAAAACCGCTGATAGTCACGTTATTTGCAGTTACATGGAATACATGATCATTTGGATCATCGGGCCTGACAATTGTATCATACGGATCTTCAGATGCTGCGATTATAGTTAACTCTTTATTCACATCAACATTTTCTGAATACGTGCCGGGATAAACAAGAATGGTATCTCCGTTGTTTGCTTTATCGATGGCTGCCTGTATAGAAATAAAATCTGCATCACCGTCATCATCTACAGCGATCTCTTTAGCCGCAACACTGCCACTGAACATAAGCAGGGTAATCAGTATCATTGCAATGAGTAGCGTGCGCATCAAGAGTCCTGTAATTATTTTCATACTCTCATCATTTTTTATTGTAGGCGTGTAAATGCAAATCCAATTATTCTGCAACATATTATATAATTTAATTCCACATCTATGTTTTTTTAGTATTTATATGATAAATTCAATATTAATTATTTTTGCTCATTTCAGGATAATATTTCTTCAAAACGTCATGTAGAATACAGATATGGTTATTGCAATAGAGGTTATGAGTAGTATGGATCAAGTTGGATTCAGTTTCTTTCGTTTAAGTACAGTATCGATAAGTTCTTTACTTATACCTTGGTAAGAGGCTTATCAAGCTGATCACCAGATAACTCAATTTCAGAGGATGTGATATTCAATGTCAAAAGAAAAAACAGATGAAAAGTGTAATTCATGTTGCTGTGGTGGTTCATGTGGTTTTAGTATGTTCAAATTTTGGGTACTTATAGGAGTTTTACTCGGACTGATATGGTATTTTGTTCAATGACAATTATTGATAAGTTCAACCAGTTCGACCGGTCCGTTCTGAATTCTTTTTGATCACGGTGTCCTTCGCATGATAAACAGAAGATCTGATATACTTGCCACTGAGGACATAAAAAAGCTCATCTACAATATGTCAACTCCCGCGATCGTGGGGTTGCTCGTGCAGGCATTTTACAATCTGGTGGACACCATTTTCGTAGGAAGAGGACTTGGAGCTGACAGTGCCCTTGGAATTGCCGGAATCTCCGTTGCATTCCCGGTACAGATGCTCATGATGGGCATTTCCATGGGTTTGGGTATTGGTGGAGCATCTATCATATCACGAGCCCTTGGTATGGGTGATCACAAAAAGGCCGAGAGAACTCTCGGGAATATGGTGCTGCTGGTCATCATATCCAGTGTGATCTTCACTATTTTAGGATTGGCGTTCATCGACCCCGTACTGAGAGTATTCGGGGCATCGGAGAGCATACTTCCTTTCGCAAGGGAGTACACGAAATACATACTCATGGGAACCATATTCTTTTCATTTTCAGCAGCATTGAGCAATACCATAAGAGCCGAAGGACATGCAAAGTTTGCAATGTCCATCATGCTGATCTCAAGTATTGTGAATATTATACTCGATCCTCTCTTTATCTTTAAGTTCAACATGGGAGTTATGGGAGCTGCCGTTGCAACGGTAATATCCCAGCTAGTCGGTTGTGTGTTGGTAGTTCATTATTATACCAGCAACATCAGCATAGTTCCGTTCAAGCTCGCATATATGGTGCCTGACCTTGCTCTTTCCTGGGAGACCGTGAGCATAGGTATGTCAGAATTCATCTTCAACTCAGTTGAAAGTCTGGTCTTCATTCTCCTTAACCAGAGCCTTCTGGTATATGGCGGAGACATGGCAATTGCTGTATTCGGTATAATCATAAAGGTCTTTATGCTCGCACTGATGCCTATAATAGGAATAAAGCACGGTATCCAGCCAATATTTGGCTTCAATTACGGTGCCGGTAATTTTGAGAGGGTTCGGGAAACCGTTTCAATCTCAAACTTAATCGTTTTTGGAATGTGCATTCTGAGTGTTATTGTTGTTTTCCTCATCCCCGAGCATATATTCCGCGTTTTCAGCACCGATGCCGGGTTGATAAATGTCGGAGTGCCGGCAATAAAAATAAGCTTCCTCATGATGCCATTCATAGGCAGTCAGGTTGTGGCGATGGCCTTGCTTCAGTCCCTCGGTAAGTCTAAAGGGTCACTGATGATCACTCTCTCAAGACAGATATTCTTCCTGCCGCCTCTTGTATTCATACTTCCGTTGTACATGGGCTTAACAGGAATATGGGTATCATTTCCGATATCCGACTTCCTTGGATTTGTTGTAGCTGTCATCCTTATGAAAAGGGAAGTTGGTAAACTCGTGGCAGCAGTGCCTCAGGACCAAAGCTGAAAGTCTGATAAATTGTTTCTTTGAAGATTTCGGTGATTCTAAAACATAGATTTAAATCGTTTCTATCCACATTAATATTGGGAGTGAAAATATGGATATGAATAAACTGTTATTTCAGGAAAATGTAGGTGGGATCGATCTTCTAATCAGGGCGCTTTTTGGAACCATTGCTATCATTATACTCGCAATGGATCTTGTAGAACCTGGGATCCTGCGGTGGATACTGGCTATCGTAGCACTGGTAGGTCTTTTCTCATCAATAACAAGACACTGTCTGCCGTATTCTTTTATCGGTTTGAATACTGCTAAGAAGTGATCCGGTATCAGTTACTCTCGAAAACTGTTATATCTTTCTGAATCCAATTATAATTTAAATTCTATTGAGGATTGAAAGGGAGATATAATATGGGAGATACGGAAAATACTATACGATCAGTAAGCGACATTGATTTTACACCTGTTCAGAAAGTTCACCCATCTCCATCTGACTGGAGAGATGTGTTCATTTATTTTTTACTGGTTGACAGATTCGATAACAATAGCAACAAGTCTAAACCTTATGTTCCCTCCGCTAAAATTCAGGAACAGGATATTTCCGAGGGAAAGAAGTTCCAGGGAGGAAACATCAAGGGAATAACCAGAAGACTTGACTACATCAAAGGTCTGGGTGCCAGCGCCATATGGCTGAGTCCGGTTTTCAGGAACCGGCAGGATTCAGATGAAAGTTATCATGGTTACGGGATACAGGACTTCCTGAAGGTGGACGAACGGTTCGGAACCCTGGAGGACCTTCAGGAGCTTGTAAAAGAAGCTCACAGTCGTGATATGTACGTGATCCTTGACATAATTATCAATCACACAGGCGACAACTGGGCATATCCCGATGATTATCCGTACTATTACTGGAAAGATGCTCCCGGTCCGTTCGATTTTGGAAACTGGCGTGCTTTTTCGGAGAGTTCAGAGCCGAGTGCCGTTATGAATGAGAATGATGCTGTCTGGCCACAGGAACTTCAAAATCCTGATTGCTACAAACGCAGAGGCCAGATAACAGACTGGAACGATGCTGAACAGGCAGTAAATGGGGATTTCTTCACGCTAAAAGAACTTGATGTACGCAGACCCGATGTCCTTGACACACTTATCAAGGCCTACAAGTACTGGATCAAGACGGCGGATATCGATGGTTTTAGAATGGATACTGTAAAGCATCTGGAATCCAGTTCAACAGCCATATTCTGCAATGCCATAAGGGAATATGCAAAATCCATAGGGAAACACAATTTCTTCATATTTGGAGAGATCGTGGGCGACGACACAACCATACAGAAGTATATAGGACGCAACAGCCGCATTCCCGGAACGAATGAGCGTTTTCCATCCCTGGATGCTGCTCTTGATTTTCCTCTGTATTTCGTGCTTGAGGAAGTTATCAAAGGTTTCAGCGATCCTTCAGTTCTCAGGTACCGCTATGATGCTTTCAGAAACCTCTATACAGACCACGGTGAAGCCGGTCGGTATTTTGTGACCTTTGTGGACAATCATGACCAGATGATAAGACCATACCGGCGTTTCATGCATGGTAACAATATATGGCAGCAGGCTGTCCTTGCAATTGTCTATCTGCTGACAAGCCAGGGTATTCCGTGTATCTATTATGGAACTGAACAGGGATTTGATGGTGGCGGAGAAGATGATGTTTGCATCAGGGAATGTATGTTCGGCGGAAACTGGGGAGCTTTCAAAACGAAAGGTTACCATTTCTTTGATGATGCAAATCCCATATACTCATGCATCTCAAAAGTCGCAAAGGTAAGAATGGAAGAGCCTGCACTGCGTTATGGAAGGCAATATTTCCGTCAGACATCATCCGGTGCTGCAACAGATAACAGTTTCTCTTACCCCACAACCGGAAACTGTACTCTGGCCTACTCACGTATTCTTGATACTACCGAGATACTCACGGTCATGAATCTCGATTCAGTTCCAAGGGCTGATCATGTTCTCGTAGACGGTAATCTCCATAAAACTGGTGGGGTAATGACCGATCTGCTTGATCCTGAGAACGAGTATCCCATAGAACGATCAGGCTCACTGACGTTTGTAAAAGTAGCTCTTAAACCTCATTCAGTAGCCATTCTGAAAGAAAAATAGTTGAAATATCAAACAAAATATCCAGATACAAAATTAAAGTGAATTTGTAAAATTCACTTTTACATTTTTCCCATCATCCATCTTTTAAGGTTGGGAATTAATTTCATATTCATGTCCCTTGCTTCTTTTTCAGGCATCATGTCCATTTCGGTCATCATATGTGTGCATTTATTGATCATATCATCCATGCACATATCAGGTTCAGTGAACTCGCCTTTTTTGTAACAATAGGTACAATAGGTATTGTTCATTGAACCATCCTCATTAGTTCCAAAATCCATATGATCTTTCATTGGCATTCCGCAGCTCTGGCATAAATTCATATTTTCCATATCCATATCTTCCATATCCATGGATTTCATGTCCATTGAGTTCATTTTCATTGAATTTGTATCCATTATTACTCCTCACACTGGTTTATTTTATACTTCACTAGTTGTATATTTTCTTTAGTAAATAAGTAATGGTTTATACTGCTTTAAATGTAAAAGTTACACAAAACACAGGAATCAGTAAAAAAATAATGAAAATCACGTAAAAAGATAAAATTAATTTCTATACATGCATTAATTTTCGGTTCTGCAGAAATCCTGCTCACATGAGTGACATGACTTTGCTCTTTTTCAGTTCCAAAACCAAAAACAACCTGTGATCTAAAAACAAAGTAACCATCCGCCGAAGGCGGCACATTCCTATGCTTCCATGCAGAAGATCATTACATAGTATTGTATTCATACCAATAATTTGCATAAATTCTGAGATAAATGTATTCTAAAGTAAAATGCAGATTATTCTTTTTCCTCGTCTTATGGGAAAACGCCGGCTTCGCCGTACCCTTCGGGCTCATTCTAGTTATTTATGACCTGTGACAGATCACATTTATTTGATAAAACCAGTTTGAATGCCTTAAAGAATTAATGGCAGGAATTCTACAAACCCTTATTCAGGAGCTTTAAATAGAGGTGGTAGTAGTTAATTTTCTCTCCCGGAAATATATTCACAGTATCCGTAGCTTATAGGCCCTGATTTTGTTATCTCGCAAGGGAATTGTTGGCATTCAAAACAAAGTCTTATGTTGTTGATATACGCACAGTCCGCAATCTTGCAGAAGGGGTTGGACTTGGGAATACAACCTGTTTCCCCGTTTGGACATTCTCCTTTTATCATCCTCGGACACTTCTCACATGCAATTCCACATACTCCGATTCTCATCAGTTTCATCTCTGTTATTTTATGATATTGATAGATATTGATATTATATACCGGTTGAGTTCCCATCACTTGGAACATAAACAATAGTCCCATCCGGCAATCTGTAAGCAGCACCCAGATACTCTCCTGCTCCTGTGCCCTTGTTCTCGCTCATATCAAGCACCTGGATAGGCTCGCCGGCTTCTTTGATGATCATTTCCATATTCTTCTCACCGGGATTCTTCACAATGGTAATGTTCTCGGTAGGGCTCAGCAGTTCCGGGAGCTGGTAAGACATGACAAGAGCCACCAGAAGTGCAACGGAGAACACCATTGCAATGTCAAAGAGGTTCGCAACACCAGTGAGCGGGTTCTGTTCCTCATCTTCATATATCTGATTTCTGCGGTCATTACGGCTGCGTCTCACTCTTTAGCCTCCAGTGTGTCAAGGATATAATCAATATCAGCCATATCCTGCCAGTACCATCTTTTCCTTATCTGAGTAAGCACGTATCCGATGCTGCCTGCAAAAAGTCCGATGACGGTTGTTGCGAATGCTATCATCAGGTTGTTAGCAAGCTCCTCGATATTACCCTGTGAAAGGCCGATAAGTGCTGGTCCAAGCGGAATTAATGTTCCCATAAGTCCTACCATTGGTGAGATGGTTGCAACGATCCTGGTCTGTTCCAGTCTTTTTGCCATCTTTATTTCGTGTTTCTGAACTATCCACTCAAATGACAGAATATTCCCTTTTTCAATATGTTCTGCAGCACTAAATGCAAAGCTTTTCACCAGGAAGTTCTGTTTGAGAAGTCTGAGTGAGCTTGCAGCCTTTTCATAATCCTTGTTAAGCATATGCTTGCGGGTGCTGCAGCAGCAAAGTTCAAGATTTTCGGAGTCCTGCTTTCGTTTCATTAGTTCAGAAACGAACTCTCCTATTAGTATCAGAGAATAAACTGCAAGCAGTATCAGTGTTATTATCACCGGGTACAGAAGTGTTGATGAGAATAGGTAGAGTATGTCAAAGATATAGGAAGTAATGTCCATTTTGATGCCTTCTTTAAATCCTGTTTTAGAGCGTAGAGTAATCTGACTATATAAATACTCAATTACTTAAGTCTCTCTGTCAGTATAAAAAATAATTAATCAATAATAAAAACAACTCAAAATGAGACTCGATAAAAAGAAGGTAAGTACCTGCAAAAAAGCAGGTACAATTAAATTTTAGATACTTTGTTTATTTATCCGTTTATTTGTTCTCTTTCCTGCGTATAAGCATTGCAACAGCGATGAAAGCCAGTACAGACACAAGAATTCCAGGTCCTGGAATTGAGCTCTTTTCAACAGTAAAGCTTGCTGTAGAGCTGCCAATCTGTACCTGATAGGTGCCTGCTTCATCTTCTGATACAGTGAATGTCAGAGTGGATGATTCGCCAGTATCAAGTGAAACACTCTGTGAACTCACAGTTGTTCCATTGATCATCAGTCCGACATCCTTGTCACCTGCCGCGGTTCCGGTGTTTGTTACGTCCACAGTTACGGTAACATCTTCACCGGTCTTTACAAGAATGGGGCTTACCTGGAGGTTTGAGTATGAGAACTTTGCTTCCAGGGCAAGTACTTCAAGGTTCAGCTCCGCATCAAGATAATTGCTTGCTGAAGTTGACAGCTTGTGCATACCTGTTTCCTTTACAGTGTAAGTTACAGTACCGTCAGCATTAGTGCTTCCTATGAGCTTGCTGTCATAGTAGACCTCTACATCCTCTACAGCATCGCCGCCAATCGCAGTCATCACTGAAATGGTGATGGTGTCTTCTTCAACCACAGTTTCAGGTGAAACTTCGATTACAAGTTTCTTTGTTGCATCATCGGAAGAGATAACTTCCACCTTCTCACTTGCAGAAACGTATCCATCCTTTTCAGCAGTTACAGTGAAGGTGCCGGCAGTACCAGGTGTGTACGAAATTGTACCGTCAGTACTTGTAGTTCCAGCTTCATCATCTCCGAACATCACAGTAGCACCACTTACAGCGGCTCCTCTTGATGTGATCTCAATCTCTATCTTTTCATCTTCTTTCAGAACAGAGTCCATTTCAATGGTAAGGGATTGTGTAGGTACTGTGGAAACTTCCACGAAAGGATAGTAGCGTACATCACCGGAATCTGCAACGTTGAATGAGATGTCACCCATAATGTCAATGGTCTTTCCTCTTGAAAGTGAGATCGAGTCTTCATTCTTAAGGACTATCTCATCGGATGAGAAACTTGTAACTTTCATCTCACCGAACTTTTCGTCATCTTCTACCTCTACAAGGTCTTCTGATATCTGGAAGATACCTTCAATGAATACAGCATTTGTCTCGGTACCCTGGAATATCTCATCGAAGTGCACCACTATTATAGGTACATTGTCCACAGAACCAATGTCTTTTTCGTAAACATAGTCATCATTTGAGGACACAATACTGGTATCAATGTCATCCCCATTCTGCAAGAGATTTACCATAACACTGTCACCATTTGTATCAACTTCTACAACAGCGAGCTCATATCCGTCTTCCAGTATAAGTGATGAGCCAGAGTAAAGTGAAGTTTTACTGTCATCATCAATGAGTACTTTTGAGAGCTTGCCATCAGAGAGCAGGCTTACATCATCGGTAAATTCATTGTCAGGATATCCTGCGAAGTATTTCTCAGCCATGAAACCGACAACCTGGAAGTCTCCCCAGTCACCGTGCTCAAAGCTTACATCAAGTGGTACACTCCTGTAAACCAGGTCCCCGTCATCGATTGTCCTTCCGTTGAGATCCTTTATTTCAAGGGATTCGGTTCCAACGCCTTCATCAATGTTGTAGTAGAAACCTTCAAAGTTAAGTGGTGTCCAGGTGAGTTTCTCATCTTCTGCCACTGTTCCTCTGAGTTCATAGGTTCCCGGGTCAGACATGTCAAGTATAGGTCCAAATCTCAGGGTGCTGTCATCTGCAACGATGAACTTCAGTTTACCCATTATACTGACAGTGTTACCTTTTCCAAGAGTGATACCGTCAGAGTTCTCCATTGTTATCTCGTCAGAGCTCAGGGTTTTGACTTCCATCTTTCCGAATGAATCCCCTGATTCAAGTTCAACATAGTCTTCAGAAATCTGGAATACTCCTTCCACAAACACTGCGTTAGTTTCGGTACCCTGGAATATGTTGTTGAAGTGTACAACGATTATCGGAACTTCGTCATCGGTTCCAAGTTCTTTCTCATATACATAATCGTCATCTGCAGATACTATGCTGGTGTCGAGTTCGTCTCCATCCTGTGAGAGGGTAACCATTACGCTGTCACCATTCAGGTCTACTTCCACAACTTCAAGTTCATATCCTTCTTCAAGAATAAGTGAGGAACCTGAATAAAGTGATACTTTTTCATCATCGTCAAGCAGCACTTTTGAAAGTATGCCGTCTGATATCAGGCTGACACTGTCATCTGCAAAATCCGTATCATCGGTATATCCTGCAAAGTATCTCTCTGCCATAAATCCAATAACCTGGTACGAACCCCAGTCACCATGTTCAAAATCAGTATCTATTGGTGTTGTTGTGTACTCAAGGTCACCGTCTCCAATGCTCCTGTCGCTGTCACTGTCAAGGGTAATAGTGAGTGTTTCTGAACCCACACCGGAGTCAAGGTCATAGTAGAATCCTGAATAGCTCAGGGCTGTCCATGTGTATTCAAGGGACAGATTCTCATCTGCATCCCATATTCTGTTTCCTGTACTGTTATTTGCTGCCATGGCAGTGCTTGTCAATAATGCCACTGCGATCAGTAATAACATGGGCTTAAAAGCCAAGCTCTTATAAGGTTTATTTTTCATTTTCATCATATAATTCCCCCTAATTCTGTTTTTGAATGAGCATTTAATTTATTGAGTTTTACCTATATCAAATTACTCCGGGACTTTTAATAATTTGTTACGGATGTGCTAAAATTAAAAAAATGAGTCTGCTTTATTTGCCAGACTCTGAACGTGAGAAAAGATAACCTGAGGTTTTTCTCATGCCTCAGGAAATTAAAATGTCAGATCGTGCTTATTTCAACATTAAAGACCATGAATTTCCATTCTTGGTCATGCATATCTTGTCTTCCCTTGAAAGCCAGCCGATAGCCATGAATGTCATCTGTTGATCATATCCATTATCCTTAAGGTGGCTTTTCAGGTTTGCCATATTGGATTCCCCATTCTCAAGCAGCCTGTAAACACAACCTGCCGCTTCACCTATACTTAAACACATTTCGTCCATATTATCACTTCATTCAATTTTGTTATAAACGTCAACCGTGTTTCGTGCAATGGTATCCCAGCTGAATTTGGTTTTCACAAGTTTCTTTCCGTTAGAACCCATGCTTGGTGTTCGTGAATCCAGGCCATCGAGTGCGTAGTTAATTCCCCATGCAATCGAATCCGGATTCCTGTAACTCAGGATGCCATTCTGGAAATTATCCACGATTTTAACTGCATCCGTAGCAACCACTGCCTTTGTTGCGTCCCATGATTCGAGCACCACAATTCCAAAAGGCTCGTTCCTGCTCGGGACACACGTCATATCGCATGCATTAGTCCAGTCTTTGAGTACGTCATCGGATGAATACCCTAAGAAATGACATGAATTTCCAATATTAAGATCACTGGCAAGGTTCTGGCAATATGATCTCATCTCGCCCTCGCCGATAAATACAAAATGTGCTCCCCAGTTGTTCCCATCAAGAACTTTGGGAATAGCTTTTACCAGCAGGTCCGGTCCTTTCTGATAGTGCATCCTGCCTGTGAAAAGTACGACAGGTGCGTAAGGATGGATGCCATAGTCTTTCTTGACAGAGCCTGCATCAACATCTTTCTCCATTTTACCCGGAGAGATGCCGTTGGGGATAACGGATACTTTATAATCAGGGATACTGTAGAGATCCTGAACTTCACTTTTGAAATTGTCCGAAGTAATGATCACCTGTGAGCTCTCAAAACCTCCAAGCCATTCCCTATGGGAAACATCATGGGCTGTAGGTGAGTTCACGTGGACATTTCCGTTTCGTCCCCATTCAGTACTATGGTATGTCATTACGTATTGTTTTCCAAGCCCGTATTTGATGCGGTTCAAAACATTTACCGGATGCCAGTCATGTCCGTGGATCACATCGAAATCCCCGAAATCCTTTGAAACCTGGATGAAACGCGAATACATAGCATCGCACATTTTGTTCATCTGGGCAAGAATATCTCCCGACTCGTCAAAATTACATCTCTGGTAATGAACGCCGTTTATTTCATCGTAATCCCGGTACCATGCACTACGGGTAAAAATATGGACTTCATGTCCTAATTTAGCAAGCTGTTCTGATAATTCTGTCACATGGGGTGCCAGTCCGCCGACCTTTGCCGAATGGAGACTTTCCCATGAGAACATTGCAATTCTCATAGATTCCATAATTCCCACACACTTTTGTAATAAAACCCAAAATTACATATTTTAATGAATTTAAACTTTCATAAAGATTGCGTATGAAATCTTTAAAATAATATATTTACCTTATTTCTATTTTTTTATATCTTCAACATAACACCGTAAGATCTCAGCCACACTCCATGCCTGTGAAATACATCCATTGGGTTCATGAGGCCAGTTCCCATCAAATATCTCTGATATGCTGCCAATACACGCAGAAGTCAGATGCTGTTCAATTCCTTTCAGCAGACCTTTAAGTTTATCCTCTGTTTCAGCTTTGTCTTTGTAGACCTTTGCAAATGCAGTGACATAAGGCCCAAGCAACCACGGCCAGACAGTACCATTATGATAAGCCGCATCCCTTTCCTCAGTAGTTCCTCCGTAATGTCCTGTATATCTGCTGTCAGCAGGTGACAGAGTCCTGAGTCCAAAAGGAGTGAGCAATTCTTCAGAAATTGTATCAACAATTCCTTTTTCAATTTCATGTGGCAGCATCGTATGAGTAATAGATACTGCAAAAACCTGATTAGGTCTTATGGAAGCATCCTTCCATTCTTCACCATGACCTGAAACGCAGTCATATAAACAGTTCCTTTCAGTGTTATGGAATTTCTCGTTGAAACTTTCGGCCGTGGTCTTTGCGGTCTTTCTAAGACCTGAAACATCCTTGTCAAGTTTCTCTCCAATTTCTGCAGCACAGACAAGTGCATTGTACCAGAGGGCATTTATCTCACAGGCTTTTCCCCTTCTGGGAGTAACTTCCCAGTCCCCGATCTTTGCGTCCATCCATGTGAGCTGACCGTCATGTTCTATCAGTCCGTCATCATCCATCCTGATGCCGTAGTCTGTACCTTTTTGATAGTTCTCAACAATATCAGCTATAGTCGGCCATATTTTCTCTATAAATGTCAGGTCTCCCGTGTAATCCAGATATCTTCCGGCAGCGTGCACGAACCAGAGCGAAGCGTCCACTGTGTTGTAAACGGGTGAGTCAGCGGGATTCTCCGGGAAGAGATTTGGTATAAGTCCATTCCTGCAACTGGCTGCAAAAGTAGAAAGTACCGACCTTGCTTCATCAAACCTGCCGGTCGCAAGTGTCAGGCCAGGTAGCGATATCATTGTATCCCTTCCCCAGTCACCGAACCAGTGATAACCTGCGATTATCGATTTTGAACCTGTACTTTTCCTGTTTACGATAAAAGAGTCGCCTGCAATGAGCAGTTTCTGCAAAAAAGCGTCATTTTCAGAATTCGATGTTGCGATTTCCCTGATTCTTTTTTCTTCCCTGCTTATCAACTCATCAATTGTTACCAGGTCTGCTTTCTTCAGTTTTTCAACGGATCCGGCACTTGCAGGTTCTGCGCTTGCAACTATAAAACATGAGCAGCGCTCATCAGTTATTTCAAGTTCGAAATAACCTGGATTGAAATTATCCTCACGGTAAGGGTATCCTCTTGAAAGTTCAACCTCATATTCAAAATCGTAATACCAGTGTTCATCTGCCTGGTATCGCATGTCAGAGAAAAGACCGAATTGCAGGTGAGGGGTCTTAATGGAAGTGCTGTTATCTTCAGGTTCCTGAGAAAAAGTGATGCCATCTGCTCTGGTAAGGTGATGGATAGACCTGCCGTTGACAAGCGGAAGTATCTTCAGGTAAGCCTTCTTCTTTTCGGGATTCTCAATGTCGTATCTTACAATGGTGGTGTTCTTGCCGTTTACCATCACAATGCGTTTTTTGATGAGAAACCCGCCGGCACTATAAACGAACTCCGGCAACGGTTGCGTACTGAAACTTTTCAGGTATCGGTTGCCATGGGGATAAACAGTGCCAGGGTATTTGTGAACTGCAAGCTTATGAACTCCATCTTCAGTATACAGTTCTTCGTCAAGGGATGAGAGCAGTACCATTCTCTCAACAGGCGGGTTCATGGAGGCGATCAGCAGCCCGTGGTACTTTCGCGTATTAGTTCCTATAGCAGTGGAAGATGAGTATCCTCCAAGGCCGTTGGTTATCAGCCATTCTTTCACTGTTCCTTCATGATAGTCTGAATATATCATTTGAAATTCCAGTCTGCTCTGCCTCTTTTAAACTTCCGAGCTTCTTTTCTATCTTATCAAGCAGGAGAATATTATCGATCATCAGGGCACAGCTCCAGCAAAGCGGGATAGCCCATGCAGGGCGGCCAGTGTACTTATTGACCTGTTCCGGCAGCATTCCTGCACCTGTTGCACCTTTAAGTGACCATTGAATGTATTTGAGTGCATCATGCGTGAATTTTCGGTGTTCTTCCTTCTCCGCTTCACCTGAGTTAGGATCAACAACATATGCCATTTCAAGCATTGCCTTTGAAAGCCAGAGGGTCGTAACTATCCAGGGATTTCCTTCAATATAATTGTCGTCAACGAACCGTTTGATGCCAAAATGGTCGTTGACAGGAACCCTTAGCTGCTTCTCTATGTTTTCCATGATGGATTTTATCATCTTCTTTTCCTCCGGGATCTCAGGGGATAGCATCCCGAAAGGAACAAAAGTACCTATAATACTGGCATCTATTGCGGTATCCAGTTGTCCATGCGCCATTCCTCTTGCAAAGTAGCCTTCATCAAGCCAGAATCTTTCAATTGTGGTTTTCTTGATAAACTCTGCTCTTTCTGTCCATCTGTCAGCAAGGCCATTTTCATTATAGTCCACTGCCATATTGGCAGCGCTAAGAAGTCCTGCGTAAATTGCGGCATTTGTATAGGTAAAAATACCAGAACGTGATTCCCAGAGGCAGATACATGGATCATGAACTCCGTCGGCAGTTCTTCTCATAAGGTATTCAGCAGCATTTAACACGGTAGCCCATACACTGTCCAGAAACTCTTCCTTAATAGGATGCTGAAGTGTGCGGTAATACTGGTCCATTGCAAATATGGTGCTGCCGGTTTCATCTATTTGTGTGGAGAAACTGAAATTTCCCCACGAAGGTGCTTTATTTCCATCCAGCCAGTAACGCTGGAACCATGAACCATCATGCAACTGTGTTGCTTTACACCATTTGAAAAAGCGGGAACAATATTCAGGATACCCTGAATCCATAAGTGCTGTGACGATCTCAGCACTATCTCTGTTCCAGCAGTAACCATAACCTCCGCTCATTTCAAATTCATGATCGAATTCAGGAGATGCTACAAAAGACCCCCTGCCAGGGTCATTTAAAATACTTAATGTAAGTAATGAACGGTTAAATGCCATTTGAAGGTCAAGCTTGAATTTTTCAAAACCCATATAGTCAGGAAGTTCAGGAATTACTTTCTTTGACAGCCATTTGATCCAGTTTTCCTGCGTTGCGTTGTAAATGTCTTCGAATTTCTCATTCTGTACCTGTCTCATCTTTTTGTACAAAGTGTTCCTTCTTGACCCGGCACCGATAAAAACCGTAAACTCCGCCGGTTTATTTACATCTGCATCCAGATCCCAGCCTACAGCGCAGTTTAGATTGCCTATGTCTTCGTTGTTCCTCTGGAGTTCCCCGTCTTCCATATCGTACTTTGCATTTGTCCACCATATCGTGTCCATTGCTTTTCCTATCTGCCATTCATTGAACAAAGGTTCTGAAGTGATTCCCACGTAATGGCTTTTCCAGTATTGAGCCAGGATACCCGAATCATAATCACAGAATGCCGAGTTCTTCTTTTTCATTTCTCCTGCCTGGAAATTAGAATAATAGAAGAATTTCCCTGTAAATTTATTCGGGGAGCTTATTTTGTATTTACGAACCAGCACTGCCAGTGTGGGATGAACAAAGTCAAGTATCTCCATTTTAAGGCCGTTAGGGTTTGTGAGTACGGTGTTCACGATATTTGTGTTTTCCAGGTATTTTTGCTCAGCGACCCATTCACGGTCATTGGACCAGATAAGCCCTTTACCATCGTGAAGACATGCCTGCGAGTCTTCAACATGCTGGGCAAAATCCCTTCCGGGATAATAGAATCCGAATATCTCTCCTTTTTTGCCCATCGTAACGAGCAGTTTATCGTTCCCGAGAATAGAATTTGGTTGTCGTATCAATGTAACTCTCCCCTGAGTATGTGCTCGATCTTCACACCTGAAGGAGCAGGAGATATTACATGCTCGCAGATCTCGTCACCCATGCTTTTGCATCGTGACTCCCTTACCTGCACTGTCTTTTTAAGTGATTCCGATATGTATCCTGCCAGAAAAGCGCTGATATAAACGCACACAGGAACATCACTGTCTCCATATTCATCGGCAAGGAAAGAATCGTTCACTCTTATAGTCCCGCTAAGTTCTGAAATATTAACATTGGCTTCGATCTTTCCCCATCCTGCAGCCATGAACAGTTCTCCAAGAAGGTCAAGGAAATTATCATTGTTCATTTCTGTCATTTCCCGCATATATCTGGCAGCTCCTGCACCATTTTTAAGTCCTATGATGGTGAGCAGTCCTTCTGATTGCGAAACATGTTCATCCATTATGTTTATGAAATCAAGGAAGGTCTTTGCCCTGATAAGAACGGCTCTTTCTCCCAATATCCGCAGGGGGAAATCAACGGACTGGATAGCCCGGTTCTTTGAGTAACCCCATTTGACCGAAAGCACCACATCCATATTTTCAAGCTCTTTCACAATGCTGTCGATATCTCTTCCTTTTTCAGCTTCAGTGAACATGACGTATTTGCCTTCTGTCGGATCTTCCGAACTGTCAAAGTATGCAAATCTAATATCAAGTTCTTTCTCTGCAAAAAAAGAGGTAATATCTGCCTCAGAATGTAATGTGTTCTCATATGCGATCTTGAACCAGACTACGTCTGCCTTCTCATTCACTCTTGAGAACATGTAAAGATCTCGTACCATACATAAACTCCGATGAATTATATGACATTACACAATATATTATTATGCTGGTGAACGCAGGGTTCTGAATACCTGAGACTTGAAATCATTAAGAGCTGCCATGAAGTTGACCGCTGCGTCATATGGTGAGTTATGAATACTGAAATACGAATGCACATCACCGTCGCCAAGCCACTTTGTGCTCATGTAATAATAATGGTCAGATGTAAGCATGTGTTTCCATATCCTGAGCAGTTCCGGGTCTTTTGTCTTCCTGACATAGGGTTCAAGTAATTTCATTTCCTCAAAACAGCGGCGCTGCATGTCATTGCCAAGCCAGGCGCTGGTATCTCGCTCAATATCAGCCCATGAAATAGTTGAAAAGTCACCTACGTCTATCTCGCCCGCAGGCTCGTATGTGTCGATGGTCTGTGACGGTGTGAGGAAGCGCATACTTCTGTCTTTGACCTCACCGGGCAAAGCTTTTAGGAAATCAAATATTCCCGTTTCTTCCCACTGGTGTTCACCGAATGTTTCATAATCCATGAATATGTTGAGTGTCTCTCCATGTTGCCATGAAGCCCAGTCTGCCCATTTGCCTGCCGTTAATGGATATTCTTCCCACCATACGGATGAGAATCTGTAACCTATATCGTCACTGAGCTTATAGTTACGCAAAAGGACTGCAATATCCGAATGTCTTGCTTTGTACACATGGTCAGGCGACCTGCCACGAAGTATGCTTTCAATACCTTCTGTCAGTATGGCATCGTACCCGAGCTTTTCAGCAAAGTAAGCAACACTGTTATTGTAGAGCATTTCGGTATTCCTGAACACGCGGGGTCTGACACCAATAAGCTCTGACATGAGGTCACGGTGTTCCTTTATCTCATCCATGAACTCATCCTTTGATTCAAAAAGTGATGCAAGGGAGTGATAACATGTTTCGTCCAGGAATTCAATACATCCGGTTGCAGCAAGATCCCTGAATGATTCAAGGACATCCTCTCCCCATTCCATGCATTGTTCAAGCAGGGTGCCTGTGACAGACATGCTTGCCCTGAAATATCCGTCCGTTTCGTCAATGATCTCAAGCAATGTCCTGTTTGCAGGAATGTAGCATTTTCCGGCAACTTTTAGGAATATCTCCTTATTGACAGCCTCGTCAAAATAGCGGTCAAATCCCTGTTTGTGGTCAGGCCAGAACCATCTCAGCCTGTATGGCTGGTGAACTTCAAAGAAGGGACAGATGGAGTTCATTCCGCAGCCTCCTTTATAATTATCGCCCGTTCGATATCGGAAAGTATGGACAGGTCATTCACCGCTCTCTCATATCCAAGTCTTCTTTCCTCGGAGTTCATTTCCAGGAATATCTCACTCTGCTGCATGTATCTGAAAATTTTGATAAGCTCTGCTTTTTTCTCAGTATCTTCCAGTTTTCCAAGCATTTCACCTATGTCCACCAGTTCATGCATGAAGAGGTGCTGTGCATGGTTTCCCAGCAGGTTGTGCATCCCGTAGCGTGCAGTCATTTTTGATTCAAGTGAAGGAAGCTCCTTTCTTTTGAAAAGTTCAACCGCTTCTTCAGCTAATAGCATTTTAACTCCATGTTTTTTCAGGCAAAGTGGAAGTTCATGCAGGAAATCCAGTATTCCTTCGTTGTTCTGAAGGTGCGTGTTGATAGCATCGTACTTGATGTAAAGTGTGATTACCTCGCCTTCCATGCTGGCTATCCATGACGCGAACTTGTCAGCTATCAGCGGATACCCGGGCCATGCTCTGTCTGAGAATTTTATCTCCAGATCCTCACTCAGGTTTATGTGCCTTAGAAGCGTTGGCACTTCGTTATCATAAACATGCATGGGGTCATATCCGTTCATGATGTTGTGTGAGCCTTCGGAAATAAAACACTTAAATCCCATCTCTTTGAGCATTTTCATTATCTTTTTATCAAAAAGGAGCTCGGTATTCACAAATGTTTCAGGCTCAGTTCCAAAAATGTCCCTGATGACCTTCACATCCATTTCAACCTGCTTTTTAAATTCAGCAAGACTTGGGAACAGGCAGGATATGGAGTGATAGTAAGGTGAGGCTGCAAATGAGACACTGTTACTCCCAAGTTTTTTGAAGCCGTTTATGATCTCAGGTGCCCATTTACATTGCTCAAGAAAAATACCGGATATATCAAGAGTGTACTTTCCTCCATTATCTATGGATCTGGTCAGTGCTTCGTTAAGTATTTCAATGTTTGCGGCAAATTTTCTGAAGTTATGGAACGCTTTTTCCATGTCAAAGTATTTTTCGATATGGGCATCTCCGTATCCTTCTCTTGGCCAGTACCAGCGAAGCGGCAAAGGCAGGTGTACCTCAAAACAAACGCATACTGCTTTCATTGTTCATCTATCTCCTTTCCAGAGTCATCGTTTGTGATCCTTTGAACATGATCACTACTCATCTTCCTGGTGTTCAGTTCACTGGCAAACCAGATGGTTCTCTGTGGGAATGCTATCTCTATGCCGTTCTCTTCAAGTGTTCTCTTGATGACCCATAGAAGTCTGGTTTTCATATCATACCATTGTGTTGCAGGTGCCCATATCCTGACAATGATATTGACAGCGTTATCACCCAATGTATCTACAAAGACACTTGGTCCGGGGCTGACCAGTGCAAAAGGTTCTCTATCGATTATGTCCTTGATTATCTTAATAGCCTCATCGGCATCGTCGTTGTATCTGATCCCCACCACGTATTCGAACCTTCTGGTAAGGTTTGCAACGTAATTTGTGATGCTGGTGGTGAAAACCGTTTCGTTTGGAAGCCTGATAAAAAGACCATCATAGGTGCGGATTATGGTGGAAATTATCTTTATATCTTCAACATAACCCAGCTTATTATCAATATTTACCTGGTCCCCGATCTTTATGGGCCGTTCAACCATAAGGAAAATTCCGGAAATTAAATTGCCCATGATACTCTGACTGGCAAAACCAAGAACTATACCAACAACTCCTCCGGCAACAAGGAGACCTGAGGTATTGATCTGAAGATATGGGAAGATCACTCCTACTATAGCAATAACTATTGACCCGTAATAGATGGACTTGACAAGGATGTTCAGATGCTCCTTGTCCATCTTATCCTTAAGCGACCTCTGCAAATAGATCGTTATGCCTTTAGCTATTAATATTGTAAAGAAAAGAACAACTATTACTGTTGTTATCTGGATCAGCGGGTCTGAGAGTGCCGGCATAAATGAAGACAATGTGCTGCTGGTGCTGTTATTGCTCATAAGCCAAACTCCATGATCCCCTTTGTGGTCGTTATTGCAAGTTTACGTGCCGTATAGAGTTCTATTGAACGTTTGAACCTGGATGTTGTAGGATATGTAGTAAAATCTGTTTCTGCAAGTAGTTTGTTTATTATTCTCATACTGGCTTTCATACCAAGTCTCTGGTCACCAAAGTAGATCTTCATACCATATGCATTGAAAATTGCTTTTGTAATTTCCATCTGGTGACTTGATTCATTGGATATTTCCAGTTCAATGAATCCTTCATAGAGGTTATCTGTGTCTGGTTCATCAGCGTAGATATCACTCTCCCAATATCTGCAGATCAGTCCCTGTGTATGGCTTCCGTAAAGTGTGTACTTGATCTTGTTGAATGTGAAAATATCGATAACTTCATGGTTTCCGGATTTATCAGAGATAAAGACCCCGATCTCAACAGGAAATTTAAGATAGATCTTTCTCTTGTCACCCGGTCGGATTATTGCTGACCTTTTGAATTCTATCAGCAAATAAGACGTGATACTTTCAGGAAGGTTTACCGGTTCAATAGGATTTATCACTATATCCCCGTCGTTGTTCAACAAAACAAGTTCTTTCTCTTCATGTCCCCTGAAAAGACGTTTATAGACAAGGTCATCTCCCTGCTTTTCAACAATTATTTCTGTGTCTTCGGTCTTTTCAGTAAAAGGTGGGTGATATATCTCAAACATCTTGGATCGTTACTCGTTTTATTCCATTCCTAAATTATACTCATACTTATACTTCAAATCATAATCCTGATCAAAGCCAGTTCTTCCTGCGGAAATATACATACATAGCAAGGCATATCGATATATTGATTACCCACACAGCCGGATATCCCCATTTCCATCCAAGTTCGGGCATATAGCTGAAATTCATTCCGTACATTCCTGCAAGGAAAGTCAGTGGGATGAATATGGTTGCAATGATGGTGAGTGTTTTCATTACCTCGTTCATCTTGTTGCTAACACTTGACAGGTAAACATCCAGTATCCCTGAAAGTATGTCCCTGTATGTTTCTATGGCATCTGCAACCTGTATCGTGTGGTCATAGATATCTTTGAGGAATACGAATGTCGTGTCCCTGATAAGGGGGGATTCAGAACGGTCAAGTCCGCTGATAACTTCCCTGAGCGGCCATACTGACTTTCGCAGGTATATCATTTCTTTTTTCAGGTTGTGTATGTTCTGAAGGGTTCCTGGTTCTGGATTTTCCACCAGTTCCTCCTCAAGATCCTCAATTATCTCCCCGAACTTTTCAATGATAATAAAGTAATTGTCAACAATGGAGTCAAGAAGTGCATACGCAAGGTAGTCGGCTCCCATAAGCCTTATCCTGCCTTTTGAATTTCGTATCCTTTCCCTGACAAAATTAAAGGTATCGCCTTCAAGCTCCTGGAATGACAGGACGAAGTTTTCCCCAAGTACAATGCTCACCTGTTCTGCTTTAACATCGGTTTCTTCATCCTCTCCGATCCAGAGCATTTTCAGGACGATATATATGTAGGAATCGTAATCCTCCATCTTCGGACGCTGGGTGGTATGTACTATATCTTCCATTACAAGGGGATGAAGCCCAAAATGCGTCCCCAGTTTCTCAATTATATCTACCTGATGGATTCCATCTACGTTGATCCATGTGACAGTAGGATAGTCTTTGAAAGGGAAACATTCCTCCACATTTTCAACGACACGTTCCTGATAGTTATCTTTATCATAATCGATAATGGTTATTTTGGGTATCTCGGTTCTATCCTCACCTACATGTATCAAGGATCCCGGTGATAGCCCTATTTTCTTCGAAGACTTGTAAAACAATTTCCTCATGATTCCACCCCATAAAATTGATTATCGTTTTACTGATCCCGGATGCGTTGTAATTGCTCGTTATAAACATCCACTGTGGACTCTGCTATTTTGTCCCAGTTGTATCTTGTCCCGATAAGTTTCTGCCCTACTTTTCCAAGTTCATCATCGGCATAATTGTTAAGTACGTGATTTATTCCCCATGCAATGGAGTCAGGATTCTGGTAAACAATGACCCCATCCTTGAAATTATCAATAAGGGAAATAGCATCGGTTGCAACTATATTCTTTCCTGCGTCCCATGCTTCAAGAAGAATAATTCCGAAAGGCTCGTTGCGGCTTGGTACACATATCAGGTTGCAGGCATTCATCCATTTCTTTTTCACGGATTCATCCACATAACCAAGGAAATGGCAACTGTCCATGATATTCATTTCATTTGCGATCCTTTCGCATTCTGGCCGCATTTCACCTTCACCGATAATGACAAACCTTACGTCCCATTTGTTTGCCAGCACTGCGGGAATAGCTTTCACAAAAAGATCAGGTCCTTTCTGGTAATTCATCCTGCCTACAAAAAGAGCAACAGGAGCAAATGGATGTATGCCATATTCTTCCTTGAGCTTTCCGGGGGCCACATCCATTTTCATTTTGTCCCCGTGGATGCCATTGGGTATTATTGTTAATTTTCCATCAGGGATCTGGTATAGGTACTGGATCTCCTCTTTTAGTTTAGTGGATGTGACGATCACTTTTGCAGATTCGTAGCCGCCTCTCCATTCCCTGTGGCTTATCTCCATGGCTTCCCACCAGTTGCCATGTTTGTTACCGTTTCTGCCCCATTCGGTACTATGGTAAGTCATTATGAATGGAATTCCCAATTCCTCTTTAAGTCTGCATACAAGGTTCACAGGATGCCAGTCATGAACATGTGTGAGGTCGAATTTCCCGAATTTTCCGGTGGCTTCAGTAAAAGCGCTGTGCATTGAATCGCACATACTGTCCATCTGCTGAACGATACCGCCATCAAGGGCGTGGTAAACTCTGTGGTAATGCACCCCGTTAATCACTTCATAGGGTAGCATATCCTTATTGCGTGTAAAAATGTGAATGTCATGTCCTTGAAGTGCCAGGGCTTCAGAAAGCTCGGTCACATGGGGTGCCAGACCTCCAACTGTAATGGCATTCAGGCTTTCCCATGAGAACATGGCAATTCTTAATTTATTTTCCATCTGATCACTTCTTAATGCCGGATCCTTATTCAGGAGTCAGCAAATGCTCTACAGCTATTTCTGGCGGGATAGTATTAATGTATATGTCCGTGTTCTTTTCAAATCCCGCTGCAATTGAAGTGATAGGTGCTATTCTCACGTTGAAATGATAACTGAGGTCATGGTCTACTTGGAAGAACATGTAATTGTATGCCAGTTCCGGTATTGTCCTGTCAAGTAATTTGACAGCGGTCCGTATGCAGTCTCCAAGAGACATGAGCATCTCGTCTGTGAAAGCGGAAATGTGGTTCACATGCTTTTTTGGAAGCATCCACATTTCATACTGGTTTTTGGAACAATATGGTGCAATGAGAATGAAATCGTCATTCTCGTAGACCTGTCTTTCTTTTCCATGCTCTTTCTCGATGATACGGCAATAAGGACAACTATTCAGCTCAGAAATGGCCTTCTTTTCTTTAACAAGGGAAGGCGGCATCAGAGGAATCGCAATGAGCTGGGAATGAGTGTGTTCCAGGGAAGCACCTGCTTTTTTGCCCCAGTTCTTAAAAAGTGATACATATTCGACACCTTTCTGAGACTGGTAATGAATAACCCGGTCCCTGTAGGTTTTCATAAGAAGCAGAATCTCGTCATCCGAAAAGAGGTTGATCTTATTTTCGTGGGAAGGGCTCTCAATTATAACTTCATGGTATCCATAGCCTTTTTTTACCTCAAAGCCGGAATTTTCCACTTCCTTTGCCTCAGGAGATAATGCAGGATAGAGGTTTGGTATACATCTGATCTGCCAGTCCCTGACCAGTGCTTTATCACTATCTTTCAGTATTTCCCCGTCTTTGTAAACAGCCTGTGCAGGAGGGGTCTTATCTTCATGTCCGCCGCAAAATACACAACTGCCCGGTGCCATTTCCTCACTACAGGCTTTTGGCGCAGATGGCCTCTTTGCTCTTCCGGATGCTATTATGCAATACTCATCAAGGAAATAGTGTTTGCGTATCTCGGACATGTTTACTCCATCCTTGTTCCGGTTAAAAGTTCATAATAGGTCTTTATTGGTTCTTCCCAGTTCATGTCCTTTGCAAGGAGATTCGCTTCCTGGCAAAGAAGGTTGTACTTTACCTTATCATCGGTGAATGTGTCAATGAAGTAATCCATTGCAAGCGCGTAGTCTGCTATGGATTCGAGGTATGGGATATTGATGTTGTCAACAACGATGACACCTCCCATTCCCATGACAAGTCTTTTGAGGGTTTTTAGAGCATCACTGAATCCGCATATCTTACTTACGATACTCGGAGTTGCTTCTTTTCCTGCTTCAAGTCCTGTTAGAAGGAATGGCTCGTACTTTGAAGGGAAAACACCTGCAATGCATCCTGCCATGAGCTCATCGGATCTCATATTAAGACCGCCGTCATGGTCAGATATCCACTGCGGGTACAGAACCGCTGAGACATGCCTGCTGCCATCGGTAAGTCTTGAGCATTCCAGACCTCTGGCTTTTATCATCTGCTGAAGACGTATTTCTTCTCCAACCAGCGCTTCTTCCGGAAGGTTGATCGGGAAATTCTCCGGTGGATTGGTTTTTGGACCATGTGCTGCTATTATAAAGCAGATAACACGGTATTTATCATCAAGATGTCCTGCATCTATCTCTACTTTGACCATCCTGTCAAGCAATACAAGTGAGTCCAGAAGGTCAGGATAACCCTTGTTCTCGATCTCGATACGGGATATTGAAAAAATAGGAATGATCCTTTCAGGAGGTATTACCTTG
This sequence comes from uncultured Methanolobus sp., assembly GCF_963667555.1. NCBI lineage: Archaea > Methanobacteriati > Methanobacteriota > Methanomicrobia > Methanosarcinales > Methanosarcinaceae > Methanolobus > uncultured Methanolobus sp. The sequence goes on from NZ_OY763421.1 coordinate 400,735, forward strand.
CCGTTGTAAACTGCATATAGTTTCTCAGAAAGGAAGTTCTGTATTCTTTCCCTGCACTCTGTTTTCTTTTCCCATTCAATGTCCGCTTCCTCATCGTTATCAATTCCATTGCGCACAACAATAGAATCAATTCCGTAGAAGAGTTTTATTTCCTTGCGTGTGGAATCTCCAACAGCAGTGACGACATCTGCAAATCCTGATAACGATTCCAGCTTGGCAAAGTTGACCGGCACGCCGCTGTCCCAGGAACTGTCATTTTCTCTTATTTTCTGTATGGATTTGTGTCCAGATGATCTTCCCGGAAGTGTTGCATGGTATGTTGCAACGCTTTTCACACTGATCCCAAGTTTCTTGAGTCTTGCAAGTGCATAGAAAACGCCAAACTCGTGACAGTGAAGTGAAACATGGACAGCAGGCATCAAAGATGCTGCAAACTCGGAAATTGCTTTGTCTTCATATTCTTCGGAACTGGCATTCCTTGATGTTACAAGTTCTTTCACAAATTCCGAGATAGCATAGGACAGATTGACATAATGGCTATATTCCATACCATTGCCCATACTCTCATAGGCCATGGAATCCAGACCAATCAGGTCATATGCTTCTCCTTTGATAGCATTTGCCAGGCAGGTTTCCGATCCTTTGTATTCCACGCTGGTCCGGCAGAAATCATTTGTCTTGAACATCAGGTGGATTATCTTCACATCATGGACAATTTCAATTCCCGGAAAAACTTCAATACCTTTTGCCTTCAGGTTCTCGATAGCTTCAAAAATAGGGCCTTCAGGTTCAAGTTCTTCCATGCTGCTCATGTCGGTGATACGATTCAGCCCTTTGTTCCAGTCTGAACCACTATGGCCGTAGTAAGGTCCGGCAACAATTATTGTGGGAGCCGGCTTTTCCTCGATGACTCCTTTTGATATCAGACTTGCAAGGCTCTTTGCTTCAGCATCGATGACATTCCATATGCCGCCCATTTTATTAGACTTAGGTCCGGCTTCTTCTCCTGCGATAATAATACATTTGCTTTCCAGCATCATTCCCGTCTCCCTTAATTATCTTCTTTCATAAATAGAGTTCCGATTATATATGAAAATATCTGAAAGTTCAATCTTGTTAACTGTGTTCTTATTTTTGGAAGTTAACAATTATATATTATTACCAATACTATTATATTTATATCTGATATCATTCCAACTTTTCAGGCAGGTTTAATGAACACGGAAACCAAAAATGATATGATTTCTGTTTCACCACAGGAAAAAGATAATGGTTACAGGTCATTATTTTACAATAATCATTCAGCTATGGCTTTGTTTGATCCAGAATCCGCGTCTATAATCGATGTAAACAATGCTGCATGTAATTTTTATGGCTGGACTCGTGATGAGTTCATTGCTAAAAGGATATTTGATATAGTCATGTTGCCTGAACAGGAGATCATTTCTTCAATTGAAATGGTAAAGAATGAAGAAAAAAATCGTTTTATCTCCAGGAACAAACTTGCTAATGGCGAAATCCGTGATGTGGAAATCGATGCAATTCCTGTAAAAATAGAAGGCAGAGACCTTTTGTGTGTGGTTCTTAATGATGTCACAGAACGCACTATCGTTCAGGAAGAGCTGGTCAAAAGCCATATCAAATACCGTCTGCTTGCTGACACTACTTTTGAGGGTATTGTAATTCACGATAATGGAATAGCTCTGGAAGCCAATAATGCAGTTTCAAGGGTAACAGGTTATGATCTGGATGAAGTTCTGGGCAACAATATCCTGCAGATGCTTGTTCACCCCGATGACCTGAAAATTGTCTTTCAGAATATGGTCAATGATGCCACGAAACCATACGAAGTCCGTGCCATAAAAAAGGATGGAACTGTTTTTCCTATTGAGATAGAAGCACATAGTATTATGCATAACGGAAAGCACATTCGTGTGGCTGCTGTTCGTGATATTACCGAACGTAAAATTACAGAAGCAAAACTTGAAAAGGAAGACATACTGCTTAAAGGCCTTCTTGATTCAATACCTGATATGATCTTTTTCAAGGATCTTAATGGAAAATACCTGGGGTGCAATCCGGTATTTTCAAGATTTGTCGGTAAAGACAGAGATAAAATAATCGGACTAACTTCGTATGATGTATACAGTAAAGAGAAAGCTGATATTTACACGAAAGAAGATGAAATGACGATCAAGGAAAGAATGATCATACAGGAGAAGGTATGGGATAACTATCCGGATGGCTCAGAGGTTCTATTTGATATAATAAAGGCTCCTCTTATTGATCAGTCTGGAAAGGTCATTGGTCTTGTAGGTGTTGGGCATAATATTACAAATATCTGGAAAGCAGAGCAAACGATCAAAGAGATAAATCATCTTAATCAGTCTACTCTCGATTCGCTTGATGCGAATGTATGTGTCCTTGATGAAGAAGGAGTAATTATCAAAACAAATGCTTCATGGAAGAATTTTGCTCAGATCAATGAAGAGTTGAGTAATAAATTTGGCGAAGGAAAAAATATCCTGCATTCACTAAGAGAATCTAATAAGGAGTTTTATGGCGGAACCCTGAACTTTGCAAAAGGTATAGAAAGTGTGATGCAGGGAGAGTCGGATTATTTTGAAGTTGAGTTTCTCTGTCCTTTTGTAGATTATGAACAGTGGTTTGTAACAAAAGTTCGTCCTTTTGCAGATACTGAGATCTTTCCACGTAAAGTTGTGATTTCCCGTATTGATATTACCTCGATCAAAATCGCTGAGAAGAAATTGCAGGAATACAATGATAAGTTAAAAATCAAGAACAAAGAGCTTGATAAAGCTTTGATTATGGCTGAGGAAGCCACAAGGGCCAAAAGTGAGTTCCTGGCCAATATGTCTCATGAGATCCGTACACCAATGAATGGTGTGATCGGAATGACAACACTTCTTCTAACTACTGATCTGGATGATGAGCAGAGGCATTATGTGGATACGGTTCAGAAAAGTGGTGAATCCCTGCTTGAACTTATCAATGATATTCTTGATATTTCAAAGATAGAAGCCGGTAAGCTGGAACTTGAAGTGCTGCCCATTGACCTAAATGATGTTCTTGAGGAAGTTGCTTCACTTTTAGCAGTTAAGGCCCATGACAAAGATCTTGAATTCATATGCGCGGCTGATCCGGATGTGCCTGCGAATATAATTGCAGATCCTTCCAGGTTAAAACAGGTTCTGATAAACCTTGGCGGGAATGCCATCAAATTCACACATGAAGGTGAAGTTGTTATCAATGTGTCTCTTGTGTCAGAGAGTGATTCGCAAACAACCCTGCTTTTCTCTGTAAAAGATACTGGAATTGGTATTCCTGCCGATAAGACCGATATCCTCTTTTCCAAGTTCAGCCAGGTGGATACTTCCATTACCAGAAATTATGGTGGCACAGGTCTTGGACTTGCCATATCCAAAGAGCTTGTAGCGCAAATGTCTGGAACTATAGGGGTCAACAGTGAAGAGGGTAAAGGCTCAGAATTCTGGTTCAGGGCTCCATTCAGTAAGCATTCAAAAGTAACCAAGATGCAAAAATACAACAACATAGAACACATCCGTGCCCTTGTAGTTGATGATAATGACACGAATCGCGAGTATCTTGTAAAATTGCTGCGTTCATGGGGAATGAATTCGCAGGAGGCAGCAGACGGTCCTTCAGCTCTTCTTGCACTTTTAAAAGCCAATAATGAAGGTGACCCTTTCCAGTTAGCATTACTGGATATGCAGATGCCTGAGATAGATGGTCTGTCTCTTGGAAGGATCATTAAATCTGATGAAAAGCTCAGTGATATATCACTGGTATTACTGAGTTCCCTGGGAAAACATGCAGATTCGTGGGCAGAGTTCAAAACTAATTTTGATGCGTATATCTCAAAGCCTGTAAAGGCTTCTGAACTCTACGATAAGTTGTGCTCGATCTACAGTAACGATCCAGAATCTCAGATATCGATATCCAAAGACACTGCTATTTCTTCAGGGACACTTGGTGGAATTAATGCCAGTATACTGCTTGTAGAGGACAACGTGGTGAACCAGCATGTTGCACAAAGCATGTTACAAAAGCTCGGGCTGGACGTAGAGGTTGCAGATAATGGTATGGAGGCTATAAAAGCCTTAAAAGCAAAGAAATATGACCTGATCTTCATGGATGTCCAGATGCCTGAAATGGATGGTCTGGAAGCAACAAGGCAGATAAGAAAGATGCAGGAGTTCAGCAGGGAGCATGTAACGATCATTGCAATGACCGCCCATGCAATGCAGGATGACCGGCAGCGTTGCCTAGAAGCAGGCATGGATGACTACATCTCAAAACCAATTAAGATCCAGTCACTGATCCATACCCTTGATTACTGGCTGATAAAAAAGCATCCTGAAATGCAGGCAAATGTAGCCATGTCTGCAAAACCAGCAGGGAATGAGCTTGTTTTTGATGACAGATTACTTCTGGAAAACACGATGGATGACCTTCAACTTGCAAGAAAGGTGATCTCCATTTTTATGAATAATGCAGACAGGCAGTTAGAAGCCCTGAAAAATGCAATTATTAATGGAAATGGTGATATCACAAACCTTGCTCATACTTTTAAGGGGGCTACTGCAAGTGTTGGTGGCATGTCCCTCAGTAACTTTGTTGCAGAAATAGAGGCAGAAGCAAAGTCCGGTAATGGTTCAGGCATGCAGGAAATGATCCCTGAACTTGACAGAAGATATGAGGAATTGTTAAGCGAGCTGAAACAGCTGTGAGAATACTTTTGTGGGTTCGATAGCATCATATTGTTGTTGACGCTGGTCAAATAGATACGTTTATTTACTATTCTCTAAATATATATTGAATAATAATATATATCATATTTGTATTCAGAAGCACACCTGCATTTTTGTAGTAAATCCATGAGTTCTGATATGTTCTGCAAGTATGATGGATCGCAGGTATTAATATGCGCGCTGAAGATGAACAAAAAGAGTGCAACAATGATTACAGGTCATTGTTTGAAAACGAATATATTATCATGCTTTTGCTTGACCCGGATACAGCAGATATTGTTGATGTTAATAGCGCTGCATGCAACTTTTATGGCTACTCACATGAAGAGTTCCTTGGTAAAAAGATATTTGATATCAGCACATTGCCTGATGAAGAATTGATTGACGGATTAAAAAATGCAAAACAAGAGACTAAGAATTATTTCTTCTGTGAACACAAGCTTGCCAACGGTAGTTTACAGCATGTAGAAGTTCACTTGTTTCCAGTTTTGATAGATTTTAAATGCCTGCTTTTTTCTGTAGTTCATAATATCGCTCAGCGCAATAACAATTGTGACAAACTGCTTCAAAGCCAGATGAAATATCGCATGCTTGCAGATGCAGCTTTTGAAGCTATTATTATTCATAATAACGGAATCATACTGGAATCTAATAAAGCAATAATGAAGGTTCTTGGATACAATTCCAGGGATATTATCGGAAAAGACATCTTAAAACTGATAATTCATCCGGATTATGTTGAAAAGGTAATGAGTAACATTTCATCCGGATATTCGAAACCTTATGATGCTGATTGCATTAAAAAGGATGGGACTGTAGTTCCTGTGGAGATTCTGGCTCATAATACGGTACATAATGGAAAAAATGTTCGTGTAGCTGCCATGCGTGATATTAGTGATCGCAAGCTTGCAGAAAAAAAGCTAAAAGAATATAATGATAAGCTGGAACTTAAGAACAAGGAGCTTGATTCGGCTTTGATAAAAGCTGAAGAGGCTACCAGAACAAAGAGTGAGTTTCTGGCAAACATGTCGCATGAGATCCGAACACCGATGAACGGTGTAATTGGAATGACATCCCTGCTTCTTGAAACAAAACTCAATGAAGAGCAACAGCAATATGTGAATACAATTCAGACAAGCAGTGAAGTCCTGCTTGACCTTATAAACGATATACTTGATATTTCAAAGATAGAAGCCGGAAAACTGGAATTTGAGCATCTGGCGATAAACCTGAATGACATTTTTGAGGAACTCTCCCTGCTTCTTGCTGTCAAAGCCAACGATAAAAACATAGAACTGATATGTTCTCCTGAGCCTGATGTGCCAACAAATATCGTTGCAGATCCGGCCAGATTAAAACAGATACTGATAAACCTTGCAGGGAATGCTATAAAATTCACTCACAAAGGTGAGGTTGTAGTAACTGCTTCCACAACTTCGCAATCAGATTCGGATGTAACCCTGCGTTTTTCAGTGAGAGATACCGGCATTGGAATTCCTGAAGACAAAATCAATCTTCTATTCAATAAGTTCATTCAGGTGGATGCTTCAACCACACGTAATTATGGTGGCACAGGTCTTGGACTTGCCATATCCAGAGAACTTGTCGAGCAAATGGGCGGAACGATTGGTGTTAACAGTGAAGTAAGTAAAGGCTCTGAATTCTGGTTCCAGATCACCTTTGATAAGCACTCCGAAATTAAAAGTAAGAAGAAAGACTGTTCAAGAATTGAAGATGTACGTGTGCTTGTGGTCGATGACAATAGATCGAGTCGTAAATTACTCGCAAGAACGCTTAGGTTGTGGGGTCTTGATGTTGAAGAGACTGAAGACGGACCTTCAGCAGTTATTGCTCTTTCAGAGGCATATGAATCTCAGAAACCTTTCACAATTGCGTTAATTGACATGGATATGCCAAAAATGGATGGTGAATACCTCGCACGTATTATCAAATCCGATTCAAGAAACAGCGACATATCGCTTGTTGTTCTAAGTTCGACAATTCCACGCTCAGAATCATGGTCTGTACTCAAATCTTATTTTGAAACATACGTCACAAAACCGGTAAGAACCTCTGATCTTTGCTCTAAGCTGTATTCAGTAGTTCATGATGGTGGCCAGCCATCGGAATTACAGTTTGAGAACCAGGATTCTGATATCAATAAATTCAAAAATATTGGTGCAAAGATCTTGCTAGTAGAAGACAATGTGGTAAATCAGCAGGTTGCACTCGGAATGATCAAAAAACTGGGAATAAATGCCGATGTTGTAAGTAATGGTCTTGAGGCGATAGAAGCTTTCAGATCACCGGAATATGACCTTGTGCTTATGGATGTGCAAATGCCAAAAATGAATGGAATGGAAGCAACAAAGAAAATTCGAAAAATCGAAACTTCCATTTCAAGTCACATCCCAATAGTTGCCATGACTGCTCATGCAATGAAAGATGACCGAAAACGCTGCCTTGAAGCAGGAATGGATGATTACATATCAAAACCGATAAAGATCCAGTCGCTTATCCATACACTTGATTACTGGCTGATAAAAAAGCAGGATATGGCTGCAACAGATACTCATTCATCTGTTAAAGAAAAAGAGACCGAACTTATTTTCGATAGCAAACTGCTCATGGATAATACAATGAATGACCTGGAACTTTCCAGGCGTGTTATCTCTATTTTCTTAAACAATGCTCCACGTCAACTGAGTGACCTGAAGAATTCAATTCTTGATCAACCAGATACTATCGTTGAAAAAGCTCACACTTTCAAAGGAGCTACTGCAAGTGTTGGCGGCATGTCACTGAGCAAATATGTAGCTCACATTGAGGCAGAAGCCCGTTCAGGTAATGTTGCTGATCTTCATGAAACGATTCCCGAACTTGACAGAAGATATGAAGTGCTGGTAGAAGAATTGAAAAAACTGTGATTAAATCTGTTACCTGAACTTTTCGTTTCCATAAAAACAATGGGAATCTAAAAACAACATAACAATCCGCCAAAGGCGGCACATTCCAATCCCTGCACACAGAAAATTGCATTCATGCCTGAGAATTCTACAGAAGGCACGCAAAGAAAGTATTCCACTGCAATATGTCAATTATTTAGTACTACCTGAGGGGAAAACGCTGGCTTTGCCGGACCATTCGGGACCATTCAAGTTTCGCAATCGTGAAAAAAATCATAATGACACGATTTCTACAGAGCCATTTTGTAATGCCTTTAAATTGCCTTTTTCCTGAAGACCACTTCAGTATGAGGATAGGCAATTTCAACATCATCAGTGTCATTTATCCTGTCAAAGATCTCCTTTGTTATCTTTGAAGAATACTCATGCAACTGCCTTGCCGGTGAGAAATATTTTACCTGCACATCAATACCGCTTGCCTGGAAATCAACCCTTACTTTCGGAGCACCGGGACTGGTGCTGATAGTTCCTGCAAGGAATTTTCTTGCTGAAAGGTCTGCTATCTCTATTGCTCGGTCAAGGTTGCTCTCATAGGTTACATTTACAGTGACACTATGAAGTACAAAATCGTTATTTGAGGTATAGTTGATGATGTTTTTCTCAAACAACATCCAGTTAGGAACCATAATGATCCTGCCTGAATTCTCCTCATCACTTATCAGACCGCCGATCTCCATCACATGCACGTGGGTCAGGTTAAAATCAACTACATCACCCTTTACATCACCGATGATTATCCTGTCGCCGATATCAAAAGGTCTTTTTGTCACAACCATAATCCAGGCAGCAACACCTGTTATCGGCTGCTGGAGAGCAAATCCTACGGCTGCTGAAAGCAGACCAAGGAAAACACCAAAGCTTGACCATGCACCTGAGGATGAAAGAATAGCTAATATAATTATCAGCAACGACAAAGTGTATCTGGAAAGCTGGCCGAATATCCTGATATTAGAGCGTTGCTTTTTTGTCTTTGCTTTTTTCATCAGATTCGTTCTGAGAATGGTGAAAAAAACATTGATGAGCAAAAGAAGGAAAAGAACTACAAGAACATTTATTCCGGCAGTTACCCAGAGATCAACATTATCTAAAATATCCTGTAGCACTGCCATTCAACCACCCAACTGCAATACCTGATTTAAAAAAAGGAAGAGGATCACTCTTTCTTTGTGATCTTCTTTATCTTAGCCTTTATATCCGATGCAAGATCCTCTGCTTCCTTTCCGGTTGCTTCTGCAAGATCTTTTACCTTGTCAGCTATTTCCCCTATGTCTTCTTTAATGTCAATGGACTTCACAGAAGCACCAATCTTTTTGATAATATCCATTATCTCTTCTGTGATCTTTGCGGCCTCATCGCCGGTTGCATCGATAAGTGAATCAACCCTGGCATTCAGCTTATCATAGTTCTTACCAAGATTTGCTTTCTCTGCCAGGTCATCAAGCTGGTCACTGACCTCCCCTGCAAGTTTCCTGGCACCCTCGCCGGTCTTTTTTGCAAGTTCATCCACTCCCTTCAATATCTTTTCTGCATCTTCTTTAAGGTCAATGCTCTTGATATCCTCAGCAATGTTTTTGACAGATTCCTTAGCGCCTTTGGCGATCTTTTCTGCTTCAGCTCCGGTCTTATCAACAAGCAGGTCAACTTCACCTTTTATTTTAAGAATTCTTTCTTTCATAACATAACCTCCCACAAAGGTACATTATATTATTTGCATGGAAGTTCATAAAGATATCGTAATATGTATTTACTGATGCCGGAAAATGAAGTGACCTGTAGAGTTTAAAATCCCGTGGCTATTCTACTCTTACTACAATTCCCCTGAGAAGCCTTCCCAGAATATCAGAACCTGTGATTATCATTTTTTCAGGATCATCTCTGTTCCAGTAAAGTATCAGATCGTCATCGATAACGTCATCCTCATCGTTTACCGGATAAACTGTCAGACGATGCAGTATGCTTCCAAGTTTTTCATCAGGGTCACTGACAACTATTGGATGATGGCAGTATTTGTAAGGATTGAAATTTTCCTTTTTGTAAATTGCATCCCTGAGAAATGAGCCGGAATCCACTGCCATTACAGGCTCACCGGTCTCATCCAGTATTATGACCCATTTTTTTGAACTTGAAGCCATCTTTTCAAGAAGAAGGTTAAATTCCGGACTTTCGTTTTCGGGAAAGACAACAAGACCGTTGAAAGTAGGCATGGATATGATACTTAAAGGATCTACAACAGACCCTTCCTGCTTAATATAGAGGTCATCAATTGACAGGAAATTAAGAGCTCCAAGACCTTCGAGATGATCGATATCACTGCTTTCTGAAAACATATGTTTTTTAAGCATGATACCAAGGGACCGTTCCTTGAAGAATTCCATTTGCTCTTTTCCAAGCCACATATCCAGCATTACAGCTGAGGGCTTTGCTACCGGATAGAGCAGGAACATGTAGAATTTCACAAGAGGTGAAAGTAGAGCACCCAGGCGGAGAGAGTTTCGTGTAAAATATGCCTGAGGGGCGATCTCTCCAAATAATGTAATGAACACTGTGGAGAAAGCAAAAGCTGAAGCTCCTGTAAACACAGAATCTGCAAGTAATGCCAGTAGTACATTTATTCCGACATTTCCCCACAGTAGCGTTGAAAGTAACAGGTGTGAATTGTTCCTTAGAGCAAGTACTTTTCTGGCATTCTCATTTTTGGCCTCTGCTTCTATCTCAAGACGAAGCCGGCTGAGTCCAAACATTCCAATTGTCAGACCGGAAAAGATACCGGACTGGACCAGACATAAAAATATCAAAAACCACGTAATTAGTTCGTTCATGTTCTATTCCGCTAAAGCAGTTTCAAAAGCATTGTTAATGGTAATGGTCCCAGGGCTAATAAAAAGCTTTTCTGAGATTTGGGATCTGCAGGAATCCGGCTATTATGATTATCGAAGATTATGAATAACTTGAATGATCCTGAAGGGTCCGGCGAAGCCGGCGTTTTCTCACGATATGAAATAAAATAATCTGCAAATACCTGTAGTTTCTTATCAATACTTCTTTAATTTCTCAATATAAGTGCAATAGTCTTTGTAATAATTTTCTGCGCAGAAGCATCGGAATGTGCCGCCTTTGGCGGATGGTTGCTTTGTATTTAGGTTGCCAGTTGTTTATGTGGAAATAAAATAGAGCAACAGTTGTGTTAATCATGAAACAGTATTTCTACAGAGCCTGCAAAATTGAAATACAAAAAATGGTAATTCTATTTCAAATCACCATTTCAGGAAACGTGTTATCAATGCTGAATCTTTCCTTATTCCATACTTTCTTAGTTCATCCACTGTGAGCAGTAGTATTGCAAAGGGCACTGCAATGAGCAGGTATTTCATGGAGATCGCAGCAGTGTTGAATACCATATTCACAAGTGGGTTGAATGTTATGAATGCGAGTATGATAAGCTCACTTGCAATTCCTACAAGTACCATTTTGTTACTGAAGAATCCTTTTGTTAAAACTGACTGCCGTCTTGTTCTGGATGTGAACACGTTTGCTATCTGACAGATAATAACGGCTGCAAAGAAAGCTGTGATGGCCTGCATGTAAAGAGTGTCTGTAAACGCAAGGTCCTGTCCCCATTTCCAGCCTCCGTCAAACAGGACTGCAAAGTAACATGCAAATCCTGCTGCAGCTTCTATTGGTCCTTTCATGCCGTAGGAGGTCAGGAGAACCTGAGGTGTCAGGAGCTTTTCATCCCTTGAACGAGGCGGACGTTTCATAATGTCACCTTCGCCTTTTTCAACTGCAAGTGAAAGGGCAGGAAGAATATCTGTACCAAGGTCGATAGCGAGAATTAGCTGTACGTTCATTGGCAGTGGAAGTGCCAGAAGTACAAATGCGATGAACGGTAAAATTTCCGGTACGTTGCTTGTAAGGATGTAGGCTATGAACTTCTTGATGTTGTCAAAGACAGTTCTGCCTTCTTCAATTGCGTTTACTATGGTTGCAAAGTTATCGTCAAGAAGCACCATGTCAGCAGCTTCTCTTGCAACATCGGTACCGCTTCCCATGGCAACACCCATGTCTGCGTTCTTCATGGCAGGCGCATCGTTGACACCATCACCGGTCATGGTGACGATCTCTCCGGCTTCCTGGAACGCCTGCACTATCTTGAGCTTCTGTACCGGTGATGTACGGGCAAATACAATGCTCGGTGCCTTTAATCTCTGGGAGAGTTCTTCGGTTGAAAGCTCTTCAAGCTCGGCACCGGTTATGAGTACTGGTTCTTCGTGGTCATCAGTAAGTCCGACATTTGCAGCGATCGATCTGGCAGTGACCGGGTGATCACCGGTTATCATTACTACCTTTATTCCTGCAAGATGGCATTTCCTGATGGCTTCACGGGCTTCAGGTCGTGGAGGGTCAACAGCACCTGCAAATCCGAGGAACACGAACTCGTCCTCGTATTCAGTGCTCTGCTGCGCCTTACGGTATGCGAAGGCCAGAACCCTTTCCCCTTTCTTTGCCATTTCAAGGTGTTCTTCCTCAAGTTTTCGCTTCTCGTCCTCATCCAGCGTTTCTTCCGTGTCATTCACAAGCACATGGCTACACATCTCAAGAATGACCTCTGGTGCGCCTTTCAGATACGCTTCCATATCTCCTGCCGGTGTACTGCATATCACCTGCATTCTCTGTTTCTTAGAATCGAACGGGTATTCAGCTACTCTTGGATAGTCATTCTTCATTGCGTTTATATCAGTGAAACCGCTGGCATAAACAAGAAGTGACCCTTCAGTAGGATCTCCTTTGTACCCTGGTTTCTCATCAGTTAGCCTGGAGTTATTACAAATAGTGGCTACACGCAGCAGCATTTCAGAAGGCTTTGCTTTCTTTTCAACATTCAGTGGGCCGGAACCGGTATATACTGAATGGATGGCCATCTTGTTCTGGGTAAGAGTGCCTGTCTTATCAGTGCATATTACGGTTGTGGAACCAAGAGTCTCGACAGATTCCAGTTGCTTGATAAGCGCGTTCCTTTTTGCCATTCTCTTTGATGCAAGGCTTAGTGCCAGTGTGACCGTTGGGAGCAACCCTTCCGGTACGTTTGCTACGATAATTCCTATTGCAAATATGAGGTTTGCAAGGAATGTGTCCTGTATAAGATAACCGATAAGGAAAAATGAAATTCCCAGGAAAATAGCGATTGCGGAAATTATTTTGATAAAGTGATTGAGTTCCCTGCGGATCGGTGTGTCCACAGAAGCTGTCTGTTCGGTAAGTGCCGCCAATTTTCCTATCTGTGTATCCGAGCCTGTGCCAAATACAAGTGCCTTGCCGTTGCCGGTCTGAACAAGAGTTCCTGAGAAGACCATGTTCCTGCATTCGAGAATGTTCGGGTGCGTACAGTCCAGTGATCGTAATTGTGGTTCAGCCTCTCCGGTTATGGGCGAATTATCGACTTTCAGGGAGTTCTCTTCGACAAGCCTGCCGTCTGCAGGGATCTTGTCACCTTCCTCCAGATAGATCACATCTCCCACAACGATGTCGGTTGCAAGTATCTCTTTTATTTCTCCATCCCTGATTACTCTGGCTTTTGGCGGGATAAGGTTCCTGAAACTTGCCATTATCCTTTCTGCCTGGTATTCCTGCACGAATGTAAAACTTCCGTTAAGAATGACCACTCCAAGCAGTGCAATTGCAATGAAAATGTTACCCTGTCCGGGGTCAAGCCATTCGGCAATGAATGACAGGATTGAACCAAAAAGGAGCAGAAGCGAGAAGAAGTTCTTGAACTGCTTCAGGAATTTTATTACCAGGCTTTCTTTTCCCATCTCTTCAAAGATGTTCCTCCCGCAGCTTTCAGCCCTTTTTTCAGCTTCCTGCGAAGACAGCCCGGTTTCAGTTGTGTTCAATCTTTTTAGAATCTCTTCCAGGCTGATGTGATGTTCATCGCCCCTGGATCTGCACATTCGATCCATTTCATTTCCCATTAATAGCACCCTACTCGTATCCATTATATTTATGGAGTATTCAAATAAAAACGTTTGGAACTATTTGTGAATATGACCGGATGTTATGCAATGTTGCTCACTGGAATGACATATATATGTTCCATACTCCCTGTGCAATGAAATTCACTGCCATGGCCGCCAGCAAAAGACCCATCAGTCTTGTAAATACCAGCATACCGGTGTGTCCCAGGAATTTGTATATCCTTCTTGAAAAGTGGAACAATATGTATGTGATCGCAAAGGTGATAGTGATCGCAGTAAGCACGGATGCACTTTGCAGCATTGATGAAGCACTTCCCATGAGTACGATCACGGTGGTAATGGCACCGGGGCCTGTAAGAAGCGGCAGTGCAATAGGGAATATCCATATGTCACTGCGGTCCATGGATTTATTTATCTCCACTTCCGTAATGCTTTCCCTTGATACTTTTGCATGTATCATATCAAATGCAACTGTTAGCAGTAGCATACCACCGGCAACTCTTAGCGAGTCTATGTCCACACCGAAAAACTCCAGTATGATCTTTCCGGTAAGTGCAAAGAACAAAGCTATAACGCAGGCAAGAAATACTGATTTTGTAGCCAGGGAGTTCTTTTCATCCTGTGTCATCTCACTTGTCAGTGATACAAATGTCACTACTCCGCCTATTGGGCTTACAATGGCGAAAAAGGAACTGAATGAATATATGAAAAATGCAATATTATCCATCTTTGTTTGTTCTCCCTTTATACTCAAACTATTTTTCAAATATTAATAAGATTTATGGTGGTATCGCTGACATATTGTTTCTTTTTAGTAAGTGCGTAACCTTATTGTTAACCTATAATCCTTTGTATTTTTAGTGCAATTGAAGTATCCTTTATATATTGGTTTACAATAGGTGTGTCTATTTTGTTACACAATTACAAAATATACATGCAGTATTTATATTTTCTCGATACATATATATACTAGTTTTCATAAAACCTCAAAATGTCAGAGGACTCCTACTCTGACGCATTTAGGATGTGGGTCATTTGAAATCCATCTAACTACCTCCTTCAAACTTAACCACATCCACTTCCATAGTTGCCCTGGCTTGCCAGGGTCACTTCCCTTTCATACAATTGATTTAAAATAATATATTTTGGATGACTATGGAAGTTTACGAATAATGGTTTACATATACAATTTTGCAACTCCTGCCATGGAAATACGGCTACCATACAAATATTACAAAACAATATAAAGGCAGGATAAAATGATCATTCTGATCTTTGAAAAAAGATTGACCTATCAGGTTCTATTGGCAACTCAAAGGTGAATGTACTTCCTTTTCCTGCATCACTTTCAACCCATATCCTTCCGCCATGCAGTTCTATGAGCTCTTTTACAAGTGCAAGTCCAAGACCTGTGCCTTCATACCTTCTTGAAATTGAAGCATCAATCTGGCTGAATGGTTTGAAAAGTTTATTCTGGTCATCCGGTGAAATACCTATGCCTGTATCAGTAATGGATATGGTTACAAAATCATCGTTACTCGTGACATCTATATGTACATTTCCACCATTGTCTGTGAACTTGATAGCGTTTCCAAGAAGATTGTACAATATTTGCTTTAGTTTTGATCTGTCAACATAGATGAGCGGTGAGATGTCCGGCACTTTCACATCAACAGTGATGTTCTTGCGTGATGCAAGGCTTTCAGTTATCGTTACTATCTCGCTGACAGCTTTTTTAATGTCCACGGAGTCCAGATAAAGTTCCATTTTTCCGGCTTCTATCTTAGATATGTCCAGAATATCATTTATCAGATTCAGGAGGTGATGGCCACTTTGGGAAATATGCTGTACATAGTGTTCCTGCTTATCAACAAGTTCGCCTGCCATTCCGTCAAGCATGATATCTGAGAACCCGATTATAGAATTAAGAGGTGTACGAAGTTCATGGCTCATGGTGGCGAGGAACTCGCTCTTTGCACGGCTTGCAGTCTCAGCTTCGATCTTTGCGTGCAGCATCGCTTCTTCAGCCTTGATCCTGTCTGTAATGTCTCTTCCTACTGCCTGTATGATATTTTGCTGTGTTTCTATAAGTGAACCGCTGATATCAAGGTGAATAATGCTTCCATCCGACCGGATCATTCGTGTTTCATTTCGCCAGCTTCTATTCTCTTTCACTTTTCCCATTGATGATATTGTTTCTTGTGTGTCTTCAGGAAGTATCAGGCTGACAAGATTGATTCCCACCAATTCTTCTTTAGGGTATCCAAATATTGTACAGGCCTTGTCATTTACATCAAGAACTTTCCCTGCAAGGTCATGAATAACAACAGCGTCATTTGACTTCTCAAAAAGTGCCCTGTATTTCATCTCGCTTCGGATTATCTCTTCTTCTGCCTTTTTGCGTTCACTGATATCTCTGATGATGCCCTGTGCAAGATCTTCTTCACCCTCTATTATTTTTGCATTGACTTCCGCATCAAAAGTTTCACCATCGGCCTTCTGGTATTGAGTGTACAGGGATGCAACACCTGTTTTTCTGAAATCTTCAATTCCCCGTTTTCCTGTATTAATGTGAGTAGGGGAATGAAGGTCAACGACATTCATTTTCTTCAATTCTTCTTTTGTGTAGCCAAACATCTCGCAGGCTTTCTCGTTCACATCAATGATCGTGCCATCAGTGCGGTTCAGGAAAATTGCATCGTTTGATTGTTCAAACAGTGATCTGTATTTTTCCTCGTTACGTTTCAGATCCTCTACTGCCTTTTTCCTTGTAGTAATATCTCTGATTACTATCTGGGACACATTTTTATCATCTTTCAAAGACTTCGCACTAACATCTACATCAATAATATTATTTTTGAATGTAATAGCTTTGAAATCAAATATACTAAGTTCTCCCTTTCGGAACAATTCCAGATTTTGCAAGGCTTCACTTTTCATTTCAGGAGGAAACAGGTCAATGATATTCAGTCCGTGCAGATCTTCTTCAGTACACTCAAAGATCTCAAGAGCCTTGTTGTTTGATTCATAGATTATTCCGCCATACCTTAATAGCAATATGGCATCATTCGACTGCTCAAAGAGTGCTCTGTACTTTTCTTCGTTGCGCTTTATTTCCTCTTCTGCTTCCTTGCGGTGTGTGATATTCTCTGCAAAAATAACGATTCCACTAATGATTCCTTCAACGGTTTTCCAGGGTCTTGCTTCCCAATGTACCCATTGTTTATCTCCATTGGCCAGTTTGAAGATGTCTTCTTCCCGTACAATGATCTCTCCCTTAAGAGCACGTTGATGCAATTCTTTAATTTCATCACTCATTTCAGGAATTACATCATAATGGGACATGCCAATTATATCCTGGCCTTCCAGTCCGATATCACTAAGCCATCGATTGCTCACGGATATATATCTCATATCCCTGTCAAACATCGCAAGGGATGCAGGTGCATGTTCAATGAAGAGGCTCATCAATTCTTCATTTTCGCGCAACTTTTCTTCTGCAAGCTTGCGGACAGTAACATTTGTTGTAGTCCCGGACATTAAGTAATTTCCATTTGTAAGGAGCTTTGCAGAACCAAGGGAATTCATCCATACGATTTTTCCACTATCGGATATTACTCTGTAATCGGCTGTGATCGGAGTGCCAGGATTTGAAAATGCTTTTTTGAGTGATTCCTGGACCAGAGGGAAATCCTGTTCATGAATATGGTCAAAATAAGATTTCCAGCTCTTTCCGATACTACCTTCTGAAAAGCCCAGTACTTCATCCAGAGGTTTGGATATGTATGAGTCAAGTGCGTTTCCTTCAGGATCAAAAGTAGTTTTCCATATTATGGAATTCAATGAACTGATGATGTTCTCATATTCTTTTTCTTTCTCATGCAAATTTTTTTCAGTTTCCTTGCGTTCAAGGATATTTGCGATCATCCCGCCTGCAATTCTTAGCACATAGAGTTCTTTTTCATCCCAGTCTCTGGCAACATGTTCCGTGTCAACAGTTATGAAGCCATTAAAAGCTCCCTTTCTGGAAAGGGGTATTATTGCTATTGATCTAACATTCAGGCGCTGTAAAAATCTCTGGAGACTTTTATCTTCATCTGAAATAGCACTAACATCAGGAATACTTAAACTCTTCAATTGCTTAAGGTTCTTAAAATCAATTTTCTTTGTATCGACTCTCTCATTTATGGATAATTTACAATCCAGCCCATCAACATACCATTCGTATTCTTTGATGATATAATCCGTGTTCTCATCATTGTTGAACAGAGTGACCCGGTCGCAGGATATGAATTCTGCAAGTTCCTGAAGAGTCACATTAATATCATGATCAATGCTTCGGAAATTACTGTTGATGAAACGACTTGAGATATTTGATATCAGATTATCCTTGCGTCTATCATATTCTATTTCTGAGGAAGTATCTTTTTCAATTGTAAGGTCTTCAATAATGGCATGACATCCGTAGACATTTCCATCTGCATCTTTTCGTGGAAACGCTTTGAAGCTTAAAAAAAGCTCTTTATTCCATTTCGACCTGTACGGAGTTTCTATGGAAATGTTTTTTCCTGTTTTTATTGCTTCTTCCATAATTGCAGACATGCCGGATTCCACAAGAGGCGGGAAGCTCAGCATATTGATCTTCATTGTAGCTTCAGCTGAAGGGGAACCAAGGATCTTTAAAAGAAAATTATTTACAGAAGTAATCTTCCCTTTCGTATCACACGAAAGTAATCCAAGGGGCAATTCATTAACAAGGTTCTTGAAATCATCCTGACTACAATCAGGCATAGGGGAGTTATTTGTGCCCTTATTATTTTTGTCTGTCATTTTTCATAAAATGGTGCTTTGAAGTCAGTATTCCCGTTTATGTCTATTCACTATTTGTATAATTCAGTATTTATATTTTGTTGAACAATATCCTATTTTGAACACAACTGTCTTAATATTAATGATGTGACAATCAAGTTCTTATTCACAGGATCCATAATATTTATTGGAGTGCGGGCAGATTTCTTCTTTTTTATTCTGTCCTTTTTCATACTCTGATTAAAGGAGTGCACTTCTTAAAGGTGAATTCTATGGATGAGAAAAAAGATATGAAAAAGCATCTTGAAGAGCAGTTCAAGGATATGAAAGACTATATTTCCAGAAACATCAAGGATCTGGAGCTGGAAAAGGAATTTGATAAACAGGCAAAAGAGATCAATGAATATCTTGATAGCAGCATGAAGAAATTAAAAGCAAGTATGGGAGAGAAACATATGTCAGATGCAGAAACTATCACAATGCCTCTTATAGGCGACAGTGCACCGTCATTTACAGCAGAAACAACAGCCGGTGAAATAAATTTCCCAAAAGACTACAAGGGTAAGTGGGTTATACTTTTCAGTCACCCTGCTGACTTCACTCCTGTCTGTACAACGGAGTTCATGACCTTTGCAAGCATGCAGGATGAATTTAAAGAACTGAATGCAGAGCTTCTGGGTCTCTCGATAGACAGCATCTATGCCCATATTGCATGGCTGCGTACCATCAAGGAAAAAATAGTGTACAAGGGCATGAAGGATATTGAGGTAACTTTCCCGGTAATTGCAGATCTTAAGATGGAAGTCGCAAAGAAGTTCGGTATGGTCCAGCCAAATGCTTCAGATAACCAGGCTATCAGGGCTGTTTTCATGATCGATCCAAAGGCAAAGATCAGAGCTATTATCTATTATCCATTGTCCAACGGAAGAAATATGGATGAGATAAAGCGCCTCCTGCTTGCAATGCAGAAATCCGATGCTGAGGGTGTTGCAACACCTGCCAACTGGCAGCCTGGTGATGATGTGATAATTCCACCACCCGGATCATGCGGAACTGCAAAGGAAAGAGTTGAGAGTAAGGAAGAAGGAAAATACTGCCTTGACTGGTTCATGTGCTTTAAGAAACAATCCTGATCTTAATATGACGCGGACTCTTCGAGTCCTCTTTTTACTTATTTTTAGGCTTTGTATTTTATTCCCACAAAAGCAACCTGTAAACTTAATACAAAGTAACCATCCGCCAAAGGCGGCGCTTTTCTATGCTTCTGCGCAGAAGATTATGATAATAAGTAGATACAGAGAATTCTGCAAAGTCATGAGAAGAAAGTATTCCAGGCTGCTATGAGATTTTTTTGTTTATTCTTATTGGAAAACGCCGGCTTCGCCGGGCCCTTCGGGATCATTCAAGATATTTTGGACCGACGGTCAATCATATTTATCAGAAAAAACTGACCAGCTTACTTTTAATTAAATGGCAGGCTCTCTACAGAGCCTTGTTTTACTTATTTATATTCAAGCTGAAGGCCGCAACCAACTTCTTTCAGGTTACAAACACCAGCCAGCGCTATTTTTGATTTAAGGTCGGTGCAATGGCAAGCATGGACTTCCTTTGCATTAAGGTTCTGGAAGTAATCTGCAGTTCCTTCCATCTTTATCTCAGGAGGATTGAGCAAATGGAAACCGCCGACAATATCAACAATTTTCTCTTCGCTGCAGACTTCCTTTGCATATTCAATTATGTTGCAGATGCCGGAGTGGGAGCAGCCTGTAACAATAACAAGACCATTCTCTGTTTTGATAGCAAGTGCCGTATCATCCAGAAGTTCATCATCGCTTTCTTTCCCATCAATTATTATCTTGCTTTCAAGCGGGTCATGCTCAAAATCAAATATGCGAGGAATTTCACCAAGGAACACAACATTATCTGTGATCCATAGTGGCTCGCTGATTAACCGCAATCTGAAAATACGTGAGATCTTATCCGCAGAAAGAAGAGTTCCAATTTCCTGAAGTCCTGAGTGTGTTCTGCTATTGAAAATCAAGGGGTGTGCAATTAGATCAGGTTCAGAATGATTCAGGCCTTCTATTTGCGCTTCTGTATATAATCTTATGAGGGGATCAAGTCCCCATGTGTGATCCAGATGTGCATGAGAAAGTACAATATGGTCAATATTCAGAAGATCGATATTCATCTTTTGTGCATTGCGGATAAATGCATCTGAATATCCGGTGTCAAAGAGTATCTTCTTCCCGTCAGTTTCTATATAATAGGAAACGCCGGGTTCACCTAGGAAATAACGGTCAATCAGAGTATTGTTATCTATGAGTACTGTTAATTTCATAGATTAAAATAAGGTTGAAAGGTTAAAAAAGTTATATTCAAGCTTTGTAGAAATCCTGCTATTACGTTTTAAGGTAAGCATATTGGCTTTGTCATGTCAATATGACTTATTGTGGGCTATAATAACTTGAATTATCCCGAAGGGCCCGGCGAAGCCGGCACTTTCCCAAAAAAATAAACAAAATTATCTGCAAATAACCTGTACTTTCTTTTTAGGGCTTCCTTCAATTTCTATGCAATATAGGGCAATGTTTGGATTTTTTTCTGTTCAGCAACGTTGGAATGTGCCGCCTTCGGCGGATGGTTGCTTTGTTTTTAGATTTCCATTATTTTTATGGAAATGAGGGTCTAAAAAAGTTATATTTAAAGAAGAGGTGACAAAATGTCACTTGTTCTTCTCTTCTTCAAGTGCCTTGCTTACGATCTTCATGGCACAGAGGTCACCGCACATGGAACAGGCTTCACTTCCAGTGTTTCTGCTGTCTCTGATCTTCTTCGCCTTTTCACCATCAATGGCAAGCTCAAACTGAGTATCCCAGTCAAGATTCTTGCGTGCATGTGCCATTTTGTTGTCAATTGCCCTTGCACGTTCTCTCTGGCCTTCTTTAGTGAGGTCGGCAGCATGGGCAGCAATCTTTGTAACAATGGTTCCTTCGCGGATATCATCATTTGTAGGAAGTGCAAGGTGCTCTGCCGGTGTTGTCATACAGAGGAAATCCGTACCGCACATGCCTGCAAATGTCCCGCCTATGGCTCCGGTTATGTGGTCATATCCCGGCGCAATGTCAGTGACAAGCGGACCAAGTAAGTAAAGTGGTGCATTGTGACAGAGGTTCTTCATTCCCTTAACACTGAGTTCAACCTCATCTAATGGAACATGTCCGGGTCCTTCAACAAAACACTGGATGTTTTGTTCTCTTGTTCTCTTGACAAGCTCTCCAAGGGTTATGAACTCCATAAATGAAGGTCCGTCAGAAGCATCGTGAATGCATCCCGGTCTCATACCATCTCCAAGGCTGATTGCCATGTCGTATTCGTATGCAATTTCCATGAGGTAATCGTATTCTGCATAGAATGGATTATCTTCTCCGTTATGAAGCATCCATGCAAGGGTAAATGATCCGCCACGGCTGACGATATCAGTTATTCGGTCTGCGTTTTTAATTCTCTTCAGGGCATCCTGATTAACGGCTGCGTGAATTGTAACAAAATCAATTCCATCCTTTGCATGTTTACGCACTGCATTAAACATGTCATCAGATGTCATATCAACAACAGCTTTCTGTGAGGATGCTGCCTGGTAGATTGGTACGG
Source organism: uncultured Methanolobus sp. (assembly GCF_963667555.1). Classification (NCBI taxonomy): domain Archaea; kingdom Methanobacteriati; phylum Methanobacteriota; class Methanomicrobia; order Methanosarcinales; family Methanosarcinaceae; genus Methanolobus; species uncultured Methanolobus sp. Next base: position 422,929 of record NZ_OY763421.1, read on the forward strand.
AGCCGATAGGGATGTTTACAGCATCCATTATCTTTTTCCTGATTAGGTCAAGGTCTCCACCGGTTGAAAGGTCCATTAGCGCGTCTGCACCAAAGGTTTCTGCGGTCTTTGCCTTCTCAACTTCTTCATCGATATTGATGTAATCCCTGGAAGTTCCGATATTAGCGTTTACTTTAGTACTGAGATATTTTCCTATACCTACGACCCTGCAGTCCCTTACAGGGTTGTTCGGGATACTGATGGTCCCGTTGGCAACACATGAACAGATGGTCTTAGCGTCAATGCCCTCGTCTGCGGCAACTGCTTCCATCTGGGGTGTTATCTTGCCTTTTTTAGCATCTTCCATTAGTGTCATTGTATCTCCTGCATGCAGTGTCTTTTAGGTGCAGATACATTGTAGGGACATATATATGTTTCACAGGACTTATCTAATATTTGAAGTACTCATCTTCAATTGTCAATAGTTGATATGACTGGAATTAATGCTTCTGGAATAAAATCAGATTATCGTCAAGTATCCTGATTATAATACTTGACTCGACGAGTGATTATTGTTTCAAAAAAACCATCCACACGTCTCTCTTTTGTAGTTTCTTCTATATGCATGGCACTTAAATCATTTTTATAGAACCATATTTCTATGTCTAATCTCGTTTTTCGATCTTCGTGTGTAGTGTCTATTATAATGAATGGTTTTTCTTTGTCAATGGGTAGTGGTTGCTGTGCATTATCGTATTTCTCATTTATCTCATCTGCAATTTTACTTGCTTCGTTCTTATCAGAAATGAGTGTGTAATTTGACAGCGAATATACTGCTTTATCTGTAAGAGGGTCAATGATTTCTATGGAATCGTTACTCATGTGAAATCCATGGTCTTCGCCATATCCATAAATTTCTGTCAGCATGGCACCATCTTTGGTATATATTCTACCATTTTCAGGTTGTGCTGTATAACTGTAAACTTCATATCTGTCAAGATCTGCTACAAAGAATGTGATATTTTTCGTTTCACTTATATTGATATTTGAATAAACATTTGCACTCGTGTAATCTTCAGTACTTGTGAATGTAAGCAATGTGTTGTTAGGGCTAGTTTGAACAATGCTTTCAAGATTTACATATTTTGTATAGATACCTTCATCTTCAAGTGCCTGTTCAGCAACGGCTGTCATTTTTATCCCTTGTTCAGATTTAGGGTCAATCCTGATATGTTTGTCACTTTCTGAAACTGTATATGCTATTGCTATTAAGAGAATAGAAATTATTGCAATGCAGCATATTAATAGGAGTTTGTAATTTCTTCTAAACTTTCCACATCCACAAATTAGTTTACTATTCTATAATATTATTTTAAATTTATAATCCTTTTGATTGAAATATCTGTAATTAAATGTTTTTATAGGATTACTTTCACCCTGCAAGCTCAATTTTTATCTAGCATCAGAACATAGGGTTGCAGCATGTCTATAGTCGTATTCACGGAAAAGAACAAAGCAGCTTCACAGATAGCAAGTATTCTCAGCGGAGGACACTTTAACAGAGCTTCGGTGGAAACTATTCCTGTATATGACTTTAAGATGAATGGCAAGGAATGGAGGATAATGGGACTTGCAGGTCATATCATGGGTTATGATTTCCCTGAGCAGTTCAACAACTGGCGTGAATGTGACCCGGTTGTTCTTCTGGATACTCCTCCTGTAAAGAATGTTACTAAGAAACCCTATGCTGCTGCAATTTCCCTACTTGCAAGCGGCGCTGATGAAGTTATACTTGCATGCGATTTTGACAGGGAAGGGGAAAATATCGGTTTTGAGGCCAAGGAAATTGCTGAAAAGGTGGCTTCACTCCCTGTAAAAAGGGCCCGTTTCTCATCACTCTCTGCCAGTGAGATCAAAAATGCTTTTTCAAACCTAGTTGAACCGGATTATAATATGGCAATGTCGGCTGAAGCCCGCCAGATTCTTGATCTTAAAATGGGTGCGGCTTTTACCCGTTTTATGACATTGTCCGTAAGGGAGAAAGCCCGTACTAAAGGTGTTATTTCAATAGGTCCATGCCAGACTCCTACATGTGGTTTTGTCTACGAAAGGGAGAAGCTCATTAAGAACTTCAAGTCAAAGGACTTCTGGAAAATAGAGGCTCTTTTCAATTCAAACGGTTCAGATTTCATGGGCGTTCACAGGGCTGGAAACATTCATGTAAAAGAAAAGGCCGATGAGATCTTTGCCCGCATTAAGGATTGTAAGACCGGTATTGTGGATAAGAAAAGTGTAAAAGAGGCTCTTACTAATCCTCCTTATCCTTTAAATACAACTGAGTTCCTCAAACGAGCTTCCAAGTTCTTGAGTGTTAGTCCCGAGGAAGCTCTGGAAACAGCAGAGCAGCTTTACCTTTCAGGATTTACAAGTTATCCGAGAACTGAAACTAACAAGTATGCTGATGATTTTGATTTCAAGTCAAAGCTAGTGGCATTCTCTTCGGGAATCTACCAGAAGTATGCTCTGACAATACTCTCTGCAGGCGAGATCACTTGCCGGAACGGAACAAAGGATGGTCATGACCACCCGCCTATTCATCCAATTAAGGCAGCATCAAAGGATGATGTAGAAAGAAGTGTCCGAATGCCTAATGCGTGGAAAGTCTATGATCTTGTTGTAAGGCATTTTCTGGCGAATCTCATGGAGCCTGCCATCTTTGAGAAAACCAGGCTGGAAATCCTGGTTGGTGGTGAGATATTCGATGTAACTGGTTCAATTCTCACAAATCAGGGCTGGCTTGATGTTTATCCATTTGAAACAAAAAATGATAAGTTGCTGCCATTGATCGAAGAAAAGGACGAGGTTGCTGTAAAGGAACTAAAGAATACAAAATCCGAAACAACGCCTCCTAAACGCCTAACTGAGGCTGAACTTCTGACCTTGATGGATAAGCATGGTATTGGTACCAAAGCTACGGCTCCAAGTCATATTGAGACTAACAAGAAAAGAGGTTATTTTGAGACCAAGGGCAAGACCATCGCAATTCTGGATACTGGTTTTACATTGATGGATACTCTGGATGCAACAGTTCCAATCCTTGTGCAACCTGAGATCAGGGCTCGCATCGAATCTCTCATACAGGAAGTAGAGGATGGGAAAAAATCACTCGATGATGCTCTCTCAGAAGGAACTGATCTGATAAAGCAGATGTATTCCCAGTTGACATCAAGCAAGGATGCGATTGCTGCCAGAATGGCAGGTACAATTGTTGATGAGCAGGTTGCAACGGATAAGAAGAATTTTGTTGGCACATGTCCTGAATGTGGCAGGATGCTGCATATGATCAAGACCGAGAAAGGTCGCTTTGTAGGTTGCACCGGTTATCCTGAATGTAAGAATACCTATCCTCTGCCAAAGGCAGGTGCGCTTACTGTCCTACGTTCACAGAAGTGTGAAAAAGGTGGTGTTGCGGTAATGAAGGTAGGCAGCAAGTATAACTGGGCTGTGGGAGTTGGTCCATGTTTTACCTGTGATATGGAAAAGAAATGCTTCCCTCCTGAGGTTGTAGGTCCGTGTCCTGTTTGTAATGGCTCGATATTCCTGATAACTACAAAGGATTCTCGTTTCCTTGGTTGTACCAACAGGTGCGGGCACACACAATCTGTGCCTAAATCAGGTAGACTTACTATTCTTGACAGGTTGTGTGAACACTGTGGGTGGCATATACTCCGTGTAAAAGAGCAGAAACAGGATGCTGTGGAGTTTTGTGCCAACAGGAAATGTCCGGGGAAGTAGTAGTTTGAATTATTATTCAATTAAATATGATTTATTGCTAAATCAGTTTTTCTTGATTTAACTCCAAATTTGAAAAAGGCTTATATATGATAAAACCCCTTTTAGGGAATAGAGACGAATTGTAGACCTATTTCCTGATCATGTCTACTACAAAAATGGGTCAAGCCGATCTACTACCTCCAATATACCTCCAATTTATCACAATTCGTCTCAGCCTCCCAATTTTGCCTTCGTTTTTGTGTCCATTAATGCTAATTATCAAAACTTTTCTCCGTATTTTTCGCTGAAAACTATGTCTTCAAGTTCCTTGCGGGACGGACTTTTGCCACTTTCGGCAGGTTTGCCTATTGCAATTACTGCCATAAGCTCCAGAGAATCAGGACAACTTAGAATCAAGTTAACTTTATCTGACTGGTTCAGGATCTCTCCAAGCCACACTGCTCCAAGTCCAAGGTCACAGCATGCAAGTAACATGTTCTGTATGGCTGCACCGATGGCCTGTATGTCCTTTGTTTTGTTGTACATCGTTTCAGTGTCAAGGTAGACTGCTATTAGCAGGGGTGCACTCTGAACTATGGTTGAATAATGTGTGCAGCCTGCAAGCTCTTTCATGGTTTTTTTATCTTTGATGACTATGAACTTCCATGGCTGGTTATTAAGTCCCGAGGGTGCCCACTTTGCTGCTTCAAGTATGGTTATTATATCTTCATCGTCTATTGCTTCATCTTTGTATTTTCTGATGCTTCTTCTTGAAAAGATCGTGTCAATTACTTCAGGCATATCGATACCTCCGGTTAAAAAGAAATTATTGTAAGTTTGTCTGTAAAAAAGAATAAAAAAGGTTGTGTAGACCAATTGATCTACTTTTCGTTAAGCTCACTGTTAAGCCATGGCATCTTAGCTCTGATCTCTTTGCCGATGACTTCCAGTGGGTGTTCTCTGTCCTGTCTCTCCATTGCGGTAAGGACTGGTCTGTTTGCCTTGCCTTCGAGTACGAACTCACGTGCGAACTCACCGTTCTGGATCCTCTCAAGAGCATCGTACATAGCTTCTCTAGAAAGCTCGTTGATGACCTTTGGACCAACTGTCATTCCGCCGTATTCTGCAGTGTTGGATACGGAGTACCACATCTTGTCAAGGCCGCCCTCGTGAATGAGGTCGACAATGAGCTTAAGCTCGTGGCATGTCTCAAAGTATGCCATCTCTGGCTGGTAACCAGCTTCGATGAGTACTTCAAAGGAAGTCTTGATAAGTGATGCAACACCACCACAGAGGTCTACCTGCTCACCAAAGAGGTCAGTCTCGGTTTCCTCACGGAATGATGTCTTGTAAACTCCTGCACGTGTACAACCGACACCCTTTGCGTGTGCAAGTGCAAGATCCATTGCCTTTCCAGTTGCATCCTGATAGACTGCTACAAGACCTGGAACTCCGGCGCCGTCAACATATGTCCTTCTGACAAGGTGTCCAGGGCTCTTTGGAGCTACCATGTAGACATCGATGTCGCTCTGTGGGATGATCTGGTTGTAGTGGATGTTGAATCCGTGTGAGAATACGATTGCGTTACCTGCTTCAAGTCCTGGTTCGATCTCGTTGTAGTAGACCTGTGCCTGTGTCTCGTCAGGGAGGAGGATCTGAATGACATCTGCCATCTTTGCTGCTTCTGCAACTGTCATGACCTTAAGGCCGTCTTCTTCTGCCTGCTTCCAGCGTCTGCTTCCCTTTCTAAGACCGATAGTTACGTCAAGTCCTGAGTCATGCAGGTTCTGAGCCTGTGCGTGTCCCTGGCTTCCATAACCCATTACAGCGATCTTTTTACCTTTAAGCAGATTAAGGTCTGCATCGTTATCATAATACATTTGTGCCATTGTGTGTACCTCTAATCAAAATTTATCATTTATAATTAAAACACCTATAAGTGTTTGAATAATTAAGAACTCTTCTGTCCTCTTCTAAGTGCAACCTTTCCGGTTCTTACCATTTCCTTTATTCCAAATGGTTTGAGCAACTGTTCGATCGCAGTGATCTTCCCGTCGTCACCTGTTACTTCAATGATCATGGATTTTGAAGCAACATCAATGATGCGTGCACGGAATATGTCTGCTATCTGCATGATCTCGGAACGGTTTGTCACGTCTGAGTTGACCTTTATCAAAGCCAGTTCTCTTTCAACTGATTCTTCGGATTTAAGGTCTGTGACCCTGATCACATCAATGAGCTTGTTAAGCTGCTTTGTGACCTGTTCCAGTACTTCATCATCTCCCATGACAACAATGGTCATGCGGGAAATTGTAGGGTCATCAGTGACTCCTACTGTAAGACTGTCAATGTTATATCCTCTTCTGGAGAACATTCCTGCGACTCTTGAGAGTACTCCGTATTTGTTCTCGACCAGAACTGCAAGTGTGTGTCTCATTCTTTCCTCTCCAGGTCAAGTATTTCGTTGATCGCAGCACCTGCCGGTACCATCGGTGATACGTTCTCTTCCTCTTCAACAACAAAGTCAATGACTGTCGGCCTGCCAGATGCAATAGCCTCTTCAATAGCAGGGCGTACTTCATCACGCTTTGTGGCTCTAAGTCCCAGTGCGCCATATGCTTCAGCAAGCTTTACAAAGTCAACACTGTTCTGGATGCATGTTGAAGAATATCTCTTATTATGGAAAAGCTCCTGCCACTGTCTTACCATTCCAAGGTATCCGTTATTGAATACAGCAACAATTACCGGTACATTCTCCTGAACTGCTGTTGCAAGCTCCTGTGAGTTCATCTGGAATGAACCGTCACCTGCAATGTCAAAGACAACCTTATCAGGTCTTGCGATTTTTGCACCAATGGATGCAGGGAATCCGTAACCCATTGTTCCAAGTCCACCTGATGTGATAAATGTCCTTGGTTCGCTGAACCTGAAGTACTGTGCAGCCCACATCTGGTGCTGTCCGACTTCAGTGACAATGATAGCATCCTTGCATGCCTCGGTTATCTGCTCGATAATGTACTGAGGTTTAATTCCGTCACCTGTTGCAGGTTCGATGTAATGAAGTGGATGTACTTTCTTCCAGTGTGCTATCCTGTCAAGCCATTTCTCAGACTGTGCAGGTTCTGCATATTTCAGCAGTTTCTGAAGGATCCACTTTGCATCGCCTACAATTGGAATATCGACCTTGACATTCTTTGATATCTCTGCCGGGTCAATGTCTATGTGGATGATCTTTGCGTTAGATGCAAAAGCTTTGAGCTTGCCGGTTACCCTGTCGTCGAATCTTGCTCCTACTGCGATGAGGAGATCAGATTCCTGTATGGCATAGTTTGCATATTTGGTGCCATGCATTCCTGGCATTCCAAGGAAAAGCTCATGTTCTACGGGGAATCCACCCATGCCTGTCAGGGTTGTTGTTACAGGTGCTTTTATTTTCTCTGCAAGCTCTCTCAGTTCTTTGCTGGCATCGGAACTTATGACACCACCACCTGCGTAGATCACAGGGTTCTTTGATTCTTTTATTGCAGAAGCAGCTCTTTTAACCTGTTGCAGGTTACCCTGGTATGTTGGCTTGTAGCCTCTTAGGTCAACTTTGTCAGGGTAATAAAAATCGATTTCCTGTACTGTGATGTCCTTTGGAAGGTCAACGAGTACCGGTCCGGGTCTTCCTGTGGATGCTATGTGGAATGCTTCCTTGATGACCTTTGGAAGTTCATTTGCATCCTGCACAAGGTAATTGTGCTTTGTTATTGGCATTGTTATGCCTGTGATATTTGCTTCCTGGAATGCATCGTTGCCTAAAAGACTGCTAGGTACCTGTCCGGTGAAAACCACCATTGGTATGGAGTCCATGTATGCGTTTGCAATTCCGGTTACAAGATTTGTTGCACCAGGTCCGGAGGTCGCAATGCATACTCCGGTCTTTCCTGTTGCTCTTGCATATCCTTCCGCTGCATGGGCAGCAGCCTGTTCGTGGCGGACAAGTATGTGACGGATGTCCGCGTCATAAAGTTCGTCATATATAGGGAGCAGTACACCGCCGGGATATCCGAAGATAGTATCTACACCTTCTCTGTACAGGCACTCGATGAGGGCTCTTGCACCTGTCATTTTTTCCGTCGATTCAGTCATATGAAACCTCTGAAATGTAAATTATCTGCGTTAATTGATAGTATCTGCCTTATATGTTTCTGATAATCAGATGAGGCGGTTTATTCCATTAATAACAGCTTCCACGGATGCCATTACTATGTCTGTCCTTGAACCTCTGGCGGTGACCATCTTTCCGTCCTTTGAGAGCTTCACAAGTACTTCTACAAGGGCATCAGTTCCACCGCTGATGGCGTCTACATGATATTCCTCAAGCTGGACATCGGCAATTCCTGATATGCCCTTCTTGATGCTTGCAAAGGCTGCGTCCACAGGTCCGTCTCCGATACCTGCCTCAACGACTTCCTGCCCATCAACTTTGAGTTTAACAGATGCCGTAGGTGTAACTCTGTTACCCGATACAACGGTGTATTCTTCAAGAATGACCTTTGCTTCTCTCTGGATGCTAAGGACAGTTTCAGTGATAGTCTGCAGGTCTGCATCAGTCACTTTCTTACCGTGGTCTCCCAGTTCCTTTACACGATCAAGAATCTCGTGCAACTGTGAATCATCAACCTCAAAGCCCATTTCCTTTACTGCAAGGGTCACGGAGCTCTTGCCTGCATGCTTTCCAAGGACGATCTTCCTTTCTCTTCCAAGTACCTCGGGCTTTATTGGCTCGTATGTAGATGTATCGGCCAGTAATCCATGTACGTGGATGCCCGCCTCATGGGTAAATGCATTACCGCCGATGAGTGATTTGTTAGGTGCCACAGGTATACCTGTGAGCCTGCTTACAAGCCTTGAGGTCTTGAAGAGCTCTTTTGTGTTAATTCCGGTTTTGTGTTTATATAACCATTCAATGGTCATCACAACTTCTTCCAGTGCAGTATTTCCGGCTCTTTCACCAATTCCATTAATGGTCACATGGGCCTGCTGCGCTCCTCCTCTTAAGGCTGCTATTGTATTGGCAGTTCCAAGACCAAAGTCGTTGTGGCAGTGAATACTGACCGGTGCCTTTACTGCTGCGCAGATGTCACTGAAAACAAGTTCTGCCTTCTCAGGTACAAGTAAACCAACGGTATCGCAATAACATAATCTGTCTGCGCCTGCATCGACTCCGTCATTATATAATGATTTGAGGAAGTCAACATCTGCCCTGGAGGCATCTTCACCGCTGAGTTCTACAATAAGGCCATGTTCCTTTGCATATTCTGTGGTCTCAATGGCCATCTTCCTGACAGCTTCCCTGTCCTTCTTGAGCTTCACATTGATGTGTAAGTCTGATACAGGTGCCACAAGGTGGATTGAATCTACATCGCATGCCAATGCATAATCTACATCTGGCTTCATGATCCTGCAATAACTGCAGATCTCTGCGTTCAACCCTTCAGCAACCACGGCTCTGATGGACTCGCGTTCACCTTCTGAAGTGATGGCTGAGCCTGCTTCGATGACATTTACGCCAAGCTCATCAAGCTTTGTAGCAATAGCTACCTTGTCCTTGCTGGTAAGCGCTACGCCTGGTGTCTGTTCGCCGTCTCTAAGAGTTGTGTCTAAAAACCGGACATTTTCGAATAATATAATCCCTCACGATATTTGTCTGTCACTGAGTAGCAACAGCTTAGAGGGATACACTGAAGTGCTATATATGTATAACGATTAATTTATCATGATTCTTCATGAAAATAAGCAGGGGACATAATCCCCTGAAAGTCGTTCAAATTTAAATCAGAAATAGTCGTTCACAGTAAGAATTGCTTTTGCTAAAAGGTCAGAACAGCTCTGCAGGTCTGCAAGGTCAAGAACTTCCACAGGTGAGTGTATGTATCTTGTTGCAACGCTGAGTACTGTTGACGGGATTCCTTCTCTTGTAAGGTGAATGGCTGTTGCATCAGTTGTACCACCATCTCCGACATCTGTCTGGTAGGCGATCTCATTCTTCTCAGCAGTTTCTATGAGCCATTTAATGACCTGTGGTGAAGCAATAATTCCTCTTCCAGCCGCATCAGCTATTGTTATGACTCCTCCTTTTCCTGTGTCAAGAGAGGATTCATTCTTGCTCATGCCAGGATGGTCTCCAGGGATGGTTGTGTCAATTGCTATTGCAATGTCAGGGTCAAGCCCGAAAGCTGAGGTGCGCGCACCTTTAAGGCCCACTTCTTCCTGCACGGTTCCAACAGCATAAATAGTTGCTTTTATATCCATTTCTGCCAGCTGGCGCATGGCATCGATCATAATTGCGCATCCTGCTCTGTTGTCGAATGCTTTACCAGTTATCTTGCCATTTGCGAGCTTCTTAACTTCACGGTCCATTGAAACGGGTGTTCCAACAATCACTCCCATGCTCATTGCATCTTCTTTGTCCTTTGCACCGATGTCAATGAACATATCTTTTGCTTCAGGTGGTTTTTTCCTGTCCTCAGGTTTCATTACATGTGGTGGTTTGGAACCGATTACTCCAGGTATTTGTCCTTTAGTAGTATGAACAATGACTCTCTGGCTATGGAGAGTTGGGTCATACCATCCACCAATTTTTACAAATTTGAGGAAACCATTATCATCAATGTACTTGACCATCAGGCCGATCTCATCCATGTGAGCAGCAAGCATTATTGATGGCCCTTCTCCTTTTCTCACAGCTATGAGGTTTCCCATCTTGTCAGTTCTCATCTCATCAACGTAAGGCTTGAGCTCTTCTTCAAGAATGGTTCTGATATTACCTTCACTACCTGATATTCCATGAGCATTTGATAATTTTGTAATTAGTTCTTCCATGATAATCATCTTTGATGTTATTCAGGGAAGTATACGCTTGAAGGAATATAAGTGTTAGAGTTTAAATGAATTAAAATGAGAATTTAAAAAAAAGAGAAAATGGGAGTAAGTTAGTTAACTTACTCTTCCTTGCGGCGCTGCATGAAGAATGCAAGACCGATTATTGCAGCTACTGGGAGTGCAATTGTTGGGAATTCTGGGATAGTCTCAATGGTTCTTGAAGCTGTCTGGAATTCTACTGTTTCTCCACCTGCGCCTACTTCTATGTAGTAGCGTGCTCCTTCTGGTGCATTTTCATCAAGTGAAACTGTTATTACACCAGTGTCCATGTAACTGGCTCCGCCTGGGATGAATCCATCAGGGGTGTATGCAGTATCGAACTCTATAGTTACATCGCTTGCACTTGCTGTTGCTGGGGATCCTGCTCTTACACTAATGTCCTCAACTGTATATTCAAAAAATTCATCATATTCAGCTGGGATTATTGATGAAGCGTAATAACTGAGTACTATTGACTCACCTGGCTTCAAAAGTACAGGGTTTGCTGCAACGTTGTTTCCTGCTGCATCATACAATACTGCCTGGTAGGCAGATGCAGTTCCGGCCATAGCTATTATGGCTATAAAAAGCATTACTAATATTTTCTTCATTTTCGTACCACCTCTTATATTTCAAAGATTTTTACTGTTATGCTTCCTTTGTATTTTTTCTATAAATACCTTTGCAATCAGTGCCAGAAGTCATACTCATCATAATGATGAGGTATGTATTATTTATGACACGTAGAATGTCCATTCTTCATTTACTGAATTGCCTGCCTGATCAAATACAGTTAATTCTATGGTGTTTTCCCCTTCAAGTAGATCGTTAGCCAGGTAGAACAAAGAACTATATCCTATCTCTGTATCCGAAGTTACATCTACTCCATTTACTTTTAATACTAATTTTGTCTTGTCGATACCTGTCCTGTCATCAGTATATGATGCAGTTATCGTATATGTGCCTGTAGAGATGGTGTCTCCATCCTTAGGAGAATAACTTTCTATAACAGGTTCTTCTCTGTCAATTACAAAAGTATCTTCTTCGTAAAGCTGTTCATTATTTAATGTCTTAGCTTTTGCAATGATCCTTGCTACACCATCGTGGGTATCATCTTCTATGTCGATACTATATGTATATTCATTTTCATCCTTGCTTTCATAGGTAGCATCTATTTCATATCCATATCTATCTATTATAGTTACAGTTGGTTCTTTTTCCAAAGCTGTAGACGATGATATCCTCAGTTCTGCATCATCTGACGTCTTTTCTGGGATCACTGTTATTGTTAGTTCTTCTAATGACTCATCAGTGTATAAAGTACCAAAAGTATATGCAGTATTGTTGGAATAATCTGTCGCGATTACTTCAATATCGAATGTATCCTGGACTTTGATCGTATATTTACTGCTCCATGTTATGTAGTCATCTGTGCCAAGTTCTATTGTTTCTGCAGAACCGAAGTTTTGCGGGGTGATTATACATGTTACTTCAGACAATTCCTTGTTTGAATCTACAGTTATGTATGTTGTCTCGGTTGCAGGATTTGGTGTAATATCCAGTTCTATTTCAGGTGCAGAACTATCTATGGTAGTGCTTGCATCTGGATTTGAATCGGTAATTTCCTTATTTAGTGCGTTATCAACCGCTAAGGATCTGAAATAATATGTAGTTCCCTGTTTACCTTCAAATTCTGCTGCTGTTCTGGTAGTCTTTGTGATCCAGTTATTCCATGCGACACCATCTGTGGAATATTGGATGTCGTAATAATAAATTCCTGATCCGGAATCAGTTCCATTCCATTCTACAGTAAACCTGGGGTTACTTGTCTTTGGAAGTGGGGATACTTTTGATGTTGGAAGGTCGAATTCAACCGTGTTATCTTCTCTTAAGTATGGTGAAAGTGCTGATTCAGGAATGAAACTAACTTCGTCGATGATAAGTTCAACTGGTTTCATATCCTGAAGTCTTCCCTGTAGAAGTATGAATGAAAGGGTATTGTTGCCTTCCTGCAATGTTACAGGCACTTCAATATGCTGCCAGCCCTCATCACCGTTAACACCGTCAGTCCAGACAAGTTCTCTGTTGAACACTATTCTCTTAGACTGAGTTTCATCTTTGTCTGCAGTACCTTTAGTGTATGTGTCCTTCAGGTAGCAGGAAAGAATAACACTGGCAGATTCGTCACTATATATCACCTGTTGCAGTGTGTGTGTATTATACTGGTTAGCAATTCCTTCATAACTTGCATTAATGACAAATCCATGAGATGAATAAATTCCAGAACCATTCATGTAGTATCCTGATGCAATGGTATCATTGGTTGTGATGAACTCCCATCCGTCTTCAGATTCCATGGATGGATTTATTATTTCTACAAAGTCTATTACGTCATGTTCTTCTGTTTTTACTGGCTCAGTGATAAGTACCTGGTTGACCCAGAGATGAACTGTCCTATATGAGCGACCTTCAGAATCCTCTTTATATAATGCTAGCTCTAGTTTTTGTTTGCCTTGTTTTGATTTGGCAGGAGTTATTGTGAGCTCTTTCTCCCATTTTTCTTTATTATCAAGAGTTATGTCCATTGTGTTTAACGTAGTTCCATCCAGAATTATTTCAAGTGTGTAGTTAACTTTTGCATATTCAAAGTTCTCTACTCCTGCTATGATCTGTATCGGATCACTTGTTGAGAAGTTTTCCGGGTAGTTCTCAGCTTTGCCATCAGGACCAAGTATGTATAATGTTGTGAACGTTTCTTTTTCCCTGGTAGCTTTTGCGTAGGCGAACATCGAACCGGCAACAATTATTGAAAGTACCATTGCTATAATGAGGGTTTTTGTTATCTCAGGGGATATTTTTTCACTGGTCTGTAAAGCAGGTTTTTTCATATCCCTGGATGGTTTGTGCATTGAGGAGACTTTTTTCCTGTTCCTTGCAGCAAAACGCTTGTCTTCCATATCCTCTTCATAACATACAGTGTCTCCAGTTTCCATATCAGTTGTACATGTATCTGGCGTAGTGAGGGATTGAATGAAGTTCTTGAACGAAAAACTAAATTGCTCTTCGGCAGGAATGCGTTTTCTTGCCAGGTAGGCTATGATCCCAAACATGAATGTAAGTAATACAAGTGAAATAGTGATCGAGTTTGGCCTGAATTTCCATACAGTAAGGCTGATAAGAAATCCATCGAAAACCATTATAACAATACTAAAACCAACGCTTAATGTGAATCTTTCAATTCCTGATATTTCCCGTTTTCCTGGGAACATAGCAGAAATAAAGGCATACCCTGGTAAAAAGAATATCAATAAAAGTGCAAAAGGTATCCTCAATGGGGTTTCACTGAAAGGCGGAACCAGGATAAACACTATTGATAGAAGTGATATCAAGTATATTATTTTCAGATCCTGGGTGTATCTGCATTTATTTTTGCCAAACATTTATTCACTTGATCCTTGTAAGTTATTCTGATGATGAAAGATGAACGAAATATTTATGAGTTGAATGTAATTATTTGCTAAAATATATAAGTATAGGGTGCCATTGTATATCAACTTCGAAATAAAACAACGTTAATATAAAAATGAGGGATCATCATTAGGAATAAGATCTGGATATATCTTCTGTTTATTTTGATTACTCTTCCTGTAGTATCAATTGCATTCTATCTGGGAGGCCCGGTGCCGGGAGTTCTGAGTTTTGTTATTGTTCTTATATTGAGCAGAATGATCTACTTATCCTCATCGCGTTTCATTTTAAAGTGGTATGGGTCCCATGATATGCCATCAGGTGAATTTGCAGATATCTATCATATGCTGGATAACTTGTGTAGTTCCTTTTCTGTGAAAAGGCCGAAAATCCATTTGTTTGAATCTTCGGTTCCTGTAATTTTCACAGTTGGTTCAAAAAAAAGCTCTCATATTGTTGTTTCCCGCAGATTGCTGGATCTTCTGGAAGATGATGAACTGGAAGTGATCCTTGCCAGGGAACTGGTTCGCATAAAAGAAGGCAATGTATCCCAGAATACTTTTGTGGCACTGGTTGCAGGCATTATTGCATCATTTTCGACTACTGCTCTATGGATGGCTATGCTGGCTGGTTTTGGACAGGAGGAAGATCCTGCACCAAAATTCATACGGTTTGTTGTTATGGGTATTGTTATGCTTCCGTGTTCCCTTATTGTTTATGCAGGTGCCTCTGATTCAACATCAAAAGCTGATGTTGAAGTTGTAAAGGTAATGAAGAATAAGGATGTATTATCATCTGCATTAAAAAGGTTACATAATGATATACTTCTTAATTCCAGGGAGTATTTTAACCCCGGGCATGTTCATCTGTATGTTATGAATCCTGTAAAGGTCAATTCCTTTTTCGATCTTCACCTTTCTCTTTTTGATATGAAGCCTGATCTTTCAACACGTCTGAATTCCATTGCAGAGGTAAATGGTGGTATCAGTCAGGAAAAACTAATTAGAAAAAGACTGGATGGAGTTGAGGTTTGAACATGTTCTCAGAAATTAATTATTTTTATACCAGCCTTAAAGACTGGCAAAAAGCAATGATGTTCAGCTTTGTTTCTTATTCGATAATTCTTTTTGGATTCATTGTGGCTATTACTTTCATTCTTAAGGATTTCAAATTCCTGCTTGTATTCGGACTTAGTTTTGTTTACATGGGCACAGTCATAGTCCTTATGATAATTGCTGTCAGGATATTTAATAAGAGATTAATAGAACGCTAAAGTGCGTCAGTTATTTTTTTACTATTATCAACGATTCTTAGCTATCATGTCTATTTTCTGTTGACAATGTACATGATACCGCCTGCAGTAACTGCAAAGATCATCCAGCCTATATGTGTGTGAACTATCATCATAAAGTCCATTCCATAGAGGTATGCACTGATGTACAAAATTAGTACTCTTATCAGATTTGCAATATATGCGATGAAGACTGCAAGACCTAACAACCTCAATGTCCTTTTCATATCCATTTTTTCTATCCTGGAATAGCCAGCAACAATGCCTATCAGCAGGAACATTGAATAAAGTCCGGAGCATGGGCCGCCAATTACTATTGTCATAGGCTCAGCACCATACAATACAACAGTTTCTGTGGCTACTATCTCTATGGGGATCCCCATTATTTTAATAATTGCTACTGTTGGCATCAAAACAAAATAATGGTCAAAAAGATGTAAAAAATCAATATTAAAATATCCAAATAATGAATAAAATACTAGGTAAAGTCCAGTAAATACTGATGATATATAAAATCCAAATTCTCCAAGTTGCTTAATATCCTTTTTTCCTGTGCCCATTGCTATTAATGAAGCTCCGAGGAAAAATACCATCGAATCCAGTGTTCCTAATCCACTGTTTCTTAGATAATTAAACACTAGGTCTGCAGCTATTATGGATACACCTACAATGAGATAAATCTTTGAAGTCTGAAAGCCTTTTGTTCCCGTTAATTTTATTTTTGATATCAGAAATGCAGTTAAAATAAAGAGAATTATACCAACAAACGTTGATCCTTCACTGATTTCAATTGTGGCTCCTGTGAAAAGTGCTAGTACTAACAGTATTAAGATTATATTTTTATTTTCAGCCTGCATTTTTTGTACCCATTGTTTGAATCTTGTGATTGTATAAATATTTGACTACGGTTTTTATAGTTATATTGGATATTCATATCCATTTCAATATTCTATTGCTACAAATATAATTTATTATATGAAAAAACTCGCAATTATGTGTACTTCTCAGAATATTGGTTTATTTTTTAGTTTTTAATGTTGCTATCAAAATAATATCTAATTTCAGTAGTTCTCTAATTTTACCTTCATCTTGTTTCTTCCATTCTTGAATTACCTTAAACATTGCACTGCTAACTGAATTCTTAACTTTCTCCTTAGCCATTCTTCTATAAACAGAACAAATCTGGCAAATCTAAATTTATCCTCATCAATGGTTATTGGACCTGTTTTTACTTTTGTGAAATGCTTTTTCTGAAGATAGAGCCATGCATTTCTGAGAAGGAACGATATTAGTGTAAAGAAGTACCTGAAAGTCACATTTCTTGTTGATGTTCTTGGTTTGACAATATTTCTCATCCTGTACGATGACTCAATAGCAAACCGTCTTCTATAGACCGTACTGATCTTTCTTGGAGACCATTTTAGTCCATAAACAACGAACCCAAGGTTCTCACATCCACATTTGCCTCTTTTACCTTTGAAATACTTTACATCAATTATAAAGTCTAAGTGAACTTCTTTCTTTTGAGGATTCTTCATTACATACTCAGTAGACCTTGCTTTTCTTCCCTTCAGTAGTTGCTTTACCTTATTTCCCCTTTTTACTATTGGTATGATATGAGGGATATCCCTGTTTTGTAAGAACTCAAACACATCAACGGAATAGAACTCTCGATCTAAACAAAGTACCTTGATATTGAAATTTAGTTTTCCAATAAGATCCATAAAATATGTAAGATAATCGACCTTTGTTTTCTTCTTCTCAACAGGAAGGACTGCTATAGTATACATCTTATTCTTGTTTATGATTGAAAGTGATACATATGAATAAAAAGAGTTTGTTGATTTCTTGGCCAGGCTACGTATCACGTAATCTTCATTGGATGAATCGGTTGTTCCATAATAAGGATCGTTTGTAAAATCGATCGCGAACTCATACTTTTTCTCTGCTTTAAGAGTACTGATAAAGGCTTGAAGAAGTATACTCTCATTTACCTTGATTAGCTCTTCAAGATTCAGTTTCTTGAGATGATATCTTAGAGATGTCTCACAAGGTATCTCATGATAGTGTTTTGATGCAGAGTGTACTGAACTATTATTCACTGCCATGCATATGGCAGTGTAGAATATATCATTATGAGTAAGTGGACCATTTATCTTGATATCGATATTGTCTATGAGTGGTTTAAGAACAGTGTCAATACATTGTTTTGGTTTCAGTTCTATCTTATTATTGGTTCTTGAATTAAATGGTAGAAACGACATATGGCGGCGTTCCCGTCACATATAAAGCTAGCGGAAGTATTACTCTGCGTCTCACTCAAATTTAGAGAACTACTGAATTTATCTATATATGTGGTATTTTACTTGGAATAAAATAAAAGTTAACAAGTGTATACCCTTATATAATTTATTATATATGTATGCGTATCAATCACTTATATGTGTAATATCACTTTTATATACGTGGGATGTAACTGTATGATGCCACAAAAGATTATATATAAGTGTATTGATAAATATGGTTACTTACTTAAATATTGTTGCAATAATATTACTTAAAATGAAACCTTCATATTTATGCTACCATATATTTTATTCAAATAATGTTGTGATTATATATGATTGGATATCTCTATGATTTTTTAAAAATATTGCAAGCAACTATTATTATTGATTATAAGGGGACGAGTGCTTGAAAATTGCAATACATCAACCAAATTATCTCCCATATCTTGGTTTTTTTGACAAAATGGAAAAAAGCGATATTTTTGTAATTTATGATGATGCCCAGTTTAGTAAATCAGATTTCCATCATAGAAATAAAATACGTATATACCATGGAAGTCGCTGGTTAACAATACCAGTGGATAAAAAAAGAGTACAAATAAAAGATATCAAAATAAAAAATGATCAAATCATTAAGGGTAATTATTGGTTTGAAGATCATTTTCAGGCAATTAAGGATAACTATAGCAAATCAAAGTTTTTTCATCGTTACGAAGATGCTCTACAATGTATATATTATAATAACCATGATTATCTGCTGGACCTTAATATGGAACTGATTAATATGATAGCCAATGAACTACCTACGAAAAAAAAGATTATTTTATCAAGTGAATTTGGTTTTACATCTACTAAATCACAAAAAATTATAGATATTGTTGAGTCTCTAGGAGGGGATACCTATATCTCTGGGTCAGGCGGTTACTCATATCTAGATTCAAAGTTATTTGAAAAACACAATATTAAATTAGAGTTCCAAAATTTTCACCATCCAGAATATCCACAGTGCTATGATAACTTTGTATTTAATATGGCGGCCATTGATGCTTTGTTTATTTTAGGAGAATTACCTTTAGGGAGGGTTTATAATGACAAATAGGACGATTCTTGCAATAGGTGCTCATCCAGATGATATTGAGATTGGTTGTGGCGGCACTATTAAAAAACACATTGAAAATGGGGATTCTGTTTATTATTCTATAGCTACCGGTGGTGAAAAAGGTGGTGAAAAAGAGATTAGGATAAAGGAAGCAGAAAGAGCTGCAGATATTATGGGTGTTGAGGGTGTTGAGTTTATGGATTTAAAGGACACATTCATATCTCACGATGGTAATACCATAGCTATTCTCGATAGAATTATGCAAAGAATAAGGCCATCGATTGTTTATGTCCATTCTTTGAATGATTTTCATCAGGATCATATAAATATTGCAAAATCTGTCCTTTCAGCTTCCAGGAAAATGAAAAATAGTATTTTTTCTTATGAAGCACCTTCTACAACGTTGGAATTCAAGCCAACAGCATTTAGTGATATTAGCAAATATTTTGAAATCAAGATGGAATGTATTCAGGTGTTTGCATCACAAGAAAAAAGAGACTATACTGAAAGGGAGGCGATTGTTAATTTGTGCAAGTTTAGAGGCAAAATAGTAAATGTAGAATATGCTGAAGCCTTTGAGGTACTACGGCTTATTGAATGGTGAAAAGGAGGCAAGGAATTGAATTCAAATTATATTTTAATAACACCATGCAAGAATGAAGCTGAAACCCTTCCTGCTTTAATTAGTTCAATTTTAAACCAAACAATAAAGCCAGTGGTATGGACAATTATTGATGATGATAGTGATGATAACACTGAACAAATTATCAATGATGCAATGGATATGTGTCCTTGGATACAATATCTAAAGTTAAATCAAAGCCAAAAAAGGGATATTGGTATTCACCTTGCTGAAGTAATGCAAAAGGCATTTGAGCATTCAATTATTTATTGTAATACTAACTCTATCAATTATTTTTACGTAGGAAATGTAGATGCAGACCTTACATTAGATTCCTCTTTTTTTGAGAATCTCATTATTGAATTTGAAAATGATTCTCTTTTAGGCGTTGCTAGTGGTGGAACGGATTACACCGTTGGAAATAAAACAATTCCTTCGAGAGCTCCAGAAGATGAACCTTCTGGTGGTCATATGCTTATAAGGAAAAAATGTTATGAAGATTGTGGAGGTTTTCCGATATCTCATGCTGCAGATTCTGTCTTAAAAGCAAAAGCAAGAATGAGTGGATGGAAAACTAAAAGGTTTGAAGAGAATCGAGCTTTGGAAGCAAGGGATGTAGATAGTGCTGAAGGGTATTGGATTGGGTTCTGTAAAAAAGGGGAAGCTGCATATTTTATAAATCTTCCTTTAATTCATGTCATCTTAAAGGCTACTAAAATTTCATCCAGATATCCTTATTATGGAGGACTGCCCTATGTTTTAACTTACTTAAAAAGCATGGCAAAAAGAAGCCAAAGGTTATCTGACCCAGATTTGAAAAAATACTACAAAAATAAATGGAAACAAAACATCAAAAAAAGATTGTGATTTTATTTACTATCACCATCATATTTGACAATTTCATTCAACATAAAAGCGGTAATATCTTCTTTATCTCTGAAGAATCTTTCCATTTTTTTATTCCATTTTTCATTTGAACTTCCATCCATCAAGATTTCGGTTGCTTTGGAGATGGCCCTTTGCTGTGATTGCATAGAATCAGTAAAATTATAAAGCATGTCATATTTATTTTCCAGTTCATCTGTATATCCTCTTCTTGAGCTAGATACAAATATGGAAGGTGTACCTAAAACAGCACTTTCTGTGGCCATAGTTGCACTTTCCCCGATAAACAAATCTGCATAATATAGTAAGCTATGAATGAGTTCAGGGGGTGCATTTATTCGATATTTCTCTATGCTATCTGGTAGTTTTGTTTCAGAGCTTATTAGAACACGCCTATATTTTATAAGTTCATTTATTAGTTTTTCTTTATCTGTGAATCCTTTATCACCAATATCATGTGTAGCTCCCCATGCAACAAATCTCACAATGATGAATTTCTCCTCTTTTTCAAGTCCTGCTAGGTCGAGCACTGTTGGATCTGGCCTAAAGTGATTTGGATGGAGATATGCAAGTTCTTTATATCCTCGAAATCTGAGTTCTTTTTTTTGATTGATTTTTCCTTGGTAGCATTCTGAAGCACATATTTTATTTGCGAAAGGAGCACTCAAATATGCTATTAGGTGTGCATTTTCTGTATCAATTAATGCTATGTATGGTTTTTGAGTTAGAATACTTAAATGTGCAAGTGAAATTGAACCACGCCCTACTAGGACATCAGGTTTAAATTTCTTTGATAATTTATATAATTTATAGTCTGTATTAATAAGACCTAATGCTTTATTTAGCATGCCTTTTCTGTTTGTTCCAACAATTTCATAGTCAATCTTATAGGAATCAAGTAGTTTTAATGTCACTTCTTTGTCCTTAGCAGCAACTATCACTTCATGACCATTTGTTTTAAGGTTTCCAATTATGTTTTTAAAACAATGAACATGGGCTGGATGTGTAGTTTCAAAAAGAATTCTCATCGCTATCAACCTCTATTCTTTTTATAATTTTTGCCGGTACACCTGCAACAATCGTATATGGTTGAACATCTTTGGTAACCACTGAACCAGAACCTACTATTGACATTGTTCCTATTTTTACTCCCGGCAAAAGTATGCTTCCTGTTCCTATCCAAGCATCATCGTCTATGATAACTTTTTCAATTTTCCGGGGGTAAATTCTACTTAGTTTTGATTTATTAGGTCCCGAAGAGACAACAATTGTTGCAGAGGGCGCAATTGTTACTCGCTCTCCAAGTATAATCTGATTTGCTAATGTAATATCTATAACTTCTAGGCCAGAACCAATAAACGAATCTTTTCCTATTTTCATACCAAGGTATCTATAGATGCTTCTACGTAATTTATATGAAAAAATAGACTTGGCTATTTTCATAAGACATGATCTGAAAAGCTCTTCAGCTTTCGAAATATTGTGTATTTTATTTATTTTTGTCAAAATTATATACTCCTTATCTTTTCCACCAAAGATATGGAAGAAGAAAAGTTTCCGCTATAAATGGAAGTGGATCAGAATACGAGAATACTGCAAATTCTTTTTTTGGTTTGATAGAGTTTAGATAATCTTTTAATTTCAGTCTTCCTCCTAGAATTTCCTTTAATGATATCCAGAGGTCTGTATAAATATGCATCCAGATTATGTTCTCAGTAAATGTTTCATTTCCATAATATGTTTTATCCTGCATGTCACTATAAAGCATTGAAGCAAAATCGACTCCTGCTCTTCGTGCAAGACTGATCCATAGCCAGCTTCTGGCATTCATTTCTATCAGTTTATATTTTCCATCTCTTGAATCTTTTTTAAATTCAATCTCTGAAATACCATAATAATCAATGTATTTTAAGAATTTATGTCCTGATTGGATTATTTCGGGAGTATTTATGCTCTCTGCCAAAGTTGCTGTACCTGAGCCCATTGGATGCTCTCTTTTTTTACGTCCTGTCCAGAGACCTACAATTTCTCCATTTTTAAAAAAACTACAGAACGAATATACTGATTCTGTTTCTCCTGGTATAAATTCTTGAATGATTACTTCAGATGAATCAACTTTGGATGATATTATGTTAAGTATCTGCTCTAATTCTTGCGCATTTGAAGCACTAAATGCTTTATGGCCAGTCTGCTTATAAAAATAAAGGCTTTCAACACCTTTTACAAAAACTGGAAACTCTATATTGTTGTACATTGACTTTGAGATCTCAGATTGAAGGATGCTTTTAGGAGTATCAATACATAACATTTTTGCTGTTTTGTATGTTAATTGCTTATCTAATGCGTATTTAGTAATTTCCCATTTTGGTGTAGGTATATGAAAGTGTTGCTCCAATATATCTTTATTTTTAGATAAAAACTCAACTGCATAGTCGTTAGTAGGCACTATAATAAAATTTTGTAGATTATGATTATACGCAAGATTTTGTAAAAAATCTAAATACAATTGGGAATCTTTCAAAGAAGGAGTTTTTAGGAATTTTGTTACATATCTTGAGAATCTAACAATTGATAGCTGTTTGTCATCAAGAACAAATACAGGAACTTGTATATTACCTAAACTTCGAACAATTCCCAATGCTTGTATATGGTCCCCAATAACCAATACTCCAGAACAAAGATTATCTATTTTCATTTTTTATCCCTTTTAGAAAATAATATTGATAATACTCTTTTTCCATAGTTTCGTACTTTTTGTAGCAAATACCATGATATCCATTCTAATAATGTATTCTTCCAATTTGAAGGGTGAATAAGCATATGTAATTTTTCGATTTCTCCTTTTTTAATAGAATTAATTAAGTCATCAGTAGTTTCCAGAAATAAATAGTTCTCTTCTGCTTTGATTTTGTCTTTAAGTCTGTAGTTACTATCTGCCCAACTTCTATTTGTATCAGAAATATATGCTACTTCTGTGAAATCGATTGATAAATATGGTTCACCAATAATTCCGTATTTTTGATATGAGTAATAATTCCAGATATCTTTACTTTCCCAATGATCAAATATTTGTTCTCCTTTAATGTAATTCCTAATTACATCTATTATGTTGCTAATTGTTACAACATTTAAACAGTTCCTTAAAGGTCCTCCATGTTGTGCAATAGTACTAATATTACAAATTGATCGGAATTTCAATAGATGTTTCTCGAAAAGTTCAATTGCCTTTTCGAAGTCTCCCTCAGCTTCACCTAAAACTTCGTAATGGTATCCAATTTCATGGCCTAGATTATTTATCGTCTTGATATGTTTTTCAATGAACACGTTTTTACAAATTCGAAAATAATAAGTGGTTTTGAACCCATACTCATTCTCCGTCTCTGCCATTTGTAATGCATATTTTAAGTCACTTTCATCGTCGATATCATGTCTAATTATTACAAATTTATCTGGTCTTTCTGTTGCTGATAGATAATCTTTTACAGTTAGGATATTAATCTCTGAATCAACTAAGGTTTTACAGAGTTCTTTATACTTACTATATGTGAAATCTAATGATCCTATTTTCTTTTTAAAAATAGATAACATTCATATCAACCTTCAATTAAATATCATCAAATTAAAATTATGATTTTATTGTTTTTTCATATTCACTAGCTGTCAAAAACTCAAAACCATGATTTTTCGCTCTAGACAAGGTGTCTTCTAACAGTTTTAATGAGGGTACTCCCAAGTTTTTAAGCTTTAATTTATGCCTAAGTAAATCTGCAAAAAGGTATTCTATTGTACTTGATGAACGCCTTGTAGTTGTCGTGCACACTGGATAATCAATACATTCATTTGGATGAAATAAAAATACAATTGGTTTTTCTGTATGGGAAGCTTCATAAAATAAAAATTTTTCAATAAATGTCGTTATTTCTGGACTTACTCTCATAGTTGTTCCAATATAAGGGGCAATAAGTGCAGATATTGGTATTTCTAATACATTCGAATTTCCTTCTTTTATAGACGAATCATATGATAAATAATATGGTTTTCTAGGAGCAATGAGCCATTTTAATTTTTTTCTAGAACCAAATGTTAGAGGTCCATCAAAGCGCTGAGAGGCAACAGAGCTATCACTAGTAAAACCCATGGCATTAAGTGCTTTAATAGTATCATTGTTAATTCTCAAAGCAGGCGCACGAAAAGCCTTTATTTTTCCCGCAACAGGTTCAATTGCTTTTTTTGCTTTTTTGAGTTCAGATATCTGTTCATTATAATTCAAAATATCAAAAGAACGCATAGGTGAGTGATCATAACCATGGCATCCAATTTCGTGACCATGTTCTTTTACTAATTCTAGACTCTCTGGACTTTGTTCTGCAAACATTCCAGTAAAATAAAAAGTACTTGCTACATCATATTTGGAATAAATAGAAAGCAAACGTGGAAGCCCTTGTTTGTATATTTGAAGGGGAATTGATGAATCTTCACGGTTTAAAGCAATTGATTGGTGTTCTACATCATTGGTCATTATAAAATACATAATATCTTTACTACTTCAAATAATAATAATGTTTTTATTTAACTGTGTTTTAATAGTTAGGATGCCTTTAGATACTTGTAAATGATGCTTGTTTTGGTAATATATTTGATATAACGATAAATTCCTGTCTTCTATATATTGACATAATATGCTATTTTATTTTAAATTATAACATTATATAATATCGTGGTATTTTTAGGGAGCTCTTAATTTATCTTTTAAATTGCCATTTGCTAAATCTTCTCTATAGCAATAAATTATGTATGCTAAATAGACTAAACTACCTGTTAAAACAACAATAATAAGCATTATTTCAGCAGATGCTTCAATTATTATTTTTTTTATTATTGCAATTCCAACTAGCATTAAAAATGATCCTTTTATTGCATCTAACAAGTTATCAAATGCTTCATATAATTTTATTTGCAGTAGTTTACAAGATTTCAATAGAGAATAAAATGTTGCTATAGTTACTGAAATTGTAACAATAATGCTTGTACCATATATTCCCCAATTGGTAGTAATAGGATATATAAACAAGGATAAAACCAGTAGGTGAATATAATTAACTCTTGCCATTATATCTGGCTTTCCCAACGCGAGGAAAACAGTAGAATTAATTTTGTTAAAGGACATAACTAAACCATATATGCAAAGTATTTGCAATATTTGAACTGCAGGTAGCCATTTATTTCCATAAATTGCTTCTATGAAATAACTGGATACAGAAATTATCCCAAATGTAGCAGGGAACAGAAAAATAGATGACAATTTTAGTACTTTTAGATGTGAATCATGCAATTTACTGAAATCGTTTTGCATTTTGGAGTATGTGGGAAATATGACTTGTGATAACATGACTGCAGCTTGAATAGTGAACATTCCAGCAATTGACATTGCGATTGTATAGTATCCTAAGGATTCTGTGCCTAAATATTTCCCTATTAATGCAATATCTATACTGGATAAAAGAAAGGTTACAATTCCAGCAGCTGCAACAAATTTGCCATATGATAATAGTTCTTTTGCTTTAATCCAACTGAACAATAAAGATGGTCTCCACTGAAGAGATTTCCAGTATGCAATTACACTTGTAGCTTCTAAAATAATTCTTCCTATTACAAGACTCCATACTCCATACCCAGAGTATGCCAACAAAATAGCTACTCCTCCATAGAACAATTTAGGCAAAATCTGTGGTAAGAACATTTTTTTAAAATCTAGATTTTTGACAAGAAGGGTTCTTGGGAGTGTACCAAAAGACCATATGACTATTGTTAGTAATAATGCTTGAATTATTATTTCTACATTTTCATTGTCAAAAAAAATTGCAGCATATTGTGCACCATGGTAGGATATTATATATAGCAAAATGGCAACTGCGGGATAAATAATGAATGCGGTATTATAAACAATATTTTTTTCATTCTCGTTCCCATTATAATGTATTAATGCTGATTCCATTCCTAAATCGCGTGTAGTCTCAAAAAAATTAACAAACACAAGCGCAAGTGATACCAGCCCAAAGTCAGTTGGATCAAGCAGCCTTGCAAGTACTATCATTATTGCAAAGTTTATTACTTTTAACAACACTTTGCTCATTGAAATCCAGAGTACACCAGTAATTGCTTTTGATTTTAATGTCATAGATGGTTCAATAATATATTATTACTATCTAATTAAATTTGCTTCCAAAATAGGGTAATGCTATATATGTTTAGCGTTAACGTATCTGTTTCATTATTTTTTTACTAATGTTGGAGTCTATTTTTTGGATATGGTAGCATAGGCTATATAGTAAAGGTATTGCTAAAACAAGTATTAATCCATCTTTTATAATTGGAGATAGCTCTAAAGGAGCTAAAAGGGATGAAACTATAGTAAGAAATGGCCGATGGAACAAATACAATGAATAGGAGCAATATGATATGTTTATTATGCCTTTTTGAATGGCAGGCGGCAAATTTTCATTGTTAAGGTCATTTGAAAATAAAAGTGTAAATAAGCAAAAAAGTATGGATAATAAAACGAATGGAATAAAAACTAATGTATATTCTACAGAAGTATTTGTTAAATTCATCATAGATGAAATCTGATTTATTATGGAATATGCAGTTGAAGTTCCTATGGATCCTGAACTATCAGATATTGCAGTAATTGAGATTCTTGGATCTGTATATAGAAATATTCTATCATTAAGAATTGCTAGAGCTACTAAAATAGTGGGTACTAAAGGTAGCAAAAGTGTATATTGCTGCTTATCAATATGGCCAATTTTAGCAAATATGACTCCTGCCATAAATATAAAGTAGAAAGTGAAAAAAGATTGGTCAATAATTTTTAAAAATAAAGTTGCTACTATGGAGCAAAGATATATAAAAAACATTTTATAATATATTTTTACAATAGATTCTGAATTAATAAATGGGTATATTGAATAGAACATTAAAATTAATCCTACAAAATATAAAGTAAATATGGGGGTTGAATAGTTTGGTGCCATTAGTATTTGTAGCCCAAACATATGGTATATTATATTATTAAATCCAAAAAGTTCTTGAGTGTCAGGAACAATAAATTGTTGTGCTAAAAGTGGTTTCATATTGTTAAATGTAATCATAAAGATGATTAATGCAAGCCAATAAAGAGGAAATATTCTAAAAACTCTCTTTTTATAAAATGATAGTAATTTTTTATTATAAAATACATCACTGTTATTTATGTATATAAGATATCCGCTTATGAATATGAATAGTGAAAGTCCAATTTGAGCAAAAAAAGGGTTGAAAACTGCTATACTATATTTAAAAAATTTCCAATTTAAATAAGAAGTGCTATGAGTTACAAGTATTAAGATAATTGCAATAGCACGAAGGAACTCAAAAGAAATTAATTTATTTTTCATAAGTTATTAAATCCCACTTTTTTTATTGCTGACAACTCTATGCTTAGTACAGTTCTCACTCTATAATATATTTATTTTTATTTATATACAATATTATGAAAGCTTATGATTCAAGTGAACCATAAATTCCATTCTCCACTGTCATATATGCAATCATTTTCATTATGCAATTTGACTATAAATTCAGACTGTCCTGTGCCATGGTGTGAATACCAGAAAGGTGTTATTTCAGTATATTCGATCATATATTTTATATTAAAATAATCTATATACTGATAACCTTTGCTATTATAATATTGTGCCATTATAAGTTGCCAATATGAATCAGATACGCGACCACTTACTCTATAATATGGTGAATTGAGCCAAAACTCTTCGGAAGTTATAGGTAGAGTATCTAATTCAAAGTCACTAGAATTAACTAAACCATATGCTTGATCAGTAGAACTACTTCCCGTAAGAATTGGTTTTGAAGAAATTGCTGCTATTTTCCATGTTTCCCATCGACTATTACCAATTCCTACGCCATTTAGATTATCTTTTATCCACAATCCTGTTTCAAATGTGTTTTCATTAATATATTTCACATCATATTCCTTTACCAGGGAAAAATATCCTGAAAAAGAAGTCGATAAAACCAGAAATAAAATAACGGGCAACATTTTATATTTGGTATTTTTTATGTTTATTTTTGTTAAATTTATGTATCCTATACCTGCCAGCAAAGAAACGAAAAAGATCATAATCCATTTAGTGTACATTGTTTGGAATATAAACACAGTTAGGACAATAACTGAAACGATTATGAACATTTCTTGTATGCTTCTTTCTTTTTTCAATATTAAGTACATAAGCCCACCTGCAGCAAGTATTATTGAAAATCCAGAATATCTGGGGTATTCAATGGGTAAATTTGCTAGGTTATACCACCTTGAACCAAGAGTCATAAATTTATGTGTTATAAAAGGAAAACCAAACATGACACCAAAAGCCAATAGTAATATGATTGGAATTGAACTGGAAATTATATCTGGGATATCGATGAATTTTCTAATAAAATGTACGAGCAAAATTGCAATATACAATCCTGTTATTGGAATCAAGTAGAACCACATGTGATGAATAGTTATTATGAATAATCCCATTAAACACGTTAGCATTATATATTTTGGTTTTAAACTCCTTGTTTTTAGCAGTAAAAATATGAATATGGGGAGCATTAACAAGTACAAACTTCTCCCTTGAGCCGTCCATGTTGTATATTCGATTATGCCTGGTGATAGCGAATATACGTATGCAACTATGAATTTAAAAAAATCATTTTTGTATACTAATCCCGCGACCGTATAGCTTGCGTATATAACAAAAATTGAACCAATTAAAGAATAATAATATATTGCATTTTCAATGCTCAATCCTGTCATCTGTGAACTGCCGGATGTTAAAAAAGATATTGCACTGGCGTAGGAATTGGGGTACATTCCAATTATAGATAAAGGGTGTTCCCACCATCTTGCTTCACCAAATATCGATAATGAATTTGCAAGCATGTGCATTTCAAATGAATCAGTTCCTATTTCATGTGTAGCAAGTAGATTACGCATTAACAAATTTAAAGTAACTAACAAAATAAACAATTGAGTTTTTGTTTTTTGTGAAAATTGCATATTATCCCAGTATATATTTGAATTGAACTGATTGCTTACCTTCTATTGTCGATGAATGTATTTAAGAATATTTAATCATATGAATTATATTGCCATATTAATTCAATTTAATGAACTGTATTGAAATATCAATAGATTTCGAGGCTGTCAAAAACTTTGGTGTTAAACTTTTTTGGATATGTACTCCTCCCAATATCCTCTTTTTACATTTAAATAGTTCAACATTCCCTCTGGTGTTTTAAATATCCTTTTCAATGAATCTGGTAACGTTTGTCGATAATAGTTCTCAATAGGATTTGTTGTTTTTGAAACGAATCCATCCACCATAAACCAAGTCAACCTTTCGAAGTCTTTTACAATTTTATCTATTGATTTATGAAGTAATTGAGGAATTTCCTCTATATTACTGATTATCTCTTGAAGCCTGCTGATTGCGATACTTATATTATATGTTCTAAATACTTCCTTGATCTTTGTAAATGCCAAACATAAGCTGATCTTTTCCCTTGGGCCAATAAATTTTGATTTTAGTTTTTTGTACACATCTTTCCCAATAAGCTTGTACAGATGAAATATGCAAAGCTGATGCTTGATTTTTAGTTCATCCATAATTGATTTGTATTTTCTTCGGTGGTCGGTTGAAATGGCATGTAGAGGCTTATAAACTACTGCATTTTTAATAAAACCCTTAACAGTAGCATATTCGATATCTGTCACAATTTTCTCTTTTACTGGTTTATTCAGGACAGAGTCTATCAAACTGAGCCTGTAAAACCGACTTCCATTCAGTTTTATATATTGTTCATCATAACAATAGTATCCAGAATAAAGATTATCATCGCTTGATACTGATATTCTGTTTGACTCTGCAATCCCGTTATAAATTGTCTGGTGAGAGGGAGAACAATCATATAGTGATGTGAAGATCTTTTGTAGGTGTCGGAATGAACAATAACCAGTCTCGTATGCTTTTTCTATACAGCGTTCATAAGTTCGGGCATATTTCCTCACTGTTTTCCTGTCTTTACCTGTTCTTTCTGAGATCTTACTAATGCTCAGGCCTTGTGAATACAAATCTCTAATCAACAGCCATTCCTCCTCTCGAATCATTATTCACAATCCTCGAACTTTTCTAAGGAATTGTGAACTGGGGAATTTTAAACCGCCGAAAGTGGGGAATTATTCACCACAGATGACAAAAATAACACCTTGCGTAGATTTTTACGAGCTAAGATTCGCTGCATTTGTATAGTCACAATATAGCTTAACTGTATACAATTTTTTGCCAATAAGAACAGAACTATTATATTCTACTAAATATTAGCATTGCATTTTTTTGTTATTCAATAATGCTGTTTAAATAAAATGAATGTATTGTGTGACTATTATTTTGTAATGTTGGTCGTATGATTAATCAAAGGCATAATATTTATATGCGTGTTCAAGTTGTTTGTAAACATGTTCATAAGATAAAGGCATACGTTCACAAATAGTGATTAAATGTCAGATATTATGAAAGAGGTGTATGAAATGACAATAACTTTCTTCAAGTTTACAAAAAACACAAATGGGTCAGTCGATTCTAAAAAAAACGTAAATATCTATCATTTATTTTATTTTTTAATTATATTCTGCATTTCTATTAATCCTGTGAGTGCAGTTGAATACTATGTAGATATCTCTGGTGACAACAATGATACAGGTTTATCTCCAGAATCCGCATGGGCAACTCCTTCATATGCAGTGACAAAAGTAGTTCCTGGGGACACTATATATCTTATGGAAGGTACATGGTTTAATGAAAAAATAGTGCCTGCAATAAGTGGTACTGTTGAAATGCCCATAACAATAAAATCATTTGATGAAAAAGCAACATTAGATGGAGGGGAGTATTCATACTCAAGTGGGATTGGGATTACTTTACAGAATGTTAATTATTGGAATATAGATGATATAATATTTACCAATTATTCTACGGGTGTTTTGGTAAGCGGTAGTAGTCATTGCAATATAAGCAATTCTGTATTTTACAAAATGTATACGTCATCTGTAATATTTTCGAATTCTCAACATTCATCTATGGTAGGCAATGATGTATCTTATGTTCGTTGGAATTCTATTCAGATAAAAGGTACAACTCCATCAACTACAGATATCCATATAACTGGCAACTTAGTCCACCATGGTATTGATCATGGATTAACTGATTTGATGGGTAATTTCTCAAAAATATATATTGAAGATAATCTATATCGAGATTGCTCGTATTCTGCAATATATGTACACCAAACATCTGTTTCAGGATATGATGACTCTGGATTTGTATATATAAATAACAATACAATGTTTAATGTTCCGTATGGTATTTACCTTGATGATCCTATAGATGATTCGGTTATCTCTAATAACAATATTTATGGAATATCTGATGCTTCTGACGGACATCATATAAAGGTAAGTGATTTAGTTACAAATCTGACTGTTAGTAATAATACTCTTACAGGTGATGCAGGAATTTATCAATTACAAGTAAACTCTAAAGATTCATCGTTTATAAGTAACAAGATAATAGCTGATTCTGGAGACGTAGAATATAGGTTCTTGAATGGTGTTAATACAATAGTAAATCCCTTAACAGATGACAAGAGATATTTTAAAGTAACATCCTCATCAGATTTCTATGTGAATTATACATTCGGTAAAGTGTTTGAACCAAGCTCAGGTACTGCTGTTTATTATCCTGCAGGTAGTAGTTCTTATTTATCAGATGGAACTGCAAGTGTAATTGTATATGATATTTCTTTATTACCTAAAATATCTGAACTAAACAATTTACAAATTATAGATTATGATTTGGATAATAATAACTATGAATTTTCAGTTGAGTCTTCTACTAAAACAAACCCTACTGATGTCAATGTTTATTCAAATGTTCCGAACTCTTATTTCGATGTTTATGTAGATGGTTTGTTTTATACAAGAGAAATTTCAGCTAGTGATGGATTAGTTACTTTTAACTATAAGGATGAATGGGATGCTAGAAAAATATTTAGTTTCCAATATGTGCAGGTAGAAGCACCAGTCTCCTCTGGCACAGGTATCTCATTCACTCCATCAGCAACATCCCTTACAGCAACATCAGGTGAATCCACAACATTCTCCGTAGAAACCAGCCAGGAATTCACAAGTGCAGTATGGTCTGTTGACGGTGATGTAGTAGAATCCAGTACAACCGAGCACGTACACTCATGGACTACAGCAGGCACACACACAGTGACCTTTGATGGAACTGCAGATGCAGGAACTATTTCAAGATCATGGGTAGTAATCGTATCTACAGCTGAATACTCATCCATCTCGATCTCCCCATCAACTACAACGGTAGCTCCGGGAGAATCTTTCAGTCTGGATGTGTACATTGATCCAACCCAGGCCCTTACAGGCTCACAGTTCGATCTGCAGTACAGCCAGCTTGCAAGCATCTCTACAGTAGATGAGGGTGACCTGTTCACAGCAAGCGGACTTGCAACAACCTTCCAGTATGACAGTATCAGCAATGCAGAAGGACTTCTGGACAATGTCTATGCAGCCATAGTAGGTAGCGGAACCATCACATCACCTGGTGTCATGGCCACGATTGAGATGGTCGCAGGCAGCAGTTCCGGTATAATGGACATTGGACTTACCAATG
The DNA here is from genome assembly GCF_963667555.1 of uncultured Methanolobus sp. Lineage (NCBI taxonomy): Archaea > Methanobacteriati > Methanobacteriota > Methanomicrobia > Methanosarcinales > Methanosarcinaceae > Methanolobus > uncultured Methanolobus sp. Next base: position 456,035 of record NZ_OY763421.1, read on the forward strand.
TGATCCTGAGTGATGCAAACTCCAATCCGGCAGGATACACAGTGTCCGATGCAACAGTCCTTATTGACACAGCTCCACAGTTCACAACTATCTCTGCAAAGACAGTAGAAGAAAAGCAGAGCCTGAGTTTCACAACAACTGCGACAGATGCAGATGGCGATGACCTTAGCTATACAGCTACCTCACTTCCATCCGGTGCAACATTCAACGGCGGAAGTTTCAGCTGGACCCCATCAGAGGGCGATGCAGGATCATATGTAGCAACATTTGAGGTCACAGATGGATATCTCACAGACACAGTGAATGTGAGCATAACTGTGACACCAATGAACCACATACCTGAGATAACTCTCTTTGAACCTGCAGATGGCTCAACATTTGAGGAAGGTTCAATCATTGGTGTGAACGTAGCTGCAACTGATGCAGACGGAGATTCACTGAGCTACACCATTGAGATCGATGGAGTACAGGTCAGCACCTCCACCAGCTACTCATGGACAACAGACTATGAATCCGCAGGAACACATACCATAAGGGTTACAGTAAGCGATGGTACAGATGAGGTCAGTTCCTCAGGTACAATTACAATCACTGACCTGCAGCCAAGATGGGATGTTAACGAGGATGGAATTGTCAATGTACTTGACATCACTCTGGTTGGTCAGAACTACGGTCAGACCTACACAGGAGAGCTTCCTCGCTGGGATGTGAACCAGGATGGTACAGTTAACATCCAGGACCTTTCAATAGTCTCAGGTCACTTCGGTGAAACAGTTTAAGTTTAAACAAAATTGATCAAATGCCCCTTTCGGGGCACATTTTTTTTATAGTCTTGTTCTCCTTCTGGTTACATTTCCACAAAAACGATTAGTAATCTAAAAATAAAGTAACCATCCGCCGCAGGCGGCACATTTCGATGCCTCTGCATAGAAGATTATTCCAATGATTATTATTTCTGTTTTGAATGCTACGCAGGTTCTGAAAGAAAATATTCTATGGCATTCTGCAGGATATTTTTTTTTGCTTTATGGGAAAACGCCGGCTTCGCCGTACCCTTCGGGATTATTTAAGTTATTCTCATGAACTGCAATACATCAGTTTACAAACTGATAACAACCGTTCAACTTTCCATCACCATATGGCATATTCTCATGCTACTGTACAGGAGCCCCAAAATCAGATTCAATTGGTTGTAAATTAATGAATCAGACCGATGGGAGTGATCCATGCTCAATAGTCACAAAAAGAAGTAGATCGAATCTATGTATCGAATGAAAAATGTGCAGGATAAAAAGGATTTTAGCTACAATTGTAGCTTCTCAGATCCTTCCTGGGAGGAATATTCCAATTGCGCAGAAGAGCATTGTAAGGGCATACATTGCCCATGTGGCTTGCTTTTCAGTTACTCTGCGGTAGTATGGAAGAACCCATTTGAGTGTGAGTGCATTTGGAACTTCCAGTGTTCCGTCCTCTCTTTCCTTTCCAAACTTGGCCACCGGGAACTTCATAGCTCTCCAGTAGGCGTACATGAGGAAATTGATCGTATGCGGGATCAGCATAACAAATCCACTGATGATGAAGCCCTGTACTACAATTATTGTACCTATGGCTGCTCCTATGGTGAGTGATCCTACATTTCCCCAGAATATCTTTGAAGGGTACCTGTCGTACATATAGTATCCAAGTGTTGCTCCTGTGACGCTGACAACGGCAAAGATGTTGTCCACATCACCCAGAAGTACAGACTTTATGATCAAAGAGATAAGTACGATCACAGACAAGCCTGAAGCAAGACCGTTGAAACCAGAGTGCATGTTCACAAGGTTGGATGCCACAAGGACATATGTAGGTACAATGAACTGCAGGTAAAGAATTCCCAGTTCAATGCTGCCAGCGCTTGGGAGTGTGAAAGCCGTATGGGTAGCATACTGGATCAGCGGGTATGAACAATAATACATAAGAAGCAGTTTTGTTACTCTGCCTATGTCCACCATGTCGTCAAGGATACCAAAAAGACCGAACATGGCAATGACTATGAGGACCACGTAATTAGTAGATGAGAACTTGAAGAACAAAGTGTTCAGGGAGAAACAAACCATAGCCACAAGGATGATGGCGATACCGCCTCTCTCAGGGATCATGGTAACTTCCCTCTTGTAATAGTCCCGGGCTATAATGCCCTTATCTGTAAGCTTTTTTATAAAATAGGGCATTGATATGTAAGTAGCCAGGAACGGCACCAGAAAAGTGCTTCCAATAACCAAGGCTAAAAGTGTTGAAGGTGAATCCAGATCCAGCATAGTTCAAATCCTCAGAATCATAATGTATTTTTGTTTTATTAATGTTGGTAAGCCTGTTTAATAATAGTGGAGTTTAGAATAGAATCTCCCCATTCTTTTATATTTATACATTTATTGTATATGTATTTACTGTTATGTGTTCAGTGTGTGTGGATAATGCTTATGTACCATACTCTGTAACTTGTTTTCCTGAAATAAGTTATTTTTATATAATAAGTTTTTCCCGATTATTGATCAGTATTATATCATAATGATGATGAGCATAATTTATTGCATCGGACATAAATTTATATAGTATAATTGCACATTTAAAGTTGGCAATTGGGTTATTGTCGCTAATGATAGTTAGTACTCTGATGTATACTCTGCATAATGGTGTGCTTTAGAATTACTATAGGTGGTACGATGAAATTAATAGAAAAGAAATGCGCAATGTGTGGCAGTCCTATCTATGTTTACGAGAACTATGCCCGTGAAGAAATGTATTGTACTCTTCACTGCATGGAACGTGCAACATTTGGAACTGTCTCAAGGGGCTTAGAACAGTTAAAGACAGTGTGCTAAGTCCAAATTTTTCATTTTTGTTTTTTACTCTTATTTTTTATACGTTCGTTTAGAGGTAATATTTTATATTAAGCTCACAATTCAATGAACATGAAGAAGGTTCTTATTACCGGCGGTATTGGTCAGGTAGGTAGTTATTTAGTTGACACGATGCATGACAGCTACGAAGTTACAGTACTGGATAACCTGTCTTGCGGTAAGGAACCGGATCTGCCTTCAAATGTCAGCTTTGTAAAGGATGACATAAGATCTCCTGATGCCAGGGAACTCGCATCCCAAAGTGACATCATAATTCATACAGCAGCCCAGATAAGTGTTGCACGCTCTATGTCCGAGCCTTTATTTGATGCAGATACTAATGTATTTGGTACCCTGAACCTTCTGGAAGGTGCCAGGGTAGGCAATATTGAGCGTTTTGTCTACATAAGTTCCGCTGCAGTTTATGGCAATCCTGAATACGTCCCAATTGATGAGAAACATCCTCAGAATCCCATGTCACCATACGGTGCCAGCAAGCTCTGTGGAGAAAAATACTGCAGCATGTATCACCATGCATATGGTCTGCCAACTGTTAGTATAAGACCATTTAACATCTACAGTCCAAGACAGGATCCATCCAACCCCTATTCTGGTGTGATCTCCAAATTCATAGGCAGGTTAAAGGAAGGCCTTCCCCCCATGATTTTCGGCGACGGTTCAAACACCAGGGATTTCGTATCCGCACATGATGTCGTTGATATGATAACAATGCTTGCAGGTGGTGCCGGTGAGGACGGCGAGGTCTATAATGTGGGGACGGGTACGGTTACCCGTATAGATGAATTGGCACAGATCGTTCTTGATATATTTGATAGTTCCATGGACATAGTGTACAAAGACCCTATGCCAGGTGACATAAAACATAGTTCATCATGCATTGAAAAGGCAAAAGCTATCGGTTTTGAACCGAAGGTCGATCTTTATAATGGTCTTGAAGAGATTATAGAAGAATGACCGGATAAGTATTTTAACTTAGTACCACATTTATAATTTAGAATTATATGCAGGAACTTCTTAAAAACAAATATATTGCATTCATTGCTCTTTATTTTCTTCAATTGATACAGTTGATCCTTAAGCTGGTTTCATGGCTACAGCACTTTGATTACATGAAACACAAAAAAGAGATCCTTATATCCATTACTATTCTTTATGCAGGTTTTATATTCTACCTGTCCGCCCAGGCCAATCTAAGTATACCAGGCTCAATTTTCAAAATTCCAATTTTGTATGAGCTGGCTGACCTTGCAAAAAGTCTTGGTCTTGGTTTTCTCATAGATATTGCGGATTATGCTCATGAGCATATTGATAAAGTAGCTCATCTGTTCCTCTATTTCGGTTTAGGTGTACTCCTGCATCTCACATTTAAAAACTCAGACCATGTTATTCTCAGGAAGTATGCAGCCATCTTTGCTGTGATACTTGGTATTATCTATGGGATCAGCGATGAATTCCATCAGTCCTTTGTGCCGGGTCGCTCCTCCAGTGTGCATGACCTTCTGGCTGATGGAATAGGTGTGACCATAGCACAGATACTGTTCCTTATCCTTATACTGATGAACCTGCGCAGGAAAAAAGAAGTGAATGACCGGGAAACAGATCCCGGTGAAAAAGAGTTTTAAGTTTACTGAAAGTTCGTTCAGTGGGATCACTGGCCAACGATTGCATGACTGTTCTTGTCACCGCGGCCTATGCCCTTGTACACAAATCCTGCATTTATGAATGTGTCAGGATCGATGACATTCCTGCCGTCTATGATCACAGTGTTTTCCTTTCCGGTGAGTTTCTTTATGTCTGCAGGTTTCAGACTGAAATACTCCTTGTGACCGGTGAATATAACAACCGCATCTGCTCCCTTCAGTGTCTCATTTGAGTCTTTCAGCAGCTCGACATCCGGATAGCTGAGAACATGTGGGTCATGAACTTTAAGTTCTGCTCCTGCTTCAAGGACCATGTCCCTATATGGCTCAGAAGGTGGATTGCGTGCATCATCAGAGTCATTGATAAAGGCCCAGCCGAGCATGGCTATCTTTGCTCCCTTTATGTCCACGTTCAGTCTCTTAAGTGCGGCAACAGTCAGGTTGTACATGTGCGCAGGCATGAAGTCGTTGACCCTGCGTGCAAGCACATAGATGGATTCTGCATCTTCTGGGTAATCAAGGGTTTCGGTTCCAAGTTTTACACCACGTTCAAGGTGATATGTATCCTTGGTAAGACAGTGTCCACCAACACCGGCACCAGGCCAGAGTATGGCTCTTGTAATACCTTCTCCTTTCAAACTGTCAATACCGGCTCTTACATCATAGACATTGATCCCCATGGCCTCGCAGTAAAGTGCAAGCTGGTTCGCTGCTGCTATCTGCAGGTCCCTGAATGTGTTCTCTGCGGTCTTTGTAACTTCAGCAGCAGTTGCGCTCATTGGTATGACCTTCCCCTTTGTGAGCACAGGTGAATAGAGCTCCACTGCCCTGTCGGTGCTTGGCTTATCAATACCACCAACGATCCTGTCATGTTCCTGGATATTGCGGAGAAGTCTTCCAACCATTACTCTTTCAGGAGCATGTGCAAGTGCAAAGTCCTCTCCGGCCTTAAGGCCAGATTCTTCCTCAAGGATCTCCCTTGCCATTCCATCGGTGGTTCCTGGAGTGATGGTGGATTCAAGAACAACAAGCATTCCTGGTTTCAGGTATCTGCCAACATTGCGGATACCCTCTTTAAGAGCTCCAAAGTCAGGCTCAAGCGCCTTAGGATCTGCAAACGGGGTCTGGATTGCCAGTGTGACCGCATCAAGTTCGGATATCCTGGAAAAGTCAGGTGTACATTCGAACTTGCCTGCATCGGTGACCTTTTTGAGGAGTTCCTCAAGTCCCGGTTCCTCGCCTTTAAGCGGACTTTCACCACGGTTGATCATCTCTATCTTATAACCTGATGAAGGGGAATCCCTCTGGAATCCAAGTACATGGTCAAACTTTTCAGAATCAGCAAAAAGGGCTGCTGCAGGGATACCCACATAACCCATTCCAATAACACCTATTTTCTTAATAGGCCCTTTCTCTTTCAAAATATTCTCGAGTTTCTGGCTCATGATCATCATTCCTTTATCTCTATCATTTTTGCTTCCTTATATGAACAAATAGCAGCAAGACTGACCTTCAGTGCATGCTTTCCATCAGTTCCGGAAGGATTTGGCTGTCTGCCTGTATTAATGCAATCAATGAAATATTCAAGTTCGTTCCTGAGTGGTTCCTTCTGTTCGATCTTTGCTTTCCTTATCCATCCACTGTCATGAAGTTCCACTGTCTGGTCCATATAATCAAGATATGCAACACCGCCAACACCCACAGCAGTAAGCTTTCTTACTTTATGTGGTGTGAGCCAGTTGACCTCAACAAGCCCGGAGAACTCATGGTCCAGCCTCATGTGTATGGTGGCATGGTCCTCAAAGGAATGGATATCTGCTCCTGCCACTGCGTAGACCTGGTTAACATCACTGCCGTAAAGATATGATATCACATCTATGTCATGTACGCCGATGTCAAGGATCACTCCTACATCCCTTATCCTAGGGTTATATGGTCCGACCCTGGTGGTGGAAATTGACACGATCTTCCCGAGAAGGCCTGATTCGATTATCTCTTTGAGCTTTATTACAGCAGGATTGAACCTTTCAATATGTCCGACCATCACAAGTCGTCCTTTTTCCCTGGCTGCACTTATTATTGCATCGGCATTCTCAACGGTATCTGCAATTGGTTTTTCAACAAGTACATGTGCACCCGCTTCAATGGCATCAATGGCAACCTGACGGTGCATCTTGGTAGGAACGACAATGCTTACCGCATCAATTCCCGATGCAAGCATTTCTTTGTAGTCTGTAAAGGCTTTAGTATTATATTGCTGTGCGAGGCTTTCCACAAGATCTCTGTCGATATCCGAAATTCCGGCAAGCTCCACGCCCGGCATCTCACTGTAGATACGAATGTGGTTCTTACCCATGGCACCGGCACCGATGACACCGACTCTTAACATTGTGCATCACTCCACTGCTTTATGGTGTTACTTATTATGTCAATATCATCCTCTGTAACAGCAGGATGGACCGGCAGTGAGAGAACCTCCCTTGAGGCTTTTTCCGTAACCAGCAGATTGTCGTTGTATCCAAGTTCTTTATAATACGGCTGCCTGTGAATGGGTATTGGGTAGTATATGCCGGAGCCTACTCCTTTCTCCTTCAGGTAGTCAGACAGCTGGTCCCTGTTCCTTGTGCGTATGGTGTATTGGTGGAACACGTGCTCACAGCCTGCACTGACTATCGGGCATTCAATACCTTCTATACCCTGAAGTTTGCCAGTAAGCAGTTTTGCATTTCTCTGTCTTGCTTCTATGTAAGACGGAAGTCTTTTGAGTTGAACCATGCCGATAGCAGCGGATATGTCTGTCATTCTCAGGTTGTATCCAAGCATCTCGTGAAGATAGCGCTGTTTTGAGCCGTGTGCACGTATCATGCGTGCCCTGTCAGCAACTTCCTTTTCATTAGTAGTGATGATCCCGCCTTCACTGGTGGTCATGTTCTTGGTAGGATAGAAACTGAATGCACCTGTGCCAAAGGAACCTACTTTTTTACCTTTATAGCTGGCTCCGTGTGCCTGGCATGCATCTTCAATGATCATAAGGCCATGATCCTCTGCTATCTCATTGATCGCTCTCATATCTGCGGGATGACCATATAAATGGACTGGCATGATGGCTTTAGTTGCAGGCGTTATCTTCTCTTCTATAAGATGCGGGTCAATGTTGAAACTGTCTGCTCTTATATCCGCAAAAACAGGTTTTGCACCTGTGAAAAGAACAGAGTTGGCTGTGGCTATAAAACTGAACGAGCTTGTAATTACCTCATCACCCTTACCAATGCCGTGTGCAAGTAAAGCAGCATGAAGAGCTGCAGTTCCTGAATTTACCGCCACGGCATGTTCTGTTCCTGTGTAATCGGCAAATTCCTGTTCAAACTCTGCAACCCGGGGTCCTTCGGCGATTATTCCCGAGCGCAGCACGTCACTGACGGCTTCGATTTCAGCTTCATCAAGCTGTGGTTTTGCAATAGGTATCATAGGTCTCACGAGTCCATGTATCAATAATGAGTTAACAATGATTTTTAGTTTAAGTTTAATTCTATACTTATATTGTATTCAAAGTTTCAAGCTTTTCCGGAAGGTCAACGATCTTTGCAGGACATCCGATGGCAAGCTTCCATGCAGGCACATCTTTTGTGACCAGTGCCCCGGCAGCCACCATGGCCCCCTCGCCGATCTCAACTCCTGGTACAAGTGTTGCATTTGCACCAATGGAAGCGCCTTTTCTTAAAATCGGACCTTCGGGATGATACTCTCCCCTGATGGGATACTTATCATTGGCAAGCACGGCACATGGCCCGATAAATACCTTATCTTCTATGGTAACATGCGTGGGAATGTACACATTGCCCTGGATGCTGACATTGTTACCTATGGTAACAGTGCCGTCAATTATCACATTTGTTCCAATGAGGACATTATCACCAATAGTGGTGTTCTCTCTTATCATGGCATTATGCCCGGTCCTGAAATTTTTCCCTGCCCTGACATTGCTGAAAATGGTCGTCCCTGCCCTGATGAATGCATTGTCACCAATAACAGCACCAGGCTGGTCATATTCTTCAATTTCAACACCCGCTTTTGTGATCTCCATAAGTATGCTGTGCTGAGGATATCCAAGTATTACATTTTCAAGTACTACCGAATCTTTACCAATACTACTGGAACCATAAAGTTTAGCAGACCTGTGAACATATGTGTTATTTTGCATAGTCCCACTCATTTTTGTTTTCACTTAAGGATTTAAGTTTATATAAATTTATTCAGTTTTATCATTTATAAATGCAGATCTCATAGAAAATACTATTTTAGATAGATTCCTTTATTATCTCAATTGCTGACATGTTCATCAAAAAACGACTTCAGATACTCTATCTCTTTCTCCATCCTGCTCAGTCCTCCTGCAATATCAGTTCCTCTGTTATCGCTTACTGAACTTTCGATGTCTGTTGCAATGGATGCGAGTATGTTGAAACCTGTGTTAAGTGCTGTTCCTTTTGTCTTATGGGCAATAGTGCTTACCAGTTCCATATCATTTTTTGAGTGTGCAGTGCACATCTGGCCATAGTTCTGGACAAAGGATGCCATTGCCATTGCTATCAGGTTCCTGTATAGTTCTTCACTTCCATCCGTATTATTCTGCAACCAATCTGAATCGAAATGAACAGCATTTAATGTATGATCCTTATCATCTTCCTGCTCACCATGTGATTTATCGGATACACTTTCTTTTTCCTCGAACAACCATTTTTCACAGATCTGGCGAATGGTATCAAAGACGATTGGTTTTGGAACATAGTCATCGAGCCCGGCTTCCAGGCATTTTTCTTTCTCTCCTCTGAATGTGCCTGCTGTAAGTGCTATTATCGGTGTATGGGTGCCAGTTGCATTTTCAAGATCCCTTATCATGGTTGTAGCATCGTATCCGCTTATCTCAGGCATCTGTATATCCATCAGGATAAGGTCCGGGCGCTCTTCTGCGAATAATTCTACCGCTTCACTTCCATTCTTTGCCTTGTATATCTCTGCATTCGGAAGGATCTTAGAAACAATGGTAAAGGTGAGAAGCATGTTTGTTTCATTGTCCTCTGCAATAAGGATCCTGTATTTTCCTTCGTGTTTGCTTGCGGACTTTTTCAGTTCATGGTAATTTCCATGTCCATCGTTCTTTTCACCGGACAATGAACGGACAATACTTTCAAGTAGTTCATCCCTCTTCACAGGTTTGATAATGGTATGTGTTCCTGCTTCCTCAAAAGTATCCCGGTCGGTCGAGTCCTGCATTATTATAACTGGCGTATCGCGGGAATAATAACTGTTACCTGCACGTATCTTTTGCAACAGTTCGTCTCCTGTTACAGAAGGCATGTGCCTGTCTATGATCATTAATCTGATGTCACTGGCTATTTCCTTAAAGTTCTCAGACGCTTCTTTTGCAGAGCAGGCCAGTTCCGTGTCAATGCTTGTATCTTCCAGGATCGACCTTACCAGATGACAGTTTTTCACGTTATCGTCGACAATGAGTACCATTCCAGGGTATGAGGTATTTTCTTTATGGGAATGTCCGGCATATTCGCAGGGCATGGTAATAGAAAAACTAAAAACGCTTCCCTTTCCCTCTTCGCTGCTAAGTTCAAGTCTGGAGTTCATTTTTTCAAGAAGCCTGTTTGAAATACTAAGGCCAAGTCCGGTTCCTCCGTACTTTCTGGAAATGGAATTATCAGCCTGCGAAAAAGCCTCGAAAACTTCTATTTGCCTGTCCGGTGGAATTCCTATGCCAGTATCAGTGACAGAGAATCTGATATCAGCTTTCCCGTCAGGGTATGTCTTCTCTGCATGGACCTCAAGTTCAACGTCTCCGGAAACTGTGAATTTGATAGCATTTCCAAGAAGATTCACAAGTATCTGTCTTAGTCTCATGCGGTCAGCAATAACAAGGTCCGGGATATCATATGAAATATTAAGCAGGAGCTCAAGTCCCTTTGCATGTGCGTTGTACTTCAGCATATCTGTTATCTGTTCGCATAGCTCTCTCAGGTCAAATTTCTCATTTTCAAGTTCAAGCCTGCCTGCCTCTATCTTGGATATGTCCAGCACATCATTTATAAGATCAAGAAGTGAATTTGCAGATGCATGTATCGTTTGCATGTGCTGATATTGTGAAGGGCTTAGCTGGGAATCGATGAGCAGGTCTGAAAAACCGATAATGCCATTAAGTGGTGTGCGGATCTCATGACTGATATTGGCCAGGAAATCTGATTTTGCCTGGCTTGCAGCTTTTGCTTTTTCTTCTGCCTTCTTATTTTCATCAATGCTGATATGTGTTCCATAAACATGCAGGGCTTTTCCATCTTTATCATAACTGGCTACTCTTCCCTGCGCACGTATCCATACCCAGTATCCTTCTTTGTGCAGCATTCTGTATTCTGCCAGATAATGGTCGTTCTTTCCCGAAGCTGTATCTGTGAATTTGCTGATAACATCTTCAACATCATCCTGATGGATAAGCTGTTGCCACATTGTAAGGTTATAATCGGAAAAATCACCAAAGTCATATCCTATTATCTTTTTCCAGCTCTCAAGGCCCTGCAATTCAATGTTTCCTGTTAGCAGGTCAACATCCCATATTCCTGCACATGTGGCATCAAGGGCAATGTCAAGTAACTGTGTTCTGTTTTTCAGTTCGTCTTCCGAACGTTTTCTGTCAGTTATGTCTCTGCACACACAGAACACAAGCTCCTGGTCACCACAAACTGCGCTGCTGGAACTGATCTCCACATTTATTACGGTACCATCTTTTTTCTGGTGCTGGGTTTCGATATACTTGTCGTATTTCTGTGTAGACATGAGTGCCCATGGAAGTTGCTCAGTGTCAACACTTTTGTCCCAATCCCAGATGTGCATATTCTTTATTTCTTCCAGTGAATATCCAAGCATGTCTGCATAACGCCGATTTGCTTCGTAGACTCCGCCAAGCAGGTCAAGAACTACGATCCCATCCATGGAGTCCTTTATAAGTTCATGCTTCCAGACTTCCTCTTCAGCTATCTTCTTCTCTGCCTTTTTACGTTCGGTAATGTCCTGAAGTGTTCCTGCTACGATGTTTTTGTCGGATTGATATTCCGCAACAGAACTGATGTGACGTATCTCCCCATCAGATGGTCTTTTCATGCCGAATTCTACGTAATAGGGTTTTTTATGTTCAATTAGGTCAGTTAGTGCTGTATCAAGTTCAGATCTGAATTGTGGAAGAACAAGGGACTGAACCTCACGGATAGTTATGCTTGTGTCCTCCAGACCATATATCCTGAAAGCTTCTTTTGATGCATGAACTATTCCGGTATTCATATCAAATTCCCAGCTTCCGGTATTTCCTATTCTCTGGGCATCACTAAGTCTTTTTTTCTGTATCTGCAGTTCTTCTCTTTCGGCTCTTTTTTCAAGAGCACTTGATATTATTGCGGCAAGAACCTTTAGCAGTGTTATCTGCTCCTCGGACCAGTGATGTTCATTAATGGAATTAAAACCAAAAAAGCCGATAATTTCCGATCTTTCTTTAAGCGGTATGATAAGGAATGATCTTATGGAATACTTTTTCCATTTGTTCTTTTCATTTTCTGCTTCCGGTGGCAGTTCATCAACATCAAAAATGCATATATGATCATTTTTTTGAATGGTCTTTTTAAACCATGGACATTCAGTGAGTCTGGTATTATCAATTACACTTTGTGCATGTGACTCTATGCCTTTGGCACAGCGTTCATATCCATTTTTAAGTGATTGTCCGTCATCTGAAAAGAGAAATACGAACGCCCTTTCAACGTCAAAAAGTTCTCTGCAGGTTTCAAGGGCTTCATCTATGGTCTTGTCAAGTTCATTATCGGAAACACTCAGGAATCTGGAACTTATCTCCGATATCATCTTCTGATATCTGAAATTGAACCGGAGTTCTTCCTGTGTCCTTTTCCTCTCAAGAAGTAAACCGACCTGTCGTGAGAATACTTCGATCAGTTCTTCATTGGGATATTCTTCATCCACATCATATATAAGAACAAAATATCCAAGATTGAGATCATTTCTGACAATGTTAGCAATAATGGTCAACCCTACATTGAATGCCTTTTCCAGCATAATGATGGGGGTTTTAGGAAACAGTCCTTCAGTAAGTTCGTGTATTGAGGAAAAGCGAGTGATAATATTGTTCCTGATCTTATTTTCCAGGCTTGCTTCTCTCTTCCAGACTTTTCCTTTAAGTTCCAGATCAAGTATTTTACAGGCTTTTCTGATATGGTCACCCGAACCCAGGACACTTTTTGTTATGTATGCATTGATATTCTCATCAAAAAGGATGAATGCAGCATATCTGGCACCTGAAACTTCTTTCATCATCTCGGTTATGCGATCGCAATCAGTTTCATTGGCAGAGCTCTGGAAAAGTTCTTCTGAATAGGCAACCAGCTTTTTCAGTTTAATGTTCTCTTCGTGGTTCTCTGTCATAGCTTCTGCCATTTACTGCTAAGCTCCCTGATGCATACAGCAAGATGATCTTTGTCCGGGCGGATGTATTTTTGTATAACTGCTCCTCAGTTTTTCAAGTATGTATATAATTCCTACTTGAAAAGGTTTGGCATGGTATCGAAAATGAATGCATGTATTTATACAGACTTATTGTATTTATTACATATCTGTATATGGAATTCTTGTTCAGTACGGTGATTTCTGGAATAGTTTATTTAGTTTATCTGGTTGGTTTATCTCCTGACTTTGTAGAAATCCTGTTGATATGAGTGACACAAACTTTGCTGCTTTTCTCCAACAACAATGTCCGAACTCTACAAACAAAATAACCATCCGCCGCAGGCGGCACATTCCGATGATTCTACGCAGAAGACTCTTCCAATGATTGTTGTTTCTGCAGAATCGACACAAGTCCTGCGAAGAAAATATTCCATCGTATTATGCAGATAATTTTGTTTGGTTTTGTAGGAAAACGCCGGCTCCGCCGGACCCATCGGGATAACTCAAGTAATTCAGGACTTGCGATAGATCGGGTTAGCCGTCCTTTAAGTTAAAATGGCAGAACTTTTGCAGAGCTATTTTATTCTACTGTTTCTCTTTTTTAACCGCCGATCCTTCTTTTCTTCTTATAATATAAGGCAGAAGCATCTGTTTTCCAATAACTGCTATGACTATCAAAAGTCCCAGCAGTTCAGACAGGAATACAAAGCTCATTCCCGGAGTGTATGCGTTTTTGAATATGCTAAGGAAGTAGTCAAGTATGCCTGCTGACTGGTACCCGTCGGGAAACTGCCAGCCAAATAGGGGCCAGAAAAGTGTTTGTGGTGTCGTCCACATTCGGTCTTCCATCAGGTGCATCAAGGATGCAAAAGGTATTATTAACAGGTCAGGATCGTTCTTCTTTTTGTAGAAATAGTATGCTGTTGTCAGGACAAGAATAAAGAAGAGTAATGTATGGCCGTATATCCTGCCGTTTGCAAGTGAATCTGCAAGCAGGATCTCTCCAAGAGGCTTGTCAAGAATATCAGGAAGCATGGCACCGAACGCGATGAATGGGATGTTCAGGCCTATTTTTGAGAACGCAGGATGTTTCCTTATAAGCAAGAATATCCAAAGTGTGATCCCTATGTGGCCGAAGATGAACATGTGCTGCTATTTAGGGATGGGTTTACTATTGTCTTTTGTGGTCAGGTGGGATCTTTGTGTGATAGGTGCTCATATAATGGGAGAACAGCAGATTTATATAATTTTGATTAATATACTAATGCATGCCATATCCAGCATTTCATCTGTCATTCTTCATTTTCTGTGTGTCCCTTGTGGGAATATTTGCAATAGCAGGAAGTGGCTTTAGAAAAGAGATGACATTTAAGGATGTAAAACACCTGAGTCTGCTGCTCTTTGTTGGTAGCGTGGGTTCGGTGTTCCCGGATGTGCCTGCGGTATGGAACTATGTTTTGCACGGAACTCTTCAGCATACCAGGATAGGTTCGGTTCCAACCCATTCATTGTTCTTTGGACTTGTGGCATTCATACTGGCATTCCTGCTAGGATATGCTGTATACAGAAATACTTCCAAAGCTTCGTCCATTGGTATCTTTGCAGAGGCTGCTTTCCTGTCACATCTTCTGCTTGATGATATTGCAGATGGCGGACTTACTTACCTGTATCCGGTCTATAATGAGCCTCTTAGTATCTTTGCTTTCATGAACGTGAGACTTTCCGGTGTGGATTTCTTCTACTATAACTTTGCCTGCTTTGTTTCTGTGTTCTTTATATTCTGTGTGATGTTCATGGCTTTGCTGGCTTTGAAGGATCTGGGCTTTGGGTTCAGGTATGAGCCTGTGGAATGAAAGGCTGTGGATGTTATTGTTTTGCGTAATCATTTCTATTTTGATGCAAAGTGACTGGTTTTTTATGGTTTTTGGATTGTGCCGCCTTCGGCGTGATGTTGCTTTGCTTTTGTGATTATTTTCGAGGTGGCCAGTTTTAAATATTATTGTGACAACAATTATTGTTATGGCAATAAAATCTGAATTCATTAATCGTACAAAAGAACTGGAGTACATCGAGAATGAATATTCTAAAGGTGATTTCAGGTTTATTTCTCTAATTGGAAGAAGGCGGCTCGGCAAAACAAGATTTATTGGAAAGTTTCTTGAGGGAAAAGAAAAGTATTGTTATATACTGATCCCTGAATTCAATGGTCCGGATACAAGGATGGAGGTTGCAAAGAGTCTGCATGAGAGTTTTGGTATAAGCTTTCTGGGTTTACCTTCGTGGGATGAGATATTTGAAAGTTTATTCTCTTTTTCTTGTGAAGAACGGATAATTGTTGTATTTGATGAGTTTCAGCGATTCTCCCGGATAGATAATAGTATTTTTTCCTATTTGCAAAAACATATTGACAGGGCAGCCTCAAATTCTAAATTGTTCCTGATGGTGTCTGGTTCTTCTATCGGTATGATGCACCAGATATTTGAGTATGCTTCTCCCTTATATGGTCGAAGAACCGGACAGATGTTTTTCGATGCTTTCACGTTTTCTGCATTGACAGACTGGTTTCCTGAGTTATCTCTGGACATGTGTGTATATATCTATTCGA
This sequence comes from uncultured Methanolobus sp., assembly GCF_963667555.1. Classification (NCBI taxonomy): domain Archaea; kingdom Methanobacteriati; phylum Methanobacteriota; class Methanomicrobia; order Methanosarcinales; family Methanosarcinaceae; genus Methanolobus; species uncultured Methanolobus sp. Next base: position 471,691 of record NZ_OY763421.1, read on the forward strand.
TATATGGCGGGACACCCAAATATCTTGAAGATGTAGAGTCTTCTGTTTTAGAAGACAATATCAAAGCTCTCCTTTCAGGAACAAGCGTGTTGTATAATGAACCTGAGGTACTACTTAAAACAGAACTCAGAGAAAGTAATACTTATTTCAATATATTGAAAAACATTGCTTCCGGCATTGTGAGGTCTTCGGAGATCGCAGAAAGTTCGGGTATTAAAAGCACTTCTATTGATTACTATCTTAATATTCTTATCAACGACCTGGATCTTGTACGTAAGGAAGTTCCGGTATGTGATAAGAACTCATCCCGTAAGGCTGTCTACTGGATAAATGACAATTTCTTCAGGTTCTGGTTCCGTTTTATATATCCATCTATCTCCGAACTGGAGATCGGAAGTTATGAAAGGGTTATGCGTAAGATCGACTCTGAGCTTGATACCTTTACAGCTCCTGTATTTGAGGATATATGTAAGCAGTTCCTTATTGAGCTGAACAGGAATGAGCTTCTTCCTTTTGTATTTGAGAAAATTGGCAGACAGTGGGGCAAGTTCAAAGGAGAGCCAGGAAAGAACGTATATGAAATAGATCTTGTTGCTATCAATTCGAACTCAAAGGAAATATTGTTAACTGAGTGTAAATGGAACAAACAGAAGGTGGGTTCGGAGGTTATAACGGAACTTCTGTATAAGGCAGAATATGTAAACTGGTATTCCCGGGAAAGAAAAGAATATTTTGCAGTGTTTTCAAGATCAGGTTTTACTTCGGCTGCGCAGTCACTTGCAAAGGAAAGGGGTGTATTGCTCTTTGATCTTGGAGATATTGGGGGTGTTATGGGTTAGCACTTCCATTGCAACTGAATATAATCATACGGGGGAATATCAAACTTTATCTATATCTTTCACTTATTCTCTTTATGTCCAAACAGATCATTGATTCTATTCACCGCTTGCTGAGGTCTGCCTCTTTATCCCTTGAAAAACAAAAGTATGACAAAGTTCTTGAGATCCTGGAAAAGGCTGAAAAACAATTAAAAGGCAAAGATGAACCTCAACTTGTCCATATGACTCTGCTGCTTAAAGGAAGGGTGTATGAGGATACTGAAAAGCTGAATGAAGCTCTGGATATTTACAAAAATGCTTTTGAGCTTTCATCAGAGTTGTTCTTTAAAGATCGTGCTGATCATACATCTCAGGAAGCTCTTGCAGATTCTATTCTTTCGGTTGCCCGCATTCTTGGGAAAATTGATGAAAATGCACTTGCTGAGGGCATTTGTGAAAATGAGAAAGCGATATTTGGGAAAATATGTGAGGAATATGCGGGGCTCTTTAGTTATAAGCCGGATGATATTGAATATTTAGCCAATTACTTAAGGATAGGTTCAGGTATTGTGTTCTGCTACATGGTGGCTCTGAGGGCTGAAAGCCAGTTACCGCTTGTACTGGATATCATGGACACCTATGGGAAGATAATAGAATTGGATCCAGATGACCCGGATATTTCCGATGGTCTGCATGCGCTGGCAGAGCAGTTTGCAGATTACTGCATGGACCATGGTCATACGGAAGAAGCAAAGCAGGTATATGGGAAATTGCAGGATATTTCTGAAAACGTTCTTAACAGCAGGCCAGATGATGACGTGCTGGTCGGTTTGATGGTGAATACATACAATCTTATGGCTTCTTTCTACGCTAAGATCAGTGAGACGGAACAAGCTTGTCAATATTATATGAAATCTCTTTCCATGCTTGATAGCCGTCTTAGCGGGGAAGATGACAATCATTTCTACCTACTTTCCCGCAGCAGAATGTTTGTGAAAATGGGGCTGCTTTTTTCAGGATCTGAAGATTACGACAAAGCAAGACTCTATTATGGGGAGGCACTGGAAGTTTTCGAAGATCTCTTTGAGTTGCCACAGAAATATGGTTTTTTATTTGATGATTATATTGAACTGCTTGAGGATATTGCGGTATTCTTTGAGGAAAACGGTCCATTCAATGAAGCGCTCAGATGCTATCTGAATGAGGTACGGGTCTTTAATTCCATGATAGAAGCAGATATAGATGTAACCGATAATAAATTGTATATTGCAGATACCTATGACCAGATAGCAAAGCTATATGGGTTTGAAGAAGATACGGAAAAAGCAAAAGAATACTTTGAAAAAGAACTGGCTGTTTATGATGAACTGCATTTGGAGGATCCGGAAGAGGCCGACTATGATATAGACATTGCACGTACTTTCGATTCCATGGGACTTCTTTACTCAGACAGTGACGAGGAGCTTGCAAAGGACTACTATCAGAAAGCTCTGGATATCTTTAAGCGTGTAGGTGCTGAGGCTCCTGGACATGTGGGAATGTTGCTGGGTAATGTAAGAACTCTGAAAAACCTTGGCAACTTCTATAATGACCGGGATCAATATGATACTGCAATTTCCTTCCTGCGCCAGGCTATTGATATTCTTGAGGAAATAGTAAAAGGCTCACCGGATAAGGGCGTGCTTTTTGTGGAACTTGGAAAGCTGTACACTGCTCTGGCTGGTATCTATGATATTACAGGGGCTGCAGCTATGTCAGGGGAATTCCACGCAAAAGCGATTGATAAGTACTCATATCTTCTTTTTGATGAAAACTGTACCCTGTATACCAGGGATCGGCTGGCAGGGGAGATCCTGCTTACAGGTAGTGTTTACATGCATGCCGAAAAATATGATGTCTCAATGTCATATCTGGAACTTTGCAACAGATATTATGAGAATATCTGCAAAAGGGATATGAGCAACATTGAAATTGTGGAGTGTCTCGCCAGGACACTGCGGCAGATAGGGTTCATTAAGTTCAGTACCGGCTTGCCGGAAGAGGCCATCAGTAAGTATGAGAGTTCTTTGGTACTTCTGGAAGTTGCAGCCAGGGATAATGCTGATGATCTGGTTATTCTGAGCAATACCGCAACGGCATATGTGTGGCTTGCAGAGGCCTACTGTGCTGTTGATAAGTTAGAGTTGTCAAAGCAGGCTTTTGAAAAGTCAATTGATACGCTGGAAGATATCCTGGCAAAATACCCGGAACAGCATTATTTATTCCTTGACCTGCAGATAAAAGCGTTTAGCGGATATGCAGATGTTCTTTCCAAGGCAGGAAAGACTGAAGAAGCTATAGTATATGATACTAAGGCCAAAGAGCTGCGCAGTGATTTTGAAAAGTTGTTTCAGGATGACGAGTGCATTAGTGATTGAACCTTCTGTATGAACCTGTAGAAATGAGGTTTATATCCAGGCATGGTCCGGATACTTAGTTATCCGGGGCCACTTCCTCTTAAAAAAAAGATTTCATGGATAAGAATACTTCTTCTAAAACTTGCTGATAAACGTATTAGATTTTAGCTAAAACTTACCGATATAACAGGTAGATTTTTACAAATCATTCGTTTGACTGGTATTGTGGACTAAAGAGTGATACTGGAGATACTCATTGATTGGAATTTCCGGGTATGGTTGCTTGAGTAGTTGTTTGAGATCAAAACTAAAGCCTAATGTTTTACTGGCAAGCCTCATGTATTTCAGTTATATTTTGATTTGCATTCAGCTGATATCTTTCTTTTTCAGTGGCATCGGACCGTGCCGCCTTTGGCGGGGCGGTTGCATTGGTTTTGCGATTTATCCAGATTTATAGATTCAGAAAAGGTTGGATAAGAATACGATGAAGCTCCTAGGACACACTGACCAGTAACAAATTAATATAGCAGAAACACTGATGAGTAATATATGCAGTATACAATAGTTCTTGAGATCGCAGAGGAAGGAGGATACACTGTCCGCTGTCTGGAACTCCCGGCAGCGATAAGTGAAGGCGATACTAAAAAAGAAGCACTGGAAAACATCAAAGAAGCCATTGAGCTTGTGCTTGAAGTTACAAAGGAGCAGGCTGGGGTTCTTGGCGAAATAACTAAGGTTGATGTTGCAAGTGCCTGAATTTCCAGTAACTTCAGGAAAGAAAGCTATTAAAGCCCTGACAAAAATGGGCTTTGTTGTTGTCAGGCAAAAAGGAAGCCACGTCTTTTTGCAGCGTGGACAGGATACTGTAACTATGCCGTTGCACAGTCCTCTTAAAAAGGGAACTCTCAACAGCGTTCTCAAACAGGGCAATGTTCCTTTGGAAGAGTTTCTGTATTATTTGAAATAATGTCAGTATTTCAACAGTCCCGCGTATTCATTGTTAGTTACTGTTACCACATTTGTTTTGTTTATTTCATTAAGTGTTGCTCTTTGAGAGGACGTGCAAGTTTTTTGTTTGAGTGAAAAGGGATCGTAGTTGTTCTACAATCTGCATGCCTGTAAAATGCATGACTACCTTTTTGACGGGTCTTTTCAAAACCAATCTTGTGTAATATCTTTTCCATCTCTTTGGCATCTACAGTGGCAACCTGGTCATACAGTTACCTCTATCTGTGAAACGCCCACAAACTCAGGGATAGAGACTTTTTCTTCGGGATCCATTTCTTCAAGACAAAGTTCGATAACCTCTTTCAACCTGACATTCAGTTCGTCAAGTGTGTCAGCCTGGGTATGAGCTCCGGGAATTCCTGGTACGATAGCAACATAGCAGCCGGTTTCAGGATCCTTCTCTATATATGCAGTATATTTAGTCATCATCTAATAACCTGTTCTTTATCTGCTTCTTTACTAGTAACTATGCTGGAATACAATATGGTCGCTCAGTAAATGAAGAATGGTTGTTTGGTGTTTTGGCTCTGTAGAAATCCTGCCATTAAAACTGAAAGGCAAGACCTTCATGAAAATTAGAATTAACCCGAAGGGTCCGGCGAAGCCGGCGTTTTCCCATCAGTCAGTACTAAATAATTGACATGTTGCAGTGGAATACTTTCTTTGCACGCCTTCTGTAGAATCCTCAGGCATGAATGCAATTTTCTCTGTGAAGGGATTGGAATGTGCCGCCTTCGGCGGATGGTTGCTTTGTTTTTAGATTGCAAATTTTTTGTGGAATTAAATTAGGCAAAGACTGTATCAGTCAAATAAACAGGATTTATGCAGAGCCGATATTTTGATTCCACTCTGATAATCTTTCTTATTTCAGTGGCATTGAAATGTGCTACCTTTAATCGTATAGTCACTTTAGTTCTGTGATAATTATTGCATACTCATCAATGTACTGAAAATTACATCAATGCCCTGCATTCTATTTCCTGCTACATTTTGCACAGATTATATTCAGAAAACTATATATTAATATAGATTATAATTATATTTGCAGGTTTTAATAAGAGGGATAAACATGAAATGCAAATTCTACGATAAGTGTGAGTACGCCAGTTCCAGTGCCATGACATGCAGCGAGGACGGCGGTGGAAGTTATTGTGGTAAGTACAGGGTGTTTGTTCTGCAGGCAAACATGACTTGTTCTTCCAGCTTATTCTCTAATTCTTTTCTTAATTTGAGGGAAATCCTTTCCTGATCTTTTCTTTTAACTTTCATTAGAAATGTCTAGTATTCTGTTATTAATGTTAATTTGATAATATAATAGTAGTTTTGTATTCTATTTTTTAGTAATTGTATATCATATATTCAGTTCTTTTTTGATATTTTGGTTGTAAATCTGTTATTCATATAGAACAATTTGATAACTGTGTATATGTGTTCATTTTACTTTTAAAATCTAGAAAATCAATTGTTCATTAAAAACCGCGCTGTTTAATATCGGTTTTGATATTCAGTTTGTATTATATTTATTAAAAATATACATTTTGCGTGTATATTTTTTAGAAAGTTTTATATTAAATAAACAATGTTAATGGTGATTGGATGAGTGTTACAGTATATACAATGATGTTTGCATATAAGCAGCTCTTTAGCGCATGCTGTGAACATAATACGGAAAAGTGGTACTAAAATGACTATAGTTGCTGTGATCCCTGCATTTAATGAGGAAATTGCTATTGGGAGCGTTATTGCTCGATCGAGGCAATATGTTGATGAAGTTCTAGTTGTTGATGATGGCAGTGTAGATTGCACTGCAAAAATTGCAGAATTGATGGGCGCAACTGTTATTCGCCATGAGCAGAATTCTGGAAAAGGAGTGGCCCTTCGCACTGCTTTCAGGTGGGCTCAGCATAATGATGTAGATGTAGTGGTTACTCTTGATGCAGATGGGCAACACAACCCTGATGAGATCAGTGGTGTGCTGGCCCCGATTCTGGAGGAGGATGCCGATGTTGTAAATGGTGCACGCTTTCTTGATGGACATTGCATCGATGTTCCAAAATACCGTAGAGTAGGACAGGAAGTTCTTACGTTTGCTACTAATATCACATGTGATGTAAAATTGAATGATTCACAAAGTGGTTTCAGGGCATTTAGCAAAAAAACATTTGGTGTTTTCAAGTTTAGCGATGAAGGGATGGGTGTTGAATCTGAAATGATCTCAGATGCAGCTGCTGCAGGCTTTAAGATAGTTGAAGTTCCGATCAGTTGCAGATACGATGTGGATGGTTCATCTCTTAACCCGGTAAAGCATGGATTTTCCGTATTGAATTGTATTGTAAACCAGTTTCAGAGAAAACATCCATTGTTGTATTTTGGTTTACCGGGTGTTGCACTCACAGTTGTAGGATTATTTTTAGGTTTTTGGACTGTTTATGGGTACAAAGTAGGAGATTCATTCTGGATAGGTAAGTCTCTATTGGCCATGACTTTTATTCTGCTTGGAACATTCAGCATTTTCAGTGGCCTAATCTTGAATTCTCTGGCTCTTCACATTAATCAAATAAGCAAGAAGGATGTGTAAGAATAATACTAAGTGCGGTTGTAAGTGCTTTTTCATTAGTCAGGATCGGTGACTTAATTGATTTACTAGATGGTTTATCAAGACAGACCTACGGGGATTTTGAAGTAATTGTTGTTATTGATGAAAGTGAAGAGTTATTTTCAAAAATTAATGACTACATTAAAATAAACAACTATGATAATGTGATCACATTATTTAATCCTGAAAACAAAGGTTTATCGTACAGCAGGAATTTAGGTTTAAGTAAAGCTAACGGTGAGATCATAGCTTTTATAGATGATGATGCTGTTCCTTATCCTTATTGGGCAAAATCAATAATTGAAACTTTTGAGACCGATGATAATATAGGGGCAGCAACTGGTGATATTGTTCCTCTTTGGGAAAATGAAAGTATGTCCTGGTTTCCATATGAACTCCGTTGGATGATAAGCTGTTCGTATGTGATGACTCCTTCCTCTAAACAAGAAGTCGAACGTGGTTTTGGTACAAACATGGTTTTTAGAAAAATTGTGTTTGAAAAAATGGGTGTTTTCGATACAAACTTTGGTATAAATGGCAAAAAATGGGTTGGTGGTGAAGATACTGACATGTTTTTGCGTGTCAAAAAACTTGGAATGCAAGTTATTTTCAATCCTGATATAAGGATTCATCACAAAATATATTCTCACAGAATTTATCTAAAGAATATCATGAAAAGAGCATATAATGGTGGTTATTCTGTTGCCTTGATGAAAAAACGTGTTAATTATGAACTAAGTGATTCAACAGAAAACAAATATCTGGGTAAATTATGCAAATATGGACTAAAATCACTTTTTGGAACCTTTAGTTTGAAACCCTTGATTCCTTTCAAACAATTTATATACGTGAGTTCTGTTCTTACGTTTGAATTTGTTGGTTTTTCAGTTGGTTACTTTGAAAAATAAAGTTGGTATAGGTTTGTATGTTGGTGCAAAATGGGTATTTAAATAATGAGTATGTAACCAAAGGAAAACTGATGTTAATTTTATTTAACATTGGTGTAATTTTTTTGTCAATGACTTATTATTTTGCATATAATGGTCATTTTTATAGCATTCTTTTTTGGTTCTCGGTTTTGTTTATATGTTTGCCAACTTTTATAGTAGCATTAGTTGCGGAGTATTCGTTTAAATATAAACTTTTTTTTATACTGCTGTTCAATCTTTCTTTGTTTATGTTGCGTATACTTCCGAGTACTTCTCATTTTCATTTTGCAGATGAGTTGGCATTAGTTGAATCTACACAATTAATATATGAAACCGGTTTTTTAAATATAACCCCTCATTTTGAAATTCTAAAATATTATCCTTCTTTACAATTAGTTAATGTTTTTATTCAATGGATTACAAATTTATCCCTTACTAATGCTGGAAGAATAGCAATTATGTTCATACATGTATTGAATATTTTGTTTGTTTATATTATTATGTATGGTATGACTAAATCAGGCGTAATTTCATCAATTGGGTCAATTGTTTATGCTACAAATCCATTGCATGTGTTTTTTCATACTCTTTTTAGTTATGAAACACTTGGAATCCTTTTTTTTGTAATTCTTGTATATATCTTACTTAAAAGTGAAAATCAAAAGTCACTGACTATGTCTTTTCTAAGTATAATGGTATTGATCACGTTAACCATTACTCATCATTTATCATCCATTTTATTCATTCTTTTTATTACTATATTAGCAACAGTCAGGCTTATAATGTCATTAAAATATGGAGTGAGCACACAAAGAAATCAGTATAATTTTCTTTTTCTTGCAACAACTACCATTTTTTTCTGGATAATATATGTGTCAAAAACGGCATTTGTTTACCTCTCACAAAACATTGTTTTGAGAATAAAAGCTCTTCTTGAATTATCATTTCTTGGAGGAGGTACTTCTATTTCGTCTTCATCTCTTTCAAGTTCCAATCTAAGTTTCATCGAATATTTTTTGGATACTTTCGTTTATATTCCTGCTTTACTTTTATTTTGTTTTGTAGGCTATTATTTTGTACTTAGGAACCACTGGGAAAAATCTGTTTTTCAAATATCATTTATTATATTTGGGCCCGTTCTCTTTTTGGCCACTTTATTTATGATTCCAACATCAGGATTTGAAATTGCTGTTAGGTTTTGGGGTTTTCTTTTCTTAGGTGTTTCTCTTTTTGTTGCATATGGCTTTGTTTATCTATACAAATTTACAAACTTCAAGAGGGATTATGTTAAATTATTATCGTTAGTATTAGTTTTTTTAATCTTTTTAGGGGGCATAAGTATAGGTGATAAACCGATTCACCGTGTACCTGATCTACTTTCTCCAAGTATGGCATCAGGCTCAGGTACTATCAGTACTGATGTTCTGATTGCAGCAGATTGGTTTGAGGCTCATTTTGGAAGATATAATAATATGTTAGGTGAAAAGACATCTTCATTAATATTCGAAAGAATTTCGCATCAAAATGTTGATAGGTGGAATTCCTGGAAAGTATTTCTTCCATCAAACATGGATTCCAATATCTCAGAATACCTCATGAATCATAATATGAAGTATATTATAGTGGACTGGAGAATAATTGACAGGCCTGCTGAGTATGGTTATTATTTTGATAATAAGAATAAATATTCATCAGAATATCCTGTATATGGGTCAAAAGAGTTTCTTCCAGGTGAGTCCCTTCATAAATTTGAAAATAGTAGTGAATTCTCGAAGTTTTATTCTAACGGCAACATTGCACTATATAGTTTCAAGGTGATTACTTGAATGAAAAAAAGATTTTAATTATCAATTATTTTGGTACCCAAAATAAAGGGGATATAGCAATTCTTTTAGGGATGCTTGAGAGTTTCAAGAAATTGTCTGTAAGATCAAGTATCAGTGTGCTATCTCATGATCCAAAAGACACTGAAATGTATACCAATGGCTTTAAACTTAATATTATTGAACGTATCATCAAACGAAAGGAAAACAATACCAATCGTTTTTTCTGGATTGCTTCTATTTGTTTCTGGATAGTCCAAATAATTGTCTGGTTATTGTTCCAAAAATTAGGTGTGGATATTAAGTCTCTTTTCAGCAAAGATAAAAAAGCGATTCTTTCAGAGTATCTTGAATCTGATCTGATAGTTAGTAGTGGTGGTGGATATTTACATGACAATCATGTATCTGCTCTTTTTCTGGCATTATTATCCATATTTGTTGCAACATCGTTAAAGAAAAAAGTAGTATTATATTCCCAGTCAATTGGGCCAATAAATAAAAATCTCTATCGTCCATTTGTAAGGTCCGTTTTAAATAAAGTGGATCTTATCCTTGTAAGGGAGAAAATTTCTGAAGAATTTTTAGATGAAATATGGGTGAATAAACCGGACATTATTGTTACAGGAGATGCTGCATTTGTTTATTCTTCAATGTCTGATGATGAGGTTGAAAATACAGTTGAGACTGAAAAAATTGATAGGTCAAAGTTCAATGTTGGAATTACTGTTAGACACTGGCATTTTCCTACTTTTAGTAATTCTGATGAGATGTATAATAATTATAAACAAGTAATCGCTCAAATATCAGATTATGTTATTGAAAAATATGATGCTGAGATCACATTTATTCCAATGATCATGCGTGATACTTTCAATGATGAAAGATTGATAGCCGAAGAAATCATTTCTAAAATGAGGTGCCCGGAAAAGGCGAGAGTTATATATAATGAGTACTCGCCTTTGGCTATAAGACATATTATTGGTTCAATGGACCTTTTAATAGGCACACGTTTTCATTCTGCAATTTTCGCATTTACAATGCGTGTACCATCAATTGTCATACAATATGAGCATAAAGCCGGTGGGATCATGCAGATGATGGGTCTGGATAAGTATTTGTATGATATAAATTCCCTTGATGCAGATACTATGAAAGATGCTATTGATGAAATAATTCTCAAAAAGAAAGATGTTTCAATGCTGATCGATGAAAAGGTTCTCCTTATGGATAAATTGTCTGCTGAAAATATCAGTGTTATTAACAATTACTTTTTTAATTAAGCATCTCTATAGGTGCTTTATTTTCTCTTTTTAAAATGGTTCTGAATATAAATGCCAAAAATGATGGTGGCTATAAACAAATTTGAAGAGCACCAGGCAATTCCTACTCCAATGAGGCCAATAGATTGCATCAACAAATATGCAAGCAATATAGATATGGATGATAATGAAAAGTTGATTAAAATTATAGCCTTTCTATTTTTTTCTATTCTTTTTGCAGTTAAGTAACAAACATTAATTGTATATGGAAGGCTTGCAATACAAAATAATATCAGGATGTCGAATGCATTTGTAGAATATGTTTCACCAAAAAGGTTAAGGATGTTTCTTCCCAATGCAGATATCAATAGTACTCCTGGAACTAAAGCGATCATTACAAATTTAAGTGACTTGACTATGTTTCTGCTGAAATTAGATGGTTCATATGAGCCTTCTGCAAAAAGAGATGTAGCAATTGCCCTTGGGATCATCAGAAAAATGGCGGAAAATGACCATGCAATGTAGAAATATGCATTCTGTTCTGCGCCAAGTACATCAAGAACAATTAATGGCAATATATACGTTGGCATTCCTTCAAATATTGTTGCTATATAATTTGCAAATGAAAAACTAAATATATTTTTCAGAGTCTTTTTATCAATTCTAAAGGATGGTCTGTAATTAGTCTGAACTTTGGTTATAAAATAATTACCAAGTATTGTGGCAATGACTATTCCTGCTCCATATGATAAAAAAAGACTTAGTAATCCCCATTTTATCAAAAAAGGAAGCATCAATACTCTGGATATGGCTACAAGATTCTGAACAAAAGAATATTTTGTGTTGCGTAATGCAGCAAAGATATTTGCTTGCGATACAAACACGGAGTATGCCAGTGTAAATACAATAAATAAACTTGCATATTTAATGTCAAGTTTCATAAACATCAAAGTTGGTGAAAACAGGTCTATATTAAATATAAATAATACTGATAGAGCAATTGCCATTATAGAGATGACTGTTAGACAGGAATTGATTATTACATCTTTTTTATCAGATTCGGGCAAATATCTTATAATTCCTATATCGAGCCCTAAACGTGCAAAGAGATTTAATATTCCAATTGCAGAAATTACAGCAACAGCCAAACCAACATTTTCAGGTGAATAATATTTTGCAGCAATGAACCAGAAAATAAACCCTGATCCACTACTTGAAAAAGTTGTTAGCATTAAAAAAAAAGCATTGCTGAATAAAGGAGACTTAAGTTCATCAAATGCTTTTTTAATACTAATTTTATCCAATAACAAAATCTATCTCCGTTTTACATAGATATTGATAAAAAATCAATCTGCTGATGAATTGAGAAGAGCCTTAACAGTCTCTCTCACACTCGTCTCAGATCCCCACTCATTCTTCCATCCAAGTTTCTTCAATTTATCAATGCTCAGCATCATTATAGGAACATCGCCTTTCCAGCCTCTTGATCCACCGGTATAGTTGAACTTTACATCAGAAAGCCTCATTTCTTCTACAATTATTTCTCCGATACGTGTTGGATTTGTGGCATCTTCTGAACCGATGTTGAATATATTCACTTCTTCATTGCTGCTTGTGATGGAATGTACTATAGCATCAACACATTCCTTTACGTGAAGGTAGGATTTGGATTGTCTGCCGTCTCCAAGTATTTCAAGTTCTTCAGGATCTTTCTGAAGTTTAGCAATAAAATCAACTATTATACCATGGGTGCCTCTGTCACCAATAATGTTTGCAAAGCGGAATATCCAGGAATGCATATCAAAGGTGTGGCTATAGGATGTTATCAGTGCCTCACAGGCAAGTTTAGATGCTCCGTAAAGTGATATTGGTACAAGCGGTCCATAGTTCTCTGGTGTGGGAATTATTGTGGCTTCCCCATAAACAGTAGATGTTGATGTGAAGGCCATTTCTTTTACCTCGTTTATACGCATGGCTTCAAGCAGGTTGTAAGTGGCTGTTATATTCTGATCAAAATGAACTTTAGTGTCTACTGCACCAAGGCGAACATCCGGATTTGCAGCGATGTGGAATACAAGATCTATATCTTTGCAGGCATTGGTAATGGCATCAGTATCAAGAAGATCTCCTTCAATGAGTTTGAACTCATCTTTGTTCATATGGTGTTGTATGAACTCCATCTTTCCTGAACTCATATTATCAAACACAGTTACCTTGTTCCCCATGTCAAGAAGCCTGTCTGTCACATGACTGCCTATGAATCCTGCTCCACCTGTGATGAGTACATTACGTCCTGAAAGTTTATTTGATACCATTGATTAGACTCCACTTTTATCCTTTAAAGCAAAACAAAGAGCTTGAACATTATATTCGACTGGCTTAATAATATTTCTGTACATATTTAAGTTTTATGAGTTCAAAATTCGAAAATTTATAAAGATGTTAATATTAAAACCCGCGCCATGTTAATGTGGATTCTTATTTTGGCACTTACCTGTTTAGAATTCTTATGTATCCTCATTTAAGTGATCCGGATGCATGTGTATACGGAGTCATTATTTTCACAATTCCAATCTGTTTATATTAATCCTATCATTATTTCAATTGTAAGTTTTGCAGCGTATTTAATATCGCAAACCTACGATCAATTGTTTTTATTATCCGGATGTTATATTTAATCAGTAATTAAAACAATTTTCAGGACAATTTAGAAACTTTTATATCACAGTACTATTATTCTCAGTGTCTATAGGACATATGCATATCATATGTACAAAAGCAGGTCTCTTGTTTTGCATTTTACCATGCCTTAACTTGGGGATCTACAAAACGGTGGTTGGATATGACGATAGTCGCAGTGATACCTGCATTTAATGAAGAAGTACACATACATGATGTTATTAAAAAGGCCAGGCATTATGTAGATGAGATCATCGTTGTTGATGATTGCAGCAAAGATGCTACTGCTTTTATTGCCCAGAGTCTTGGTGCAAGGCTGATAAGGCATGATACTAACATGGGCAAAGTTGAAGCCCTGAAATCCGGGTTTAAAGCTGCAAAGGAGCTTGACCCACGCATCATAGTTACTCTTTATGCAAACGGTTACCATAACCCTGAGGATATTCCCCGGCTTGTTGAGCCTATATTCTGGCTTGAGGCCGATGTGGTTACCGGAAACACGTTTTTTAAGGAGCAAGATGTCCTGTCGATCATTGGCATGGACGATCATTTTGAAGGTTCCTTGCTTTGCGATATTGCACAGGATGCAGGCCTTATAGGCCAATGCATGGGATTCACCGCATTCTCATCAAACATTGTTGATTCACTTCAGTTTTACGAGAACGGTACGTCAGTTGAGCTATCACTCCTAAAGGATGCCAAAAAAGCAGGATACGACGTAAGGATGCTTCCAGCATCAACTTTGTGCAATCAGGATCATGATGTCTTGCAGAAATATCGCATCGGTGTGGTAGTTCCGGCATACAATGAAGAGAAACTGATCAAGATAACCGTCAACGGCATTCCTGAATACGTAGACCGGATATACGTTATCAATGATTGCAGCACTGACAAAACCGCAGAGGTTCTCGAATCAATCGATGACCCTCGCATGCATGTGATCACTCACAAGGTGAACCAGGGAGTAGGAGCAGCCATCCTGCATGGATACCAGCAATCCCTGAAGGAGAATATGGACATAATCGCAGTAATGGGCGGTGACAATCAGATGAACCCCCAGCAGCTTCCAAACCTCCTGATGCCAATAATCGAAGGCAAGGTAGACTACACCAAAGGCAACCGCCTGCTCAGTGAAGAGTTCCGTGTAGGCATGAGCAAATGGAGATCCTTCGGAAACGGCCTTCTCACCATGATCACCAAGATAGCCAGCGGCTACTGGCACATCATGGACCCCCAGAACGGCTACACCGCCATCTCCAAAAAAGCCCTCTCAAACATGGACCTGCACAACCTTTACACCTACTACGGTTACTGCAATGACATGCTGGTAAAACTGAATGCCTTCGGCTTCCGCACCATGGATATAACCATGCCAGCCCGCTACGGCCAGGAACGCTCCACCATCAAATACAGTAACTACATGGGCAAAGTCTCCATAATGCTCTTCAAGAAGTTCCTCTGGAGACTCAAGATGAAGTACATGACACTGAGCTTCCACCCCCTTGTGCTGTTCTATGCATTTGGGATGATATTGGTGCCATTGGGTGTACTGATGGCTGGGTATATTTTAGCTGCAAAACTTGTAATGGGATGGAATGTCTCTACTAATTTACCTTTACTTGATGCAGTATTTTTGATCACAGGCATTCAGTTCACTTTGTTTGCGATGTTGTTCGATATGCAGGAATGTAACAGGGTGAGCTGTCAGCAGAATTAATTATGCTTAAAAAACGGAATGAGGCTAAAAATTGCGAGTGTTAATTGATATTGGGCATCCTGCACATGTTCATTTTTATAAAAACATCATATGGGGCTTGGAGAAAAAAGGTCATGAAGTTTTAGTTACTTCACGAGATAAGGATGTGGCAAGAAATCTATTGGATGCTTATGATATACCTTATGTTCCAGTTGGAAAGATGGGAACTGGGAAATTTGCTTTAATTGCAGAATGGATCAATAGAGATTACCAAATTCTTAAAATTGCACGAAAATTCAAGCCTGATATCTTGATGGGAATGTTAAATCCATGTGTTGCTCATGCATCAATGCTTCTGGGAAAAAAGTGCTTCATATTCAACGATTCGGAAGTTGTGAACTCCACAGCTCTAATTACCTATCCTTTTTCAGATGTGATCTTTACACCTTCAAATTTCAGTAAGGATGCAGGAAAAAAGCAGGTTCGTATCAATGGATACAAAGAACATTCATACTTACATTCTAATTATTTTAAGCCAAACCCCGCAATCTTTAATGACATGGACATTAGTGTAGATGATAAGTTCATTCTTATGAGATTCGTTGCATGGAAAGCAGGCCATGATATTACACAAAAAGGCTTTGATCTTGAAACAAAGCTTCACTATGTAAAATCACTGGAAAAATATGCTAAGGTCTATATTTCCTCTGAAACGGAGCTTCCTCATGAGCTTGAAGAGTATCGCATCACCATCCCACCTGAGAAGATACATGATTTCATGTATTATGCACAGTTGCTTGTTGGCGATAGCCAGACAATGACTACAGAAGCTGCATTACTTGGAACTCCTGCTGTAAGATGCAATTCATTCGTAGGAGAAAACGATATGGCTAATTTCATAGAACTTGAGAATAAATATGACTTAATCTACAGTTTCAATGATTATGAAAAAGCCCTGGATAAGGCAATTTACCTTTTACAAAAATCGGACCTTAAAGAAGAGTGGGTACAGAAAAGAAATGTCATGTTAAGCGACAAAGTCGATGTTAGTTCCTTCATTGTAGACTATATTGACAAATATTCAAAATCAAATTAAACTTTGGTGGGATTATGAAAGTAGCAACTATCGTAGGAGTCAGACCTCAATTTGTGAAAGCTTCAGTAGTTTCCAGAGAGTTGAGGAAAAAGCATGAAGAAATCCTGATCCATACAGGCCAACACTACGATTACAAAATGAACGAAGTATTCTTTGATGAACTCAATATTCCTGTACCAGATTATTTCCTTGAGATCGGTTCAGGTTCACACGGATATCAAACAGGAGAAATGCTGAAAAGCATTGAAGATGTCCTAATCAAAGAAGAACCTGATCTTGTTTTGACCTATGGAGATACAAATTCCACACTTGCAGGGGCTCTTGCAGCTTCAAAACTTCATATTAAGACTGCACATATCGAATCAGGACTTCGAAGCTTTGACAGAACTATGCCCGAAGAGATCAACAGGATATTAACAGATCACTGTTCAGACATCCTATTCTGCCCAACACAGAACGCTGTCAACAATCTAAAAAATGAAGGAATAATTGACAATGTTTTTCTGACAGGAGATGTAATGGCAGATTCTGTGATATACAACAAAGATATTGCAGAGAAACAGTCTGATATACTGGATAAACTTGATTTGATAAAAGGTGAGTATTTGTTGGCTACTATTCATAGAGCGAGTAATACAGACAATGTAGATAATTTAAAAAGTATAGTTGATGCTTTTTCAGAATTGGATCAAACATTGGTATTCCCTATCCATCCAAGAACGGAAAAAATGTTGGAAACATGTAATTTATACGACGAGTTAGCATCATCTGTTAAACTAATTGATCCAGTCGGATTCATTGATTTCATAAAACTAATGAATAATTCTAAAATGATTCTTACAGATTCAGGTGGGATTCAAAAAGAAGCTTACATTTTGAAAGTTCCCTGTATTACCCTACGCGAGAATACAGAATGGATTGAAACCATTGAAGATGGTTGGAACGTTTTGGTTGGTGCGAATAAAGATAATATTATCAAACGGGTGAACGATTTCATTCCTTCTTTAAGTACACATAAAGAAAGATTCGGAAACGGGAACGCAAGTGAAAGAATCATAAAAGTACTTTCTGAAGAGATTTAAATGTTACATAAACCATTATTCATACTTGCCCATCAGGCACAATATTCTAGATTTTATTCAACATACAAAAATGTGGTTAATAACCAATGGAAATCTTATGAAGATCAGAAGGTTCAGCAAGAAAAGCAACTTAGACAGATGATTAAATTTGCTTACGGAAATGTACCCTATTATCACAGGCTTTTTAAGGAACTAAAAATATCTCCTGATAACATTCAAAATATTGAGGATTTAGAGAAATTGCCCATATTGACCAAGGATGTTATTAAATCAAACTGGAATGAATTCATACCTTCAAACTTATTTTCACTGAGATATTATAATAGGACAACTGGTGGATCAACTGGTAATCCTCTTGAATACAGATTATCAAAAGCTGATCGTTTTTTAAGTGCTTCATTACTCTATCGTGGATGGGGATATTCTGGATATGAACTGGGCAATAAAATGGTTTTCTTAGCTGGAACTTCATTAGATGTGGGGTCAAATACTGTTTTTGTTAAAAAAATTCATGAAATTACAAGAAACATAAAAAAATTATCGGCCTTTGACATGAATGAAATAGAAATTAACAACTATACAGATACTATAAATCATTTTAAGCCTAATGCTATCAGGGGCTATGCCTCATCAATTGATTATTTTGCAAAGTATATATTAAATAGCAATACTTCTATCCAGTCACCAGATGCTGTATTTACAACTGCTGAAAAATTATATCCTCGTATGAGAGAAAGAATCAGTAATGCATTTGATTGTGATGTCTATGATTGTTATGGACTAAATGATGGAGGTGTTACTGCTTTTGAATGCGAGGAACACAGTGGTTTACATATAGATACTGAAAGAAGTGTTATGGAAATAGCTTCGACTGATGGTAAACAAATTAATTGTGGTGAAGGTAAGATACTTGCCACAACTTTGGGAAATTATGCAATGCCATTGATTCGATATGATACAGGAGATTTAGGTTATATTTTAGAAGATTCCTGTAGTTGTGGCCGTGGATCAAAGTTGTTAAAAGAAATTATAGGTCGAGATAAAGAACTACTGGTAACACCTACTGGAAAATTAGTTCATGGTGCAGCCTTCTATAACAATATGATTAATGAATTCAACAATGCTAATGATGTTATTGAATGTCAAATAGTCCAAAAGGAAAAAGATCGTCTAATTTTTAATATTGTTTGCAGTGATAATTTTGATGAGGCTCAATTAGATGATATTCAAGAAACAGTAATGAAGAAAAATGGATGGAATGTTGAATTCAGATTTGTCGATGAAATTAAAAAGACACAAGCTGGAAAACATAAGTTTATTATTAATGAGGTTGCTAAGTGAAGCTTAGAAATTTATTAGTTATTACTAATAACTATCCTAACTCAGACAATTCATATGCTAGCGAAATATTTGTAAAAGAGCAAGTGAAATATTTAAAAGAAAATTTTCATACCATATATATAATTTCCCCTGTCGCATATGGTGTCGAGTATTTAAGGAAGACAACTCACGAAAATTATCAGTATGATAATG
Source organism: uncultured Methanolobus sp. (assembly GCF_963667555.1). Lineage (NCBI taxonomy): Archaea > Methanobacteriati > Methanobacteriota > Methanomicrobia > Methanosarcinales > Methanosarcinaceae > Methanolobus > uncultured Methanolobus sp. The sequence continues at coordinate 490,606 of NZ_OY763421.1, forward strand.
TCAAAGTATTCTTCCCAAAATATTTCAATATTCCTTTTTTTTATAAGTATTTGAAATCAATATGGATTAAACTTGAACTTAGATCCATATTAAAACTTATTGAAAAACAAGGCATCAATTTTGATTTAATTCACGCACATTTTACTTGGCCTTCTGGATCTGTAGCAGCGGAATTAAAGACAATATATAATGTACCGGTCATAATTACGGAGCACACATCTAACACTTTCATTAATATGATTTCAAATAAAGATAAGCATTCTATCAAAGCATGGAATAAAGCTGATGCAATTATACGAGTAAATAGAAGAGACATTTCTTTGTTTGAGGAAGTAGGTATTCCATTAAAAAAGGTATACTACATACCTAACGGCTTAGATGAAAATAAATTTAAGGTTCTTGATAGGCAGAAATGTAAAGATAAATTGAACTTACCAAATGACAAAAAAATAATTTTAAATGTAGGGCACTTATATAGTCCTCTCAAAGGACATACATATCTTGTGAAAGCAATGAATGAAATTGTGAATAAAATGTGTGATATACATTGCTACATAGTTGGTGATGGAGTCTTAAAAAATGAATTGCAAACTCAGATAGTAAAGTATGATTTGCAAGAATATGTAACACTTGTAGGTAGTATTAGCCATGACGAAATTTCTCTTTGGATGAATGCATGTGATATTTTTGTATTACCCAGCTTAAAAGAAAGTTTTGGAATCGTTCAAATTGAAGCTATGGCATGTGGAAAACCTGTTGTAGCAACGTACAACGGTGGAAGTGAGGAAATAATTAAGTCTGAAAACCATGGTTTATTGTGCGAGCCTGCGAATGTTATTGATTTACAGAAGGTAATTCTTCAAGCATTATCCAAAGATTGGGATTCAAGAACTATTATTAAATATTCAAGCAAATACAACATGAGTAATATTTCAAAAGAAATTCTTGATATTTACTCTAGAGTTCTTGATAAATCCTAAAGCAATGTTCACGTAGATGAGATCATCTATAAAATTTTTATTACCATTATTACTATAAGTATGCTTTTGCTGTTCCAATATCATATATACACTTGTATCGTACATCAAAATATTCATTTAAGTCCTCTTCCATTACTAAAGAATAGTGAGGTTGCATAGGTCTTTCAAGATAAATTGTTCTCCATAATACCAATCCGCCACCTATGTCAGTTCTATTAATGTATCCTTCACTTATTGTGTTGTAATCGACAGCTTCTTGTCTTCTTAAATATGAGTTAAATGGTCTTAAACGGGTTTGATGATCAGTTATGATGTTGCCTTGATAAGTATTATTCACATTTTCAAACAATTTCATTTCAGAATCTTTCCATATTAGTATTTGCTTACTGTCTTCCCCAATAACAGGGGAGTCCATATTTGTTATTGAATTGGTTATATTTAAAAATACAAAGGATATTAATAATATAAATATAAAATATTTCCTACAAGAGTCACCTTTAATACTTTTTGTGACTAAAAGCATACCAATTCCTACAAAAAAAACAAAAGTTGTATAAATAAACGCAGGCCATCGATAAGGTACAATATTTCTTATTCCCATTACAGGAAATACAAAAAATATAAAAAACAAAACTAATAACATAGTCAAAAGAGAAATTTTGTTGACGTCTTTATGCTCCTTTGAAAGGCTAAATAAACTACCTATAATTCCAAAAATTGTAAATATGAGAAAACCAGCTATTTCAATTATTGAAATTAGAGAATCTTGATTGTTAACAACTTCTCTCCCCAAGAATTTTGCCTCTGAAGAGAGTGAGTTTGCAAATCCTTCTATGATTGGATTTATGAAAGGATATTTAGGATCCATCCAATGATATAGTAATATTGTTAGAAATAATAAAAAGAAACTAAAGTTAATTATTGGTTTTAGACCTATTATTTTACAATTATTATATACAATATTATAACTGATATTGCCTAGGTATAAAGAGATTAGAGATACTAAAAAAATGAATGATGATATTGTGTGAGTCCAAACAATTATAAAAGCAAATAAAACTAAAAAAGTTGTAAAGATAAGTTTATTTTTTACATTATTTTTTATGAAAAGTAAGCAAATAAGTATTGAATAAAGTGATAGACCAAAAGTCATTGCAATTATTTGTATACTCCATTGCATGTGAAAATCACTAAAATTAAGAATTAACATTGAAAAAAGAGCAAGTTTTTCATCTCCGCTGATATGCTTAATTGCTAGATAAACAAATATTGTAGCAAACACTAGTATTATTCCTATTATTGACATTGATCCTTTTACACTAATTTCACCTATAACTGTCGTTATGGATGCAAAGAGATGCATCAACGGATAGTTGGTGTAGTAAACATGAGATTCTGGAAAAACGCTTGTTTTTAACATCGCAATATCGTTAATTAATTCAGCATGTACCCAAGGATCAGAACCAACTGGAAATGATGAAATGAAAAAAGCTGTACTTCGAGTAATGATGGAAACAAGTAATATTTTAAAGATAACCTTATAGCGCAATAAATAATTTTCATAATTTATGGATAATATTTCAATTCCTAATGATGCAACTGAAATCGACAAACTTACAAAAAGTAGTAGTGGCCTATGGTATGCCTGTGCTTGATAAAATGCAAGTAGAGAAGTGATAATTCCTAACCAGTAAACAATCTGGATTAATTTTAGTTTGTCTTTAGTTAAAGAAAGAACTAGACTTGTATTTGTTGTTTGAAATTTGTCTTTGTACACTATGTATAAAAGACATGTAATTGACATAAGTGGACCAATAGTAATTAAATAGTTATTACTGTACACCATATTTAAAAAAGTAATACACAATCCTAAAAAAGATCCTAATAGAGCAAATAGTCCATCAATTGAAAATAAATTAGTTTTTTTAATTTTAGCAATCGTAATGGCAAAAACAACTACTGTCAAAATTATAACTATTGGTGCACTTTCCCTAAATATCATATAATCTACCAATTTTTGTCATTCAAAGTATACTTATTAATAAAATAAAGATTTACTATAGTTACAAATATTAATGAAATAGAAGTAGCACTTGCAGCTCCATTCAATCCATATTTTGGAATCAAAGCTACATTTAATAATATATTTAATGCAGCAGAAACAACACTTATCTTAAATGTTACTTTAACTTTTCCAATACTTGAAAGACAAGACCCAATTGAAACAAATAGTGAATACACAGTATAGCCAAATAAAAGTATTAATAGTGGATAATATGCAGGGAAAAATTCTTCTGTAAAGATTAAAGATATCATTTCTTTTCCTGCAATTGCTAGTGTAAGTGCAACAGAAACAGTAACAATAAATGATTTTTGTAATGTTTTTAATATCAAATATCTGATTTTTAAAAAGTCTTTTTTTCCATAGTAACTCGCAATTAAAGGATTCGTTATTCTCTGTACGGCCTGTGGAATTATAACTATTCCCTGTATGAAAAGTACTGATACCGCATAATAACCAACTTCGTCTTCGTTCAGAAAATATCCTAGTAAAAGACTGTCAACCTGCGTGTTAATTAAACCTATAGAATTTGCCAATACAACATAGAACCCAAAAAAAATAATTTCTTTGAGATAAGGAAGTCTTATCATATTCTTAATAGTAATATATCTTCTAGCTTGTGACAATAACAGTAACCCTACAACAATTGTAGGTACAACAAAGCCTAAGACTGCACCTTTAACACCCGTATTCAATAGTATTACCATTACAATTGACATAATCAAAACAGTAGCATTTTGAACAATAGTTACAATTGCATATAATTTCATTCTTCTTAATCCATTAAGCATTCCAATTACAATTTTTTGCACAGCTATAAATGGAAAACATAATGCAGTTATTTTCAATAGCAGAATCATTTCAGGAATGTGAAATATTGTAATTGCTATAATGGGCGAGAATACATAAAGTAAAAGTCCCATAAGTGAACCACTTATTATTGACCCAATTAAACTTGATGAAACATAATCTCTAATTATTTCAGAATTACTATTAAACTCAGCTACATATTTAGTTAAGGCTATTCCTATACCAAAAGCTGCAAATTGCATTCCAAACATGTATATTGTAAAAGTAAGTGTATATATGCCGAGGCCCGATGGACCTAATTCTTTCCCTATAATTACTCTCAGAATTAGGTGGCAAATTGAAGAAATAGCAATGCTAACAAATGACCATTGTATATCTCCAGTTACCTTACTATTTTTTAAATAGAACATAATTTCACTTAAAATCATCTTTTTGTTTTTCTATATTTTGCAGCAAAATTAGTCCAAATACTACCTTTTTATTTCACAACACCCCTAACCCAGAAAAGGAATCAATCCAAACAAAAACACATTCACAAATCCATGAGTTAATGAAACAAGTGCCAGATTTCCAGTTCTTTGGAACATGTATCCAAAAATAACTCCTGCAGAGGCTGTCAGGAGTAACTCATAAGGGGTTCCGTATCCCGAGTGCATTATTCCAAATAGTATACTAGTTACAACAAGGCCTTTTTGCATTCCAAAGGATTTTTGTAGTCTTGTTTGCAACAGCGATCTGAAAATAAGTTCCTCTACAAAACCTACATAGAAGATCATAATCAAAGAAAGCTGCAGGAGACTTTTGAGTGAAAGATCAGGTATAAGGCTTTGTGCATTTATGGTGTACCATTCAGCTAATCCAATCAAGTATCCGATTACAAGAGATATAGGTATGAATAAGTGGATGTTCTTTAGTGTGAATCCTTCTTCTTTCAGTGTGAGTTTCTGGTGGCGTGCGATGAGGTATATAGGTATGATCAGGGGTGTATAGATGAAGATGTAAAGGTAAAGTGTTCTTTCTGTGAAAACTGGCATGGATATATTGATCAGTCTTAATATTGGTAGCAATATGAGGGCCTGTAAAGAGTAACTAGTGTTTGAATCGTGCATCCATGCTGAAGATAAGGCCAAACTTAGAAGAATAATTACATGCATGGATATGCCAATTTCCAGTTTACCCATATAGAGCATTAATTCTGCAATTATGATGCTTAGTATTGGAAGTAATATTATTTTCCAATCCTTAGTATTATTATTAAACATTTCAAGACTAGCCACATGCCGAATATTCGTGTCTTCCATAATGCCTCTATATTGTTTGCTTTTAATCATAGCAAAAATTTCATTCAGCATTTGTTATGAAACAAAATAAATATATTTCACCATTTTTCCAAACACCCGAACGTTTTTCTCAGGCCAGATTGCCTGTATATTTGTATGCCGTTGGGTACAGTAAACTAACTATACATATTTAAGTTTTATGAAATTAGTCGAATGAAAATTGGTACTGATATATACTAATGTGTGGATATTAGTATGGATTTACTTGCTGACTTGCGTGTTCTCCTTCATCGCCTTATAGTATGAATTAACACTGAAAAGATTGATGATATTGGTAAGCAGATAGGATGCGAGGCCTTTCAAAAGAATGGTGTTCCTTATAGAGGACCTCTCTACAAGATAAGAATGAGTCTGTCACACTCCCCGATGAGATCGGCTTCCAACTCTTCGGTCTTAGTGTCATTCTGACACGTCAAACGTTGTACGGTACACATAGCATTCCGAAAACCTCTAATTAAACATCAGATTATCGTTCTTTGTAGAATACTTATTGAAATCATTATATGTAGCTAATATTAGACAAAACTATCATCGTTTTTTGAGTGTCAAGATCTACTGTACCACATCAACCAGCAGAAATCTATATATTATAGACTCTTAATACTTAGGATTATGAGTCTGTTTATCAACCGTACTGAAGAATTAGAATTCCTTGAATCAGAATATTCCCGTGATTCTTCATCACTGGTCGTAATATATGGAAGAAGGCGTGTTGGTAAAACAGAACTTGTGCTGAAATTCATGGCTGGAAAACCTTCAGTCTATTATTTGTCCCAGAAACTTGACCTTGAGCATCAGGTAGAGGACTTTCTTGAAAAGACATCCGAACTGTTCATGGAAACAAGTCACTCCGCGGAGATTATGCACAATGCCTGGAAAGAGCCTGTTCCGGCAGATGAAGCACTGGAAATACTTTCTTTAGTTGGCGGGGATCTTGATGTATTCTACGATCTACTCATGGATCAAGTTCTAACAACAAAACTTTAGTCACTGGGATAATGTTTGTTCTTCAGAGTTTCTCATCTTTTATAGTATCAACCTGAAGCATTTCGAGTCTTTCCTTAAGTCCAGGCAATTCTTCTTCCAATGTTTTCCACACAAGTTTGTAATCTACAACAAAATAAGCATGTATTAGTCGGTCTCTCATTCCTGCAATATTACTTCAGGGGATATCCGGTGCAAGTTCTGTAATGCTCTTTGGTAAAGCTTTACCGGCTTCTCCCATAATCTCAAACTGTCGTACGACAGCACTTTTTGTTTTCTCATCTTTCAGAAAATCATCTTTGTTCATACCTGAAGTAAAATCCTCGATGGAATCAATGGCACTAATTATCTCTGAAATGTATAACGATGGTGATCTCATACAGTTACCATCTCTTTTAGAACTTCACTTTTCATCATTGGATGCAAAGCTCTCATTGAAACAATGTCCACTGGAAGCCCAATTCGCTCTTCCAGATAGTCACCAAGTCCCACAAGGTCAAAAAGTGTAGCATCATCATTAAAATTTACAAGTACATCAACATCACTGTTGACATTTTCCTCTCCTCTTGCATAGGAACCGAAAATACCAACTATTTCTGCATTGAACAACTGATTAATCTCATTTTTGTGCTCTTTGATCAGGATTTTAATGTTGTCCATTTTAGCATGTTTTGGCATATTCCCACCTACTAATCTCTCTATTAATTGAGCTGACGCCCTTAGTATTTAACTCCTGCGGAAAGAAAACATAGCATGATGTGCATTAAAAATTAATCTGTTCTATGAAGCAAACAATAATTAGTTTAGGTCAGGACGAAGCACCGCCGCAGGCGGCGTATTGCATAACTTTGAAAATAGAATAGGAACAAGTGGCTACATTATTATTTAGATCAAAATGACCTTATTTTTTTCATTATAGCAGATTTCTCCTGCTCTATTCCTGATTGGCATCTATTATTCTGTGATTCTCTCAAGGTATAATCAAAATAAGAATGAGTCTGTCACACTCTCCGATGAAATCGGCTTCCAACTCTTCGGTCTTAGTGTCATTCTGACACGTCAAACGTTGTATGGTATACATAGTATTCCGAAAACCTCTTATTAAGCATCAAATTATCTGCTTTGTAGAAAGCCTTCTTAACATACTCTCATCTTCAAATCAAAATTTCCCACAAACGAATAATAAGTAATTATTTCTATTCATAAACATATTTATCATTTCGAAAAGAAGGAATGATGACATGAGAGCATTCACAGTGGTCATTGAACAGGATGAGGATGGAATATATGTGGCTTCTGTACCAGAGCTTAATGGATGCCATACTCAGGCAGAAACACTAGATGAACTTAACCAGCGTATCAAAGAGGCCATCGAGCTATATCTTGAAGTTACATCTGACAAAGAACTAGCCGATCACCTTGATCTTGTAGGCATACAGAATATTAGCAATAATCTACCACTATTCCATTAAGTCTCTTAAAACAATAACTTCTATTTCTTCTATTCTCTTAAGGGCACGGTCGTTTGTAATGAATGCTGTGCATCCTTCTTTGATAGAAGTTGCGATCTGGATAGCATCTGGTGTCTTTATAGAATAGCTGGCACGAAGTGTAGAAGCGATATCAGCAATCTCCAGATCAACATTCACAATATCAAGGTTTGGAAAAGCAGTAAGGACTTCTTTATAATCAGTAACAGCTGTTTTATTTCCATCTCTTTTAGGTTTAACAAGTATTTCAAGAAGGGTTATAGAGGACGTGATTCCTTTTCTATTTCCACATTCTATCTCTCCTAATATAGCGGCACAAATGTCGGAGAAATCTTCATTATCTTCAAAAAGATAGATGAACAGCATTGTATCAATGCCAATTTTAGAATGTTCCTCAATTTTCAGCATGATTGTCCCAGGACATTCTTTCCCTTTTCAGGAATTCTTCTGAATCTACATTCTCCCAGATATCTTTATGCAAACCTCGCATCTTGCTGGTGTAATAATTAGTTTTCTTTGTAAGAACAAGTTTATCTTCTTCGATCTGAACCAATATTTCGTCATTTGATGCAAAATGCATCTTTCTGATAAGATCCTCAGGGAGAGCAATGGTATGTTCACTACTAAGTTTGACTATTATACTCATACTTCACCATATTCCATATTGTACTTTTCAGTTAAATGTTTGTTGACTTGTGGCAATGATATCACCGCCAAAGGCGGTGCTTTGTCATGCTGCTGAATTAGTTAAAAGTGAAGATGTAGCATATTGTATTCCCTAAGTAGACTAATCACCACAACTTCTTATGACAGATACTTTACAGTTATCATATCAATATTTTCTGTATATCTTACTTCGATGCCCCATTTCAAGAATCAGAATTAGTAATCTGTCATTCAATATGTCAAGAATGACTCGATATTCTCCTACCATATGGGTATATAGTGGATGCCTTTTTGTTCCCTTAAGTTTCTTAACGGCAGCAAATGGATTATCTTTTAAATCATTTACAGAAAGAATTATCTGTTTTGATACCTCTGGCGGCAATTTATAAAGTTCTTTTCTTGCCTTTTCAGTATATTCTACCCTGTAACTCATAGCAATCCGAATTCTTTCATGATAGCTTCTTCAGAATGAATTCTTCCGGCTTTGATATCTTCCAGAGCTTCCTCCAGGCCTTTTATAGCTTCATCACTCAAATCATCATTATCGCATGCCATATCAACAAGCCTTGATATAACATCGTTATAAGATTCACGTGGATTCAGTCTCAATTCCGAAAGAACATCTTTAAGGTCGGAATTGATTTTTATAGTAGTGCTACCGGACATATACTTTAGTATACTCTGGTATACTACATAATACTTAGCACTATAATACTCAAATTAAAAGAATGGAGGAGAATCTGTGCAGCCGTCCAGCCGCAGGCATCAATTCCCTATCTTCTGATGCAATAGTAAAACAGAACTCTGATAATATATTGTCACATGATTCAGGCACATTATAGTTATTTAAGCAAAGAAGAACTATAATCTGTTATGCGTTTTAAAGTGATCCTTGAGGAAGACGAAGAAGCAGGCGGTTATATAATAAGTTGCTCCGGTTTACCGGGTTGTGTTTCGCAGGGTGATACCATTGAAGAAGCTCTGGATAACATAAAAGAAGCTATACAGGCATGCCTGGAATCCCTTGCAGAAGATGAACTTAATGTATGTATGACACGGCCTTCATGCAAAATTCTTGAAGTGATCGCTTAATGTCTAAATTGCCTGTGATCTCCGGGATGGAGGCAATTAAAGCTTTTTCTAAGGCGGGCTGGTATCCACACAGACAGGTTGGAAGCCATGTTGTACTTAGAAAGGAAGGTTCCAAGATCACACTGACCATCCCGAAACACAAAGAATTAAAGCCTGGTCTATTGAGACAATTGATTAAGGTTTCAGAGCTTACAGTCGATGAGTTTATCGAACTGCTGAAATAAGAAAGATATCATCAGATCATTGGAATGAACTTTATGAATGCAACGATTCCGCCGTAGGCGGCACATTCCATAACTTCTTAAAATAGAATGCATTTAACTGCGTCAAGATTTCTTAATCTTAACTACCGGTTTTAATATATCATATCTCTCGTATGAGCAGCTATTTCCACAATGGAATAAAACTGATGCTGTCCTCCTTTTTTTCAATATTCTCTGTAAAATTATTGGGTTAACTACTGCTATGAAATCCTAACGCAATTAATTATTATGATCTGTTAATATCTATTAAACTAATAATTACAACAAAAATAACAGAGCATCTAAACTATTAGTATCTGTTAAAATCTATTAAACTAATAATTGAAATAATAAGAAGCTATTAAATGATAACATGAAAAAATTATCTAAAACTCCTATACTACCACCTGAAGAAAGAGAAGAACCACTCAAATATTTTCATGATTCTGACGTCATCAAGCTCGTTACTGAATACAATGAAAGATATTTACATTGGGAAGAAGTTGAAAAAAGAAAAGATCAACTTCCAATTAAACCCCTATATTTTTGGCATCTGGTGAAATTTTTTAGATCCATGAAATATGAGCCATCCATTAACTTTGGAAAATATACCTTTACATATACGATGCTCCGGGATTTCCAGGAAAAATTGCATATTCTTGACAAAAGTGCAGCGGGAAATTTACAAAGCACGCTAGAAGCAATATCAGACACTCGTGAGAAGTACATATTAAACTCCCTCATGGAAGAAGCCATTGCATCGAGTCAAATTGAGGGAGCAACACCATCCCGTAGGGTTGCCAAGGAGATGCTAAGGAAAAATCGAAAACCTACCAATAAAGACGAAAAAATGATCATAAACAATTATAACACCATGAAATATGTTTTAGAAATAAAAAACAAGGAAATGACTTCTGATCTTCTACTTGAGATACAAAAGAGGATGACCCTTGGCACTTTAGAAGAATCCGAAGATGAAGGCATTTTCAGAGATAACGACGAGATAATGGTTTTTGATAACGATGGTGAAATCTTACACATACCTCCTAAAAAAGATGAAGTTCCTGAACTAGTACACGAATTATGTAAATTTGCAAATGATGATAGCAGTAAGTTCATCCACCCTATAATTAAAGGGATTTTTCTTCATTATTTACTTAACTATATTCATCCGTTCAATGACGGAAATGGCCGCACTGGCAGGAGCTTGTTTTATTGGTATGTTCTAAAACAAGATTACTGGCTTTTTGAATATATGTCAGTCTCACGTCTAATATACAAAAAAAGAAGGCAGTACAAGTTAGCATACCAGTACACTGAATCGGATTATGTATTTAACAAGGATGAAGAGATAGGTGACCTTACATACTTTATAAAATTTAATTTAGATGCAATAATGGAATCATTGCATGAGATCCAGGAGTATTTGGCTAACAAGCAAAAAGAACAGTACATATCATTAAAAAACATTAAAGAATCAGATAAACTTAATAATAGGCAAAGGGACATATTAAAAGAATTCACAAAATACCCACATAAAACAATAACTATCAAGGAAGTCGAAAGCACACAAGGTGTGTCTTATGCAACAGCAAGACAGGATCTATATTCTCTTGAAGAATTGGGTTATCTTCAAAGAAAAAAATTAGGAAAAGAATTTGTATTTATTGTATTGAAATAAATGGACTGAGCTTATTCATAAATACTTAGTCACTTCAGTTTCTATGAATGACCAACAGTTGGATTAGGTTACTTGGAATCATCCCGCCTCAGGCGGTGTATTCAATAATTTCGAAAAAAGAATAGGAACAAGCAGTTACATTATTATTTAGATTAAAATGACCTTATTTTTTTCATTATGGCTGATTTTTCCTGCTCTATTCCTGATTAGCATCTATTATTCTGTGATTGTCTCAATGTATTATCAAAATAAGAATGAGCCTGATCCCCTACCCGATGAAATCGGTTTCCAACCTTATCTTATGTGTCATTCTGACACTTCAAACATTGTATGATACACATAGTATTCCGAAAACCTCTGGTAATTCATCCCAGGATTACTGAAAGTTTCAGATAACCAAATCTCTCACCTAAGCAGCCACTTCCACAGCGGAACGAACCTAATACCATCTTCCTCTTTTTCAATGTCTTCAGTCAGCAGAATAAGCTCCGCATCATTCAGTTTGCTAAACTCATAAAGACCTTCAGTTTCCCTGGGGTTGATGTCATTAGTATATGAGACATTTATGGCTTGCAGTTTGCCATCATTACTGCTGGCAATAAAATCAACTTCCTTTTTCCCTTTCCAGTAAAAAACATCGTAGTTCCTTCTCTTAAGTTCAATGAAAGTTATGTTCTCAGCCAGTCGTCCTGTATCCTTTGAGAACTGGAATGCCACAGCTCCCCGAAGTCCCTGGTCTATACAGTATATCTTGCGTGGATTTACCTGCCGACTCTTGAGGGAATGGCTGAAGAAAGGAACCTGCCAGATAAGTCCGATGTCCTCCAGGTGCGAAACATACTCAGCAACTGTTTCCTTGCTAACCTGTGTATTCTCCTTCACCGCCTTATAGTATGAATTAACACTGAAAAGATTGCTGATATTGGTAAGCAGATAGGAAGCAAGACCTTTCAAAAGACTGATATTCCTTATAGAGAACCTTTCCACAAGATCCCTGTAAATGAACATCTCATAATAGTTCTTGAGTATGCTCTGACGCAATGTCTCATTTTCCAGTGCTATCTCCGGAAAACCTCCCCATTGTATATATTCGCTGAACATCTTCTTGACAACATACCTTTTTTTTCCATATTCCCAGTCTTTCTCAAGATCTATGCCTTTAAAATGAAGGTATTCCCTGAAACCAAGCGGATAAAGATAAAATGGAATAGTTCTTCCACGAAGACTTGTCGCGATCTCCTTGCTCAGCAATTTTGAACTCGATCCCGTCACAAATATGTGTGTATCAGTTGTATCATTGAGTCTTCTTACAAATATCTCCCAGCCAGCAATATTCTGTATCTCATCAAAAAAGAAATAGAGAGTTTTATCCGTATTTTCCGGATAAAGTTCAAAGTAGGCCTCAATAATGATATTAAGGTCTCCAGGTTCAAGAGGCATGATCCTGTCATCTTCAAAATTAATATAAAGGACCTGTGAAACATCTGCATTATTTCTGATGTCTTTCATCAGTTCATATAAATAGAATGTTTTCCCGCTTCTCCTTGATCCTATAAGGCTTACTATCTTCCTGGTATCAGCTATCTTCAATTCACGGCTGTAAGTTTCAGGAAGCTCTTTTTCATGAAATTCTTTAATGATCTGTTTGAAAGCTGTCTTTGTATCCACTATGTACTTTTATGAAAGGCTAACTATTTGATAATTTGGTCTTATATGAAAGACAACTTTGAAGTGAGTAACAAACTCTACGTCTCAAGCGGCACATTCCAATCCCTGCACAGAGAAAATTGCATTCATGCCAGAGAATTCTACAGAAGGCACGCAAAGAAAGTATTCCACTGCAACATGTCATTATTTTGTACTTTTTTGTGGTAAAGCGCCGGCTTCGCCGGACCCTTCGGGATCATTCAAGTTATTCGTAATCTGCAAGAAATCATAACGGCATGATTTCTACAAAGCCCAAAAAACAGTAAAAAAGAGAGTATGTATGCCTCTATCGGCACACATCAGTAAAATTACTTCTCAACAACTTTCTTGTACATCCTTGCCTGGAAGCCATGGTACTTTGCAAAGCCCTCGGCATCCTTCTGGTTGATGGTTGCACTGTCAAAGGACACGAGGTCTTCTGAGTAGAGTGCATACGGGGATGTACGTGCGAGAATGATCACACTGCCCTTGTGCAGTTTTACGGTCACAGTACCGGTAACACGTTCCTGTGTTTTGTTGATGAAAGCATTGAGGTCAGCGTAAAGTGGCTCGTCAACAAGACCGTAGTAGGCAAGTTCTGACCACTGCTCATCTACGCCTTTCTTGAACTTCAGCTCTGCCCTTGTGAGTACAAGCTTCTCAAGGTCCTTGTGGGCTGCAAGAAGTACTGTGGCTGCAGGGTGCTCGTAGTTCTCACGGGCTTTAAGTCCGAGAACACGGTCCTCGATCATGTCAGTTCTGCCAACACCGTGGGAACCTGCTATCTCGTTGAGTTTGATGATAAGGTCAACACCGTTCATCTTCTCGCCGTCAAGTGAAACCGGGACACCGTTCTCAAAGCCAATCACAAGTTTCTGGCCTTCAGGAGCAGATTCAGGGGAAACAGTCCACTGGTAGATCTCCTCAGGTGGAATAAATCCAGGGTCTTCCAGTTTGCCACCTTCGATACTGCGGCTCCATATGTTCTCATCAACACTCCATGGCTTTGCAGTTGTAACACTTACTGGTATGCCGTGTTTCTTAGCATACTCGATCTCCCATTCACGGGTGAGGTTCATGTCCCTCATTGGTGCAATGACATCCATGTCAGTGAGGCGGAAAACTGCCTCAAAACGAAGCTGGTCGTTACCCTTTCCTGTACAACCGTGAGCAAGTGCAGAAGCGCCTTCCTGCTCTGCGATCTCAACGACCTTCCTGGCGATAAGCGGACGTGCAATGGATGTTCCCATTACATATCCTTCATAGTCACCGTTGGCCTTGATAAGCGGGAAGATGTAGTCGTTCACAAACTCCTCACGAACATCAAGTGTGAAGTGCTTGTTGCTGATCTTCTGTGCTTTCTCTGTAGCCTGTTTGACATCTGCTTCAGGCTGTCCCACGTCAACAGCAACTGTAACTACTTCATCGTAGCCGTATTCCTCTTTGAGCAGCGGGATGCACACTGAAGTGTCAAGCCCGCCTGAATAAGCAAGTACTACTTTCTTTGTCATAATGATCTGATCCTGAAAATTAATAAAGGAATCAGGAGACTTAAGCCATCTCCCTGTGATATTCATTGATAGATTTTACTTCGCCCTCACCCTGCTTCATTGCAACGATCGCATCTGCTGCTGCCATTGCTGCCTGGATGGTAGTGATGTAAGGCATCTTAAAGTCAACTGCTGCACGGCGGATCCTTGAACCGTCCTCGCGCGAGAGCTTGTCTTCCGGTGTGTTGATTACCAGTGCAACCTCGTATCTGCGCATCATGTCAATAACATTCGGGCTGCCGTCATGCACCTTCTTGACCATTCCCATCTCGATTCCATGTTCTGAGAGGAAATCTGCAGTGCCTTTTGTACCAATAAGCTCTATGCCCACGCTAACAAGTTTCTGTGCAACATTCAGGAGTTCTTCCCTGTCCTCATCCTTCACGGACAAAAAGACCTTTCCTGTAAGTGGCAGAAGATTGTCAGCACTAAGCTGTGCCTTGAAGAATGCCCTTCCGTAATCGGAGTCCACACCCATTACCTCTCCGGTACTCTTCATTTCCGGGCCGAGAAGCGGGTCTGCTCCAGGGAGCTTGTCAAATGGCAGGAGAACTTCCTTTACAGAAACATGATCGACCTTTGGTTCATTACATGTTGAGTATCCCTGCTCTTCAAGTGTCTGTCCAATGATCACACGGGCTGCGATCTTTGCCATTGGCAGTCCGACAGCCTTGGATACGAATGGAATTGTCCTGCTTGAACGTGGGTTCGCTTCAAGGACGTATATCTTGTCGCCTTTCTGTGCCATTTGTATGTTCACAAGACCCTTTACATTAAGCGCAAGTGCGATCTTGCGGGTATAATCACGCACGGTTTCGAGTACTTCCTCTGAAAGTGTCTGCGGTGGGATTACACATGCAGAGTCACCTGAGTGAACACCTGCTTCCTCGATGTGCTCCATGATAGCACCAATAAGTACATCCTTTCCGTCACATACCGCATCAACATCGATCTCAACCGCTCCCTCAAGGAAGTCGTCAATGAGGATAGGATGTTCCGGTGAAACCTTTACAGCCTCACGCATATATCTCTCAAGATCGGTCTGGTCGTAGACTATCTCCATTGCACGTCCACCGAGAACGTATGAAGGACGTACAAGTACAGGGTAACCGATCCTTGTGGCGATCTCAATAGCCTGGTCCTTAGAGGTTGCATAACCTGCATCCGGCTGGTTTATTCCAAGCTTGCTCATCCTGAGGTTGAACTTCTCACGGTCCTCTGCAACATCGATATCTTCAGGTGATGTTCCAAGGATCACGGTCTTAAGGTCACTGCGCCTCTTAAGTTCCCTTTCAAGCGGGAGTGCAAGGTTAACTGAGGTCTGTCCTCCGAACTGCACAAGCACTGCATCAGGATTCTCCTTCTCTATGACATTCATCACATCTTCAAGTGTGAGTGGCTCAAAGAAGAGCTTATCTGATGTATCGTAGTCAGTGGATACGGTCTCAGGATTGTTGTTGATAATGTGAGCCTCGATTCCGGCCTCACGAATTGCAGCTACTGCATGTACTGTACAGTAGTCGAACTCGATTCCCTGTCCGATACGTATAGGGCCGGAACCAAGGATGAGTATCTTCTTGCGGTCAGATGGTTCAGCTTCACACATCTGCTCGTAGCATGAGTAATAATATGGAGTTTCTGCAGCGAACTCTGCTGCACAGGTATCTACCATCTTATAGGTGGAAGTGATGCCTGCTGCACGCCTCTGGTCATTGATTCCCTCACGGGTCTTGCCTGTAAGTTCTGCAATGCGTGCATCAGTAAGTCCAGTTTGCTTTGCTTCACGTAAAAGCTCATCAGACACTGCTCCGGAGAATCCTTCCTCCCTGACCATGTCTTCCATGTCGATGATATTCTTGAGCTTCCTTATGAAGAAGATGTCAATTCCGGTTAGACTGGAAACTTCCTCAATGGAGAAACCATTGCAAAGAGCATGGTACATTACAAAGAGACGTTCACTTGTAGGTGTTTTTAGCAACATCCTGGTTTCGCTCTCAGTCCACTCATCTGTGCCGAAGTCCATTTTGATATCAAGGGAACGTACTGCCTTCAGGAGTGATTCCTCAATAGTGCGTCCGATTGCCATTACCTCTCCGGTACTCTTCATGGCTGTTGTCAGTGTTTTGTCAGCATTGACGAACTTGTCAAATGGCCACCTTGGGATCTTGGTAACGATGTAGTCGATCGTAGGCTCGAATGATGCCGGTGTCTTCTTTGTTACATCGTTAAGGATCTCATCAAGTGTCATTCCGATAGCGATCTTTGCTGTAACCCTGGCAATTGGATAACCTGTTGCCTTTGACGCAAGGGCTGATGAACGTGAAACACGTGGATTTACTTCAACAATGCGATATTCTCCGTCCTTTGCGGCGAACTGGATGTTACATCCACCTTCAATACCGAATGTCCTGATGATCTTGATAGCTGCGGTCCTGAGCATCTGGTGCTCTTCATCGTTGAGGGTCTGTGATGGTGTAACTACAATGGATTCACCTGTGTGAACACCCATAGGGTCAAGGTTTTCCATGTTACATATTACTATACAGGTGTCATTTGCATCACGCATGACCTCATACTCGAATTCCTTCCAGCCCAGTACACTTTCTTCAATAAGAACCTGGCTGATACGGCTTCGGCGAAGTCCCCTTTCTGTGATCTCAAGGAGTTCTTCTTTTGAATGTGCAATTCCACCACCAGCACCACCGAGTGTGTATGCCGGGCGGATGATAAGTGGTAAACCGAGCTCGTCAATAAGCTCCTCTGCTTCCTTAAGAGTAGAAATTGCCCTGCTGCGTGGGACTTTCTCACCAATCTTTTCCATGGTCTGCTTGAACAGTTCACGGTCCTCGGTGTTCTTGATGGCTTCGAGGTTAGTTCCAAGAAGTTTTACGCCATATTTGTCAAGAATTCCAGCTTCAGCAAGCTCACTGGTAATGTTAAGACCAGTCTGACCACCGATACCTGCAATGATACCGTCCGGTTTTTCCTTGGCTATGATCCTCTCTACTGCCTTTACTTCGATAGGCTCAATGTAGACAGCATCTGCCATCTCAGGATCGGTCATAATGGTTGCCGGATTTGAGTTCACAAGCACTACTTCCAGTCCCTCTTCCTTAAGAGACCTGCATGCCTGACTTCCGGAGAAGTCGAACTCTGCTCCCTGTCCGATCATAATAGGTCCGGAACCTATCAGGAGTACTTTTTTAATGTCGCTGCGTTTTGGCATTATTTCTTGCCCCCTGCAAGTTTGAGAACCTTACTAAAGAACAGGTTCTCGGTATCCATTGGACCCGGGTGTGCATCAGGGTGGTACTGCACGCTGAACATGTCCAGATACTTGTGTGCTATACCTTCCACTGTCTTATCATTGGTATTGTACTGTGTCACTGTCACTTCAGACTCTTCCAGGGTGTCTGCATCTACTGCAAAACCGTGGTTTTGGGAAGTGATGTGAACTATTCCTGTCTCAAGGTCCTTTACAGGCTGGTTTGCTCCCCTGTGGCCGAACTTAAGTTTGTATGTCTCAGCTCCCATTGCAAGGGACATGATCTGGTGACCCAGACAAATTCCTACAATTGGAAGCTCTCCTGTGAAGTGTTTCACTGCTGCAATTGCGTCCTGTGCCTGCATCGGGTCTCCCGGACCGTTTGAGAGGAACAATAGGTCAGGATCATAGGACTCTATTGTTGAAATGGATGAGTTTCCAGGTACTACAGTTACATCCATACCCCTTGCCAGCAGACTCCTTTCAATACTGAGCTTACGACCACAGTCAACAAGTACCACATTCAATGGGTTGTTAGGGTCCCTGCATGGGCTTTCCAGCCTGAAAGGCTTCGGACAGCTTACCTGTGAAATAAAATCAATATCAGAAATGCTCTTTTGTGCACGGGCAATTCTTACTGCCTCCTCACCGTCATCACTGCCATTGATGAGGGCTGCACGCATAGTTCCATGTTCTCGTGTTTTGATTGTCAGCATACGTGTGTCCACGCCTGCGATACCGGGCTTGCCTTCTTCCTCCATAAGCTGATAGATAGTCTTCTTTCCTAAGTGGTGAGACGGCTTGGGACATGCCTCCCTGACCACAAGACCTTCAGCCTTGACTGCATCGGATTCCATACAGTTGCCACTGACACCGTAATTGCCGATGAGAGGATAAGTGAACATAAGGATCTGGCCTTTATATGAAGGGTCTGTGAGAGCCTCCTCATAGCCAGTATATTGAGTTGTGAAAACAAGTTCGCCGGAAACGATACCTTCAGCACCGAAACCAGTGCCTTTTATAATTGTCCCATCTTCTAATCCTAGTACTGCATTCATCTTTTGAACCTGCGAATACATGTAAGGAATAGGCTATAAGCGTTGCGATGGCATCTCCAGTTTTTAGAGAGAGTGAAGCCCTACTGTTAAAGATTATGAGATCTTACGCAGGAAAGTTCCCACAATTAGAACCACAAACAGGAATGAACCCAAAAGAACTATACCTATGAACTCTCTGGGCTTGTTTGCCGCATAGTCACGCAGTTTAATGACATACTCATTATTGATTACCTGTTCACTGACCTCAGAAGTTTCTTCAACATTCTCAAGCTCGATACTACCTTCCTTAACGGTCATGACCCATATGTTGAACTCTCCATCCTTGTTGGAAGTATAGGCGATCTTCTTGCCATCGGGGCTCCATGAAGGTGATTTCTCATCTGAAAGGTCACTGGTAAGCTTGATATGTGAACTGCCATCGGCACTTAATATCCACAGGTCATAATCTCCGCCTACATTGGATGCATAGGCAATGGAGTTTCCATCAGGGCTGTAAGATGGTTCTATATTATTATATGTATCACTGGTAAGTTGCACAGGTCTGAAAGCATTAACACCAATGGTAAAAATGTCCCCCATTGATGAATAAACAATAGTGTTCCCGTCCGGACTCCATGCAGGAGAATTTTCATCCCCTGTGGCATCGGTAAGTCTTTTCTTGTCTGTCCCGTCAGGTGACATTACCCATATGTCATAGTTTCCGGAAACACGTGACGAATATGCCACAAGATTACCGTCCGGGCTTACAGCAGGGTTTCTGGAATCAGCGGTCTCTGTCAGTTTTACTCCATCACTGCCGTCAATGTTCATTACATGAATACTGATGTAGCGTGCAGAAAATGCCTTTTTGCTCTCGGCTGCAAAATATATCTTAGAACCATCTTCACTAAAAGCCGGTTCTCCATCCCATGCCATGCCGTCATAAAGT
The DNA here is from genome assembly GCF_963667555.1 of uncultured Methanolobus sp. NCBI lineage: Archaea > Methanobacteriati > Methanobacteriota > Methanomicrobia > Methanosarcinales > Methanosarcinaceae > Methanolobus > uncultured Methanolobus sp. The sequence continues at coordinate 510,440 of NZ_OY763421.1, forward strand.
TTCTTCTGTCCGGAACCATCGTTGTTCATTATCCATATAGCCTGATTGGCTGCATACACAATTTTCGTGCCGTCAGGGCTCCATGAAGGATGGTTGGCATTAGTTGTATTTGTGAGTTTTACATCACTTTCAATGACAGGAGCTGCAGATACGTATGAGATTAATAAAATCAAAAAAGTGAGCAGGAAAAATATTCTGCTTTTCCTGCGTGTTAATTCCCTTGACTGAATAGTAAAAAGCGGCCACATCAAAAATATATTATGCAGCAAGATATTGATTAATCTTTTGTTTTAATATCTCACTTATGGTCTTGCCGTCTACTTTTCCTCGGACTTCTGCCATGACAATTCCCATTAGAGGGCCAACCGCTGCCATGCCTTTTTCCTTCACGAAATCCTGGCGTTCCTTGATAACAGCATCGACCATGCTTTCAACTTCAGACAGGTCAATACCGCCAAGTCCCAATTTCTCAGCAGCGTCCTTTGCACAGAGTTCAGGCTCACCCGCAAGTGCACGGAGCAATTGATCGATCGCTTCTTTTGCTGCTCCGCCCTCTGCTATAAGGGTGCAGACATCAATGAAGTGTTTGTCCTCAAGGTTATCGATATCAACACCGTCACGTTTCAGTTCAGGCAGTGTTCCGGTAAGTGTTCTGACAACAAGTGTTGCATTGACATTCTCATTGTCACCAAGGATCTCCATTATCTCTTCAAAGAGTGGCAGGTATGTGGAATAAGCTATCTTCTCTGCGAGTTCCCTGTGTAGTGCGAACTCCGACTCAAAGCGCTTTGCACGTTCTGTGAGCAGTTCCGGTATTTCAACGGATTCGAAGTATTCCTTAGAGATATTCACCTGTGGAACATCGGTTTCAGGATACATCCTTGCTGCTCCCGGAAGTGGTCTGAGATAGGAGTTATTTCCATCAGGAAGTGCCCTGCGTGTCTCTTCAGGAACGCCTTCAAGAGCTTCCTTTGCACGGATTATTACACTTTCCATAGCTCCCCATGCACGTTCCTCACGGTCAGCAACCATTACGACAGCATCGTTCTCTTCAGCGCCAAGCTCTGCACGCATTGCCTGTACTTCTTCTGCGGAAACACCGTAAGCAGGAAGTTCATCTGTGTGGAATATTCCTCCAACACCTGATGTCTTTGCACGGTCTGAGAATTCGGTACCAAGACGTCTTCCTGGCTGTACTTCTCTGCCGACAAATCCGTCAAATCCGCGAAGCAGGACTGCATAGACCTTGCCTTTCTTGATGGTCTTTTTGATGACCTTGGACTGTGTTTCCCTGAAAATATCTGTTACATCGAAAATAGTGTCACATACGGATGCGTTGCGCTCAAGCAGTTCATCTCTCATTGCAATAAGATTGACCTGGCGCTCTACCTCACGTTCAACAATGGTCTCTATCATATCGAGTGCCTGAACACCTTTCAGTTCTACACGAGCACCCTTTGCGATTGAAATATTAACATCCTGACGTATGGTTCCAAGTCCACGCTTGACCTTTCCTGTGGAACGAAGCAGCATACCTATCTGCTGCGCAGTTTCCTTTGCATGCTGTGGTGAGATAATATCAGGGTCGGTTCCGATCTCAACAAGCGGGATACCAAGACGGTCAAGAGAGTATATTATAGAATCTCCCTGGTCTTCGATCTTCTGGCAAGCCTCTTCCTCAAGACAGAGCACACCGACACCAACAGGGCCTACTGAAGTGTCAAGGTAACCGTCCTTTGCAAGGAAAGCTGTTCTCTGGAAACCGGATGTATTGGAACCGTCAACTACGATCTTGCGCATCATGTGTACCTGATCTACAGGAACCATGTTCAGCAGTTTAGTGATGCTCAGAGCGATCCCAAGAGCTTCTTTATTGACCTCTGTTGGAGGCTCATCATCATTCTCTACAAGACAGGTGGTGTCGTATGCCTTATAGATATACTTACGTCTGAGCTTGGACTGTTCAAGGGCAGCCCTGTCAGTTTCTCCCATTTCACTGGCTGTTGGGCGGAGATAGCGGAAGAACTCATGGTTTGATTCTTCTATGTTTCTAATCTGTGTCGGGCAATTGCAGAACAACTTACATTTTGAGTCAAGTTGCTGGTGAATTTCAAGCCCGCATTTCAGGCCAAGTTCTCTGTAATCGAATTTATCGCTCATAAGTAATCTCACCAAGTTAGTTTCGCATACGTCGGTTTACACATCAAACAGCCTCAGGATGTATAAAGTTATTGTTGCAAATCCTGCCAGAACCTGTTGCATTCCGGTAAGTCCTGTTTTCCCACGTGCCGCACAATCCGCAAAGTTCACACTGTGAATCCGGATATTATCTATATTTCAATTGAAATAAATTTGAGTATATTTTTCTTAATGAATGATTATGAGAAATAATGAAAACGGTATGCGAAGCGTTTATATGTTACAATTCTATTGGAAAGGATGTTAAAATAAATTATTAATCGTGATAAACTACAAGGGTCTTAAAATGTCATCCAATATAGAACGCTGCTACCAATGTGGTCAATGTACATCTGTCTGTCCGATGGGAGAACAGGAACAAACTTACAGGATTCGCAGGTTCCTTCAGATGGAAAAGCTTGGTCTTGAAACTGAAGAGAGCATGATGGTTCCATTCATATTTTACTGTACCACCTGTTATAAATGCCAGGATAACTGCCCGCAGGGTGTGAATCTTGTGGATGCAGTTCTGGCTATCAGGGAAAAAGCCGTTCATAAAGGAAAGATGCTTGAGGCTCATAAGAAAGTAGGCCAGATGCTCATAAACTACGGCCATGCTGTACCAACCAACACAGATGCCATGGAAAAGAGAGCACTTCTCGGACTTGAGGAAAGACCACCTACAGTTCAGGCTTCAATTGAAGGACTGAGCGAGATCAAGACTCTCTTGAGACTCACAGGCTTTGATAAGCTCGTTGCAGAATCTGAAGTTGAGGAACTCCCTGAAAGTGCAGCAATGATGCACCAGGCATGCTTCACCCAGCAGCAGGCAGTTGAGGAGAAAGCATGAGCAACCTGTCCCTTTTCCTCGGTTGTGTGGCACCGAACCGCTATCCCGGTATCGAGGCTGCTACAAAAAAGACCTTTTCAAAGCTTGGCATAGAGCTTGACGACCTTGAAGGCGCATCATGTTGTCCTGCTCCGGGAGTGTTCAGGTCTTTTGACAAAACCACCTGGCTGACACTTGCATCCAGAAACATTGCTCTCTCCGAGGAATTGGACGACGACCTGCTCACAATATGCAACGGATGCTACAGCACACTAAAAGAAGCTGAAACCGAACTGAAAAAAGATTCCGGTCTGAAAAAGGAAGTCAATGAAAAACTCTTTGAAACCGGTCATGAGTTCAGAGGCAAGCACGATGTTCGCCATATAATAGAGTATCTCTATCAGGACATTGGTGTTGACGGTATCAGGGAAATGGTTTCCAATCCGCTGGATCTCAGGGTTGCAGTTCACTACGGATGCCACCTTGTACAACCTCTCAAGGAAGCCAGGTCCGAGCTTGTCACAGATGACATCACATTCTTCGATGAACTCGTGGAAGCTACAGGCGCCATGAGTGTTGATTATGGGGATAAGATGATGTGCTGCGGAGCCGGAGGAGGAGCAAGAGCAGCTGTTCAGGATGCAACCCTCCGAATAACCGAGAAGAAGCTCCAGAATATGACTGAAGCACAGGTGGATTGCATCGTTAATGCATGTCCGTTCTGTCATCTCCAGTTCGATACAGGGCAGCAGGACATCAATAAGGACTCCTGCACAAATTATGAGATTCCAGTTCTGCATTACACACAGCTTCTGGGACTTGCTATGGGTTTCTCACCTGAGGAACTCGGAATTGACCTTAACAGCACAGACACTACTGTGTTCGTTCAAAGGATAAAGGAAGGCCTTGTCACTGCCTGAATTTATCCTTGATCTTCTTTACGATTGTAAAAACGGAAAAACGAAACTTAAACCGAAGTTAAAAACGGCACTAAAACGGAATACTGAAAAACAGAAAAACGTACTTTTTACTTTTATTTTTAATCGGCGATAGTCTACGCCATAAAAAAGTGGGTGATGTAATTTGGCTCAGAGTGAAATAAATAATGATACTAAAAACACGGATGAAATGGACGAACCAAGAATTGGTGTCTTCATCTGTGAATGCGGAGTAAACATAGGAGGTGTCATTGACTGTCAGGCAGTTGCAGATTATGCAGGCACACTTCCGGATGTTATACGCTCCTCGGTTAACAAATACACCTGCAGTGACTCCGGTCAGTCCGAGATCAAGCAGGCGATCAAAGATAATAATCTCAACCGTGTGCTGGTTGCAGCATGTACACCAAAAACACACGAACCGATATTCAGGGCCTGCGTGGAAGAAGCAGGACTTAACCCTTACCTTTTTGAGTTCGTGAACATCAGGGAACACTGCAGCTGGATACACATGCAGGAAAAGGAAGAAGCAACTGAGAAAGCATGCGAACTTGTACGCATGGGTGTTTCCAGGGCTTCAAAGCTTGAACCTCTTGAGTCCAATGAGGTTCCTGTAACAGATACAGCACTTGTAATCGGTGCCGGGGTTGCAGGTATGCAGTCAGCTCTTGACATTGCTGATATGGGTTACAAGGTCTACCTTGTTGAAAAGAATCCATCCATCGGCGGAAAGATGGCACAGCTTGACAAGACCTTCCCGACAAATGATTGTAGTATCTGTATTCTTGGTCCGAAAATGGTAGAGGTTGCAAGGAATAAAAATATCGAGCTCATGACCTATTCCGAAGTAGAGGAAGTTGATGGTTATGTTGGTAACTTCAAGGTAAAGGTCAGGCACAAGGCACGTTATGTTGATACTAATACATGTACAGGCTGTGGACTCTGTGTCCAGAAATGTCCGGTTGAAGTTCCGAACACCGAGTTCAATGAGGGAATAGGGACACGAAAAGCGATCTATGTTCCGTTCCCACAGGCTGTTCCACTCCGAGCTGTTGTTGACAGGTCAGTATGTATCGACTGTGGTGCCTGTTCCAGAGCATGCAGCAGTAATTCTGTTATAATGGAACAGGAAGACACATTCTCTGAACTTGATATTGGAGTCATAGTTGTCACAGCAGGTTTTGATGTCTATGACCCTGAGCCAACCCATGATTTCGGCTACGGACTTTATGATAATGTAATTACAGGCATGGAACTCGAACGTTTGATCAATGCCAGCGGACCTACAATGGGTAAGGTTGTCAGACCAAGCGATGTAAAACCACCAAAGAAGGTCGGTTTTATCCAGTGTGTAGGAAGCAGAGACAAGAAACGCAACAGATATTGTTCCAGTTTCTGCTGCATGTATGCCCTCAAGGATGCCCAGCTTATCCGGGAGAAATACCCGAATTCTGAAGTCTACATCATGTATATGGACATGAGAACTCCGTTCAGGAATTACGAGGAATTCTACGACAGGGCAAGGGACATGGGAATCCGCTTTATCAGGGGTAAACCAGGAAAGGTCACAGAGAATGAGGATAATGGTCTGAAGGTCCGTGTTGAAGACACTCTTACCAACGATATCATCAACCTTGACCTTGACCTGCTGGTTCTCAGTGTCGGTGCTGTTTCAAGTGAAAGCACTGAACGTATCAGGCAGATCCTTAAAGTAAGCAGGGCTGCTGATGGTTTCCTGATGGAAGCACATCCAAAGCTCAAGCCGGTAGACACAACACTGGATGGTATTTTCATAGGCGGTGTCAGCCAGGGGCCAAAGGACATCCCGTATTCAGTTTCACAGGGCAGCGCATGCGCTGCCCGTGCATCACGCTATCTGGCACAGGGTAAGGCGATCACTGAAGGAATCACCGTTGAAGTGAATCATGACATCTGCGTAGCATGTGGAATTTGTGTGCCCATGTGTCCTTTCCAGGCACTTTCAATCGAAGATGGAAAACTGAATATCATCAAAGCACTCTGCAAAGGCTGTGGAACATGTGCAGTAGCCTGTCCAACCGGTGCATTGCAGCAGAATCATTTCAGGAATGACCAGCTTCTGGCACAGGTAAAGAATGTATTCACCTTTGAGGAGTAATGAAAATGACAGAGAAAGAATCAGGACAAAAGGGGCAATGGGAACCAAAGATTGTCGCATTCTGTTGTAACTGGTGTAGTTACGGTGGAGCTGACACAGCAGGTATGGGAAGATTCCAGCAGCCTGCATCCCTGAGGATCATTCGTGTCATGTGTTCCGGAAGAATTGACCCTTTGCACGTGTTCAATGCATTCCTCGAAGGTGCGGATGCAGTTCTTGTAACAGGATGCCACCTTGGTGATTGTCATTATGTAAATGGTAATTACAAAACTCAGGTCAGATATGATTTCATGGAAGACATGGTAAAGGAACTTGGTCTTGAACCTGAAAGACTTCATCTGAGCTGGATAAGTGCCAGTGAAGGTGAAAAGTTCGCAAACTTTGTCAGGGAAGTAACAGAACAGGTCAGAAAACTGGGCCCAAGCCCGCTTAAACCAGAAGGAGTGAACTGAAATGGTCGAAGTAGGAGACAAAGTAATAGGTTATTCAACCGACCTTGGAGTTCGCAACAAAGGAGCTTCCGGTGGTCTTGTTACAGCAATTCTTGCAGCAGCTCTTGAAAAGGGACTTGTGGAAGAAGTTGTTGTGCTCAAACACATCAATGAGTATGAGGCAATACCAATAATCACCAGCGATGTTGAAGATGTACTTGCATCCGCAGGCAGTATGCACACTGTTCCTGTGAACCTTGCAAAGTATGCTGTCGGCAAGAATGTTGCCATGCCTGGAAAACCCTGTGACATCAGGGGTGTTATCGAGCAGGCAAAGCGCAACGAGGTCAATATTGACAACACTTATCTTATTGGCCTGAACTGCGGTGGAACAATGTACCCGGTTCAGACCCAGGAGATGCTCATCAACATGTATGATATCGATCCCGAGGATGTCAAAGGTGAGAATATCGAGAAAGGAAATCTCATCTTCAGGACAAAGTCCGGTGAGGAAAAGGGAATTTCAATTGACGAATTAGAGGAAGCAGGATACGGAAGACGTGTAAGCTGCCGCTACTGTGATGTCAAGATTCCTGTAAATGCTGACCTTGCCTGTGGAAACTGGGGTGTCATCGGTGAGCTTACAGGAAACGCAACCTTCTGTGAAGTAATGAACGAGAAAGGTGTCCGTCTTCTTGAGAATGCTATAGAGTCAGGTCACGTAGAGATCGAACCTGCAAGTGAAAAGGCCATAGCAATCAGGGAAAAAGTGAACAATGTCATGCTTTCTATGGGTGAAAAATGGTCTGAGAATGTATTCACTGAAATTCCTGATGAAGAGCGTACCCAGTATTACATGGAACAGTTTGCAGATTGCATAAACTGCGGAGCCTGTAAGGAAGTCTGCCCTGCATGTACCTGTGGTGAGGATTCAAAGTGTACAATGTATCACAATCTTGAGGACAATTACAGGATGAGCATGTTCCACATGGTTCGCCTGATGCACCTGTCAGACAGTTGCATTGGTTGTGGTCAGTGTACCGATGTCTGTCCTGCCGATATTCCGGTAACAACAATATTCAGACGCTTTGCAGACAAGTCACAGAAGAAGTATAACTACAAGGCCGGAATGACACTTGATAGACCCCCATTCCTGGAGGTGATGCCAAGATGAAGGAAATGATATACCAGACGATCTGTCCGGGATGTGGACTCGGCTGTGGACTTTACATCAGGAAAAATGAAGATGGAAAGTTGAGCATCGACCACATGAAGAGCAGTCCTGTTAATCTGGGAAAACTTTGCAGATTCGGAATGAAGCTTCCACATTACTATGCTAAGGAAAACAATGCTGTAAATCTGGTAAATGATTCTGCAGTCGATGCTGAAAATGCTATCAAGGCAGCAGTTGAGATTTTAAAGGAAGCTGACAGCAGCAGTATTGCTCTGCTATCCGTTGGAAATACTACAAATGAAGAACAGATGGCTTTTACAAAGCTGGCTGCTACATTAGGTACTGTCGTTCAGACCGGTGTAAGTTCAGAATGTCAGAATTTGCCGGAGGCATCACTTGCTGAGATTGAAAAGGCAAAAAGGATCGTGCTTTTCGTTGACCCTTATGTCCAGTATCCTCTAATTGTCAGGAGACTGCTTGCAGCTAAGAAAAATGGTGCCAGCATCGTGGCTGTTGGAACAATGCCGTTGAATCTGGCTGATGAAGCAGTTGACCTGAAACCAGAGCAGTATGATGAACTGAAACTCGACAGTGAGTCATTGATAATTGCAGACATTCATCCAAATTCAGATGTCAAACAGGCACAGTATCTTCTTGCTCTTGCTCAGAAGACCGGTGCAAAGATACAGTTCATGAGACCTTTCATGAACAGTTTCGGTACCGGATTTTCAGGAGAGCAGGAAAGTAAGAAGGTCGGTCTTGCAGAACTACTCGAGGATATTGAGCTTGGAAATATCAGGACACTTGTAACTCTTGAAAGCGACCTTGTGGAGCTGATGCCAGATAATGAAGCTGCTGTTGAAGCATTGAAGAAGCTCAATAATCTGATCGTTATCAGTTCTAGAAGCAGTCCGATTACTGAGCTTGCAAATGTTGTGATTGCCACTGAACCTGTTTACAGCAAAGCCGGTACTTTCCTTAATGCTGAAGGAAAGCTTCAGGAAAACAGCGGTACAGGAAAAGCCGGGGTTGATGCACTTTCATTGCTCAATACCGGTATCGGTGGAAAGGCATTCACCTATGATGAGATGAACTATCTTGTACTGAAAGCAATTGAAGCTAAGAAAGAGAAGCCGGCAATTGATGCTGAATATACAGCTTCAGAAACTGATGTTTCTTCACCTGAGATTCCGGAAGGTATGTACGAGTTAAAGTACCTCTACAATCCTTTCATGTGGTTTGATCAAAAGGATGACAATGATTTTGTTCTCCTTAACAGGAACACGGTCAGGAAACTTGGCCTGAAGAAAGGCGGTTATGTGAACCTGAAGAGTGACAGAGGCGAGCTTAAGATGAGATTCAGAGTGGAAGCTCTTCCTGACGGTCTTGTGATCACCGCTAAGAAACTTCCTGTAGCTACAGGAACATCAACTATCATATCAGTGGAGGGATGCTAATGCCGGAACTTGACAGCGAACAGCAGAAACAGTTCATTGAGGAAATGATGACAAAGAACGAACTTAAGGGAGCTTCCAAAAAGAGGCTCATAAGGTTCCTTGCTGAGAAATACCAGTGGGACCAGCAGAGAGTTCAGTTCAAACTTAAAAGGGCAACACTTGCAGAAAGGTATGCTCAATCATAAAACATACATTTTTTTGTACATTAAGAAAAACCCGGATACCTGCTAAGGTATTCGGATTTTTTGCATTTATGAATTACAATAACCATCCTGCGAATCAAGGCTAAAAAAGTAGCTGAGATGTGGGTATTTGTGATACCTACAAACAATATCAAAAGCAAGATAAAAGAATTCATTCTTTTTCTGAATGAGATGTTATCAAAACGTCACTTGAAAATGGGTATTTTAGTATAGAATTCTCTTCAGAGTCTATATTTTCATTCAATTTGTACAACAGGTATTTCATATTGAAGTCATTGAGGTCAACAATATTCCCTTTGTTACAACATTCTTCATACAAGTTCCATACTTGAATTCTCTCTTCATCTGTCAGTTTTGGATAATATAGGTCATCAAATGAATATGCCTGTTGATGTTGCTCGTAATAGACATCAGTATAGTTTATATAAATATACTTTTTAATATAAAGCCTAGCAGACATGTTTTTTAAAGTCTCGTTACTTTCAATTTCTTCCCGTGCCTCATGCAACAGACGATTACTACCTGTTTCGTAACTCCACTTCGAAGGGTAATCTTCATAAAAATCATCCCATTGATGAGGCTGTGTGCCCATATCTCCGATGACAATCAATTCTTCTTTCGTGATATCTCCACGCCATTGAAGGCCACCAAGATATCCACTAACTACAAATGGCTTTTTTACTTTCACATTATTTCGTACATATTCAATTTCAAAAAAAGTTATTGGCACGCATCCTTGAATGGCATTAACGTGAAAACCATCATTTGAAACAATTATCCATTCAAAGTTATTATAATCATCTTTGTAATCGTTAAAAATGAAATGAGGCTGATGGTTTATTTTATCTACTTGTAATTGGTTTTGGGAAATATGATATGTATTCACTGCTATTATGACAGCATCTACAGTCAGTAAAAGCATTAAAAAGCTCATTAAAATGTTGTGTCTATCATTTGATTTACTCATATTTCCTCCACAATAGCAGAATTTAGTATTGGATTTTTTTAGATATCAAATCTTGCAGTATCTCTTCAACAATTTCATCCGATATTCCTTTAATACGTCTCCAATCTTGTAATACTTCCATGAGCTGGGTATCTATTTTCTGAAAACGGTCCGCAATTTCCCTCAATTCATCAATCATACTGAGCTGACCTTCTTCACTCATCATTTGAATAGCACGGTCCCAGAAATAGTGATGTGTTATCCAATTCCTTTTGTCAAGCACTTCAAACAATTCAGCTTGAAAGTTTTCGTCAATAGCTTTTGATTTTTGAACTTCATTTAAGAGTGAACCCAGAGTTTTTTTGAAATTATGACCTAATTCATAGTCATACTTTTCACGTGTCATATTTTTAACATCTATATTAAAAACCGTCACTAATGATATTGAAATAGTCCTCTCAATGCATTGAGAAAAATAAACAGCAAGACCAAAATGTGCATAAATATCTTTTATTCGGCCTGATTCAGCATCTAAAATATCCATGACTACTTTTAGGAACAATTTCTAAATAAAATTACTCACTTGGTACATATCTATACTTTTCAAAAAGATAATAGCGACAGCTTCAGTAAAATCTTAAAACCTTACAATCCCGATTTACTTGTTATCCCTGAGAATCATTTATTTGCAGGAGTTCTGCAGTACTTTCATCCCAAATACAATATTGTTTGGGATGATTTTCTGTATAGAATAGTCGAAATGTGCCGCCTTCGGCGGATGGTTACTTTGGTTTTTAGTCCATTCTTGACCAAATAATCCATGAAAAGTTCAGCTCAACCTCTTTTTAATTTCATCACTGAGCTTTTCAGGATCTTCCCTTTCAATCATCATTCTAAGTTTAACGTTATCAAGCAATGGCTTTGCTTTTTCGATGCGCTCTTTTGCAAGCTTGAGCAGTGAACCATCAACCTGTGGAAGTTCAACTTCAACATGCTCTTTGTGAGCTTCAGGCTCAACCTCAAGGGTTCTGGAAACATCGGGATGTTTTCTCTTTCCGGTAACCATGGACTCTATTGCATCCTTCCACTGTCCTGCCCAGGGAGAATCAGGAACTGGTGTGTGATTCACCTTAGTTCTGGAAACCGTCATGACATCCTTGGGACATGCATTGACACAGGCACCACAATAGGTACAGTAGTCTGACTTTGCTGCTATCTTTGCTCCTTCTTCCGGTACGTACCAGAGATGGGAAGGGCAGACATTAAAGCATCCGTGGCATCCCTGTGGGTCGCATTTGTCAACGTTGACATCGATCAGACTTAGCTCGCCTTCGAACTGCTTCTTGATATCCACAGCATCATAAGGGCAGACAACCTGACACCATGTGCAGCGTGTGCATTTTTCATCATCTACTGTAACGTTACCTTCAATCTCAGGAGCTTCGCCTCGTTTCTCACCTTTGACCTTGATGGCATCTTCGGGACAGAGGTCCTGGCAGAGCACGCAGTAATCACATTTATCCTCGTCAACCAGAAGCATATCAAATGGCTGAGGGTCAGTTGGAGTTTTCTCCTTTTCAATAAGCAGAAATGCTTCACAGAATTCAGCACAGAGTCCGCAGAAATTACATTTCCCGGTATCGATCTCAATCTCGCCTTCTGCATCTTCCTTGAATGGTGCGATCTCCTCCTTCTTCGGGAACGTGAATTCTACTTCAATGGCTTCCTCAGGACATGCAGCTTTGCAGAGTGCACATGGAAGGCATTTTTCGTTCATCCTGACATATGAATCGAATGTAGGGAACTCTTCTTTCTCGGGAAGGTCGCCTTCCTCGGTCATTTTGAAAGCATGAACCGGACAGAAATTAGCACACATTGAACAGAATGTGCATTTCTCAAGGTCCATCATCACAGGCGGTGCATCCAGACCTGTGGATATTTCCTGCATGGGTCCGAGTTCCAGGGCTTTGGTCGGGCAGATATCTACACATATCCCACAGCCAACGCATCGTTTGTAATCATAGTCAAGGAACTTTATGGATTTGCTGCTTATCTGGCGGTAGATGAAATGTGAGCCATCCATATCCATGTCCTTTTCGACACAGAGTGAATTCTCTCTGCACTCTTCGGTCATTGTTCCGCCTCCTTAAGTTCAGAACCTATAGGGCCGATCTTCTTCAGGTAATCAACAAAGCCTTCGATGGAATTTGCAAACCTTTCACCTTCGGAGGCTGATATCCATTCAACACTGAGACGGCCGGGGTCAATTCCAACATCTGCAAGGACTTCCTTTAATGCTTCCATCCTTTGTTTTGCGTTATAATTTGCAAAAGTGTAGTGACACTCTCCAAGACGGCAGCCAGCTACAAGTACACCGTCTGCACCATGTTCCAGTGCTTCAAGCACGAAGGATGGGTCAACACGCCCTGCACACATGACACGGATAACACGGATGTTGGTCGGGTATTGTATTCTTGAAGTTCCTGCAAGGTCAGCACATGTGTAACTGCACCAGTTGCAGAGGAAAGCAACGATCAGTGGTGATTCGGATTTTATTTCGGTTGCAGCATGTATCTGAGCTACAATCTGTGCATCGGTGCTGTTTCGCATCCATATGGCATCAGCAGGACATGATGCACTGCAGGCACCGCATCCCATACATGAAAGTTCATCAACCACTGCTTTGCGGTCGACCATGGTGATTTTATTGAATTTACAGGTATCAGCACAGATTCCACACCCTATGCATTTATCAGGGTTAACATGGGCGCTGAGTGGGTCCATTTCAAGTTCGCCCTTTGAAAGCAACTGCATTGCTTTGGCTGCTGCTGCGCTTCCCTGTGCAATGGATACCTGTATCTCTTTAGGACCGGATGCGCATCCTGCTATGTATATTCCTTTCACATGGGAATCTACCGGTCTCATCTTCGGGTGAGCGATAGAGAAGAAGCGATCAGTACGTCTGGTAAGATTCAGTACCCTTGAAATCTTATCAGCATCTTTGACGTTTTCCATTCCGGTTGCAAGTACTACAAGGTCTGTTTGTTCTTCGAACAGTTCGCTGCTTAATGTGTCCTCATATCGAAGTTTCAGTTTTCCATCGAAATCCTGAAGAATTTCTCCCACTTTTCCACGGATGAAACTGATTCCCATTTCCTGACTGCGTATGTAATATTCCTCGTACATTTCGCCGCCTGCACGGACATCAATGTAATGGATTGTAATATCAACATCAGGGTATCTTTCCTTGAGCAGTTGTGCATTTTTCATGCTTGACATGCAGCATACTCTTGAACAGTATGGGTTTCCAACCTGTTCATCCCTGGAACCGACACACTGGATGAATGATACTTTTTCAGGAACCTTGAGTGTTGAGGGTGAAAGAACTCTGCCTTTTGTGGGACCGGCAGCGTTGAGCAGGCGTTCCAGCTCCATATTAGTGATTACATCCGGATATATTCCGTAACCATATTCCTGTTTCCTGCTTGCATCGAAGTGACTGTAACCGGTTGAGAGTATGATAGCTCCCACGGTGAATTCGAGTTTTTCTTCTTTCTGGTGATAGTCAATAGCATCAGCAGGACATGCCAGTTTGCAGAGTCCGCAGCCTACGCAGTAGTCATTATCAATATAGACTACCTGAGGAACCGCTTGTGGGATTGGCATGTTGATGGCTTTGGTTTTTCCCAGACCGGAATCGAATCTGTTTGGAACTTCTACGGGACACACACGTCCGCATTCGTCCACACAGCCTTTGCATTTGTCTTCGTCAACATACCTTGGCTTTCTGGTTACTGTTACATTGAAATTGCCTACTGGACCACTTACTTCGGTAACTTCTGCAAGTGTTATGAGGTCGATGTTCGGGTGCTGGTTAACATCTGTCATCTTTGGAGCCAGAACACAGATGGAACAATCGTTGGTCGGGAAAACCTCATTGAGAAGTGCCATCTTGCCGCCGATGGTTGGCTCTTTCTCGACCATTATCACATGATGACCGGAATTTGCCAGTGTAAGAGCAGCTTCGATTCCGGCTACGCCGCCGCCGATAACCATTACATCTTTTTTCGCGGGAACTTTTTTAAGCTGCAACGGGTCAAGAAGCTTGAGTCTGGCAATTCCCATTCTGATGAGATCGAAAGCCTTCTGGGTTGCCATCTGCGGATTATCCATGTGGACCCATGAGCATTGCTCACGGATATTGACCATTTCCAGCATGAAAGGATTAAGACCTGCTTTTTCAAGCACTCTTTTGAAGGTCTGCTCATGCAGGTGAGGAGAACAGGCTGCAACAAGTATGTGATTAAGATCAAGGTCGGTTATGTCCTGGACTATGGAGTCCTGTCCCGAATCGGAACACATGAACTGTATGTTCTTGACCACCGCAATGTCATTTAGTTCACTGACCTTATCCCTGAGTGATTCGACATTGATGGTGTGTGCGATATTCAGTCCGCAATGGCAGATATAAACTCCGATTCGCATGTTGTTGGCTCCCTATAGCAGGAAATGATGGTCTGTATAAAGATATAGTTTTGCATGGTCTGCACTATAGCAATAAAATCTGGAATTAATGGGGATGATCCATTTTAGCCTATCAATTGAAACTGTCTTGAGTATATAAATCAGTTTGACCAATGGCCATAATGGTTATATTATAAATATGCCTATAAGAAACTGTTTTACCTTCCTGCGCATTAAGTGCGGGAAACAACCGGGAATTGGGGATGAATGTAGTCCTCTTCCCTTCCAGTTGCATATGTGTGTGGTCGTGAAATTTGAAAACTGTTCTATTGTAGTTCATGAATAACTTGAGTGAACCCGAAGGGTACGGCGAAGCCGGCGTTTTCCCACAAGAATAAACAAAAGATTCTGCCACATGCCACGGTAAACTTGATTCACAGACTTTTGTAGAATTCCCTGCTTAGCTGCAACAATCAAATGATTAATCTTCTGTGCAGAAGCATAGGAATGTGCCGCCTTCGGCGGATGGTTGCTTCGTTTTAGATTGCATATCGTTTTTGTGGAAATAAAAAAGGAGTAAAGTTTGTGTCAATCATACCAACAGTATTTCCACTGAGCCAAATTTTCAGTTTAAACGATGGCCATAATGGTTTTATTGTCATTCAGACTTCTATGAATTGTTTGTACCCAACCAGCACAAACCTGCACGGAAATTGAGGGAAGTGCGGAGGACATTTCATGTCCTCTCACTCTCTCATTCCACATAGTAACCCCATACTCCACAATAAAATTCCTCCAAGGATCTAGTTTCTTTTAGTTTAATCCATGGCTATAAAAGTTATATAGTACTTTTTTTCATCTTTTTGAATAACTAGTGAAAGCTAGTAGGAGTACAAACATGAAAAGAATAGCAATAGCATTTTTAGTATTCTTGCTCTGCGTTTCCGTCGCAGGAGCAAAATCATCAGAAACAGCAATAGATGCAGTATCATCAGGTTCAAATGGTGGAATTAGCATAATGTCTTTGAGCAATTATATTACCCAAGGAGAAACAAACTGGCATAGTACTTATGTTGGTACTTATACTGATACTTTAACAGTTGATCTTAATTGGGGAGACACCAGTGATTCTTTGAAATTATATGTATATTCACCAAGTAATGAGTTATTTGGTCCATATTATGATAATTCAGATGGTAGAAAAAATGGTAGAATTAGAGTGAATATTTATAATGGCAATGGAATCGAACAAGGAACATGGATGTATAGGGTTTATGGATATTCAGTTATTGGAACAGAAGATTATTCTATTTAAGAAGTATATGATGGGTATGAAAATATTACCTATCACCATTACTTTTTTACTTCTTGTTTTTACTGTTCCTTGTTCGGGTGAGTATTCTGTTTTTTTTAATGAAAGTCCTGGTTCTTTTGTTCACAATCAAGGTGCAATTAAAGATTACTCGTATTGGGATCTCCCACTATACTTCAAGATCATAGCAGCTGGTGCAATCATCCTCGGTCTCGGCTGGAAGCTCATCGCTCTTCTCACAGCATGGGCCAAAAAAGACCCAAATAACGAGAATCGTCAGAAAATACTTGATTTCATTGAAAACAATCCCGGCAGCACAGTTAATGCGATAGAGAGTGATCTTGGAATCAAGCGCGGGACTGTGCGGTATCATGTTACTAATCTCAAAGATGCGGGTAAGATCCTTATGTTCAGGAACGGGAACTATGTGAGCCTGTTCAGGAACGAGAGTGCTTTGTGGAACAAGAATCACAGGCGCATCGAACCTCATCTGCCGGGAGTGACCTGCAAGAAAGTATGCCGCATGATCTATGATCATCCGGGAATAAGTAACATGGAACTTTGTGAGAAGCTTGGTCTTTCAAAAGGTGCGGTGACTTCTCATATAAAAACACTTGAAGACATAGATTGTCTCGAAGTTGAGACAAGTGGTAAGTTCAAGAACTATTTCCTGAGGGAAGGTTATCATCCTGACGAACTGCCCTTGTTTGAAAGGATACGGTAAAACCACAAAAAGGCATTTTAAAATGGATATTCAGTATTACCTTTAATCTTTTGATTATTTTGATATTAAATTATTGATGATCTGTTTTACTAATTTCTCATATGGCGCATTTATTTTCGTGAGCATTTTTATTTTTTAATATCTAGTCAATACATTCTCATAATTTATAGGGCAGCTAATCACTATTTGTATATTAGTATATAACGAATATTTAAATAGGATTTTGTCATATGTTAAAATCTCACTTGCTTGCTTACTGTAAAGTACAAAGTGAAGGTGGTATTAATATGATAAAAAAAACTTTTATTAAAAATGTAGTAGCTACACTGGTCTGTCTTGCTCTGATTGCATCAGTTTTCATCATGCCTGTCAGTGCTGCAACAGAACCGGGAACTGCTGTTCAAGAAGCAGTGGTTAGAACTGCAAGCGTAGCTTATACTTCTTCCACAAGTCTCTCACCAATAGTGACAGAGACAGGAAAGATCAGCCTTTCTGTAGATGGACTCGGAACAGATGGAACCGGAACTATCCAGGTTGAAAAACCAGCAGGTGCAACTGTAAGATCAGCTTACATGTTTGCAGCAGGTCTCTGGGGTTATTCTCAGATAGCGGATGGTCAGATCACTCTTGATGATCAGGCTGTAAACTGGGATTATTATACTTACAAAAATGCTTACAACTACTGGGCAGATGTTACTCCTCTAGTAGAGTCAAAGATCAACAATGCTCCTGCAGGAACAATTGATCTTACAGTAGTTGAGACCTATTCAAGTTACAATATTGACGGTACTATACTTGTGGTTATCTTCGATGATCCTAACCAGACAACTGACAATACAGTAGTTCTCCTCTTCGGTGCCCAGAGCACAAGTGGGGACACATTCAATCTGCTTCTTGCAGATCCAATAGACAAGAGTGTTCCTGACATGAGCTTTGATATGGGACTTGGTATTTCATACAGTTACCAGTCAGGTTCATCCCAGTACAGCATTGTTGATGTGAATGGGCAGAGGGTCACTACCGCTGCAGGTGGAGAGGACGATGGTTACAGTTCAAACGGTGGTCTTATCACAGTAGGTGGTCTGGGTGACAGCAATGCAAATCCTGCAGATCCAAATGCAAAACCTACCAAGCCTACATCAGACGATGAGTTATACAACATCCTTCCATTTGTGAACGATGGAGATGACACAATAACAGTGTACACCCAGAACCCATCAAACGATGACAACATTTTCTTTGCATACTTCAACCTGAAGTCAACTACAGCTATTGTAGGAGAGGGCATTCTTCTCAGTCCTTCATCAGCAACAGCTACTGTTGGGGATAAGCATGCTGTAATAGCAACTGTTCAGGACGATGCTGGAAATCCAATGGAATCAAGAAATGTTACCTTTACGATAACATCAGGTCCGCACGCAGGGCTTAGTACTTCTGCATATACGGGCAGTGATGGAAAGGCAACTTTCACATACACAGGCACTGCTGCAGGAACAGATGTAATTGAAGCAAGTTTCATCGATAATCAGCAGGCAGTAATTACTTCTAACGAAGTAACCTGTATCTGGGAGGAATCTGGAAACAATAACAACAACAATGAAATTCCGGAATTCCCAACTATTGCACTTCCAATAGCTGCAATAATCGGACTTGCATTTGTCTTCCACAGCAGAAAAGAGGAGTAATAATCTCCTCTGATTTTCTTTTTTGATAGTAGTTATCAGCCAATTACTTTTAAAACCTTATAAATAGCACATTTAAATACGATTTTATCATATATCCTATTATCACTTTGTATTTGTTGAAAGTACAGGTGTGGGGGTATTATATGATCGGAAGAAGTCTTTTCAAAAGTCTAATAGTCTTGGCGATATGTTTTGCCGCGATAGCAGCAATTCTCATGATGCCGGTCAGTGCTGCACCAGTTAGTGTGATAACTCTTGAACCATCATCGTCAACTGTTCATGTAGGTAATTATCATACCATGACAGCGACCGTAATAGATGCTGCAGGAGTGCCACTAGAATCACAGTATGTAACATTTGAATTAATATCTGGTCCCCATTCAGGAGCAATGGCTTCTGCATATACTGACAGTAATGGACAGGTATTCTTCAAACTCTATGGAGTTAATACAGGAACCGATTTCATCGTTGCAAGTTTCATTGATGAGTTTCAGGAAACGGTTCTTTCCAATGAGGTAACATGTACCTGGGTAGACGAGTCGATACCCGAATTCCCAACAATTGCAATTCCAATAGCTGCAATAATCGGACTTGCATTTATATTCAATAAAAGAAAAGAGGAGTAATAACCTCTTATGCTCTCTTTTTTGGCAACTTTTAGTCCTGCTTAATTTTCTGTTAATTCAGGCTATTCTATCACTCTTCTATTTACACTAGTAATAGTCAAGATAAATTTATAAAGCTCCACGTTTAATTATCAATGGGTAAATGTATGGGAATGGGGAAGTGACGATAACTGGTCATGGAAACCTGAGTTTATTTATTGCGAGATCTTGCCTCATTTAATTAATGAGAATAATTCGTATGCGGTATCCAACTGGAAACTGTCCTCCTTATATGCAAGTATCCACAATATACTGGTATCTTAAAGATACTAACTCTAGGAAGCATGGTGAATAAAATGTTCTGCTATCAATGTGAAGAAACTATGAACGGTACCGGCTGTACAAAGAACGGTGTATGTGGAAAAAAAGGTGAGGTTGCTGACCTTCAGGATGATCTTATTTATCTTCTGAAGAGTGTTGCCTTCTACAACTCCAAAGCAAGGGAAAACAATCTTAATGATGCAAAGACCGATGAGTTTATTCTTGACGGATTATTTGCAACTATCACAAACACCAATTTCAGTGAAAGTGACATTAAAAGACTTATCAACGAAGGCTTTGAGATTAAGGACGGAATCAAAAAGAAGCTTCTGGCCGAAAAGGTCATCACAGAAAAGTCAGGCTCATCTTTCCCAAGGTGGATAAAGGAGAAGCTTTTGGGCGCAAGTCCCCAGGCAGGCGAAGAACTTCCACTTATGGCAAAGGTCACTGCAGAAAGCATTGCCAACATCAATACCGGAATACTTGCCACTGAGAACGAGGACATTCGCTCCCTCAGGGAACTTCTTATGTATGGCCTCAAAGGCATGGCAGCTTATGCCCACCATGCAAATGTCCTGGGATATAAGGACGACAGCATTATGGCATTCATCGAAAAGGCTCTTCTTGCCACAATGGATGATGAAATGGGTGTTGATGAACTGGTTCCAATAGTACTTGAATGTGGTTCAGTTGGTGTTACAACGCTCGCCCTTCTTGATAAGGCGAACACCACAACCTACGGCAACCCGGAACCGACTGCAGTTAACATTGGCGTAGGTACCAATCCTGGAATTCTTATTAGTGGACATGACCTGCATGACCTTGAACAGCTCCTTGAGCAGACAAAGGGTACAGGTGTTGATGTTTACACCCACGGTGAGATGCTTCCTGCAAACTCCTATCCGGCTTTCAAGAAATATGACAACTTTGTAGGTAACTACGGAGGGTCATGGTGGAAACAAAAGGAAGAGTTCGAAAAGTTCAACGGTCCTATACTTATGACCACCAACTGTATCGTTCCTCCTAAGGATTCATACATCAACAGGATCTACACAACAGGAATCGTCGGCTTTGACGGTGTAACACACATAAATGCCGGTGAGGATGGAGGAAAGGATTTCTCCTGCATCATTGAGCAGGCAAAGTCTTGCAGCGCACCAGAGCAGCTTGAGGAAGGCACCATTATGGGTGGTTTTGGTCATGTGTCAGCACTTTCCGTTGCTGATAAGATAATCGAGGCTGTAAAAGGCGGCCAGATCAGGAAGTTCGTTGTAATGGCAGGTTGTGACGGAAGACACAAGGAAAGAAGCTACTACACGGACTTTGCAGAAGCATTGCCAAAGGACACTGTCATCCTTACGGCAGGATGTGCAAAATACCGCTACAACAAGCTTGATCTTGGTGATATCGGTGGAATTCCAAGAGTTATAGACGCAGGTCAGTGTAATGACTCGTATTCACTTGTCGTTATTGCACAGGCTCTTGCAGAGGCATTTGGAGTTAAGGATATTAACGACCTGCCGGTTGCATACAATATCGCCTGGTACGAGCAGAAGGCATGTCTTGTATTGCTTGCGCTGCTAAGCCTTGGTGTCAAGAACATCATGCTTGGCCCGACACTTCCGGCATTTGTCTCACCGAATGTCCTGAATGTGCTGGTTGAGAACTTCAACATCATGCCAAACACCACAGTAGATGAGGATCTCAAGACCCTCATTTAAATCTTTAACAGCAGTTCTCAGGAATGTTTATATTAAAAACCCTTATTTCTATTTTATTTAAGGAAGTGTATTAATGAAAATAACAAGCTACACCAATTCAGAGAAGAAAGACAATCCGCATGGAGTCACAGTTCACAAGCTCTACGATACCGAACACGCCCAGGTAATGCACATGCAGCTCAAACCGGGTGAAGCTCTCAAAAAGCATTCAACACCTGTTGATGTGTTCTTCTATGCGCTTGAAGGTGAGGGAATAGTTGAGATCGGCGATGAGCAGCAGACCGTCACAAAAGATATGCTGGTTGACAGTCCTGCAAAGATCCCTCACAGGCTCATGAATGAAAGCGACAGCCTGTTCCGTTTCCTTGTAGTAAAGGTACCACGTCAGAACGAACAGACAAAAATGATGTAAACCGGGAATTTCTGATTTTCCAGTATTTTTTCTTTTTTTGTATTTTATTTCCACTATTTGAAGTTCTTTGTTCAAATCTTTGTGTTAAGATTAGTTGCTACGTTTAAAGGAAAAGCAGTCATATCATTAGGGGTAGCCTGAAAAAGTGAATGGAAGGTGTTATCTGTGCACTTTCTCAGGCTATTGGAGGCACAGTTAGATTGATTTTCGTTCCCCCACTGTGCAAAATCAAGTCTATCTGCATTATATTTATATGTTTATTTATAAAAAAGTAGTTTAATCATATAATCTAACCTGGACAACCTGAGATTCCACTTAGTCGAAGGCGTTAAATAATGATATCCTGAATATATCAACCATACTATAATTCATTTTATCGGAGATTATCTATGACAGACCTTGCACCAATAATGGAAAAGACCCACGAATGGGCGTCAAAATACGCAAAGAAAAAGGGATTCATTCTCAATCCTGACGAAGAAATGCTTATGATGGTCATTGAAGGTCTTTCTAAAAATAAACATGAACATGGTAAGCAGTATTGTCCATGCAGACTGAGAACCGGTGACGATGATGAAGATCGCAAAATAATCTGTCCATGTGTTTACCACGAGGATGAGATAGAAAGCGATGGGAACTGCCATTGTTCCTTGTTTTTCAAAGTCTGAAACCCTGTAAAAACAAATTGAAACAAACAGAACAAACAGGATCGAATCAGATCGATTTTGATCAAATTAGCATAAACAAAGGCGATAACTATGGCAAATGTGATGGAAATATACCAGTTGCTTCCGAAAACTAACTGTAAGGAATGTGGAAAAAGTACATGCATGGCATTTGCTGTGGACCTGCTTGGACGTAAGGTCAGTGTGGATGATTGTCCTCCTCTTGTAAATGATGCTAAGTATAAAGCAGGTTATGACAAGCTCTCAGAGATGATAGCTCCTGTTAGCGGTGTGACCGATACAGGTCTTATCGTTCATGACGAAAAATGCATTGGATGCGGGAATTGCGTTGTCGCATGTCCTGTGAATGTGGCCAATGATCCGTTTGGTGCCGGAAGTGGAAAAGCACCGACATCTGACAAAGTTATCTTCAAGGTTGAAGATGGTGTTGTCAAAGCTCGCAATGTTGAGGAATGCCGCCGTTTTGGCGAGAACAGGATCCTCTGCGTTGCCTGCATAGATACGTGTCCGACCAAGGCCATTGAGTTCGTATGAACTCGTATTCTTCTTTTTAAGTGTGGTGATGATTTGAGTGAATATTATGTTTGTACGGGCTGTGCGCTTCTCTGTGATGACATTGAAGTTGACACAGAATATAGCAAAATAAAGACTGTTCATGCAGCATGCCGTAAAGGTGTTGCTCGCATGAAAGGTTGCAGTGACCCTCTGGAATGTACTGTGGATGATGAAAAGACAGACGTTGATTCTGCCATTGCAAAAGCCGCTGATATTCTGAAGAACGCAGATAATCCTCTGATATTCGGTCACGGTAACTCAAGTTCAGAAGCCCAGAAACTGTCAATAGCTCTTGCAAAGAAGGTTGGTGCATATCTGGATGATACTTCATCTTTCTGCCAGGGACCAATAATAGAGGCGATACTTCAGGACAAACTGAAGACATGCACACTGGATGATATAAGACACAAAGCGGATGTTATCATATTCTGGGGTGCAGACCCTTCAAATTCACATCCACGCCACCTTTCAAGATATTCATATTTCCCAAGAGGCAAGGAACGCCAGAGAGGATGGGAAGAGGACAGAACTGCAATTTGTGTTGATGTAAGGAAGTCAGAGACTGCTGTGATATGTGGCGATAATCGTTTCTACCAGATACCAATGGGCGGTGATGCAGAGTTCATGGATGCGCTGGTAAGTGCACTTTCCAGTAAGGTTCCAAAGACATCATTCGGATTTGACGCAAAGAGGATACTGGAACTTGCGAATGTACTGAAAAAGGCAAAGTTCGGTGTTATCTGTGTAGGACTCGGACTCATCTATTCACTGGAAGATCTTGAACCTCTTTTCAGGTTAATGAACAAGCTAAACGAAGTTTCAGATTTCAATCTCATGCCAATGGTTGGCCAGTATAATATGAGAGGTTTCAATCAGAATCTTCACGGGGAAACAGGATATATCAACCGTGTAAAATTCAATCAAAAAACCGGTGAAGCAGAACACGGACCTGAGTTTTCCGTTGTGGAAGCTCTCAGGAACAAAACCGTTGACGCTGCACTTATCATAGGTTCCGATCCGCTGTCAAGTCTTCCATTGTCAGTTTCACGTTATCTCGCGGATATTCCGCTGATAACTATTGACCCGTGCAGGAACCTGACCTCTTCAAAGGCGAAGGTAACTATTCCATGTGCTCTTGGAGGCGTGGAGGCAGGCGGGAATGCTGTCCGTATGGATGGTGTTGAGATAGAGCTTAAAAAGATACTTGATACTGAGAACCTCACAGATGCCGAGATTCTCGGGAAGATCACGGAGGCGATCTGATGGGATTCGGACAATTCCTTGCCGCACCTGAAATTAAACTGAAGGTTGTTACATATAGAGATGTGTTCCAGAATACGGCACAGGAAACTTCCCGTTTTGGTGAGGAATACGAAAGGTCCTCAGCAGTTATCAAACTGGATCCAAAGGACATTGCAAAACTTGCAATAAAAGATGGTGACACTGTGATAGTCAAGAACAGCTCAGGAAAAGTTGTTGTCAAAGCCATAAGGTCGGACTATGAAGAGCCACATGCTGGAATTGCTTACATGGTCAATGGTCCATGGTCCAATTCACTTGTACCTGCAGAGACTGGAGGCACCGGAGTTCCCAGATTCAAGGATTTTGAGGTCACTGTCCAGGGTGCTAAAGGAGAAAAGGTTACAGGGATCAGTGAGATATTCTGATTCCTGAAACTATGATTTTTCTGTAAATTGGTAAATTAGGTCTCGATTCTGTAGAAATCCTGCTTTTGTTATCAATACAGCTTTCGCTTTATTTTTAATCCACAAAACCAATTGTCAATCTAAAACGAAGCAACCATCCGCCGAAGGCGGCACGTTCCGATGCTTCTGTACAGAAGAATGGTCTAATGTTCTCCAAAGATATATGCTAAATATATCGAATCTATGCAAAGAAAGTATTCCATATTTTTATGCAGATACTTTTGTTTCTTCTTTTGGGAAAGCGCCGGAACGCCGTGTGTTTTGTTTCCACCCATAATAATTACCTTTTAGTGTTTGTTAACTATTAAATATCGTATTTTGTATAAAAAACTTGAGATTCATCATTGCAAAATTTGGCAATAAAGAACCGTAAAACATAGTAAGGCTTTTAAATCATGTATGCTATTAGCGAACATAGGCGACAAATACATGTTTATGACTAATTCCTCTATTTGCTCCTTTTTATTTCGTAGGTGATATTGTAATTTATGCAACAGACTTCTATATCATCTAAAAATATATATTTGATTAGCGCCAAAACGGTTGAAAAGTTATGCAGGTAATTAGTGTGAACGATCAATTATTTTCTTCTTATTTTGTCCTTTTTCCCGGAGGTTTACCTCACAATGCATAAGATATGTACTGATATTGTAATTGAAACTCCTATCAATGAGGTCTGGGACCTCCTGACAGATTTTGATAATTTTGAAACGTGGAATCCTTTTATCACAAAAATAAAAGGTAAACTTGAGCCTGGTTCTAAGCTTGAGGTCCGTCTCCAGCCACCAGGAACAAAAGGTGTAGATATAACTCCTGTTCTTACCAAAGTTGAGCCGGTTAACGAATTCAGGTGGAAGGGCAATCTCTGGGTCAAAGGTATTTTTGACGGGGAGCATGCTTTCAGGCTTGAAGAGCTTGAAAACGGCCGTACAAGGTTAATTCAGTGTGAAAGGTTCAGAGGTATACTTGCTCCTCTTATCCTGTATGTGGTTGGTGAAAAAACCCGTGCGGGTTTTGAGAGAATGAATGCAAGTCTTAAAAACGAATGTGAAAAAAGAAATAGACAGGGGCTCACACAGTGTGCGCCCTTGGCCTGATGACTCTGTTGTCTGAGTATTGTTCCATGCAGTGTGCTATCCAGCCTGAAACCCTTCCCATTGCAAAAATGGAAGTTGCAAGTTCGGCAGGAATATTCAGATATTTGTACACCACTGCAGAATAGAAATCAACATTAGGATAAATTGGCTTTCCTTTTATCTCTACAAATTCGTGGTAGAGAATGTGTTCTAGTTCTTCTGCCATGTCAAACCAACATGTGTCGCCATTTTCCTCTGCAAGTCTTCTGGCAACATCCTTGTATATTCTTGCCCTGGGGTCCATTGTCTTGTAAACTCTGTGGCCAAATCCCATGATCTTTTCCTTGCGTTCAAGTTTTCCAAGCGCATACCCTCTTGCGTTCTCGATGCTACCTATCTCATCAAGCATGTCCATTACGCCTTTTCTGGCACCACCGTGTAGTGGTCCTTTCAGTGTACAAAGGCCACATATTACAGCAGAATACATGTCTGAGAGTGTTGATGCAGCTATTCTTAATGAGAAAGTGGAAGGGTTAAGTTCATGCTCTGCGCTGAGTATGAGATCCTTCTCCATTGCTTCGGCTTCCAGTTCAGTAGGAATTCTTCCACTTAGCATGTACAGGAAGTTTGCTCCATGGGATAAGTTGAGCATAGGTTCGATAGGTTCATCACCAAAACTTGCCCTGTGCAGTGCTGCAACGATCGTAGGGAACTTGGCAACAAGTTTTACGGATTTGTTCTTGTTTGCATCAGGTGTGTGATGGTTGTTCTCTTCATCAAAGTGTGCTGTACAGGAGATTGCGGTTCGAAGACCATCAAGGGCTTCCACACCAAATTCAAAATCCTTTAGCACTTCAATAAGTTTTCCGTTTATATGACGATTCTCTGTAAGCATCCGGGAATATTCGGACAACTCAGCTTCATCGGGAATCTTTCCATTAATGAGAAGATAGGAAACAGAATCATAAGAGAGATCAGCCAGATCCTCTATCTTGATACCCCTATACTTCAGGATTCCCTGGATACCATCGATATAGGAAATTTTGGTATCCAAAGCTACTACGCCTTCCAGGCCTTTTTTCATCTCTTCCATTAAAAATCCCCCGATGGATCAAATGTACGTTTTGATAGAATATGTTCAAAGATAGAATATGCTTAATATTACCTTTCAATTATCCATATATTAAAGTTTGCTTGAATTCAGTATGAATTATAAAAATCATTTATCTATTCAAGCAAAAAATTTCAAAACGAGTGTGGGGAGTGAATTCTCACTCACCCTTTACTCTGTCTCTGAGGAATTTATGCAGAATTCCTCCATTAATGTAGTATTCGATCTCAATTTCTGAGTTAAGACGGACATCCACACTGAAGGTCTTTTCTTCACCATCATCGGACTTTGCTATGACAGTAAGTTCGCCAAAAGGCTTGAGTTCTTCAATTCCGGTTATGTCATATGTCTCTTTACCTGTAAGTCCGAGTGTTTCGGCAGATTCTCCGCTCTTGAACTGAAGTGGCAGTACACCCATACCTACAAGGTTGCTGCGGTGGATCCTCTCAAAGGATTCTGCAATAACAGCTTTAATTCCAAGAAGCTGGGTTCCCTTTGCTGCCCAGTCACGTGAACTTCCGGTACCATATTCCTTTCCTGCTACAATTACCAGTGGGATCTTCTGGTCAATGTATTTCATTGCAGCATCATAGATCGGCATTTCCTTGTCTTCAGGGAGGTAAACTGTCCATGAACCTTCCTTGCCGGCAAGTTTGTTCTTGAGGCGTACATTTCCAAATGTTCCCCTCATCATTACTTCGTGGTTTCCACGCCTGGAACCGTATGAATTGAAGTTCTTCTCATCCACGCCTTTTGCGATCAGATATTGTCCTGCCGGATAGCTTGAAGGAATTGATCCGGCTGGTGAAATGTGGTCGGTGGTGATACTGTCTCCAAGGAGTGCAAGTGCTTTTGCTCCCTTGATATCAGCAAGGCCGTCCACTTCAAGTGGGAAATCCTTGAAGAATGGTGGTTCCTGTATGTAGGTGGAGTTAGTATCCCACTCATAGAGCAGACCTTCCGGAGCATCAAGTTCTCTCCAGAGTTTTGTTCCCTGGTAAACGTTGGAGTATTGAGCCTTGAACATCTCAGGTGTGACTGCACTGCTGATGCATTCGTTAAGCTCTTCCTTACCTGGCCAGATATCCTTCAAATAAACTGGCTGTCCGTTAGGGTCACAGGCAATTGGTTCTTTTGTAAGGTCAATGTCTACTGTTCCCGCAAGTGCGTATGCTACAACGAGCATCGGGGATGCAAGATAGTTTGCTTTGACCTGAGAGTTTATCCTGCCTTCAAAGTTCCTGTTGCCACTAAGA
This sequence comes from uncultured Methanolobus sp., assembly GCF_963667555.1. NCBI lineage: Archaea > Methanobacteriati > Methanobacteriota > Methanomicrobia > Methanosarcinales > Methanosarcinaceae > Methanolobus > uncultured Methanolobus sp. Next base: position 538,367 of record NZ_OY763421.1, read on the forward strand.
ACTGCTGCAACAGTAAGGTCTTTGTTCTCAATTTCGTTTGAAACTGCTTCCCTGAGCGGGCCGCTGTTACCTATACATGTGAGACATCCGTAACCTACAAGATGGAATCCCAGTGCGTCGAGGTATGGCATAAGACCTGCTTCCTCAAGATAGTCAGTAACTACACGGGAACCAGGTGCAAGGCTTGTCTTGACAAATGGTTTGACCTTAAGTCCCTTCTCAACAGCTTTCTTGGCAAGCAGACCTGCACCGATCATGAGTGCAGGACTGGATGTGTTAGTGCATGATGTAATGGATGCAATGACAACTGAGCCGTGTGTCACAGCAACAACGTCATCTGCACATTTTATCTTTGTAATTCCAGTGTGATGTGGATGTGTTATTTCGGAAACACTATAACCGCCTTCGCTGAGCCAGCGTCCGTAATCTGCATCAGTTTCACATGCTGCTTTTCCACTCTTGGCAGCGAATACTTCCTTCATTGTCTGGTGGAATGCCCTTGACATTTCAGGAATTGGTATGCGGTCCTGTGGTCTCTTTGGTCCTGCCAGTGATGGTTCTACTGTGCTGATGTCAAGTTCAAGCGTTGAAGTGAATTCTGGTTCAGGTGCGTCATTCTCAAGGAAAAGTCCCTGTTCTTTACAGTACTTCCTGACAAGGTCAACCTGATCTGCGCTTCTGCCTGTCATGGTCATGTAGTCGAGTGTAACTTCATCTACTGGGCAGAATCCCATTGTAGCGCCGTATTCTGGAGCCATGTTAGCAAGTACGGCTCTCTCGGTAAGTTCAAGTGCTTTGTATCCAGGTCCGTAGAATTCCACGAACTTTCCGACAACACCGTGTTTCCTGAGCATCTGTACTACTGTGAGTACAAGGTCAGTGGATGAAACGCCTTCTCTTAATTCTCCTGTGAGCTTGAATCCGACAACTTCAGGAATTGGCATGTAATATGGCTGTCCAAGCATTACGGCTTCAGCCTCAATTCCACCGACTCCCCATCCCAGTACACCAAGTCCGTTTATCATGGTTGTGTGTGAGTCTGTTCCTACAATGGTGTCAGGGTATGCAACAAGTCCTCCACATTTTTCCTTCAGGTGAACGACAGATGCAAGGTACTCAAGGTTTACCTGATGGATGATACCACTTGCAGGCGGGACGACTTTCAGGTTATCAAAAGCGTTCTGTGCCCAGTGGAGCAACTCGTATCTTTCTGTGTTGCGGTGGAACTCATATTTCTCATTGCAGTTACGTGCATATGATGTACCATAATAGTCGACCTGTATGGAGTGGTCGATAACAAGGTCTGCAGGAATTACAGGATTAATTGCAGCAGGGTCGCCTCCAAGTCTTTCCATGGCAGTTCTGATGGCTGCGATGTCTACTACAGCAGGAACACCTGTGAAGTCCTGCATTATTACTCTTGAAGGAATGAATGGGATATCGACCGCAAGTACGCCATCAGGGCTCCAGCTTGCAAGGTTCTTGACGTCATCTTCTGTGATCACTTTTCCGTCAACGTTTCTCAGAACAGCTTCAAGCAGTACTCTTATAGAGTAAGGTAACTTCGAAATATTGGCAATGCCTGCCTCATCAAGCTTTTTTAAGCTATAGAATGTTACCTCTTTGTCATCGATTTTAATAGTTTGTCTGGATCCAAAAGGATCTTTAAGATCAGCACATTTCATAATGTCACCTATTCAAATGTAATTTTAGTTAAGAGATTATCGAAAGTTAAAACCGGTTTTTATACCGGGAAATATGATTGGTATAATACTTTAATGGCAGTTCTATCCAGCATGGTCGCTGCATCTGTATATTTTTGAGACATGTTTGCAGGACTATCAAATTAGAGTATAAAAACTCGCATTGGAATAAATAACTTTGCCTTCTGCACTTACTATTGAAGATACTTTAATTAAGGCAGGATTATGGATCAAAGCCAATAAAAAAGACAGAAGAACAGTTATTGTTCTCCTGTTTCAACATTTTTTGTATATTACTTTCTGCGCTGGAAAAACAGTGCTATTCCTATTATTGCAAATACAGGAAGTGCAATTGTGGGGAATTCAGGAACCTCTGTGCTAGTCTGTCCGCCAACCCATATTTTAGTTATTTCGTTTGATTCCATGTCAGGATATGCAACAGAATCCACGAATGCTTTTATTGTATCTGTTCCGGAAACAGAACTGCTGTAACTCCAGGTTGCAACTCCATTAATGTCTGTTGCGCTTGATCCTGTTTTTCCTTCATTTGGTCCGCTTACTACCTTAAAGGTCACAGTTTCACCATTGACTGGAAATACTCCGTTCTCTGTGGTCTCTAAAAGCTTTGCTTTAACTTCATGAGTTTCACCAACAGTGTTTGTTGCGGTCTCAGGTGTAAGGAAGAAGTCTGCTGAACTGAAACTGTTTGCTTCTATTAGAACGGCAGAATCTAATATATGGTCACCTGCATCGGCGATAGCGATCTTTATGGTGTTCACTTCCATAGGAGTGACCTGACCGGTAGCCGTGAGGACGCTGGTAAAACCATCAAGTTCTATATCGTATGGTATTGGGTCGAGTTCATCAAAATCATTGTTATTATAGTAGGCAGAACTCTTATTGAGATTTATGTTGTTGATTGCAACTGGTTCGTTTGTTCCGGGAATCAATGCAACGTTCTGTCCATTGAGGAAAAAACCAAAAACATCATTAAATTCTGAATCCACGTATTCATTATATTCTTCAGATCCGAATACATAATTGAATTCAAGCTGGGATCCTTCTGGTATGAAGTCGATCTCAAGGATTATGGCATCGTGTGTCTCGTATCCGGGGATAAGTCCGTCAAGATCGCTGTCTCCTGACAATCCATAATCGGTGGTTGTTGCATCATCTGTGTTAGGTCCGGCAGTGTCTGCAATGTTTCCTGTACTTAGGATTATGCCCTGGCTCATTCCAAGCACTTTATTTTCATCACTGAATGTACCGATGCATGCGTTTTCACCTGTGACTCTGATCTGAGTGACACTAACACCTGTTCCCAGTATTGTAGAAACGACCTGTTCTTTGGTTATTGTATCAAGATCCGTTGTTGTGAAAGTTCCTGTAGAACTTGTTGATGCAGGCTGTACCATCATATTTGCAGAATGGGTATTTCCTGTTCTTTCGGCTGTTGCTGTGGCACATGTAATTAATGCCAGCAACAGTATTATTGTAATCACTACTTTTGTTTTCATTTCGTACCACTTCTAAAATGTCCAACTAACCATATGCTTTAAAATAAAGAGCATAGTGCGGTAATTTCATTAATAAATGAAATAATATTTATTCATAAGTGTACAAAAGTATTTATGTTTAATCTATTTTTATTTGAGTAGTATTATATGGATCGAACAAATAATTTTTTGTAATCAGATTAAAAATGGAGGAGAAAAAGAAGGAGGAATTGTTTTGTTAGGAACAAAACAATTGGTGTGAAATGCGCTCACATTCCGACAACCAGATTGCCGAAAAGGCACACATGATCTTTAGAACCCATGATCGCAGGTCTGAGTACATTGATACCTGACTCTACGATGTGTGATGCTTCAAATATTTCTGCAAGCTGTGACTTGCCTTCCTCGAAAAGGTCTCCTACGGCTTTCATACCTTCCACAAATCCGAATTCTATCAGTTCTACCGGACTAACTCCTGCATCCAGGGCTTCGTGGGCTATCTTTTCGACGGCAATTTCATCGAGATCCATTACAGCGTGCTTTGCCTTGTCAAAGATCTCTTCCTTTGTTGGGTTCATATATCTCACCTTGTTCTTTGGTGTTTTATTTTTCAGGTCATTTTTCTGTTTTTCTTATTTTTGTTCAGACGATACCAAGATCAAGTGCCAGCGATAATACAATTGCTATTACCGAGAAGGCAAAGATCACCAGGTAATTCATACGCTCCTTTGAAACTGAAAGACTCCACATAATATATTGTAATCCGCGGTAGTCCTCTTCACTCAAAGGAGTCCTGCTTTCTATCTTACTGAGCAACTCAAGGTTTCTCAAAACTCCGACCCTGCGTGTTGCAACGTGATATCTGTGTGCGAAGAACACAAGATATCCCAGTACTCCCAGGTAGAACAGAGCTTTTGACAGGATCCCATTGTAATAATCTGCAATTATTATCAATCTCAGGAATACAGCTGAGAACAGCCCTAACCAGAAATAGAACTGTATCCGCTTGAGGCTGTAACCCTCCGGGATGTGTATTGTGTTCAAATTCGTAACAGTTTCTGTCATATTTTCTCTCTACCTGTTTTTGTTGATACCATTCAAAGAGCTTCTATTTATATTTGCTCTTTAAACAGAATCCTTTTACCGTCTTTATATTATTTATATCTTTTGTTTAATTAGCTTAGAGATATATTTTGATCACAACTGAAATAATATGTACCTTTCATGTACAATATTGAGCTATGCTGACCCATAAGTTTATAATGTTTACAGGCACAGTTTAAATGGGTAACATGGGGAAAAGTGAGAATGTTAGCCGTGGGAATGAAAAAAATTCGGGGAAAGATAAGGCATTCTCATTCTATTCAATTAACATCTCCATAGCTATTGCTGTTTTCTTAATTCTTGTAATCGTTTGGGCACAGTTAGGGTACTGGTATGAACAGGACCTCTATTCGGAAATGAGAGCAGAAGAGACAAAAACCCTCATATTGCAGGCTGATTCCCTTTCAATGAGTATCAATGAGAGGATTGCTCTGCTTGAAGGCTTGTCTTCTTTTACACAAGTGCACAACAATTGCACCAACATGGAGGTTCTTTTCACGGAGTATATAGAAGGATTTTACTCAAGCTCAGGAGGCATTCGTAATTTTGCCGTTGCTCCCGGTGGTATTCAGACGTATATATATCCAGATTATGAAGCCGGATCTATGATGGGTCATGATCTTATCAATGACAGTCGGGAAAATGTAAGGAATGATGTGAATCTGACCATTGTTTCGGGTGATGTCATTCTAAGCGGACCCTATGAACTCAGACAAGGTGGTTTTGGATTGGTGGCAAGAAAGGCCACATATGTAGACGGTGAATTCTTTGCCCTGACAACAATGGTAATAGATATGCCTTATATTTTTCAGGACGTAGGTATCAATGTCAACAGCTCTAACATTGCGTTGAAAACTGATGATCAGACCATAATCGGAAATCCTGATGTTTTTGAACATGATCCGGTGACACGAACAATCTCTCTGTATAACAAACAATGGGAATTTGCCCGAATACCTGAAGGAGGCTGGGAATCATCCATTGCTAAACAGGTAGTCCTTTTCAAACTGATAACTATCCTCCCGGTTATTTTGCTTACTATCATGATATACTTTGTTCTAAACAGGCAGAAAGATCTGGAAGTATCAGTAGCTCTTCAGACAAGCCAGCTGCGGATGGAAAAGGAACTGACGCAGAAATATCTTGATGATTCCGGAGTGATGTTCTTTATACTCGATATTGATGGTAACATTTCTCTTGTGAACAAAAAAGTGGAGGAACTTCTTGGTTACGCCAGCTCGGAAATAATAGGTACTAACTGGCTGGACTCTCTTATTCCGGAAAATGATCGCCTGCGTTTAAAAGAAACCTGTGACGCAATGCTTAGCAGTAAAAATGCTACTGACCATAATAGTCAGTATTGTGAATCGTTCACTCTCACTAAAAACAGAAAGATGAAGCTTGTAATGTGGCATGCATCTCCTATAAAGGATGAGTTTGGTGATATCACAGGAATGCTTGCTGCAGGTAAGGATATTACAGAAAGGAAAGAAACAGAAAATGCTCTTAAGAACTTTGCTGAGGAACTTTCCATTAAAAATGAAGAACTGAAATCCCTTGACATGCTCAAGAATGAATTCATATCAAATATCAGTCATGAGCTGCGTACTCCTATGAATTCCATAAAAGGATTTGCAGAACTGATGTATAATGGGAATATGGGTGAGCTAAGCGCAGAGCAGAAAAATGCTCTCTCCAAGATAATCAATAGCTCGCAAGACCTTGAAAAGCTCATAGATTCTTTACTTTATATAGCCAGCTCCCGTAAAGGTGGGATCAGATGTAGTTTGATGCGTCTGGATCTTCACAAGTTGCTTTCAGAAATCGTAAACGGTATATCTCATGATGCGGAATCTAAAGGAATTAAATTGTCTGTAACTGTGGATCCTTCAATTCCAATGATAAAAGGTGACAAAGAATATCTTGCCAAGGTTTTCTGGAACCTGCTTAACAATGCTATAAAATTTACAGCATCGGAGGGCAGTATAATTCTTTCTGCATCTTTGATCGGTGACAAGATCCACATATCATTGGAAGACACTGGTATTGGTATTCCTAATGAACAACTGGACTCTGTTTTTGATGATTTCTATCAGGTAGATGGTTCTCCTACCAGAAAGTACGGTGGGACGGGAATAGGTCTGTTCATCAGCAAAAAGATAATTATTAGCCACGGTGGCGATATCTGGCTTGAAAGTACGGAGGATGTGGGAACAACTGTTCATGTGATCCTCCCCGTTTCTGAGTGAGAATAACGGACTACAAATAAGAAAGCCAACAAAACAAGTAAGGTTTATGATTTAAATAGTGAAATAAAAGAAAAGGATCAGACTTCAAGGCAGTCAACAGGCCTTTTGAAGAATGCCTTGATCATCCCATTGTCATCGATATCATCAGTGAAACGGATAAGCTCCCAGCCATCCATGCCGATTCTGTTCAAGTCTTCTTTTGTGCTGTCCCACTCACCGTAGTGAACAGCTTTGATATCATATTCCCATGGTGCCATATTTTAACCTCTTTTGAGTAATTCAGTTGAGTATATAATTAGGTATAATCGCGTTGTATAAATACCTTGTCAAAAAATATTCTTGCTTACAAATCAAGTTGGCTTGATATAGCAACACAGAGATAAATGCGAACAAATGGAGAAATCATTGTTCTTCTTTATAGGATAAGATTACTGTAAAAAAAGTAAGGTAGGTTTAAGATAGTTAAAGACCTGACATCTTTCTGATCTTGTCAATTTCTTTCTGGTCTCTTACACCTTCAAAGAGCCTGTCCTTATCTATCCACATGTCAGATGCACTTTGAAGACCTGAAGATCTGTGTTGTGTAAATTCGATTTTAAAACCAGGTGTTGCAGGAATATCCGCATCAAATGGTTTGTAGAATGTATTCTCAAGTAACAGTCTTGAGGAATTCTTTGCTTCCATCTCTTCTGCTAATACATTTTCATCTTTCTTGTTCTCGGTCATACTCTAATAAATTGGATTCATGAGTATTAAAGGATTCTGATGAGTAACATATAATCTCTTTTTTTAATGCTACTTTTATAAAATAAAATCACACATAGTTTTATTAATGAGCAACACTATCACTCTTAATATTGTAATATACAGACTATTTTGCGAGTTTTGGATTTTTGAGTTTGTAGTATATTTTATTCAGTGGGTCGGTTAGGTATGAATGAAAGTAACAGGTTCAATAAAGATCTCTTCATACTCTTTGCCGGTTCCGTAATTGTATCTTTCATTGCATTGAAATCTGACCTCTTTGAATTAATTTATGATTTTGCGCAAATGCATGAAACTTGGGAAATTGATGAGGTCCTTGTGCTTACCATATACGCCACAGTGGCTCTTGCCTTTTTTTCTCACAGAAGATGGCAAGACGCTTACAGGGAAATAGAAATCAGGAAGGTTCTTGAGAATGATCTCCTCAAAGCAAAGAATGAAGCAGAAATGGCTAAAACTTCCATGAGTAAATTCCTGGTTGATATGAGCCATGAACTACGAACTCCTTTAAATTCAATTATTGGCTTTTCGGATATGCTTTCTGATGGTATGGTAGGAGAATTGAATGAAAGACAGAAAGACTATGTTGATACAATATCAAAAAGCGGTACACATCTTCTTCATCTCATAAACCAGTTGCTGGATCTGGCGAAAATAGAATCCGGTAAGGTTGAATTGAAGATAGAGGAATTTCAGCTGCAGGATCTTATTGATGAGGTAAGTTCCATAATTGCAGCTCTTGCAAAAAACAAAGCCATCCAATTATCCTATCAACTGGATGCAGATATCGGTCTGATCAAAGGTGATCGGCTCAAGATCAAGCAGATACTTTTCAATCTTGTAAGCAATGCAATCAAGTTCACACCTAAAAAAGGATTGGTAGTCATTACGGCTGAAAAAACACCAAATAATATGATGTTACTGAAAGTTTCAGATACTGGTCCGGGAATCAAGCCTGATGATCTGGAAAAGATATTCCGTCCTTTTGAGCAGCTTGACACCATGGAGGAATCAGGTTACAAAGGAACAGGACTTGGTTTAAGTATTGTTCAGGACCTTGTGCTTCTGCATCAGGGAAAAGTGTGGGTTGAGAGTGAATTGGGAAAAGGTTCTGTATTTTATGTGGAACTTCCATTGAGTTTAAGCAACGTTTGATGAAGCGTTTATTACATTATTTTCCTATTTCATCTATTATAGGATTGTCAGTATCAGTAACGCAAGTTCTGCAACGGAAGCAGAGAATATGGGGATTGCCAAGTTATCATCTATTTTCACAAATGTTGTCTCAACATATGTTGCAGTAAACGCCATAATAAGTGAAATAAAAGGATCTTCAATTAATAGAACAGCTATTGTAAGGTCAACTATAAATTCAGCGATACAACCTTCAAGACTTTTACCGTTACTAATTCTTATTTTTCCAAATCTCTTTCCAATAAGTGCGGCACTCATATCCCCGAATGTTGTCATAAGGATGGCTGCAAAGGCTATGTTCTTGCTGAAAACTGATACAGCTATCAGTGCACCGATGGTAAAATAGACATATGAACCAATGGCACTTTTTTCTTTCTGGCGCAAAACCACATGCAAAACAGGGAGTTTAAGTCCCCTGTCAAGTCTGAGGTGCTCAATGGCCAGTATCAGTACAAGATAAGTGATAAGAAGTGTCTGACATGCCTGCTTTCCTATGAATGCATAAACGAGCACAATGAGTATGGAAGTAAAATGCACACCTTTTCTCATTACTTCATTGGCAAAAGAAATACCAGTCATCGGCATTACTTTTGTTTATACATATATAAAATAGTTTATCACGTTAATAAGATCAATGTATATAACTATGGTACTGTTTCTATTATTTTTGTACGGATATTTTAAATATAACTATAACTGACTTAATATATGTAGAGATACCGTTTTGTGGGAAACAGGTCTACGTGTCTTACATTGATTTGCCGGGGGTAATGATACAGGTATCGTGATCTGTATGTTCAAAGATCAGACCATCTTGTCATGAGTCCTTTACCATATATCCAGTAGCAGTTTGCATTTTATTTTGTGTAATGGGTCTGTTTTCACACATGGATAGGGTGGTATGTATGGCAAGTTACAAAAGAACGAATGGAGTAAAGATAACAGCAAAGGCCGAAGGTGTAAAAAGCTCACCTGTTCCGCTTAAAGCTGTGGTGTTCACAGACGATGGGAATGAAGTAAAGATACTGGCAGAGAAGAAGCTCACAACAGATAAAGTGGATGTAGCATTGAATCTGGATGCTTCAAAGATGCCGGAGAACTCAAAAATAGCTATTGTTCCCGATGACATGAAACAGGGAACCCAGATACGAAGACTTGCATCATCTGAAAATGCGTCAGTTGCCAGCATCAATAAAGAAACTGTTCTCTCTCGCAACGGGGTTTTGAAAGAAGATGATATTGCATTAAAACCAGTAGACAGTGTTCTTGGATTATTGCAGCTTAAACACAAAGTGTGCGGCCGTGTATTCAAGACCGATCCAACTACTGGCGAGCAATGTCCTGTTCCCGGAGCAACGGTGCATGTATATGATGTTGACCTGAACTTCTTCTGGTGGTATCCCTATCCAGGTCTTCCCTGGGGATGGATATATCCGTTCTTCCCACACCGCAGGGAAGAGATAGCCACAGCAAAAACAGATGAATGCGGTTATTTCTGTGTGAATATCCCTTATTTTGATATTGACGCGGTTCTCAGGTGGAGACTTCGCTATCGCTGCCTGTGGGAGATCCTGAGAAGACCTTCAGTTATAGAAGCAATTGATCTTGGGGTCAAACCGGACATACGTTATTACCCTGAACTGGAAAAGCTCCCGGAAATGCGGGTCAAGCCAAGACCGGAACCATGGCCTCCAAATGAGCCGGTGATCAGGGAAACAGAATACAGGAATTTGAAGTCAACCGATAAGAATGCCATTGAGACAATTTCAGCAGAGATAAAGAAAGAACTCAGTTCAAACATCAATCTCAGCAGCAGTAAGAGTGATCTTTTCACCAAGGCCAGGTTTGAGGCAGTGCGTGAGAATCTTTTCAGGAAGAATTCACTTTTTGAACCTGTAAGCAAAGACAGAGCCTCGGTCCTTGACAAACCGGCATTTCCCAGATCCATCACACCACCATCACTTCCGGATGATGACCTGTTGATGGAAATGCTCGGTAAGAACAAAAAAGACATCGCATCAACCATGGCCAGGATAAGGATCTCAAAGCCAATGGTAAGACTTCTGCGCTGCTGGCCGGAGATCGTGCCGGAATGGAACCTTTTCCTTGATGTTCCTGATATCGTATTCAAGGTTGAGCAGGATATCGACGGTGACGGTGTACTGGAAACTATCTATGACGAGGGCTATTTCGATGTGAACTGGAATCTCAGTGAATCCACTACTGATATACAGATAGAAGCCTGGTCCAATGCAATTTGCGTTCCATGTGGCCAGTCATACCAGCCATGTACAAAGGCAGGTATCGTCGGTTTCAATGACATTGCCATTGATCCTATGTACTTTGATTCCGAAGGCTATGTGAAAGGAGTTAACCGGCCAAAGCAGTTCATCGCATTCCCACTACCTCATATCGTCAGGCCGGATGCTGAGACACCTCTCTGCAAGACCATTCGTATCGTAGGCTGTCCGGAATACGGAACTGCCATCTATTATAAGGTCTTCTACACGTATGAGGGTGGAACGGAGACGCACTTCACCGAGTCATGGCATGTTTATAACATAAGTGCAGGTGCTTCGCATCATGTTAAACCTGACTCCAGCGGGTTCTATGAGGTGCTGACCCCGCCGAATGATTATTTCCCGTATCATACCCTGATGAACTGGAGAACCCATAGATATCCTGACGGAAAATATGAGATAAGGCTGGAACTCTATGATGCAGCCCACAATCCGATAGCTGCTGCTCTTGATACAGTTAAGGTTGTAATAGATAACAGCCAGCCTTCACCTGTGGACTTCCTTAGTCTTGAATACAAGGAGGATGGAGGTGCCTGGGAAGAAGCTCCTCTGCATTGTCCAATCATCAAGAGGACTGCCGGGAAAGATATTCAACTGAAGGTGCAGTACAATGTAGCTGCAAGCCATCTGAGGGATATAACCATAAGCTTCACCGGATGTTCCGGTTCGGTTGGAAGCGACAGTTACTGGCATCAGGCAGTGGATGACAATAATCAGGTACTTGAATGGACCGTGACTGTTCCCTCTACAGTGGATGAAGGTGGATACCGTTTCTATCTTGAAGGACGCAGCCGGGCTTTCAATGCTACAGGAGGACTTGCAAGCAACTGGGAATTCGATACTCTCAGTATATGGCGAGGCAATTCCCTGCATGTTGTGATACTTGATAAGTGAGGTTAGTTAGCTGATATCCGGTGTCAATAACTGATAAAAGTTGATTGATCTGTGAGAATCTTTTCCGTGAGGAAATTGTTCTCACATTTGTTTTTTATTCCACCAAAAAATTTGTACTCTGAAACCAAAGTAACCATCCGCCGAAGGCGGCACGTTCCGATGGTGTTATACAGAAGATCAGTCATGTGATCAGTTAATTTGTGCGAAGGTTACTATAAAGCTCCTGCAAAAAAGATTACTGCATCGAGCAGATCATTTTTTGGTCACATGGAAAATGCCAGCTTTGCCGAATCCTTCGGGATTGCTTAAGTTACTTTGAAAGATGATAGGGCATATCGACCTGACAAAACCAACCTGCTTACTTTAAAGTTTGCCTGGAATAATTTCTACACAGCTTGAATTAAGGCGTTTTGTATGTTAAATTTTAATTTTCAGCAATTTTTAAGCTTTAATCATTATATTATGTGTTGAAAGAGTTTTAATATTAAAACAACCTTGATATAAGCAATAGAAAACTGTTCTAGCTGTAAAAGGTGACGTGATCATCAGTATATTTTCAAAATGATATGTGTGTCTGAATATGGGTTCAGGCCACTGCATGATAATAAGGGTTCAATGCATGGGTACATGTTCTGTATCTTTTTTTACGTTCTGAATAAGGCCGGATATGAACTCCTGTATCTAAATACGATTTTCAGGGAGATTTGCAAAAATGACCGAGATAGACTTTTCACCATTAAAGGGACTTAGATTCAATTGTCTGGATGGATGTGGATTTTGCTGTTCATTCCCGGCGGAGGTGAGAGAATGGGAACCTAATTTCCCGGTAATACTGGAAAGGAATTGTGAAGCCTTCAAAAAATGGGAAAATGAGTATTCGTATCTGAACGGGATCTACACAATGAAGCAGCGACAGGATCGCGGGTCCTGTGTACTGCTCAGGGACGACAAACGATGTAGTATCGACAATATAAGAGCACTCCTGTGTAGAACATTCCCTGTGAAGTTCTTTTTCGGCTGGAGGGTGCAGTTATATGCCAGTATGTCATGCAGGGGATTTTCAGATAAGGCCACTACTGATATGATCGATTTTGCAAACGAGGCGGTTGCTGAACTTCCGGAAGGTCTCATGGATCAGATGCTGGAAAAGTCAAAGGCACTATATGCTTCACTGCCTGAAAAGATTCATGATTACATGACTCCTGATCAGCTTCGCGCTCTCCTGCTTGAACATGTCGATAAGATGCTCTTCTATCCGTGGTCTGTCAGTGACGAGGCGAGGGTGGAATTTGAAGCAGAACTATCTTCAAATGAGTTCCTGGACCTGCCAACATACCTGACCGAAGAACTCGAATGGCAGGTTTTCAGGATGGAGGACGGTTTTGTGCGCAGAGTGGTACTTAAAGACACAGGAGAGACAAAGAATGTCGATAGTATAGTCTATTCGAACTTCTCTGTAAAACCGCTCTCATCTGAAGCTATCAGGGATATTTTAGTTTATCTTCGCAGACTTGCTTCTACCGATCACTTTGCCGGTGTTGTCTATCGCAAAGCTCTGGAGCAGGGAGACGATCTGATATCACTGTCAGGTCTTGCAGTTTCCGAATTAGAAAGGGTCAAGGACATGTTCCTGCTAAAGGCAAGTCTTCTTGCAGAATTCGAAAAGTGGGAGCATGTAAATGAAAAAACCATAGAGGATACTATAGTGATGTATGATAGCTGTCTGGCAACGGTACCGGCTATAGGATTGATATTATAAGCAGATTCCTGCAACGAGATCAGGAACAAGTATTGACTCTTGTTCCTGTACTTTGCATGCTTTTTCTACTGATGTATGGGCTCTGTAGAAATCCTGTTTACATGTGTGACACGAACTTTGCTCTTTTTTCAGTTCCAAAACAAAAACAAAAAACAATTTCAAGCTAAACCCAAAATAACCATCCGCCGAAGGCGGCACATTCCAATACCTCTGTACAGAAAAAATTGCATTTATGCTTGAGAATTCTACAGAAAGCATGCGCAAAAAGTATTCCTCTGGAACATGTAGATTACTTAATTTTGTTTGTGGTAAAACGCCGGCTTCGCCGGACCCTTCGGGATCATTTAAGTTATTCATGAATTACGATTGAGTCTATGAACTGACAAAAACAGCCTGCTTCCCTTTAAGCATTAATGGTAGGATCTCTACAGAGCAGACATGCAAAGATTTAATATGTATCAGGACTTGAAGCCAATTTCATGGTTACTATGTTCGCTGACAGGATGGAGAACAGCAAAAAGTCCTTCATCAGGGAGATCTTGAAAGTCACGCAGCAGCCGGAGGTAATATCATTTGCCGGCGGACTGCCAAATCCTGCACTTTTCCCGGCAGAGGAACTTGCAGCAGCGGCTGCAAAGGTCATGACAGAGGATGCTGCAAATGTCCTGCAATATAGTACCACAGAAGGTTACCTGCCTTTACGTGAGTTCATTTCACAGAGGTACCTTGAAAAGAGCGGACTTAAGATAGATCCTTCTGAGATCCTCATCACAAACGGCTCACAGCAGAGCTTGGACCTTATCGGCAAGGTCTTCCTGAACAAAGGGGACAGAGTCGTTATTGAAAGCCCGGGTTATCTTGGTGCCATCCAGTCTTTCTCAATATTCGAGCCGGAGTTTCGTGAAGTTCCTCTTCTTGATGATGGTATCGACATTGAGATGCTTGACAAAACCCTGGAGGAAAGCGATGCAAAGCTCTTCTACACGGTTCCCACATTCCAGAATCCTTCCGGTGTTACGTATTCTCAAGAGAAAAGGGAAGTAACAGCCAGAGTTCTCGATAAACATGGAGTTGTCTGTGTTGAGGACAATGCCTACGGTGAACTGAGATTTGCAGGAGAGGACGTACCTACTATCAGGAATTATCTGGAAAACACAATTCTGATGGGTTCCTTCTCAAAGATAATTGCTCCAGGGTTGCGGCTTGGATGGATATGTGCAAAGAAAGACATCATGGAGAGGCTTCTTGTTGTAAAGCAGGCTGCAGATCTGCATTCCAATTACCTTTCTCAGAGAATAATCTCCCAGTATCTTATGGACAATGATATTGACGGCCACATATCAAAGATCAAGAGTGCGTATGGGTCAAGGCGTGACCACATGGTTGACATGATGTCCCGATATTTCCCTGAAGGCATCAGTTATACTAAACCGCAGGGCGGTATGTTCGTCTGGGTCACATTGCCTGAAGGTGTATCTTCAATGGAACTATTTGACATGGCGATAAAAGAGAATGTTGCCTTTGTCCCGGGAAATCCGTTCTACACTGTTGAGGGAGCAGGTTCTAACACTCTGAGGCTGAACTATTCCAATTCTGATCCTGACGATATCGAAGCTGGAATCAGGAAGCTTGCAGCTTGTATGGAAAAACTCAGCTGTTAAATTAAAATCCGGCCAAAAAAAGTAACATATGTAACATATTGTAGTAATCTATTGCAGGATAAAAAAGAAAAAGCATCACTTTAAAGTGATAGCTTCCACAGGACAGATATCAACGCAGTCACCACAATCGACACACTCGTTAGGGTCGACGACTGCAACGTCATCGCTCATTGAAATAGCTTCTACCGGGCAGGAATTAACACACTGCTCGCATCCTGTACATGTATTCTTATCAATAACAGCTGGCATTTTATTTCACTCCCTTAGTATCACTTTTATGACAGTTACGACACTTATGATACTACAACTCCAATCTGGGATAATGAAATAAAAACCTAACGAGAATTATCTATTGGTCAAGAGGCAGTATAATGGTGAAAATACTGCCTTTTCCCTCTTCACTTTTTACAGTTACTTCTCCGTTATGCATTTCCACCAGCTTTCTTACAAGTGATAGTCCAAGTCCGGTTCCATCATACTGGCGGTTGAGACTTGAGTCAAGTTGTTTGAATGGTTCAAAGAGTATTTTCTGATTCTCTTTAGAAATACCAATGCCTGTATCCTCAACCTGAATGTGTAATCTGTTATTTTTCATGTATGTGGACAGATACACATATCCGCCGGCAGGTGTGAATTTAACAGAATTGCCTACAAGATTTATCATTATCTGTTTCAGTTTGCTTTGGTCGGCCTGTATGATGATGTCCTCAATATCCTTTCTTTCTAAAAAGAGTTCATTCTTTGATGCAAGAGGTTTAAGGATAGTTATTATCTCATCTATGAGCTTCCTGTCAGAAACATCTCCATAGTTCAATACCATCTCACCTGCTTCGATCTTTGAAAGATCAAGAATGTCATTGATGATCGTCAGTAAATGTTTTCCGCTGTTGGAAATATTGTTTGCATATCGGCTCTGTTTTTCATTCAGCTCTCCGAAATTACCTTCAGTGAGCAGTTCCGAAAATCCGATTATAGAGTTCAATGGAGTGCGCAGTTCGTGGCTCATATTAGCAAGGAACTCACTTTTGGCGCGGTTTAAGGATTCTGCATTAAGTCTTGCCTCAAATTCTTTGTTCTTTTCTTCCATTTCCCAGATAGCTCTACTATGTAAAAGGCAGGCTTCAAGTGAGAATGCGAATTTTGAAACAACCTTGATAAGCTGGTTCGCTACATATTCAGGTTCTTTCAGTTCGTTCACCCAGTAAAGTTTCAAAACCCCATAATCTTTAAGTGGAAACAGTATACACATTCCGGAACTAAAACTGTCTTCAATGACGATGTCTCTGAACTTATCTTCGTTTGCACTTACAATGAAAGGTGTTTTGGATGTAATTTCTGTGAATATGGGGTGAGATACTGGTATTTTTCTTAAATTAACATAATATTCGGGGTTTGCATAGACCATACTTGATGTATCCATTTTTTTGAAATCAAGGTATTCATCCCTGATCCAGACTGAGGCAAAGTTTACTTTTTTCCTGGACATAAGTTTCTTCAGGAAACTATCACAATTTTCCGTGATATCCAGTGAGTTGCCTACTGAAAGTGAAAGTTCGTATAACAGTGATATCTGGTTAAATATTTCTGCATACTTTTTCTGGTGGTCCATGAAGAACTCCTATAACAATTGTTTTGTTAAAATACTCCAGCACGTCTCCTTTCATGGAACCAATTTCCCCTGCGGAGAGAACCCCTTCCGGTACCACATGTACATTTTTACTTTCAAGTCCTTTTTTAATGGTTAATAACTCCTCTTTAAAATCATCCTGAAGGTATGATGACCTTCCAATGCAGTCCATAACAAGACAATGTTCAGCAGAAATCTCATTTTCATCCAGGCAGTCCTCAACGGCCATTTCAGCAGCGTGGAAGAGGTCTTCCTTTTCTCCTTTTAATATACTGAGAACTGCATTTTCCGGAATATTGCCTGCACAAATAAGTTCCCCGCTGTCATTGACTTTGAATATTTCTCTTATCAGATCTTCCTGATCTTCAACGTAAATCCCAAAAGGATAGTGGCTTAGTACATTGTAGCCGTTATCCATGTCAATATCAACCTGATAATTTGCCAGAAGTGCTTCTCTGAATACTTCTAAAGCATTTCTCCAGTTTAGTTCTTTAATGATGTTGTCTTCACTTTTAGTTACAACAAGGGGTCCTATGTCTCTTTTCCATCCGTGGCGTACTCCAATATTGCATGCTGAATCAAGGAATGCAATTATTGCAGCATCTTTAAAGAATCCTTTTGGGGAAATTATGCATGGTTTTTGTTCCATATCTATAAAACCGGCACCACAGCCCAAATATTCGATCGAATCTGCAAATAGGTTGTAAACTGAAGTGAGAAGTGGGGATACATTCGACATCCCATCTACTATGATAAAAGCAGTTGTCCCTTTTTTACAAAGGGATCTAAATGGTGCTGTTTTTTGTTCCAGTTTCTTTCGCGGATCTTTTAGCCCTTCAATGAGTATCGGTTTATGAAATGCCGGAAGCACATGAATGATAATCCCTGTATTATATGAATCAGTATTATGGATTATTCCGGGAAAGATGGCACCAAAGAAATCGATTTTCATTTTGTTCAGTTCAGCTATGAGGGTATTGATGTCAGGCAGATCCTTCTCTGCCAGCATTAAAAGGACAACCTCTTTGCTTTTGACATCAAGGTTTTTAATAGCATCGACAATGCTGTCTATTTCAGGTGATGGGATGTACATAAATATCTTCAATATTTGTAAATATGCTATAGTTGCGATTCCGACTATTTCCCGGGGGTCTCTATCGTATGTACAATTTGCACATTATGCGTTAAATTTGAACAGGTTAACATTTAGGTATTAGTATAGTATAATATTTATATATTGTCTTGTAATAGACATATACATGAAAATTGGAAATGGATATTATTTCTATTGGCTGTAATACAAATAGTCTGATTGAAAATGGCAAACCTTTCAGAAGGATTAAATATACTATATACTGTACCTAGTAAAAGAAATGCCCGATAAAAAACATACTCCAACGGACATCAAACTGGTCATAGCACTTGTTCTGCTTACAGATATATTCGTGCTTACCCCATTCCTGAGCGATAGTCCTATACGTACTGTGCTTGGCCTGCCAATGGTTCTGTTCCTGCCAGGTTATGCTTTGATTGCCGCGCTCTTTCCGGGGAAGGATGATCTCGATGGCATAGAACGTGTTGCTCTTAGCTTCGGGCTTAGTATAGCTGTTGTTCCTCTGATCGGGCTTGGGCTGAATTACACACCATGGGGCATAAGGCTTGTACCGATCCTTGTATTCCTTACTAACTTTACGATACTGATGTCCATTGTGGCAGTCTACAGGCGTGAAGCACTCGGCTCAGAAGCATTCTCTGTTCCTTTCAGGGAAATGTACAGGTCTGTAGTTGCTGAGATAAGTGAGAAGCCGGAGTCGAGGCTTGATCGCATTCTTACAATAATTCTGGTAATTTCAATACTTGCATCTGTGATGACCCTTGTTTATGTCGTTGTTACGCCTAAGCAGGGTGAGAAGTTCACAGAATTCTATATACTGGGTCCGCAGAGGATGGCGGATAATTACAAGACCCAGCTTGAGCTTGGTGAGAGCGTGGATGTGATCATAGGAATAGTAAATCATGAATATTCCGTGGTTAATTATTCCATTGTGATACAGCTGAATAATGAGACGATTGATACGCCTTCTAGTTTGAACCATATTGCACTTGCTCACAATGTCACATGGGAAAAACCTGTTTCGTTTGTTCCGGGTGTCACCGGCGAGGATATGAAGTTACAGTATCTGCTCTATAGGGATGATAATATGACAGAACCTTACAGGGATCTGCATCTCTGGATCAATGTTACGGAGGCTGTCCAGTGAAACATAAGAAACTGAAAGGTTCCTGGAACTTACGTGACACTTTCAAAAAAGCGGGAACTGTGAATACAGATTCAGTTGTTCCGGGTTTAACAGACACCTACATAATATCTGTTGCAATGCTGCTTATCATACTTGCGGAGTTACTTCTCTATTCCGGGAATTACAGGGCAGGAATCACATTACATGTAATTACTCTGATCGCTTTGTCCGTTTCATCAATATGGATAGACGGGACACATGTGGCAAGAAGTCTTCAGGTGTTGGCTTTGCTCCCTGTCCTCAGGCTGCTTAATATATCAATGCCTGTTTTTTCAGAGATGACGCTCTATCTTTATGTTTATATCTATGCACCGATGCTTGTACCTGTATTTTTGGTTGTACGTCATCAGCACATCACAAAAGAAGCTCTTGGTTTCCATTTTTCAAAAATGAAACAATATATCCCTTTGTCTCTGGTGGTAGGGATAGTTATTGCCCAGGGTGAAAACTTTACAATTCACGCAGGGAATCTCATACCTGATCTCTCGGTGATAAGCCTTCTTAAATTGTCTTTTATTATGATCTTTTTTGTAGGCTTTATGGAAGAACTTGTATTCAGGTCTTTGATCCAGACTCGTCTTAGTGAGTCCTTCGGTTCTCTTAAAGGCTTGTTGCTGACAAGTCTTCTTTTCGGTGCAATGCACTCTGGATATGGTACTATTTATGAGATATTTTATACATTTTTAGCAGGTCTTGTGATCGGTTATATGTTCCAGAGAACCAATAGTTTCCCTTTGATCATGCTTACTCACGGATTTGTAAACATATTCTTGTTCGGGATAATTCCTTTATTATTTTAGACATAATCTAAAATAGTTTCTGATTATTATTAATTAGAATTTCTTTGTGGGCGATAATGATGGAATACTGTTCCTATTAATACTAATATTTCGGACAAGATATATTTATAAAAAAATTTACAGGAATAATTAAATAAATAGATGCCTAGTATATTTAGGGATTCAGGACTATTAATGCACAGAATGTATCCTGAATATTGACGGAGATGTAGTTCATATGATTCATAAAAAAAGCCTGTTAGGGATTTCTACAGGCCACATTAAGAAAAGTTCATTATTCTTATTAGTACTTGGTACCGCTATATTACTAATGACTTCAACGGCAATGGCTCTTAGCTATTCGCCAAATCCGCCATCTCCGGGAGATACAGTTACTATTACTGGGATCGCTTCTTCGGATGATATTTCAAATGGACAGTTACCTGTTTCCGTTGTTTTTGAGAAAACAGAAAGTGTGTCTAATGGGGAATATAGTTTTGATTTAGAGACTATTATTATACCAGAGAATACAGAGTCACTAAGCTTGAAAGCTGAAGGTGTTGATAGTCTACATATAACAGTAACTAAATTTGGAATTCCGATATCAGTTCCTGACAAGTATGTAACTGTCACTGATAATATTGCTTCTTTTGGAACAGGGATAATAAAAGCAGGACCATATAAAATATCACTGACAGGTACTTCTTCCGGTGATGCGGTAACTCTTAAATTTGGAGGAAAGGGCTTTATAGATGATGTTTCTGCAGGTGAGTCTTTTGAGTATCAGTATGAACTACCGGAGGATATGCCTGAAGAAATGTTTGTATCAGAAAATGTATTAAAAGTTACTGTGGGTGGCGAAACCCTCTCTATCCCTCTAGGAACAACTGCTGACGACAGTTCCAGTAGTTCATCATCTTCCGGTTCATCGTCAAGCAAGAAAAGTAGCAGTCACACCGGAACCGAGCTTAAGATCGTTGATGCCGATACTCTTGGTGATGATGAAGAAGAGTCATCTGGAGTGGGTGATGATGTTGAAAAGATTCTTCATAATGCAGATAGCATGGCATCCACTCAGGACAGTTCTGAAACATCTGAATCAGAAACCGGGTCTGATGATGTCAATGGTTATATTCTGGAAAACAAAACATCATCCAATGAAGAGAGCAAGCTACCTGAACTTGGTTTGATGGGTGGCGTTATTGGTGTATTATGTCTTGGAGCAATATTCCTCGGGTTCCGTAAGAACAGATACAGGTAAAGGTCACTTTCTTTTTTTAAATGATGGCCGGTGGTTACCGGTCAACCATTAAATTTAACCATCAGCCATGCTGATGGTAACTTTCAAATCCAAAAAAGAAAAAGATATCAGATAATCTCTGATATCTTGAAGATCACGATTGCTACAAACGATACCAACAACGGCAGAATTGTCATATTTAATGAACAATCCAAAGATTTATTCCACTTTTCAGAAGCAGATAATATTTCCTTTGCCGAAAGCAACAAGATCAGTGCAACGACCGCCAGCACTCCGTATTCCGGCAGTCCTATTGGGGTCGTCATTGATACAACACCTGCTGCTGCTGAAGATATCGTACTGGTTGTTGTGGTTGTTATTGTGCTTGTCAGCATTGATCTCCACTCATCTAATAAAAGCGCATGATACTATTAATACCTTGTGAAATTATATTCTATATCTTTTGTATTTTTATGATGACATCTCTATTGTGTGTTTTTAGATAATTGGCGAAAAATGTAGGTTTGTTTTAAACAAAATGTAATTATATTTTTAAAAATAAGTAGTAACTATATGGTACGCCACAAAGAAAAAACCAAGGCAAATCTCTATGGCATAAAAGGAATGCATAATGTCCATTCCTGGCAGGGGCTTGCCATCCATTTTAAGAACAGTTCCCGCGTAATGAAATGTGAGACCTATGACACCTGCCTTTCAGATAAAAGGTCACGTTCATGTTTTTATTCTACAAAAAGGCCGGATGCCATTTACATGCTTCAGTCAGAATTCAATGTGAGTATTACTGTGGCAGAAAAACTGATAGATACTCTTGTGGACATGGGAGTTACAAAGGCATTGCGCTGTCGTAAGGTTGATTCATCAGGATTCTGTGATGAAGGATGCCGTATGCTTGCGTTTGAGGAAGATATCTGAAGCCCAATCAAAACTTTATTAAGCCAACAGGGTAATTCTGCACCCATGTTTACAATTATTACTGGCGCACAATTTGGCGATGAAGGTAAAGGTAAGATAGTTGACCTGATATCCGGTAACTATGATCTGGTTGTCCGTTTCCAGGGTGGGAACAATGCAGGACACACTGTAAAAGTAGGTGATGACGTATACAAACTTCACCTTATTCCATCCGGTTTTCTTTTAGATTCAAGGGTACTGATAGGCCCTGGCACTGTTGTGAACCCTGAAGTGCTTGCAGAAGAGCTTGATATGCTTGCAGAAGGCGGCATTAATTTAGATGCAACAAGGGTAGGTGTTGATGCCAAAGCCAGTATTATAATGCCATATCACGTTGAACTTGATGGTCTGAGGGAATCCCAGAGAACCGAAAAGATAGGTACTACTAAGCGTGGTATTGGTTTTGCATATATCGATAAGGTTGCCAGGGATGAGATTCGCATGGGTGACCTTGTGAATAAGGAAAAGTTCCTTAAAAGACTCGAAGACCTTGCAGCATCAAAGGAAGCAGCCATAAAAGAGCTTGGTGGCGATCCTTCTATTGTTATGGACCCGGAACTCATTGACAAGTATGTAAAACTTGGTGAGCGTTTTGCTTCCTATGTAACTGATGTTTCTTATGAAGTTAACAAGGCACTTGACGACGGTAAGAATGTCCTTGCTGAAGGTGCACAGGGAACCCACCTTGATGTAATTCACGGAACCCAGAAATTCGTAACTTCTTCCTGTACCATCGCAGGTTCCGCATGTGCCAATATCGGTGTCGGTCCTACAAGGGTCGATGAAGTACTGGCTATTGTTAAAGCATATATTACAAGGGTTGGTGAAGGACCATTGCCAACAGAGCTTCTGGATGATATCGGTAAGCAGATCCAGGAAGTTGGTGGCGAGTATGGTACTACAACTGGCAGGTCTAGAAGATGTGGCTGGTTCGATCTTCCATTGCTTAAGAAGGCTATCTATCTTAATGGTTACACATCCATTGCACTTACTAAACTTGATGTTCTGTCCAATCTTAACACTGTAAGAGTTTGTGTCGCATATGAACTGGATGGAAGGACAATTGACTATCCACCTGAGGATACTTCCGATCTTGCAAGGTGTAAACCGGTATACGAAGACCTTCCGGGATGGGACAGCGACCTTACTGGTGTGAAGGAGTTCAGTGACCTTCCACAAACAGCACAGGATTATGTGCTTTATCTTGAGGACAAGATGGGCGTAAAGATCGATATTGTTTCCGTTGGTCCTGCCAGGGAGCAAACATTCAGAAAGTAGTCCTGATGGCAAAAACTGCCGAAAAACGTATATACTACTCAATAGTTTAAACATCACAAATCCAGCTGAACTAATCACCTGATGCAATTGAGTCCTGCAGAAGGTGGGTATCTTAACAGATATTATAATTCAGGAGAATATTAATGACAACCGTATATGACGTTCCTGCAGCCGAGTTTATAGCAAAGGTAGCAGAAAAGTTGAAAGAGAATGATAAAGTAAATCCACCTGAGTGGGCATCATACGTAAAGACCGGTGTGCACAAGGAGCTTCCACCAGTCGACACAGAATGGTGGTACACAAGATGTGCAGCAGTACTTAGGACTGTATACACCCAGGGCCCGATCGGTGTTGAGAGAATGAGATCTGTCTATGGAGGAAAGAAGGACAGAGGCGTTGCCCCTGGCAAGAAGGCAAAGGGCAGCGGCGCAATCGCAAGAACTGCACTTCAGCAGCTTGAGGAAGCAGGTTTTGTGCGTGCTCTCAAGAGCGGCCGTGTGGTATCTCCACAGGGACAGTCCATGCTTGACAATGTTGCATACGAGGTAAAACAGGACCTTCTGGAAACAATTCCAGGTCTTGCTAAATACTGAATGCATCTTCCAGTTCGATAACTCCTATAAGGAAACACTGCTTACATCTTATAAGCAAAGGTGACTTTCATGACGGATGACCTTGAAGAGATAAGAAGAAAAAGACTTGCACAGATCCAGCAGCAACAGGCAGCCCAACAGCAGATGGGCGGTGCCGATATGCAGGCAGCAATGCAGCAGGAGCAGATGCAGGCTGAGATGGAAGCAAAGAAGCAGGCTCTGATGCGTCAGATCCTGACTCCGGAAGCACGTGAGAGGCTGACAAATCTGCGTATGTCCCGCAAGGAACTTGTAGAGCAGCTTGAAAATCAGTTGATCATGCTTGCACAGAGTGGCAGGCTTCAAACCATGATCGATGATGAGAAACTCAAACAGCTTCTTGTTCAGATGCAGCCCAAAAAGAGGGAAACCACTATTAAGCGTATGTGAGCGCCCTTCATGCAAGTATCGGTAATGTTCAGTGGTGGCAAGGACAGTTCTCTGTCTGCGATACTGCTGGAGCCTTTCTTTAAGGTTGAACTTGTAACATGCAGTTTTTCACTGCTTCCTGTTGGGGAAGTGGCTGCTGAAACTGCAGCGAGGCTTGGTTTTTCGCACAGGATAATCAAACCCGATGTTTCAATTCTTGAAAAGGCATACGATATGATTATGGAGGACGGCTTTCCAAAGAACGCTATCAACTTCATTCACAAAAGCGTTATAGAGCACCTTGCGGCTGATCCGGATGTCACATTCATTGCTGACGGGATTCGCCGTGATGATCGCGTTCCCATGCTTGAAATGTCACAGATAAGAAGCATTGAGGATCGGTTCGGTGTTCATTATATGTGCCCCCTGAAAGGGATTGGGCGTGCCGCGGTGAATGAACTTGTAAAAATGCATCTGGTCATCGAGGAAGGTCTAAGTGAGGATGTACTGAAAGCAGATTATGAAACTGAGCTCAGGGAAATGATCGTTCAGAATCATGGTCCGGATAAGATCCGGGAAATATTCCCCACTCATGTACAATCACATGTTATCGAACGCAAGATAAGCGTGAAGGAATGAAACAGCGAACGGAACAACATGATTAAAGATTTATACAATAATTATGTTATAAGTTCAAAATTCAATCAATACTTTAATACAAATCATAGCATAGGTGAGACAAGTGAGCCACAATACTAAAGGACAGAAGACAAGGTTGGCAAAAGCACACAGGCAGAACCACAGGGTTCCTACCTGGGTCATCATTAAGACCGGTCGCAAGGTCGTAAGCCATCCAAAGAGAAGACACTGGAGAAGAAGCAGTCTCGATGTGAAATAAGTAGGTGATGATAATGGCAGAAGATATAGTAAAAGAGCAGATCTATACAATTCCTCTCCGTGAAATTAAGTCAATTCCACGCTGGAAAAGAGCCAAGAAGACTATGGTAGTTATCAGGGAATACCTTACAAAACATATGAAGGTAGAACCTGACATGGTCAAGTTGGACAAGACCATCAACGAGAAAGTATGGGAACACGGCTGTGAGAAGCCGCCACTGTCCATCCGTGTAAGAGCTGCAAAGTTCGAGGATGGCGAAGTTCAGGCAGAACTCGCATAAATGCTCCCGGGTATCATTCCAGTTTAGCATAAAATGATACGAACTATAACAATACAGGAAAGCCCCATCATAGGGGCTTTTGCAACATGCACCGAAGATATTGTACTTGTACCTTTGGGCACTTCTGAGCTTGTCCGTGAAAAGATAGGCCAGTTCTTGCAGGCAAATGTAGTGGAAACCCTTATCAATGGAAGTACTATTGTGGGTTCACTTTGTCGGGGAAATTCCAATGCAGTGCTTGTTCCAATGGATTCCAATATAAGAGGCATAGATCTGATCGATGTTCCGGTAGTTGAATTACCCGGTAAGTTGAATGCTGTGGGTAATGTTGTGCTTGCGAATGATTCTGCAGCACTTGTGCATCCGGAACTTAGTGATAGATCACTGGAAGCCATTGAGAAAGCTCTCAAGGTAGAAGTTAAAAGAGGCACTATCGGTGGTGCAAAGACCGTAGGAATGGCCGGTGTTGCAACCAATAAAGGGTTGCTTGTAAATCCCCGGGCAACAAGCGCTGAGCTTGAAGTGCTTGAGGAGTTATTTGGTCTTCCGGTGGATATTGGAACATCAAATTATGGAACTCAAATGGTAGGTTCCGGACTGATAGCAAATTCCAAAGGTTATGTTGCAGGTTCGCAGACCACAGGTCATGAACTGGGAAGAATAGAAGATGCCCTGGACTTATTAAAATAATGATTTAGGTGATTTATATGAAGACATTTCAGGTCAAAGGCACATTCAAGGCCGGAGTAGCATGGGAAAAGTTCACAAAGGTCATTGAGAGCCAGAACGAGAAGAATGCAGAAGATAAAGTGTATTCACTCTTTGGCAGTAAACATGGTCTTAAAAGGAACTTAATAAAGATCGAAAGTATAACTGAGGCATGATCCATGGCGGATATGAATGGACAGGATCCAAGGGTTCTTGCAAACCAGCACCGCGAGTTTCAAAGACGTGCGGAAATGGTTCAGCAGCAGATGAGCATGGTCCAGATATCAATGGAAGATTGTAACAGAGCAATTAACACAATTGATGAGCTCAGCAATGTTTCAGCTGGTTCTGAAATAATGTTTCCGATAGGTTCCGGTTCATTTGTATATGCCAGTATCAGTCACACTGACAAAGCAGTGGTTGATATCGGTGCAGGGTTAACTGTTGAAAGACCTCTTCCTGAAGCAAAGGAAATTCTCCAGCGCCGCAGGGAAAAGCTCACAACAGCTCTTGAAAATATGAACAAGACCCTTGCCCAGTTAGGCCAGCAGATGCAGGCCATTGAATCATTCCTTGCAAGACTCCAGCAGTCTCAAGGAAACCCAGGTTCCCAGTGAACCTTTTTTTCTATTTTTTTCTATTTTTAACAAACTTGCGAGTTGTATCACGTGTTCAATAAACTCAAGGCAAAACTCAGTGGATTCAAAGATAAGATTGGCAGCAAAATAGACGAAAAAGCTGTTGCAATCGAGCCTGTAGAGGAAATCGTAGAGTCTTCTGAAGAAGTAGGATCTCCTGTTGCAGTTCCATCTTCTCCAAAAGAAGAAGTGAAGGCAAAGACCGGACTTCCTGCTGAAGAAACTAAACCAGTTCCAAAAGAAGAAAACAACACAGCTAAGAAATTCGGCTTTGCACAAAAAGCCAAAGCTCTTGTTTTTGAAAGAGAGTTCATTCTGGATGAAGATGATCTTGAAGAACCTCTCTGGGATCTGGAAATGGCTCTTCTTGAGAGCGATATTGCACTCTCGGTTTCAGAAGCAATTGTAAGCTCTGTAAAGGGTCAGCTAGTTGGAACCAGAAGGCGTATTGGCAGTAATACCGGTAATATTGTCGAAGATGCCCTTAAAAAAGCCATCTATGATGTGATGAGCGCCAATGTATTTGACCTTGATGAATACGTGAAGAATGCTGAAAAGCCGGTGCATATCGTCTTTATCGGCATAAACGGAACAGGAAAGACAACTTCAATTGCCAAGCTTTCCAAGCGTTTTAAAGATATGGGCATGTCCGTTGTAGTCGCCGCAGGTGACACATTCAGGGCAGGAGCGATCGATCAGCTCGCCATCCATGCCAACAAGGTAGGCGTAAAGATAATCAAACATCAGGAACAGGGTGATCCGGCTGCTGTTATCTATGATGCAATGCAGCATGCTAAAGCTCACAAAGTGGATGTAGTGTTATCTGACACCGCTGGCAGGATGCATACCAACATCAACCTCATGGAGCAACTTAAGAAAGTATGCCGCGTGGCTCCTCCAGACCTCATTATCTTTGTTGATGAGGCAGTTGCAGGTAACGATGCTGTGGAAAGGGCAGCACAGTTCAATGATGCCGTTCCAATAAGCGGTTCTATACTTACAAAAACAGATGCCGATTCTAAGGGTGGTGCAGCAATTTCCATTGCATACATCACAGGAAAACCAATATTGTTCCTTGGAATGGGGCAGGGATATGACGACCTTCGCAAATTCGATCCAAAATGGTTCGTGGATCAGTTATTTGCAGAGTAATCTGCATTTCCCTACTTTTTAAAAGATTTTTACTTATAATTTGATTTTACATTTGCTCTGTAGAAAACCTGTCATTAAAACTTCAAGGAAGCAGCAAATCGATTCATCACAGATCATGGATAACTTGAATTGTCCCGAAGGGTCCGGCAAAGCCGGCGCTTTCCCATAAAAAAGTACAAAATAATTACATGTTGCAGTGGAATACTGTCTTTTCCTTCCTTCTGTAGAATTCTTAGACATAGATACAATTTTCTCTGTACAGAATCATAGGAATGTGCCGCCTTCGGCGGATGGTTACTTTGGTTTTAGTTTACAAATTGTTTGTTTGGTTTTGGAACTGAAAATGAACAAAGTTCGTGTCACTCATGCAAACAGGATTTCGACAGAGCCTTCAAAATCTAAAAATCAAAAAGCTGGCAGACAAATTATCTGCAGCTTTCCTTCAATTCTGATGCAAGTTTTTCTACTCTTTTGTTAACATCTTCGCCTGAAGAGATTATGCTGACAAAAGCAGAACCTACAATTACTGCATCTGCACCAGCTTTTATAACTTCTGCAGCCTGCTGCCCGTTGGATATTCCAAATCCAACTGCCTTTGGAACTTCTGTATCGATGCGTGCAAGAATGTTCTTTGTTGACTCTGCCACATCAACTCTTTCTCCGGTGACTCCAAGTCTTGAAACAATATAGACAAAACCGGATGTTCTTTCCAGATTCTTTTCCATTCTTTTTCCTGTGGTTACAGGCGTTATAAGGAATATCAGGTCAACACCATTCTTCCTGCATGCATCATGAAGTTCATCTGCTTCTTCTGCCGGAAGGTCCGGTACAATAATTCCGGTAATGCCTGATTCAGCACAATCCCTGGCAAATTTCTCATTTCCTCTCTTATATATTAGATTATAATATGTCATACAGACCAGAGGAACATTTTCCTTGATGGATGCTGCCATTTCAAAGTAAATGTCAGGATTCATTCCTGCTTCAAGTGCCCTTGTTGATGCAGCCTGAATGGTCGGTCCATCTGCAACCGGATCTGAGAAAGGAAGTCCCAGTTCCACGATATCTGCTCCACCTTTTACAAGTGCATGAACTATCTCTTTTGTAGCTTCAGCTGAAGGGTCACCTGCACAGACATAGGCAATGAGTGCCTTTTCATTCTTCTTTTTAAGTTCTGTGAATTTATCTGCAATTCTCACTGGCAAGCCTCCTTTGCATCTTCTTCCTTTATTTTGAATACAGTTTCAAGATCCTTGTCTCCTCTTCCGGAAAGGTTGATAACAACAAGGTCGCCAAGTTCCTCAAGTTTCCCACTCTTTGCCATCTTCATAACATAAGCAATTGCATGTGATGATTCAAGTGCAGGGATAATTCCTTCAAGACGGCTGAGTTCATAGAAAGCCTCAAGTGCCTCATCATCACTGACACAACATGGAGTTATCCTGCCAATATCTGCAAGATGTGCAAGTTCAGGCCCGACTCCTGAATAATCAAGTCCTGCTGAGATGGAACTGGATTCAAGTATCTGTCCATACTTATCCTGGAGTATAAGCGTGTGTGCGCCCTGAAGGATGCCTTCCTCGCCGACACAAAGTGATGCGGAGTGCAATGCTTCCTTTTCAGTTGTCTTTAACTCTTTTCCACCTGCTTCAACCGGGAAGAGTTTGACCTCCTTGTCTTCAATGAATGGATAGAAAATACCCATTGCATTGCTTCCGCCGCCTGCACAGGCAACAATAGAATCAGGATACCTGCCTTCTTTCTCCATTATCTGCTCTTTGACTTCCTTTCCAATAACACTCTGGAAATCACGCACGATCATAGGGTATGGGTGTGGTCCCACAACTGAACCTATAAGATAATGAGTATGCTCAACATTAGTAACCCAGTCTCTGAGAGCTTCATTGATTGCATCTTTTAGTGTCTTTGAACCGGATTCAACAGCATTCACTTTAGAACCCATAAGCTCCATTCTGTAAACATTCATGTGCTGGCGCATAACATCCTTTGCACCCATGTAAACCTCGGATTCAAATCCCATGTTTGCGGCCGCCATTGCAGTTGCAGTTCCGTGCTGACCTGCCCCGGTTTCTGCAATAAGGCGTTTCTTGCCCATGTATTTAGCCAGAAGTGCCTGTCCTAGTGTATTGTTCAACTTATGGGCACCACCATGAACAAGATCCTCACGTTTCAGGTAGATCTTAATTCCGTACTTCTTGCTGAGATTCCTTGCAAAATAAAGAGGAGTTTCTCTGCCAGCGAACTCTTTCATATAGTAATCAAGTTCTTTGAGGAACTCAGGATCATCCTTGTAACGTTCATAAGCTTCTTCAAGCTCATTAAGTGCCGGCATGAGTACTTCAGGAACGAACTGTCCTCCGAATTTGCCATACATTGATTTTTTCATAATAGATCTCCGTGTCTTTATTAATCGTTAAGTGCATCAACAAGTTCTTTTGTCTTTGCGTATATCTCTCCGCTCTTTATGATGGATGTGCCAACAAGTACAGCATCTGCACCTGCTTTTACAACCATTTTCACATCTTCAATGGTATGCATCCCGCTTTCACTGATGATAATGTGATGCTGTCCGGTATTTGCATCAAAATCCTTTACAAGCGGTATAAGTTTAAGTGTTGTAGCAAGATCGATCTCAAGGTTGCTTAGATCCCGGTTGTTTATTCCAATTATTCTTGCTTTTGTTTCAAGCGCACTTTTAAGTTCGCTCTCATTGTGAACTTCTACAAGTGGCTCAAATCCTTTTGATATTGCCTTTTCCACCATTTTCTCAAGATTCTCTCCAAGAATGCCTGCTATTAATAATATAAGGTCGCTTTCAATTTCATTGAATTGTATCTCATCAATAATGAAATCCTTGCGCAGGACAGGAATTGATACTTCCTTTCTAACTGATCTGAGGTTATATGTAGAGCCGTGGAAAAATTCAGGTTCTGTTAAAACGGATATTGCAACTGCTCCTGCCTTTTCCATTTCTGCTGCTATCATGGCTGCGTCTTCAGGACCGATATCCCGCAACTTTTTTCCAGGGGATGCAGGTTTAACTTCTGCTATAACTGCAACTTTTCCCTGCAATTTCTTTTCACTTATGGCAACAACTATGTCTCTTTTATTGATGTTGCCTTTATTAATTGCAGACAATTCTTCCTTTGTCTTTATATTATGTACTCTCTTTTCAGTAGAGTTGATTATATCGTTTATTACGGCATGCATTGAATAACCACTTATGTTCTGTAATGTACAAATACGTACATAGATGTAAATCTATTTAAGAATGACGGTATTTTAACAGGATACTTTTGCAGACACTTTAACAGGATACTGTTTCTTATATCCTTTTTTTGCTGAAATTGGTTGTTAAAAACTTGTAAAAAGAACAAAATAACAGGGTTAGTTCTCAGACTTTATCTGTCCCGTCCTTCAGGTAAAACTCAATGTTATGATCAGTGTGCATATTCTGCTCATCATTGGTTTGCTCCTGAATGCCTAGTTTTTCCTGAACTGTCACCGGAGGGAAATAAGCAAGATAGGCAAGTATCGTCCCTATAAAGACAAATAGTCTTGCAAACATTTGCATAGCATCGATTATTGCTATAGTGTCAGTAAGCATAAAGTCGAATACAAAAGAAATGGCTACCAAAGGCAGAGCAGTTCTATATCTGATTCTCTTTGGCATCCTTTGCAGCAATATCAGTAGCAGCAGTCCCAGTATCATGGATGTGGGGATAACAAAAAGTCCCATAAGATACAAATTGATCGCAGCATCACTATTGATCATAAAAATGGAACCCCATTCTGTGACAATGGGCCCAACGATGCCGCTATCGTAAAGGAATGTAAGATATGCCGCTCCTATAAGTGTGAAGAACAGCGAGATGTATTCTCCTATTTTTTTACTTCCTGTTATAACGTATATAATGAAGAAAACAAGCGGGACTGATATGAATGCAAACGGGATCGCTGTAACAAAATACATTATCGCATCGATCTCCTGATTACCAAAATAAGCTGCGAACATTCTGATTGTAGTCGGCAGATATGTAAGGCCTACCATGGTCCAGAATACGATCAGCGAAAAAAGAGCAGGTTTGCTATTTTCTTTGTATCTTTCCCTGTTTCTGGAAAGTACCCATGCAAATGCAAGGGATGATAATGTAATTGCAAAACATATTGTTCCGTTTAACAGAATTCCCGGGTTCATTCCTGTCTACTATTAATAACTTGCTTTTTATTTATATATTTTCATTGTTCAAATGTTGCGAGTTTGAAGTTTGATATTTCCAACCAAATATTATATATATTATTCATTACTATATTAGTAATATATCCAATATTAGTAGGATATAAGAGGAGGATCGTACATGAAAGCAAACAATACATTATATTTGAAAAAAAATACCAGAGCTCAGGTGGGTATTGGTACTCTTATCATATTCATCGCTATGGTTCTTGTAGCAGCAGTTGCAGCTGCTGTTCTGATTCAGACATCCGGTACCCTTCAGCAGAAGGCACAGTCAACCGGTAAACAGGCAACCCAGGAAGTATCTTCTAACCTCATGGTCAAGACCATTGAAGGTGTACGTGCAAAGGACAGTGCAACTGTTATGTCAGACACAATAGACCTTCTGAAACTTAAGGTCGGTCTTAACGTAGGAAGTTCTCCTGTAGATGTAAATCAGGTAGTAATATCAATTACTGATGGTACAACCGCAAACAATCTTGTCTACGCAGGAAATACAAAATCATATGCAACAACTGGTTCTAATAATGGTGATATGGATTCCTTTGGTTCAAGTGCAGCTACAAATTTGCAGACTCTTTTAACAGCAAACACTACAGCTAGTAGCACATTTGATAACGCCGATCATTACTATACTGTAGAAAAGATACGTGATGAGGATTCTTCATTCTCTCAGAGTAATCCTGTAATGAATACTGGTGACTTGATCACAGTTTACATTGCAACGACATCTGATACTGCAGTGTCATCTGCATATGATTACGTTGGTTCAACAACTGTAACAGCTGGTCTGAAATCATCAGGTCTTAATCTCGTACCGAGGACTACTGTAAACATCGTTCTGACACCAGAATCTGGTGCAGCCACAACCGCAGACTTTGTAGCCCCATCTTCCTATGGTGTTAAGGAGACTGTACAACTGTATCCATAATCAATTATGTGCGATCCCTTCGCACATATATTAGGAGCTGATATACATGAAAGCAAATAGTAAATTCATAAAATCGGATACGCGTGCACAGGTGGGTATTGGTACTCTGATCATCTTCATTGCAATGGTTCTGGTTGCAGCAGTTGCAGCTGCCGTTCTTATCCAGACATCAGGTACACTGCAGCAAAAAGCTCAGTCAACTGGTAAGCAGGCAACTCAGGAAGTTTCATCTAATCTTATGGTAAAGACCATTGAAGGTCTAAGGGCGAAATCTTCAGCAACAAATATGGCTGCCAATATTTCATTGCTCGAACTGAAAGTAGGTCTTAACGTTGGAAGTTCTCCTGTAGATGTAAATCAGGTTGTTATTTCAATAACTGATGGAACTACCACTAATAACCTGATCTATGCAAACAATGACCGTACATATGGAAGTGCAATGGCCAACTTCTCATCAGGTGCATCTGCAAGTACAAATCTTGCGAAGCTTTTAACAGATTCTGGATCAAGTCGTGATAATGGTAAGTACTTCTTCACTGTTGAGAAGATTCGTGATGAAGATGGATCTTTTACTCAGGGTGAACCTGTAATGAACACTGGAGACCTTATTACGGTTTATATCTCTACAGTGGCAGCAGGTGCTACCGGATTTACCACTATAGGTGACACAACAACAAGTGGTGCTCAGGATGATACTGGTCTTGTGATCGGTCCAAGAACTGCTGTCAGTATTGTATTGACACCAGAATCTGGTGCAGCCACAACAGCTGACTTTATAACGCCATCTTCATATGGTACCAAAGAAAATGTACAGTTGTATCCATAATGTGAGATCTTAAGTCTCACCATCTTTTTTTATTTTGTTTTAAGGTTGATTTTCAATGAAATTAGGCTCTGCAGACTAACTGTACTTAAAAAATCAAGTAGGTTGGCAAATCGATTCATCACAGATCATGGATAACTTGAATTATCCCGAAGGGTCCGGCGAAGCCGGCGTTTTCCCATCATGTCATACAAAATAATAGACATGTTGCAGTGGAATACTTTCTTCGCATGCTTCTGTAGAATTCTCAAGCATAAATTCAATTTTCTTCAGTAAGAGGTATTGGAAGGTGCCGCCTTCGGCGGATGGTTATTTTGGGTTTAGCTTGCAAATTGTTTTTTTGTTTTGGAACTGAAAAAAAGCAAAGTTAGTATCATTCTCATTAATACGATTTCTACAGGTGCAGCAGGAATTATTTACTGGGTAATGTGTCAGTTACTTAAAATGCACCATCAAAATTCTCAGGTGACTCGCAAAATGCTACTTTTATGAAGATAAAAACCGTTCAGGGCATCCTCTCTATAATTTCGCCCATCCTCTTATTCTTCTTATAGAATGCAGTGCTGTCTTTGAGGAAATTTGAGGCGGTTATTCCTTTGTCAGTAATGATATATCCGCCACGTTTGACCTTTTCAACCAGCCCTTCTAGCTGGAACACAGTTTTCATTTTGCTTCCGATACTACCTTTATCGGCAAACTGGTCAGTGTATTGCCTTATCTCTGAGAATTCAGTTATCTTCCCTTCATTCCTTCCAAGAACTTTCAATATAAGTCTGTATTGAATATCTCCTGGTCCCTGGTGAATTCCTAAAGACTGGTAGAATTCCGCTACTGCCTGCTCAAGCTCGACATCAATATCATCAGACATCCAATTCGTCCTCCTCTTCATCAATGTCGAAGTCTTCATCATCATAGAGCTCATACTGGTATTTCTTAATTCCCAGTTTTTCCTGCAGTGTCATTGGCGGGAAATAAGCCAGGAATGCCTGCACAGTCCCTATGAGCACAAATATCCTTGCAACAAGCTGCATTACGTCCACCATTGTTATCATGTCTGTAAGCATAAAGTCAAAAACAAAAGATATTGCAACAAGTGGTAATGCTGTTCTGTATCTGAGGTGTTTTGGCATCTTCTGCAGAAATATCAGCAATAAAAAACCTATGATCATTGCAGTGGGTATAACAAAAAGTCCCATCATGTAAATATTAATTGCAATGTCACTGTTTATTGTAAACAATGATGAGTAATTTGAAACTACGGGTCCTATCACTCCTTTTGTAAATAGTAGCATCAGGTACAATGCACCAAATAACACAAAAAGCAGCGAAATATATGCGCTTATTCTTTTGTTACCTACTATCACATATAATATGAAAAAGACCAGTGGGACCGCTACAAAAGAAAAAGGGATTGCTGCAAGACTGTACATCACAAGGTCCAGATTTTCCCTTCCCATGTAGGCAGCTATCATTCTAATGGTTGTAGGCAGGTAAGTAAGCCCTACAAGTGACCATAATATTACTAGAGACCAGAGAGCAGGCTTGCTCTTATCATTATGCTCTTCTTCACTGCGTGCAAGTACCCACGCAAAAGCAAATGAAGATATCGTTATTGCAAAACATATTGTTGCATTTAATAATAAGCCTGCATTCATCTAATCCCTCTGAGTATTATTTACACATTGTTAATATATAATGCTTCCTCACTACGAACTCGTGATGTTTGACGTTTGATATTTCCAACCAATCAATATATATATTATTAAGTGATATATAAATTCATCCATATATTTGGATTGTAGGAGGATATACATGAAAGCAAACAACGCATTATATTTGAAAAAAAATACCAGAGCTCAGGTGGGTATTGGTACTCTTATCATATTCATCGCTATGGTTCTTGTAGCAGCAGTTGCAGCTGCTGTATTGATTCAGACTTCCGGTACACTCCAGCAGAAAGCTCAGTCAACCGGTAAGCAGGCAACCCAGGAAGTATCATCTAACCTGATGGTCAAAACTATTGAAGGTGTACGTGCAAAGGACAGTTCTACTTCTATGTCAGACACCATCGACCTTCTGAAACTCAAGGTAGGTCTTAATGTAGGTAGTTCCCCTGTAGATGTAAATCAGGTAGTAGTTTCAATTACTGATGGAACAACTGCAAATAATCTTGTCTATGCAGGAAATACAAAATCATATGCTTCTGCAGGCGCTGAAAATGGTGACATGGATCACTTTGGATCAAGTGCCGCTGGAAACTTAGCCACTCTTCTAAAAAATGCATCTACATCACCTACTACTTTCAACAATTCTGATCACTATTTTACAGTAGAAAAGATCCGTGATGAAGATTCTTCATTCTCCCAGAGTAATCCTGTAATGAATACTGGTGACTTGATCACAGTTTACATTGCAACAACATCCGCCAGTGCAGTAGCAACAGATTATGACTATCTTGGAACTACTACTGTAACTTCTGCTCTGAAAACTTCGGGACTGAACCTTGTGCCAAGGACAACTGTGAACATAGTATTAACACCTGAGTCCGGTGCAGCAACTACGGCTGACTTTGTGGCACCTTCTTCGTATGGTGTTAAGGAAACAGTACAGCTCTATCCATAATGTAAGGGATCTGCGGTGATATTTTCACTGCAGATTTTTTACATGGTGAGGTTACTATGATCTCTAATGCCAGCTTTACAAAAAACAATGCTGCTCAGGTAGGTATTGGTACTCTTATTATTTTCATAGCCATGGTACTGATAGCTGCTGTAGCTGCATCTGTGCTTATTCAGACATCTGGTACACTTCAGCAACAGGCGCAATCAACCGGCAAGCAGGCTACACAGGAAGTATCATCCAATCTGATAGTCAAAAGCATAGAGGGTGTACGTGCAAAAACAGGTACTACGAGCATGGCTTCGAATATGTCTCTTCTTAAAGTAAAAGTAGGTCTTAATGTTGGAAGTTCTCCGGTGGATCTCAATCAGTTGATCATTACAATAACTGATGGGACTAACACGAATGATCTGATCTATGCCAACAACGACAAAACCTATGGCTATTCAATGGAAAATTTCTCTTCCTCGAACACTGCAAGTGTGAATCTCGGTCATTTGCTTACAGATGAACAAACGACTCCAGGTGAAAATGCCAGGTTCTTCTTCACTGTGCAGAAAATAAGGGATGAAGATGGTTCATTTTCACAGGGCAATCCGATTATGAATACAGGTGACCTTGTGACTATTTATATTTCTGTTGTAGCAAATGGTGACCTGTCTTTTACAACAATTGACGGAGTAACTTCCAGCGGAAACCAGAAAGATTCCAATCTGGATATTTCACCACGTACTACTGTTACGATAGTAATGACCCCTGAGGCCGGAGCTACTACAATGGCTGAGTTTGTGACTCCTTCATCGTATGGTACCAGAGAAACGATACAATTATATCCATAAGGTGAAATAATATTCACCTTAACTTTTTTGAGGGATTGTATGTCACAAAAAATTCGATTAATATCCTGGATCATGATCCTAATTCTATCATTTGTTCCGCTTACGTCGGCAGAAGCAGTTTTTACAAATGAGTTGCAGGTTCATGATAGATCTATTGATTTTACTATTAATGAACTCTATACGGGAATTGATGCCGAAGCTTTCAGGTTGAGTCTTGATGCTGACAATAATAGTATTGTAAGTCAGGAAGAAGTTGCAAGTTTTGTTGAAGGATTCAAAAAGGGAAGTACGGGACAATATCTTGGTTATGTTTTAATAGATGATGGAAATACGGTTCTTTCCCTTGATTCATTTGATATGGATGTTTCAGGTGCAGAAGGTAATGTAAACACCTCGGAAATAAAGGTAACTGCAAATATCATATTTGGTGTGCCCACTTCACTGGAATCCGGAAAACACAGTATCTGGATCCTTGGACATCCAGCCATTGAAAAAATGAGCATTTTCCTTCCTTCTGAAATAGTAGTAACAGGTGTTAATGGAATCGATGAACTTCAAACATCATGTGATTCAGGAAGGCAGTTACTTGAAGGACGTAGTGGTATCCGCTCATTTGTCGTTGACGGACGTCAGGTATTTGAGTATGCTGTTATGATCGAAACAGGCAGATCCAGGTTTATTGCAGACCTGTCTCGTTTTCCTTCTTTATTTCAATTGTAATCTTATCTTCATTTCTTTTTTCTAACAAGTAATATATACAATTAGTACAAATAAAATTAAGTACTATGTCTATATTATAATAGTTTAATAATAATATTTGATTATCTCAGGTGCTTAAATGAAACATAAGTATTGTTCAATTATCCTAGTATTTGTTATCCTGATCAGTGTGTATAGTAGTGGGTGTGTCAGCAAGAGTCCGGAAGAAGAAGTACCTGAAAAAGTGACCACCTTTTTGAATGCTATCAATGATGATGATTTTAACACTGCTTTTAATATGTATACGGGTAAGGACTTCCTTGCAGTTGCAAGTATAAAAATGATATTCAGCAATAAAGGGATAGAACCTGGTAGTATTGAAGAAATTAATATTGTTTCTCAGGAAATAAGCGATACAATGGCCGCTGTGGAAGTTGAATGTACAGTGACAAATTCTGATGGCGGGAACAGTGTTATTCCTATATATTTCACACTCCAGAACAGCCAGCTTGGGTGGATCATCACAAGAGTATCATTTACTGTTCCGTTAACTCTGGAAAATTCTCAGACCGTTGATATCGAGGTTGAAACAACAAAAATAGATGTTATTGCGAACAATGCTCCGTTGATATTCATTGGTGCTGTGGTAATGCTTGGTTTTGGTCTTTACATCGATAAAAAGGACAAGGCCAAGAAAAAAGAGAACAGCAGGACAATTGATGTTTCAGGTGCAACTCCGATACAAAAAGAGACCATTGCACAATATGTTAAATTCGTTCCCTCGCAGCAGATCACAATTGGTAAGCCAGCTACAATTGATGTGTGGGTAAAGAACTTCACGCAGCAGCCATACAATGATTTTGCTATCAAGGGCAAGTTTGCAAATTCCCTTGAGCCGGAAAAGATCAACCTTTTCTTTGATAAGATAGCTCCAGGGGAAACCGTGAAGCGTACCTGGGTAGTGAAAGCAAAACTTTCTGGCTGGGCTTCCATTGAAGAGCCAACCGTGGTATTCAATTTTGGAGGAACCAAGTACATAGGTGTGCTTGATCCTGTGTGGTTACAGGTGCAGTGAAGTTGAAGATAAATTATATTGTGGGTGATATGGGTGTCGTCAGATACGGAAAAAAACGGGGAGACAAATAAACAGTTGTCTTCGGATGTCATGAAAAAGCTGAACGAGGCATTTCTATCTTATTTTGATGGAAATAAACCTGGTAGTAGCACTATTGACCTTTCAGAAAAAAATGCTATTCTTGATCTTATAAAATCTGGTTTTGTGGACGAAAAAGCCAGTAATTCTGAAAAGGGCACTGAAGCCAAAAAAATGATAGTTATCGGAGAAGGTTTCATTGAGGCAGGAGATGAGACCATAATGTATTCTGATGCTATGGATATGCAAATCGAGTCTTCTGCTACATTTCCATCATTTGAGGCAAATGTGCCTGATGTCCTATCCAATGCTTTTGATAATGTTTCATATCAGTCTGTTGAAATTGAAATTGATGAAGGCAAAAGTACTGTAAAGGATGAAGATAAGGATTATTCCAAAGCTGTATCCGATATTCTGCAAAAAACACCGAAGGTTCCAAAAGTTTCTTCTTATCATCATTCCGGGGAGTTTGATTCTGTTAGCACGCAGTCGTCTCCTCCCAATACTCCTATTAGACAGCCTGCTGAGGAAAAGCCTTCACAACAGGCAGTTATGCCTGAAAAGGGAGCACCTCTGCAATCTGCAAAGCCCGTACAAAGACCGGTTGTAACGGATCCTGTAGCAGGGTCAGTATCTAAAGCACCATCAGTACCTAAGGTACCATCAGTTGCACAGGCAAAACCACCTGCTGGCTCTGTTGCGGGAAATACTCCTTCTCCGTCCGTAATCGATTCCAGGGCAGCAAAAACAACTCCGGTCCCTCCTGTGAAGCCTGCAGCAGCACAGCCGGCTAAAAGTACCACCGGGCCTGCAGTTTCTAAGGTAGTTCCTCCGGTAACTGGTACTCCAAAGCCCACAGTTGCAGCAAAAAAGAAAGTTTCAAATGAGCCTGCAGCTCCTGTGAATATTGCCTTCCTGTATAGTGAGGATCATATGAAACATGATGCTTCATTACTTTCTATTATTACTCATGAGAAACCGGAACGTATAATCAGAGCTATGTGGTATCTGGAAAAGAACAAGGTTTTTACAGATGGTACATGCACATTGATCAGTGATTTCCAGACTGCTAAAGAAGAGGATCTTTACAGGGTTCATGGTAAGGAGTATGTTTCTTTCGTGAAATCCTATTCAGGTTCAGGTGGCGGTTTTTTGGGTGACAGTACATATATGACATCAGGGTCGTATGATATCGCAAAAACCGCGGCCGGTGCAGCTATACAGGCAGGCGACCTGCTCATGGATAATAAATTTACTCATGCATTTGTACTTACCCGTCCTCCGGGACATCATGCAAGTTCCCAGAAGTATGGGGGTTTCTGTCTTTTTAACAATGCAGCAGTTCTTGCAAGACATCTTCGGCATAACAGGAAAGTTGGTAAGGTACTGATCCTTGACTGGGATGCCCATGCAGGTGACGGTACCATGGAAATATTCTATGAGGATCCTACTGTGATGTTGATATCTATTCACCGCGATCCGCATGGTTTCTATCCACGAAAGGGTTTCAGTAATGAAACAGGTGCGAATGAAGGCAAGGGTTTTACAATGAATGTTGAAATGCCTGCCGGATCAAGCAATGAAGAATACCTGTATGCTTTTGATGAGGCTATCATTCCCATGGTGGAGCATTTCGATCCTGATTTTATTGTACTTAGCTGTGGTTTTGATGCCCATTACCAGGAAATGAATATCGGACTGGCACTGGATTCAGATGCTTATCACCAGATGACTGCAAAGTTGCATTCGGTATTTAACGGACCTATTGTTTTCCTGCTTGAAGGTGGTTATCATGACTTTAACGGACAGTTATGCCATAGTGTATTGAGCTCTCTCCATGGCCGTCCAAATCCGGTTCAGGATAAACAGGAAAAGTCCAGCTTTAAGCAAACTCAGCAGAAGCAGATATTTTCAGAGGTGCAAAAAAAGGTTGCTGAAACAAAAAGTTATCATCCGGTATTATTATCACAGGAGGCCTGATGACCCGGGTAGGTGTCACTTTCAATAAAAATCATCATTTGCATGATTCCTTGTTGAATGGCTATCCCTGTCCTGAAAATCCTTTGAGGATCAAGAATATACTGGAATATCTTGGGAACAGCGGTCTTATTGACGGTGACAGGATCCGTATCTATGATGCTTCTGCAGCATCTTTGAGAGATATATTGCGAGTACATACAAGAGAGTATATAGAGCTCATAAAAGCCTGTACCAGAGATCCACGACAGAGTCCGGGTAAGGATGTGTATGTTTGTCCCTCTTCTTTTGATGTGACCCTTCAGGCACTGGGATGTGTTCTGAAAGCCGGGGACCTTGTAATATCAGGCGAATGCAAACATGCTTATGCATTGATACGTCCTCCGGGGCATCATGCAGGTCCGGATTCATGCAATGGTTTCTGCATATTCAACAATTCGGGAATTCTGGCCCGGTATATGATAGAAAAAAAAGGACTTGAGAGAATTGCAATAGTAAATATTGATGCCCATGCTTCGGATGGTACTTATGCTGTTTTTGAAGCGGATCCAAAAGTATTGTGCATATCGATACACCAGGATCAGAAGACACTTTACCCTTTTAAGGGTTTTATCAGGGATATTGGTGTGCGGCCTGCACTCGGCTATTGTATAAACATGGAGATGCCTACTGAATCAGGCAATCCGGAATATTCTCTATTTTATGATGAAGTAGCTGAAAAAGTGCTTGAAAAGTTCGATCCACAGTTAGTTATCCTGGAGTGTGGTTTTGATGCTTATCATAAAGAGCCGCTGGCAAAGCTGAACCTGACTGTAGATGGGTACTATCGAATAATATTTAAACTTGCAAGTAAATGGAACGTCGTAACCTTGCTTGAGGGCGGCTATCATGACGACCTTGGTCTGCTTGCATCTGTTGTCCTGCGTGCGCTGGCAGGAATTGAGAATGTAAAGGATGAGGTTGATCAGATAGATCTGCTTGCATCGAGGCATGTTAAAACCAGAAAAGAATTCAATAATAATCTGTCTCTTCTAAAAACAAGGTTGGGTCCGTATTGGGGTCCATGGGATCGTAGTTAAAGGGTAGTTGGTCAAATGTTCGAACTTGGGAAAAGTGACGATGGTATTACATTTTACAAACTTGAGCATGCATTTGAGCTTGACAAGTTGACAATAGGTGAGTTCACTTATTTCAGGAAATATCTTGGCATGTCTGATTACCTGTCAAATTTCCAGAGCTGGTTAAAGCGACCAACGGTGGTTCTTGTTGTTGCTGTAAAAGACAACACTGTGCTTGGCTGGTCAATGAATGAAAAATGGAGCACTCCTGCAAGTGATGGCAGGCCTACATATGTACTTCGTGGAATTGAAGTTTCACCAAAGCTTGCCAGGACGGGTATGGGAAAGAAGATATTCTGTTTTATTTCGGGAATACTTGTTGGACATATCATCACAAAACCTGTGAACAAGGTTGCAAAACTCTTCTTCGAGTCACTGGATTTTGTAGAATCAACTTATAAGAGTCCGGTAGATCTGGGCAATTATCCCGGTTACCTGATACTTGAAGAGAGCAGGAAGAAGGTTGTAGCTTGTGATGGTATTCTTCCGAACGAGGCTAATGTAAAGGCTTGCAGGCTCAAGCTTTTCCCAAAGGAAGCTGTCACCGGTTCACTT
Organism: uncultured Methanolobus sp.; assembly: GCF_963667555.1. Lineage (NCBI taxonomy): Archaea > Methanobacteriati > Methanobacteriota > Methanomicrobia > Methanosarcinales > Methanosarcinaceae > Methanolobus > uncultured Methanolobus sp. Next base: position 581,337 of record NZ_OY763421.1, read on the forward strand.
GTTAATGCGAAAAAGGAAACACAAGCCTCAGATAAGGAATCTCCCGGCGGAAGTTCGGAACATGTGACGACTCATGTTTCCGGTGAAGAGCCTCCCGAAGACCTTGCAAGTCCGGTGGATTTTGAAGGTAAGTTCCTTGGGGAGCAGAAAATGATGTCTCCATGTAAATGTGGAAATTTCCTGGTGAACAAATACATGGTTACTGGTAAAAGAAGAGGTACTGCTTTTATTTGTACCAGTTGCAGTGTTGAAAGGTATTTCCTTCCCATGAAGAAGAAATAACGATCATTATTTTATTTGATAATATTCCCTTTACTTTTTAAATTTTTCCTGAATCATTGAGTCGTCTGCACGATGTAATTTATTAATTAAGTGCAAAAGTTACGATTTATTCAATTTCAACAGAAGAGTATTAATACCCTTACTACAATATAAGTTATAATTATAATACTAGATATATAATTTATTTGTATGGGGTCTTTTCATTATGGCTCAAGAGCAGGGTATCGCAAAAGTTGATCTTAGTTATATTTATAAAGCAGTGATGATGGGTAATTCCCTTTACTCTGACAACTGGGAGAAAGGTGTTCTCTATCTTACCAATCTCAATCTGTGGTTTTCAGAAGGAGGAGGATGGTTGACCATTCCTCTTAAAAGTGTTACCATGGTGGGCAGGGAAGTTTCTGATCCTATTCGTGTAAAGGCCCAGCGTACCATCGGGACTTCACATATCCTTATGATAGATTATCTCCAGGCATCATCTGTAGTTCAGGGAGCCACGGCTTCTGCTACTGCTTTACTTGCAGGTAATGAAGCAGTGATCAATACGCTGAAGGCTTATCTGCAACCAATGTGTGGCACACCTCCAAAGAAACAATCAATTTCTGATATTGATAAAAAGCTCCTTTACATGCTTTACACAGGTGTGAACGACTTACAGAAACTGACATTCTTCATCGGTGTCGATAATGACGGCCTTGCAGCCAGTTTCAAGAGTCTGAGGGAAGCAAACATGTGTGACACTTCAGGAAAGCTTACCGAAAACGGTCTAAAGCAGATCAAGGAGATGATGTGAAATGATTCTAATCCCTACAAAGGAGGCATTATAAATGGCAGATCCTGGTCTCCCTCCTTTTATGACCAATTCTGCCGGTGGTCCGCCTCCGACAATGGAAGGAAGTTTCGGGCAGTCCATGGGTGCTTTTGGAGCATTGCTAAAACTCCAGCAGAACATCAGTGACAGGTTCCCAAAAGCCAAAGTTCCATGGAATGAAACCCGCAAATTCCTCAAAGCCAGCACAATAGAGCTGATAAGATCAACATCGCTTTACAAGTTCCATATGAATTTCTTCAAGGAAATAGGTCTTGGAAACATGCAACTTATTTCGTATGCACCGATGCACTACATATTTGCGGTTCCGAACAATCCTGTGTGTAATTTCTATCCTGCACTTCAGAACCAGAAGGTGTGTGTAGCCACAACCGATGCCCTTCACAGGTTCTTCAGGGAAGATCTGGAACTTGAGTGTTCTGTGGAGGAAACAGAGTGCATCAAGAACGGGGATCCTTATTGCAAATTCAAGGTAGATCTTCAGCCCATATCTGCATATCAGGTCATGCTTGATGATTATGACAAAAAGATACTTTCAGGTATCAGACCGCCTGTTGATGATACTGAGCTCAGGGACAGGGTGCGGACACTTTCTATTTACAAATTGCTTGACAGCGGTCGTCTGTCAGAAATTGGTAATGCTTACATGCAGTTTGCAAGCAATATGCCTGTACAGGAGAAGGTATTTGACCCTCCATGGAAGCTTCAGGAAGAACTATCATCCATAGCTGAATCGCATAACACTTTTGGTGGTGCTTTCGGCGCAATGGCCCAGAAGATACAGGTACCAGACAATTCTGCACCGGCTGCACCTGCACCGGCTGTGTCTGAAGAAACTGCAAAATTACAGGAAGAAGCTAAAAAGACTGGTAGCTTTGCCGAGCTTCTTGCTAAAATGAAAAAGGATCAGCAGTGATTATTATGGCAGGTTACAGATCAGTTTCACCATATACTCATCTGGATGAATTTGTGGGTGAGAATGTACGTGTAATAACAAACAATTCACATTACAGGGGTGAATGTGAAAAGATAGACCGGAAAAACAACAACGTGATCTTGAAAAAAGTTGTTAAAAAGAATGAAACCGGGTGGGTAGAAGTTAGTGAATATATGCTGGTCATGGGTCATTCCATCGAATCGGTATATATTGAAAAGAGTTTTCCATTTGACAGCAATGAATCGCTCATTCTTTCAATTGAACATGGCTCTCCTCTTCCTGACCCTGAACCCGGGATTGAAGGATTGGAAGGGCTTACAGAAAACATTGAGATCACAGATATTAGTGAATTAAGCAGCCTCGATGAGGTAATACTTCCGGAGGAATTTAAATGAGCAACGAAACACGGATACCAACCGGAATTGCAGGTCTTGACAGAGTTATTGAAGGCGGTGTACGTGATAAGTCCACCCTTCTTGTCGTAGGTTCCAGTGGTACCGGAAAATCAACTTTTGCAATGCAGTATCTGAATTATGGACTTGAGCATGGAGAGAACGGTCTCTACATCAGTATGGAAGAGCCGCCTGAGCAGATCATGCGTGAAGCAAAGATGCTTGGATTTAACCTTGATAGATATTATGAAAAAGAATTATTCTTCTTCCATTCAAAGGGTAAGGACTTCGTCAAACTTGTAGACGAACAACTCCCGGCCCTTGTGGAAGCCAATAAGAACTATGCTGTAAAGACACGTGTGATAATAGATCCTTTGACCCCTCTTATATGGGCAATACAGGATAAACAGGAGCAGCGTGAGATAATCACAAAACTGTTCTACACACTAAAACAGCTTGGTCCTGTTCTTATTACCACTGAAGAACATGCAGCACCAGGTGAGACCATTGGTGAGGATGTGCTAATTCCAATTTACATGTCCGATGGTGCGGTGCACCTGACATACAGACCAATCGGCGGGGCCTTTAACAGGGCACTTGAGATCGTCAAGATGCGTGCAACAAGGCATGGTGAGGAAGTCTACCCCTACATCTTCGTTCGTGGTGTTGGTGTTGTTGTAAGGACGACTCCGCTTATATCAGCCGAAGATGTGCACAAGTATGATGATGTCTTTGACAAGGCTATCAGGACAGCCGCTGATATTGGTGCCAGCGAGAGGATGCTTGAGCGTCTTGTATATGTCAAGGAGAACTGGTCATATCCGTTCTCTCCAAAAGAGACACTCCAGATATTCTTCGAATCCCAGGGTCTTAATGATGCAGTAACAAAAGAAGAGCTTGAGAAAAGAAAACAATTGGAAGCAAGCTCTCCGCAGTCTCAGCTTGATATTGCTGAACTTTCAGGAGGAACTCTCCAGGTTGATGATGATGTTGTAATGCCTGATCTTCAGGATGGTGCATCTGATTCCGATGAAGGTCTTATTGAAATAGACAGCCTGAATGAGCTGGAAGACCTTATCCAGTAAGATACGAGGTGGATTGACGTGTCAGTTAAAAAAACAAAGGATGACCTTGAGGATGTTTCCCTTTTGAAGTTTGCTCTGGTCGCACAGCTTAAAAGGACACACCAATCCAGTGATGTGGATGTACTTCTGTTTGCCGGTGCAGACGGAAGAATATATGCATCCTACATACCGGATAGTATTGGCCATAAGATATTTGAGCTGACAAATCTGATCAGCAGTAATCTGCTGCATGTGAGCCAGCAGCTTGCCATGGGACTTAAACAATCCGTGATCGAGTATGAGTTCGGTACGGTCATTTTCTCGTCCGTGGGACGCGGAGCTCTTTTGATCTCCCTGTTCACGGGAAAAGCAGATCTTGCGGCTAATATGGGTAAGATAGAGGTCGCTAAGGCTGTAATTCAACATGTTTTTGAGCAGCGCCCTATGACAAAGGAGCAACTGGCTACTTATCCTGAAGAAGTAGCTAAAGAATTGCGTATATTGGCGAAGATCGTGTTCGATGAAATGTACACACAGTCTTCTGAGTACAAGAAGAATATGGAGATCCTTGCGGATATTAAGAAGAAGATCACAAGTGTCATGGGCAGGGGTGAGGTTGAGCAGGTGCTTGCCATGGCTTTCAATGAGATAGCCTCTTCACCGAAATGGATGACCGAAGACCTGTGGCCACTGCTTGTTGAAATGATCATCCGGGATCAGATCCGTCCTCTACATGGTGATTATGTGGCGGATGTGTGCGAAGCTGAATGGATACCGGACATAAAACACAAACTAGAGTCCTTTGTGTGATGGGTGAGTTGCTATGGATGATGAAATATGCACACTGGAAAAATGTGATACTGAAACGATTGGTCGTGATGTTTCACAGAGCACCTCGCAGGATTATAGTATGAAGCGTGTAGAGCCTGACGAAAGTGAACAGGTTTCGGATGTTACGGGATCCATGGAAGATGCAGACTCTTATGTTGATGACATTACAGATGAAAAAATGAAACAGAGCGGTATCTCAGATACTGATATGGATGACAGCAGGGATATTATGGATGACAGTTCTGTGCATTCGGAAAGACCGTTGCCGTCAAATGCAAAATCCCTTGCAAAATCCCTTATAATTGTGGATGACAGATCACCCCTCCTGAAAAAGCAGGGGAAAAATATCAATGCTGCTTCAGGTATCAGGTCCAGTTCGCAAGATATGGATCCTGAGCTTGTTAAAAGACTTCAGGATGCTGAAGCCCGCTATAATGAGCTGGAAACCCGTTTTTTCATGTTTGAAGAAAAGTTCAACGACATGCAGAAAAAGATGACGGATGAGCTTGACTCAAAAGGTGACAAGTTGTCAACTCTGGAAGCTGATGTTCATTCCAGGGCACATGATTCTGATCATAAGCGGCTGAAGCAGGATTTCGATATGTTTTCCAAGAGACTTCGGCGTGTTGTACAGGCTGAGGACTCTTTGAACGCAGAATCACTTGACCCCACAAAAGTCCCTCCGGATGTTCTGGAAATTACTTATGCAAAGACCCTGAACGACCTTTTTGGTGCTATGATAGCTATCTATGGCGACCGTGAATCTGCTGATATGGTGGAAAACGCAAGGGACCGCGTTCGTGAATTCAGTGCCGGTGTTGACTTTTTCAGGTTCGAGGACGAGGTTTTTGTAGTCAGAGGGCTTTCAGATGCCATTTCTTCCAAGATCGTTTCTGTTAAGCAGATACATGGCACCTATGTGGAATTGTTCAAAATGCTGTTCCAGCATGTTCCCAATTATAATTCCCAGGACTTCCGTTCTTTTGTTGAGACTGGCAGCCGGGAGTATACCATTGAAAAGGTGGTTTCTCATGAAAGGCATCTTGAAAAGGTCGTTTCCGACCTGAGTGAATACAAAGGTGAGCTTGGTAATCTTACTGAAAATGTAAGCTTTATAGCAGAGCTGCAGAATAACCAGCTTGAAGAGACTGCTTCCAATACTCAGCAGCTTGAAGAGATCAAGGAGCAGATGAAAAGCATTGCAAAGGCTGTGAATCTGCACACCAAAGTGATAAGCAAGCTGAACCGCACACTTAAAGAGATGAGTTCTTCCGATAGTGTTACATCTCCTGCAGAACAAGGCAGTGAAATGGTTCCTGAAACATCAATTTCTGTGCAGGAAAGTGCTGGTGTTCAGGACATGACCAAACTTGAGGAGATGGTCACTTCAAAGGCAAGTAAAGCAGAGATCATGGCAATTGCCGGGGAGATCGAATCTTTCAAGGCTGTTGTGGGTGGAATGTTCAGTTCCCTTCAAGAGCAGCTCCATATACATATTCCCGGCTATGAGGAATCCCTGAGCTATATTCATCCGGAGACACTTGCACAGGATGGCGAAATTCCTTTGCAGGATTATGCGGATGAAATTACTTTCCCTGAAGGATCAGCCGATATCAGCACTCAGGCAGCTCAGGTACAGCGGGAAGAGTTCCTGTCAGAACCTGTGGAGGCTGCTAATGAGCCTGATCAGATATTTGCAGACGGATCGCTTATGCAGGCTGAAACAACTGAGTTCGCACCTGAGCCGCTAGGTCTTGAAGACTTTGCTCCGGATGCAGAGAATATTGTTCCAGATGCTGAAAGCATGCCTTTAGATAATGAGTCAGTTCAAGAAGCTCCTTTAGAGTTCACTCCCGAGGAAGCTCCTCTTGACCTTGAATCATTGGATCTTAGTCCTGATGACGTTCCAGTTGGTTTTGACTCTCCAGAAATTGCTCCTGAAGAAGTTCCTCTTGACCTCGAATCATTAGATCTTAGTCCTGATGAAGTTCCAGTTGGTTTTGATTCTCCTGAAGACTCTTCTGAAGAAGTTCCTCTTGACCTCGAATCATTGGATATTAGTCCTGATGACGCTCCAGTTGGCTTTGAATCTCCGGAATTTGTTCCTGAAGAAGTTCCTCTTGATCCTGAATCATTGGATCTTAGTCCCGATGACGTTCCAGTTGGTTTTGATTCTCCTGAAGTTGTTCCTGAAGAAGTTCCCCTTGACCTTGAGTCTTTAGATCTTAGCCCAGCTGATGAACCGGTTGGCTTTGATTCTCCCGAAGTTGTTCCTGAAGAAGTTCCCCTTGATCTTGAGTCTTTGGATCTTAGCCCAGCTGATGAACCGGTTGGTTTTGACTCTCCCGAAGTTTCTCCTGAAGAAGTTCCCCTTGATCTTGAGTCTTTAGATCTGAGTCCAGCTGATGAACCGGTTGGTTTTGATTCTCCCGAAGTTGTTCCTGAAGAAGTTCCCCTTGATCTTGAGTCTTTGGATCTTAGCCCAGCTGATGAACCGGTTGGCTTTGATTCTCCCGAAGTTGTTCCTGAAGAAGTTCCCCTTGACTTTGAGTCTTTAGATCTTAGTCCCGATGAAGTTCCAGTTGACTTTGAATCTCCCGAAGTTGCTCCTGAAGAGGTTCCCCTTGACCTTGAGTCTTTGGATCTTAGTCTCGATGAAGTTCCAGCTGGTTTTGACTCTCCGGAATTTGTTCCTGAAGAGGTTCCGCTTGACCTTGAGTCATTGGACCTCAGTCCTGAAAATGTATCAGCAGAGCCAATGGAATTGAACTTATCTGAAGCTGAAATACTTACACAGGAGCCTGCTGAGCAGCCACGGCCTATTCGGTTAAAAGACATGCCCATAGAGGAAGTGATAATGGGACAGCTTTCAATTGCAGGTTCAGCAACCCTGAAGCAGCTTGAGAAGCAGATAACAGCAAGTGGTTATCCTATTGACTTTGAAAAGCTCTCTCTTGTAATGGGTTATCTGGAACAGGAAAAGATGGTTGATACTATCAAGAAAGGAAGATACACGTTCTATTCGGTCGCAGGCACAATGAATGTTTGAGATCAGATGATCAAAAATGTCAATTGAAGGAATGAATATACTACACGTAGCAGGAAATATCAGCTATGGTGTACTTGAAGCAGGCTCATCTGTGGATCAGCTTGACATAGATATTGGAAATGCTTCCAATATTGGTTTCAATTACTTCCATAACAAGTTCGGGATGCCCTATGATTTCCTGCTTAAAAGCTCTCTAAGTTCCGGACATTCTTTATTTGTTGCTGTTCAGGACAGCAATAAGCTACTTGGTTTTGCAAGGTTTGAACAGATATCCGAGGAAACAGAAAAAACCTATCGCGGCAAGACTAATGTAGTTCATCATTCAATTCACTTGCTTAGAAGTATCGAGATCCATCCGGCTCATCGGCATGTTGGTATAGGTCGTCTGCTCTTTGCCATTTCTGTGAACCACCTGAAGACCAATGTGATAACAATGCCTGATAATTCAGGAGCAGCACGCTTCTTTAAAGATAAACTGGGCTTTTCAGCCCTGAACCCTAAAAGCAGTGGTCTCTCATCCAGATATAAAGGCTACCTTATGCTTCCGTATCCGCGGGCCAGAAGCATGCTGAAGATCATGGCAGGGGATTATCCGCGAATGGTGATGCCTGAGCTGATAGGCAGTTACGAGGCACTTAAGTTCAGATGTAATATGGGAAAGAAAGTCACTTCTAAGGATATCAGTGATTTTGTGGTATTATTTGAAAGTTCAAGAGAGCTACTGGATAGTAAACTGGAAAGCGAGATGAACTCTTTTATCAGGGGATTTGACTTAAAATAATTAGATTCAGGTGATATTTTGGCAAATTTAGATGTCCAGCGTTTGCGTAAGAATTTATTGAAATATTACGGAAAGTTTAACGTATTACCGTCCAATACTTATGAATTATCCTCGAATATGGATGGCAGTAACTGTGCAGCTATAATCGATGATATTACCAGTTATCTTTTAAAACCGGCTGAGAGGAACATCAGGCTGGAACTATCCCAGATATTCAAGGACTCTGAGAACCCGGAGATCCCATATTTTGAAGTTGTCATGGACATCATGCAGTTCATGAATGAATTCGTGGGCGATCCTCATACTGTGGAACTCATCTTTGCCAGAGTCAATAATGATGTTGCAAGGAAAAAGCTTGAGGTTGAAGATAAGCTGTATTATTCAAATGAGGAATGGACACCTGCAATTGCAGACTCGGCAATGCAAAAACTAAGGGATGTGGGTACCGAGAGGGATTATCAGTTAATGGTTGACCAGCTTACAGATGTGCTTTCACATTTCACCAGTGACGAAGGTATTAAAACCGTGCGCATGAGGCTTAACAATATTATCAAGAACCATTGTAAGCGTGAACTGAACGATCTTACCATCCATCTGTGAAAACTGCATTTCTGCTGTTGTTCTTTGCAGGAATTAAAAAATAATTCCATCCTTTGTTATACTGAACTTATGCTTTCCTGCGATGAAATCGCTTCCTCTTTCTTTGATAATCTCAAGGAAACGGTTACAACTCTCACCATCATCAATTGTACCGAGTGTTATCACTGTGTCAAAGATGTATGACCATTGGCTTGAATTGATGTTTGGAGCAGGGATCTCGCCTGTGGCCATCAGGAGAATGTCATTCTCGTCAAATTCCTGGAACAGATTTTGTACAAAGGCACGAAGTTCTGATCTGTGGAATGGACGTTCATCAAAGGTACTTTCAATATCTTCCAGGACATTCATTGTATCAATTACGACCCTGGAAGGTTTGTCTTTCAGTATATTTTCGTTGATGTATTCAAAGATGGCAAAATCACCTTTTGCTACAACATCAGAACTTATCGAGAAGATCTTCAGTTTGTCTCCTACAAGCTTTTCATTATAGAATGAGAATGAGGACATAGCTCTGATTATCTTTTCCTCTGACTCTGACAATAGTGAGACATAAGCACACTTTTCTCCTTTTCCGGCAGCATTGAAAAGTGATTGCATGCAGAGATTGGTCTTTCCTGTTCCACAAGAACCCGCAACCAGAATGGATGATGGTTTAATTAGTCCCCCGTATAGAAAATCATCCAGCTTTGTGATATATGATGGGCTTCTCATTTCGTCCACTTATTTTATTTAGGTGTTGATATTTTATAAGGTTGTCGTAATTTTAAAAAGATTAATGTTCAAATCTCATTTAATATCAAATGTATTTAAGCAAGCTTATATATAATCAGCCCTATTAAATTGGATATTACAAGCAAATAATTCTCCTTCATGTTGATTATCATGTCCGACCTTCATAACAACAACGGTATTTTGGAATATCTTAATGATATAAACGAGCGTTTGAAGTTACTGGAATTACGCATAGCAGATCTTGAATCACGTAATTCTCCGGCGATCAATGATAAAATGGCTGTTTTTCTGACAGTTCCGGATTCTATCCGTAAGTCATTGTTCGCGGTGTCAAAATTAACTTCATGCACAGCAGATGAAGTGAGCGATATTACAGGAAGACATCGCTCTATAGAGAACAAATACCTTAATGAGCTTTACAGGGCTGGGTGGCTGGAAAGAGATAGGAAAGGTAAAAAGATATATTATTCCCTGAGCAAGAAAGTTGATAATAAGAACAATGAATATTGGTCCGCAGTGGAAGAGGTTGAGAACAAACTTGACCAGTTACTTGGGTGAGTACAATGCTTTTGAGTTTTCATTCATATAAGGGTGGTACTGGCAAAACGACATTTGTCGGAAATCTGGGGGTCATGCTCTCTCAAAAGGGAAACAAAGTGTGCATAATAGATACTGATGTTAATGGTCCGGGTCTGCATTCTTTGTTTGATATAAGGTATGATATGACACTCATCGATTATCTGCAGGGCGTTTGCAGTGCTGAAGATGTTGTTTACCAATACGGGGATTCCAATGTTTATGTAGTTCCTTCCAAAGCATGTGAAGAGGATATCTCTGCAATGTTCAACACTCCTGGTGAAGCAAGGGACAAATTGCTGAGTCTGGTAAAGAAGCTTGAGGAAAAGCTGGATATCGATCATTTCCTCTTTGACTGCAGTCCGGGTATCAACAAGTCAAGTCTTTTAACTATGAATATAGTTGATAAGGCAGTGATCGTTTCAACCATTGATATTCAGGATATCAGGGGAACCTATGTTTTGTCCAGCATGTCTGCAAAACTGGAAACCCATGCAGCTCTTCTGTTTAACAGGATACCTGCTGATAAAAGGGATGATATTATGTCCATTGTCTCTGATTTCAGCAATAAGCTTGGTACAGAGCTTTTAGGACTCATTACATATGATGACTATGTTGCAAGATCATGGTCAAGAAAGATAGCAATGCAGGATGATCCGCAGTGTGAGTATTGCAGTGAGTTAAAAAAGATAGCCGAAAAGCTTGTAAATTAGATTATTAAATTATCAGGATAGGAGATTTTCACAGGGAAGTCCTGTATTCTTCAAGACTCTCTCCGACTATCCTGTCAAGTTCTTTTTTCTCTTCAGGTGTCAGGCTGAAGATCTCTTTTATTTTGTTCATGTCATCCTGCAGGTATGGTTCCAGATGAAGCCTGTTATTTTTTATAGAATATTTAAGATAAGGAAGCTCTTCTTTGTTCTTTATTATCTTCCCTTCTGTAATCAGGAGCTCATTTTTAAAATGAGGCATAAGTTCAGCCTTTACCAGAGGATTGCTACATTTTTCACCGACCATGGCTAAAATGGTACTTTCATACTCCTCGCTCTTGCGAAGAAGTATTGACAGGAAACGAATATATGGGCGTGAGTTCTGTTCTTTTTCAAGATTAGTTATGTCCGATACAACTATCAGGTGTTTTTCTTTGGAAAGCATCCTTTCGATCTTGATAAGTGCAGTGGTAAAATTCTTGAAAATATAAAATGAACTTGTATTGCCTTCAAACTTTACACTATCCAGTTCATTTTCATTCCAGCATATTCTTATCACAGGACGTTTCTCTACTTTTTCTATTTCCTGTGTTAGCATTGTCACAAGCCCTGGCGCCTGTAAATTATCCTTGTAGCAAAAAACTGAGCTTTTATCAATAAGCACGGTAAGGAAATCTAAAAGTGCTTTCTCATGTGTACTTTCACCCATCTCTATCGTTACCAATACCATTTTATCATATACGATGTATAATTATACTGTACCGGGGAGAATTTATATCTTTCTAATTGTTGCTGAACTCCTTCTGTTTTTTAATTAATGGTATATCTTCATGCTCTGGTAATTGAGAAATTTCAGTCTTTTTCCCGAAAAGGTTAATACCTATTGCAGCAGATTTCATTCGAGGTGTTTTCGTATGTCAAAGTTCCATAAAAGAGACTATGAACGTAAAGGTGAAAAGAAGTACGAAGAACTAGATGCAAAGCTTATACAGGAAAACCTCGAAGATTTGAAATCCCCGGATGGTGAAATGGCAGAGTGACAGTAACACTTGATATTGAACTGATCAATTCGGACCTTTCAAACAAAAAACTGACTGTTCCTATTGATACTACTTATGAAAACGTTCTGGACATTCTTGGTATAAACCAGGAAACTGTCCTTCTTTTAAAAGATAAAAAAGCTGTTCCAATTGATGGAATTGCTGTGCCCGGTAATCTTACCATCATGTGTATTGCTTCACAAGGATGATCCTGACCGGACACACTTAATAAACTTACATTCTTTTTGTAATGTCCTTAAGCTTGGTGATGGCGTCCATCGTTGTCTTTGTGTCTTCTATGATCTTCTGCTCATAGTGCTTAATGATATCTTCAACTGGAGCGGAAAGTTTGTAGATCTTTGTAGGTCTGCCTTTTCCGACTGCTTTCTTGTTGTGGATATCGATCCAGCTTCTTTCGCGCATGTGTCTCATAGCGACACTTACTTCTGGCTGTCTCAGACCAGTGCTCATCTCGATCTCCTGAGAAGATGCTTCTTCCACATTTGAAAGGTATGTGAGTGTGGTTGCTACGTTCCTGGACATTCCCAGGCTTTTCAGTGCTTCAATGAACTTGTAGTCTGTGTCATCAAGTATCTTTACTTCGAAATCTTTCATAATAACCCCTTATTACGTTGTGCTCTAATGAGCTCTACCACCTAATAGGACATTATTATATTTAAAGTTATATATGCGCAAAATTAAAGCAGATAATAATTAATAATCTTTTCTTAAAATGATGAATTTTTTCGACAATATGAATATATTGTTCCTCAATGAATTTATAGAATCGAATTCTGCAACCGACTTTCCACCAAAAATTGTATCTCGTATCTTTTTTCCTATAATGTCATCATTCCCTGGTTCCAGACGTATCACTACCGACCCGGGATAAACGTGTTTCATGTGTGAGAATCCATCAAGATCCCCGTCGGTTATCCCTATAATTGGTATCCTTAACCTGTAGAGTATGTCTGCAGCAATATCGGTGGTGTCATCACCTATGGTTACCGCGATATCTGCGTCTCCTATCAGTTCAAATGTTCTCTCAGCTTCATGATCGATGATAACTGCTTTTATCTTCCCAAATTCTGACTTTGATTCTGACTTTATATTATTAGTGTCTGAAATGAAAGGAGAAACAATTCCTGTATCTTCCAAAGTTCTTTCTTTCCTGCGAACAGAGAACTTACCACTTCTTAATGGTCCGCTTTTAACCCAGCATGTACGCAGATCAATGGGGATCCTGTTGTTGTAACCATGAAGTTTTTCAAGACCATGTTCCTTTATTCTTGCTCCTTTTATTTCGCGGATAAATCCGTTCTCACTAATTATGCGGATATCTTCGGATTCTGCAAATCCTACGATTATTCCGTTGATCATTATTTTCTCTCCGACGTGGACTCCGTATACATTCCTGATGACACGGTGTCCGTGGTCTTCAATACTTATCGGGGTAACAAGTTCAGGGACATCTTCAAGTTCCATGTCAAACATTTTTGAAAATCTTTCAGCTTCATCAGTTGATCTGAAGTTCCATGGAATTACCTTTCCATCGGACAGACCCGGACGTTCTATCTGGACAAGCGGCTTTACATTCCTGTCCTTTATTCTTGAAACAACGATATTTGCAAAAAAAAGACCGTTCTCCGTAGTCTTGCCATGATTGAGCAGTATGATCAGATCCTTTGTCAGGAAGTATTCTTCTATGCATCTGCTGGGTTTGAGGCTTTTACTAATGTCTATTAGTTTCTCAAGGTGTGCATCAAGGACGGCTGTTTTCCCGATGGTTCCTGCCATGACAACAGAAACGTTCCCAAGCTCTCCTATCCTGTCAATGACCTTTGCAGCCATTCCGGAATCCACAACATCGGGTCCGTGCACAACAATACCTATTTCCATACCAGTTTATTCTCCGCCAGAGTTTAAATCTATTATCGCTTCTGTCGATAGACTCTTATTCTGCTGTAATGTTTTTGCTTCATGGATAATTTTGTACTTACCTGGATCGGTCATGCATGTTTCAGGATAGATGTGGATGATACTATGATCCTTATCGATCCTTTCATAACAGGGAATCCATCAGCAAAGGTCAAAGCAGATGAACTCTGTCCGGATATTATTGCAGTTACCCATGGACATTGGGATCATCTTGGCGATACTGTGGAAATCGCTAAAAGGACAGGATGTACGGTTGTCTGCATACATGAACTGTCCCAGTACCTGAAGTCAAAAGGCGTTAAGACCGAAGGGATGAACATAGGCGGGACAGTTAAGATGGGTGATATAAGTTTTACAATGACGGATGCCAGACATTCTTCTTCCATTGATGAGGCTGGAAGGGAGATAGATGGCGGCAGAGCTGCAGGTTTTGTTATAAAGACAGGTGAAAGGTCTATCTATCATTCAGGTGATACCGGACTTTTTGGCGATATGGCACTTATATCCAGACTTTACAGTCCTGAAATTGTTCTTCTTCCGATAGGAGGACGCTATACCATGGGTCCGGAAGATGCCGCACTGGCAGTGGAGATGTTGCGCCCAAGAATGGTTGTACCAATGCATTACAATACCTTTGAGGGTATTGCACAGGACTGTCAGTATTTTGTAAGTCTTGTAAAAACGGTGTCTGATGCAGCGGTACTAATTATGGAAATCGACTACCCAATTATTTTATAAAGGTGGTGTTATAAAATAATAAAATCTTCATTTATATACTACGGATAGCTTTATATTTCATTATGTCGAAGAAGTCATAGGCAAAAGTCGAGTTACATTTATTTATAACATATATCCCCTCTAGTTCTCGTCATACGGCTTTTGCCTTTATGATCTGCTATCCTGTAATTATATTTGCTGTTTTTGTCATGTGCCGCATGATCGTTCATATATCGGAATTGCATGTACTATTAACTAGTATTTAAGTTTTTTTGCATTATTTTTTGTATAATTTTCTCTATAAATCATTATAAATATATTCTCTCAAAATGTAACAATGTTTCCTAATATTATATATATGATTGTGTTATTAAGACAACAAAAATGCAACGATGTTGCTTTTTTATTAAACAGTGAAAGGTATTGAGTAGTGATAACTATGGAGTATGGATTTACTGACCTTGTAAATGTAGGAGAGCTACGTGAGCTCATGGACGGTTTCTGCAAGGATTACAGTATATCTTATACCGTGCTTGATTCTTTGAATAACACCGTTCTGTTCTTACCGGGGGATCATTTAGTTCCATGCAACAGGGACAGTACCTTCAGGTGTTCAATGTCTAATGGACTTGATTGCAGAAAAGAAAAAACGAACAGCACGGTAAACGTTGAGCATAACACAAAAACCTATCACCTGTATCAATGTAATCATGAACTGATGCATGTCACATTTCCATTTGTCTTTGAGGGAAGGCACATTGCCTCCATATTTATCGGCCCTTTCCTTCAGGAAGATTATCTTGGTTGCTCAGGAGTCGTGTGTGATGTGCCTGTACTATCAAATTCTGACCTGGAGATGTTCGTATCAAGGATATGCAAGTTCCTTGATCTGCTGGTGAATGCAGGTAAGCTCAACTTAAAGCTCAGGAATTATGAAGCACGTCTAATCGATTACGAAAAAGAACTTTCTTCCAGCCGGGAAAAACTAAGTTCTCTGGATCAGATGAAAAAAGAACTCATATCCATCTTCAGTCATGAGATGAGAACTCCCCTGTCAATTATCAAAGGTTACAACGAACTTCTTTATGACGGCCTCCTGGGGCCTGTTTGCAATGCACAGACCGAGGCACTTGACAAATCCCTTCTTAATATTACCAAGCTTGAAAGAATAGTCGACTCTCTTCATTATATGGGCGTGGACCACTCTGATACTCATATCTATGATTTCCTTCCCCTGAACCTTTCTGACCTGGTGGAAACAACTCTGGTACACTCTGCACGTGCAATAAGAGAAAAGAACCTGAAATTGCACTCCGAGTTTCCTGATGATATGCCGGTCATTCATGGAGACAGTAAAAAGCTGTTCCATGCATTGAGCTATTTGCTGGACAATGCAATAAAATTCTCTCCCGAAGGAAGTACAATATCTATAACAGCACGACAGGAAGATGGTCGCCTGTATCTGAGCATCAGGGATAACGGGGTAGGTATTGCTGAAGAGAATATTTCACGGATATTTGATGACTTTTACCAGGGTGACAGTTCCCTTATAAGAAAATATTCAGGCATGGGACTGGGACTTAATATCTGCCAGAGAATTATCAATTGCCACCAGGGCAATATCCGTGTCGAGAGCAGAATTAACGAAGGATCGACCTTCCATATTGATCTGCCTTTGATGTTCCCAGAAGAACATGTCTTTTTTCAGGCTGAATGAATCAGTTTGACTTAATCAAAAAAAGAATTATGGGCAATGATGCCCGAATTTAAATTGAATAATCTATTTTTCAGTTACTTGTAACAGGTATCAAGGTGTTCCTGCGGTGTTGGCTTTGTCATAAGACTGACAACTATTGCAACTATGAACGCAATTGGTGTAGCTACAAGTATCGGATCTACGACAGTCCATGTTCCTGAGAGGATCGTGTCAACACCAAAGATCATCTTGCATATTCCAAGCGGTACTGCTTCTGATTTGTGAACGAAAGCAAGCCAGAAAAGACTGCTGAATGTTCCAACAAGCAGACTTGCAATTGCTCCTTCCTTTGTCATACGCTTCCAGAACAGGGCTCCTGTGTACATTGGAAGGAATGCTGCTGCACAAAGACCAAAGAAGATAGCTGTTGCACGGGCGATGATACTGATTGGGAGTATGTATGCAAGCACGACACTTGCAAGGATGGTGAATGCAATCGCTGCCTTTGTTATGTTGATGGTCTGTCCGAGTTCACCCTTTTTCAGGTACTCACGGTAGAAGTCATGTCCTATGGATGTTCCCATTGTGTGGAACTGTGAACTGAGAGTTGACATTGCTGCTGCAAGAAGTGTCAGCATGAACAGAACCACAAAGGTACTTGGCATGGCACTGTTGATAAACTCCGGCATGATAAGGTCAGTGTTGCCACCTGCAACGACAACTGATATCTTGCCTAGGGTCTGGTAGAAGTATGCATTTGAGAGTGCACCGACTGTGAAAGCAACACCTGTCATCATGAGGATGAAAGGTCCACCAACAAGTACGGCCCTGTTGAGTGCTGTGTCGTTCTTTACGGTCATGAACCTCACTGCAAGCTGTGGCTGTGCAACTACACCAACTCCGACACCGAGTACCAGTGTTGAGACCAGTGTCCACCATATCGGCGAGCCGAATGCAGGCATGGAAGTCCATCCAAGATGTCCTCCGGCTGCAAGACTTTCAGGTACAAGGTCGTTCATGGCTGTGAGTGCCGAATGAGCTGCAGTGACTCCTCCAAGTTTAGCATATGTGAATACCAGAAGGAATACCATTCCAATGAACATGAGGGTTCCCTGAAGAGCGTCTGTGTACATAACTGCGATAAGTCCGCCTGTGATCACATAAGCGGCGACGATAACTGTGAGAATAAGAACGGCAATGTCATAGTCTATAGCGAGGGTTGATTCAAGGAACCTTGCCCCTCCGATAAGTACAATACCTGCATAAAGCGGCATGAATATGCCAATAAGTGCTCCTGAGAATCCCTGGATGAACCTTGACTGGAAACGCCTTCCGAGAAGCTCAGGGAATGTGACGGCTTTAAGATTTAATCCCATACGGCGGGTCTTTGAACCGAATACTACGAATGCGATGAATATTCCAACAAAAATGTTCATGAATGCGAGCCACAAAAGTCCCATACCAAGGGCACCGGCAGCTCCACCAAAACCGACTATGGCTGAAGTACTGATAAATGTTGCACCATATGACAGTGCGAGAATATAAGGATGAATTTTTCTTCCGGCTACCATGTAGTCTTCGGTTTCTTTTGTTTTCTTGTATCCAAGCCATCCGAGGTAAAAGATCACCATGAGGTAGATCAGTATTATTACTCCGAGAACTGGTGTACTGAGTGCCATTAGTCCACCTCTCCGTCATCGGAATCGTCGTTCCATTTTAGGGCTCCATATATAATGCAGCCAATGGCGCTTACAAAACAGAGTATATAAGCCAGCCATATTTGCGGGTCATCTATTCCAAGCATTTTTGTCCTTCCATAGATTTAGTATAAATAATAATGATAGTTGTTAACATGTCATTTGTTAACATGCCACTCTATTTAAAGGTTAGCAAATGATCTGCATGCCTGTGGCCGATAAAAAGTTTTAATGGAGAGATAATTTTTGAGTTCCACAAAAACAATCTAAAAACTAAGAACAAAGTAAGCATCCGCCGAAGGCGGCACATTCCCATGATTTTATGTAGAAATAGTCCCAAATAATGTTGCATTTGGGATGAAAGTGCTGCAGAACTAAAAAAGAAACCATTCGAGATTGCTTAACTTTTCCACTTCAATTTATCTGGACCAGAATTGATCGGATGGAATCCCTTAAATCGATCAGACGATTGCCAACAACATCCTACACAATCTCATAATCGATTCCGAAATAACCATGAGCTAAGCGGTCCCGCATACCGGCAATCACACGCCACGGAACCTCAGGATAACTTGCTTTAATCTCGTCCGGTACATTCTTTGCAGCTTCACCAATGATCTCTACATTTTTCACAACTGCTTTGCGGGTTTTTTTATCGTTTAGAAAATCCGTGAATTCCATTCCTGATGTGAAATCTTCGATCTCATCAACAGCTTCAATAATGTTAGTTAAAAACAACCGGTATTCACGCATGAAAATCACCTTATGCATGCGCGTAAACTACTTCTGAAAAAATCTGTTTCTTCAATTCATCTCTTACGGCACGTTTCGAGACAATATCTGCCTTTGACCCGAACTCGTCTTCAAGAAAAATTCCAAGGGCTGAGAGATCAAAAAGATCTGCACCTTTCTCAAATTCAACAAGGAAGTCAATATCGTCATTGGTTTTGTATTCATTTCTCACTACCGAATCAAAAAGGCCTATTTCCTTTATTTTGTAGTTCTTTTTTAATTCCGGAAGCAGCTCATCCAGTCTTCCCAGAATAATATCTTTTTTAATCATATTGATTCCTTTATGAGACCTTGATACATATTTTGTAGATTCTTTTTATATTATTGCTTTGGTCGGCATCGTTAAAAGCACAAGCTTTGTAAAACAGAATATTTAGAGATTATTGGAATATAGAAGATTTCGCCAAAAAATAAATTTTAGCCTGAAACAGGCATACAGATATCCACAATATGATGCCCTTTCGGATGCTCTTGCGGATCATTAAGATAGACCTCATAACTTGCTCTTGACATGTCAATTTCAAGTTTATTCCTGATAAGCCATTCAACTATCTTTTCCCAGGCAGCAGCATATTCTTCCGGTCCGGTGAGTTCCACTCCAAGTAAAACATACTTCCCGCCGGGAAGTTTTTTCTTTTTGACCTCACCGTCAACTTCCGCATCTTCGGGAATGCTCATGCAGACTTCAAGTTTAAGCTCATCTGGTGGCGTTACTGCCGGATCGTCATAGTAAGCCGAGAGCATAACGGTATCCGGATGCAATAGTTGTTCCTGTCTGGGAGCAGCCCAGTTGTAGAGTTTACCGAATAAACCTGCAAACACTTCAGCGTTTCCAAGATAATTCCCCACGAAAGAGACATAAGCCACTGTTCGTTCTTCCAAGTTTGTTATAGTTGGTTCTTTTAAGATTTCCAAACTTATCACCACTCCATATTGTTATCTTTACTTTTGTTAAATCCATTATAAAAGCACATGGTGTGTTGGGTGAAAGTAATACTGTTGGTAAGTTCTCTTTATTATCTCTACACTGCGTTTTCAATAGTTTCTGTTTTATCCGTTTATCTGTATAACGCTATAATTATATATATCAAAGAGGCGTATAATTTGCTATCAAATATATTTTGATTATTGGAGAGATAATTAATATAATACTAAATTATGGACGTGTATCGGATGATTTCGCAAAGAGGGTACGTTTTATCAACAATATTTGTGTGCATGTTACTATTATGCACAGGTACAGCTTCGGCAACAGAACGCATAGTCGATGGAGAATCTTATTCAACTATCAGCAGCGCAGTTTCAGCTTCAAGTCCTGGTGACATAATTACTGTGCTAGACGGAACTTATACTGAAAACATAGATATTACTATGAACGATCTAATAATTCGTTCCCAGAACGGAGCGGCAAGCACGACAGTAGTTGCCAGTTCAGCATCTGATCATGTATTTTATGTAAATGCTGACAATGTCACTATAAGTGGATTTAATCTAACAGGAGCTACGTCATACAAGGCAGGAGTTTATTTGTATGTAGGTGCATCTGATTGTACTATTTCAAATAACACAATAACAGGAAATTATGATGGTATTTATCTTAATCAATTTTCAGACAATACAATAATAACTAACAATACTATCAGTAATAATAATGGATATGGAATTTACATTTCCCTGTCTACTGGTGACACTTTAATTAACAATACAATGCTGTTGAATGACTATAATTTTGGATTAAATGGTGGGTCTACAACTCAATATCTACATGATATCGATACCAGCAACCTTGTAGATGGAAAACCTATCTACTATTGGCTGAACATTTCAGATGCAACAATTCCTTCAAATGCGGGCACAGTATATGCCATAAATTGTACGAACATCACCATTCAGGATGTTGAAATTACAAATGAAGGGTATGGTATCTATTTCAGATATACAAATGATTCATCAATAGAGAATGTCACAATATCCGATTGTGGGGATGCTGTGAACATTGATTACTCATCTAATAATGTAATTTTAGATAGTAATGTAAGTAACAATGGCGACGGCATTGAAATTTCAGATTCGGAGTACTGTACTATCACAAATATCACTGCCATAGATACAGGTTATGCTGTGGAATTTTCTTATTCCAATAACTGTACATTAACAGATAGTAATGTCAGCTTAAGCGGCGATTATGGTATTTACGTTGAAGACTCATATTACTGTACTCTGACAAACAATATTGCTGATACTTGTTATTATGATGGTATTTACGTTGAAGACTCATATTACTGTACACTTACAAATAATAGTGCTTGTTATACAGAAGATGAGTATGGTGGCATTTACATTGAATATTCTGATTACTGTACTCTGACAGGTAATAATGCCAGTTATTCTGAGGACTATTATGGTATTTACGTTTATGAATCCTATAACTGTACTTTGACAGATAATATTGCTATAGGCAATTATTATGAAAATATTTACATTGAAGATTCCGAGAACTGTACTCTTACAGGTAATAATGCCAGTTATTCTGAGGATGACGCTGGTATTTACGTTGACGAATCAAATAACTGTACTTTGACAGATAATACTGCAAATTACAATTATGATGAAAACATTTACATTGATTATTCCGACAACTGTACTCTTACAGGTAATAATGCCAGTTATTCTGAGGATGAGTATGGTATTTACGTTTACGATTCAAATAATTGTACTCTTACAGACAATGTCGCTTTTGGCAATTATTATGGGAATATTTATGTTGAAGACTCTTATTACTGTACTCTTACAGGTAATAATGCCAGCAATGGTGATGAGTGTGGTTTTGGAATTGAAGATTCTAATAACTGTACTTTGACAGATAACATTGCTTTGGGCAATTATTATCAAAATATTTACCTTGATGGCTCAGATAACTGTACTCTTACAGGTAATAATGCCAGTTATTGTGAAGATGACGAAGGTATTTACCTCTACTACTCAAATAACAGTATTTTGACAGATAATATTGTTGTGGGCAATTATGCTGACAATATTTACCTTTATGAGTCAGATTACTGTACACTGAGCAACAATACAGCCAGTTACAGCGACGATGACTATGGTATTTACGTTGAATACTCAGATAATTGTAGTATGACAGGTAATAATGTCAGTCACAATTACTATGGTGGAATTTACGTTGAAGATTCATATAACTGTACTTTGTCAGGTAATAATGTCAGTTATAACGATGAGTATGAAGAGTATGGAGGGATTTACGTTGACGAATCGTATTACTGTACTTTGACAGATAATATTGTTTGTTATAACGATTATGCCGGAATTTACCTTTATTACTCAGATAACTGTACTTTGACAGGTAACAATGCCAGCTACAATTATTATGAAGGTTTTTACGTTACTGATTCTGATTACGCTGTGCTGACTGATAATATTGCCTGCTATAGCGAAGATGATGATGGTATTGAAATTGATGACTCTGATTACTGTACACTGACAAACAATACTGTTAGTAATAATGAGTATTGTGGAATTTACGTTGACGAGTCTGATTATTGTACTCTGACAACTAATACTGCCAATTACAATGATGATGAAAATATTTACGTTGAGTATTCAGATTACTGTACCCTGACAGGCAATACTGCCAGCTATAGTGAAGGTGAGGATGGTATGGACATATATGGCTCATACAATACTACCCTTACAAACAATACATTCTCCTACAACTACGAGTCCGGTTTTGAAATATACGACAGCTTTAATACCACCATGTCAAACAATACTGCAAGTCACAATGTTTGGGGTATATGGATACAGGATTCACAAGGAACCACATTGACAGACAATATAATGTCCCTGAACGACTATAACTTCGGTGTGTGGGCTGATGATCTGGAAAATTATTACAACGATATTGACACCAGCAACCTTGTTGACAGTAAACCTATCTACTACTGGATTAACATCTCGGATTCAACTTTCCCTGATGATGCAGGTACTGTGTACGCCATAAACTGTAGTAATGTTACTGTGGAGGACATCGATCTCGTAAATAATGAATACGGTGTTCTATTTGCATACACGAATGATTCAACAATAGAAGGCATTACAGCATCCGAATGTTATTATGGATATTATCTATACTATTCAGATAACAATACACTGACAGATAATGATATCAGTGAATGTGAGTACGGTATTTACTTTGACAATTCGGACAACAATACTCTGACAGGTAATAGTGCAAATGATAACGATGACTCTGGTCTTTATTCGTATTATTCAAATAACAATACATTGACTGATAGCACGTTCAACGGAAATGCTGAGTATGGTCTTTACTTGATAGAGTCAGATAATTGCCTCCTGACAGACAATATTGCTAACAATAATGTCTATGGTTTTAGAATTATATCATCTGAAAATTGTAGTTTAGCAAATAATATTGCTGCTAACAATGCCGGTTCATTAGAACTTGACGCTATATCTATAGATGAAATATCTATAAACGGTATAGCTGCATCTGGTACTGGTTATTATCTCGATGATTGTCCAAATACTAGCTTTATTGATAACCAGGCAGATAATAATACCAATTCGGATCTCTACCTATCTTCCTCTGCCAATGCTTCAGTAAATCCACTTATCCTTGGCGACGGACTGGCAGAGATCGACTTTACTTCCAACGATTCATCTGTGGAAATATTGAGGACTGAAACAAACTCCAACGAATTTGCCAACAAGACCAATGTAAATGGTTACATTTTCATTGATTCCTCACTTAGCAGCATGAATATGAGTCTCTTCTATTCCGATAGCGGAATGACCGCATCTAAGGAAGCAACTCTGGCTCTGTACAAGCTTAACGGAACAGAATGGGATGAAGTGAATGCAACTGTTAATACAACAGTTAATACCGTAACAATAAACCTTACGGAATTTGGTACATTTGCCCTGTTCAAAGATCCTGAACCTGCAGCTACCACTACTACAACTACCAGCAGCAGTTCAGGAACCCGTGCATCGGTCAGTCAGGGACAGAATCCGTCGATCGTATCACAATCTGCTTCATCTGTGAAGCGTGTAACAGGTGGCTCCGAGGTTGATTATGACTTCTCAGACAGTGGTACTCCTGTTCTTGGAGTAAGCTTTGATGCAAAGACAGATGAAGGTCTTGTGGTTGCCAAGGTGCAGGTGCTTTCCGGTAATCCGGAAGGAGTTCCATCTCCATCAGGCAGGTCTTACCAGATGATGAGCATCGACGTTGGAAGTGAAGGAACTATCTCTTCATCTTCCGGCAGTGCAGACAACATCCAGATCCGCTTCAAGGTCAGCAAGCAGTGGATAGAAGAGAACAACATTGACATTTCCACCATCCGCATGACCAGATATAACGATGGTCAGTGGAGTGATCTGCCAACATACCAGGAAAGAGAAGAAGACGGTTACATCTACTTCTACGCTGAAACACCGGGATTCTCAATCTTCAATGTTGTTGGAGATGAGATGGGCGAAACAACTTCTGTTGAAACAGTTGAAACTCCAACAACTGTTGCTGAAGAGGTAGAAGAACCAGTAGAGGAAGATGAAACCTCAAGCACACCGGGATTCACTGCAATTACAGGAATCGTGTTTGTTTCACTTGCTTTCCTTGTAAGCAGAAGACAGAAATAAAAATAAGAAAGAGCAGTTTCCTGCTCTCTTCTTTATCTTTCTTTTTTATACCTATATATCACTTGTCTCTTTATTGGCAGTCATTTTACAATGTTAACGCCGTTAAATTCGTTATTCTGCGGTATATATTTATAGTATATATCTCAAATTATAGGTGGATAATTATATTTATACATTATATCAATGGATTATATTCACAAGGTGACACAAGGATGAGAGTACACAGAAAAGAAGTTTTTAGAAATATTATTATTGCTTTTATTATAAGCATAACAATAATAGTAATGTTTACACCTATGAATGCACTTGCGGTTGGTGACCCCACCTATTATGTCCACTACAATGGCAACGGCAATACAGGTGGATCAGCACCTACTACACAATCTTTCACATCAGGAGGGGTCACTATAAGCGACGAAGGCTCTCTTGTACGAACAGGATACTCATTTGCAGGTTGGAACACAGCAGCAGGTGGCACTGGAACTTCTTATTCTGCAGGTGATGCATATTCTACATCTTCCGATGTGACTCTCTATGCTCAATGGACCCTCACTGCGATCATGGTAGGGCCTGAATATGGAAACAAGACCATTACCGCTGCACTCGCAAATGCAACTGACGGCGATACTATTATTGTGACTGATGGTACATACACAGAGAATGTTGTTGTTTCAAAAGAAGTCACAATTCTTTCCCTGAACGGCTCTGCAAGCACAACGGTGCAGGCAAGTTCACTAAACAATAATGTATTTTACCTGACAGCTAACAATGTTACCATTAGCGGTTTCAATATTACCGGTTCAACTAACGCTGGTATTTATTCACAACAAACATCCGGTCATACAATCAGTAATAATATTGTAACTGGGAACTGGAGAGGTATTTACTTCTTTAAGGTATCTGACAACACGTTGTCCAACAACATTGTTAATAACTGCTATATAGGAATTTGGTTGTATAGTATCTGCGATCATACTACTCTGGTCAGTAACACTGTCAGTGGAAACGATTATAGCGGTATTCAAATAGAATATTCTGATAGCAATACGCTGACAAACAATAATTTAAGTGGTAGTGAATATGGTCTTTACATATATTCTTCAACCAACAATTCGATGACCGGCAACACAATGTCACAGAATATGTACAATTTCCGTCTGGACAGCGGTAGTCTAACAGATTACCAGCACGATATTGATACAAGCAATCTTGTTGACGGAAAGCCTGTTTACTATCTTGTAAGCCAGTCAGATGAAATTATTCCTTCAACTGCCGGTTTTGTCTATGCAATTACCTGTGATAATATATCTGTCAGCGATGCTACTTTTACAAATGTATCTCGTGGAGTTATGTTTTATGACACGGATAATTCGCTATTAGAAAATGTCACAATATCTGACTGTTATTATGGAATTTACATGGATCATTCAAACAGCAATACACTGTCCAATAGTAGTGTAAGCGATGTGTCAAATGCAGGTATTTATATGTATTATTCAGACAGCAATACACTGTCCAACAATAGTGTAAGCGATGCGTCATCTCAAGGTATTTACATGTCTTATTCAGACACAAATACACTGACAAACAATACAGTGCACGACACATATAGTGGTATTGAAGTGCGTTCTTCAGTCGTCAATACGCTGACAAACAATAACGTCAGTGAAAATGACAATTATGGAATTTACCTTTATTCCTCAAGTAGTAATACACTGGAAAATAATACTGCCATTACTAATGATTATGGAATTTCTATAGGTAATTCACAAAATGTAGTTCTTACAGACAATATCATGTCAAATAACACGTATAATTTCATGATCTCTGGTAGTTTACTTAGTTATTATCAACATAATATAGACATTACCAATTTAGTTAATGGTAGTCCGATCTATTATCTTGTGAGCCAGTCAGATCAAATTGTTCCTTCAACTGCCGGTACGGTTTATGCTATCAGTTGTGACAATATTACTGTAAGGGATATTACTGTTTCAAATATATACGAAGGAATCCGTTTTTATGATACGGACAATTCAATAATAGAAAATGTCACAATATCTGACTGTAATGATGGTATTTATTTAAAAGAATCATCTGGTAATACTTTAACAAACAATACTCTCAATTTAAATAATAACTGTGGATTTTATTTATACGCTTCAGAGAGTAATGCTTTGACCAACAATAATGCCAGCATAAATGACGACGGTATTTACCTGCAGAATTCTGGTAGCAATATATTGACAAACAATACTGCCAATGAAAATGAATATCATGGAATTTATCAGAGTTATTCTGGCAGTAGTATACTGGCAAACAACACAGCTAGTGGAAATGATAATTCTGGTATTTATATTTCCAATTCAGATAACAGTATATTGTCAAACAATACCATAAGTCAAAGTTATTGTGGTATTGAGATATATTCTTCAAGTAATCTCACACTTACAGGTAGCATAATCTCACAGAACATTTTCAATTTCTATTTGACTTCATCTTCTCTTGAAGATTATCAGCACAATATAGATACAAGCAATCTGCTGGATGGAAAACCTGTCTACTATCTGGTAAATCATACAGATGAAATAATTCCTTCAACAGCTGCTATGGCCTACGCCATCAATTGTACGAATATATCTGTCAGCGATGCCTCTATCACAAATGTATCTCGTGGAGTTCTTTTATATGAAACAGACGATTCAACAGTAGAAAATACCACTACATCTGAATGTAATATTGGTATTTACTTGGAGGAATCACTTAACAATACATTGAACAACAACGATGTAAGTGGAAACGAAAATTATGGAATTTATGTAGAATATTCTGCCAATAGTACAGTTTCAAATAATACTGCCAACAATGATCACGCAGGAATTTATCTTTCTGAGTCTGCCAATAGTACAGTGTCAAATAATACTGTCAATGATGGCAACACAGGAATTTCTGTTTCTGATTCTTCTAACAGTATAGTATCAAATAATACTGTCAATGAAAATACTTATGAGGGAATTTGCGTTGACACATCTGCCAATATCACATTGTCAGACAACACTGTCAGTGTAAGCACTAATTATGGTATTAGATTGTTTTCTGTATCATACAGCACAATTGCAGATAACACTGTTAGTCAATCAGGTGATCGAGGTATCTATCTATATTATTCCACCAATAATAACCTGACAGGAAACACTGCTAACAATAATGAAAATGGTTTTTACATCTATAATTCTGGAAGTTGTACTCTCAGAAATAACAGTGCAGACAATAACACACTTGATATTGATCTAAGAAGCTCCAATAATGTTTTAGTTGATCCTTTTATTCTTGGAGATGATCTGGCAGAACTGACCTTTACGTCTGATAGTACGACCACACAAATAGTAAGGACAGAAACCAATTCCAATGCATTTACCGGTAAAACCAACGTCAATGGTTATATCACTATAAGCTCTGCACTGAGCAGCATGAATATGAGTCTCTTCTATTCCGATAGCGGAATGACCGCATCTAAGGAAGCAACTCTGGCTCTCTACAAGCTCAACGGAACAGAATGGGATGAGATGAATGCAACTGTTAATACAAGCAGTAACACTGTAATAGCAAACCTTACAGAATTCGGAACTTTCGCTTTGTTCAAGGATTCGGAACCTGTAGCTACTACTACTACAACCAGCAGCAGTTCAGGAACCCGTGCATCGGTCAGTCAGGGACAGAGTCCTGAGATCGTATCGCAGTCTGCATCATCTGTTAAGCGCATAATCGGTGGTTCAGAAGTTAATTATGATTTCTCTGACAGTGGAACTCCGGTTCTTGGTGTAAGCTTTGACGCTAAGACCGATGAAGGTCTGGTAGTTGCCAAGGTTCAGGTTCTTTCCAGTAATCCGGAAGGAGTTCCATCTCCATCAGGTAAGTCTTACCAGATGATGAGCATTGACGTTGGAAGTGAAGGAACTATCTCTTCATCTTCCGGTAGTGCCGATAACATCCAGATTCGCTTCAAGGTCAGTAAACAGTGGATAGAAGAGAACAACATCGATGTTTCCACGATCCGTATGACCAGATACAACAATGGTCAGTGGGGCGATCTGCCAACATACCAGGAAAGAGAAGAAGACGGTTACATATACTTCTATGCTGAAACACCGGGATTCTCTGTTTTCAATGTTGTTGGAGATGAGATGGCTGAAACCACTTCTGTTGAAACAGTAGAATCAACAGCTCCGATAACTGAAGAAGTTGAAGAACCAGTAGAGGAAGATGAAACATCAAGCACTCCGGGATTCACTGCAATTGCAGGTGTTGTGTTTGTTTCACTTGCGGTTCTTCTGAGAAGAAAATAAATTTAAAAGAGGGCAGTAAGCTCTCTACAATTTTTTTTTTGTCTTTTTTTATCAAACCAGTTTTCTTTTTTCAATATATTGTAAAGACGCATCGTTCACAGTGAAACCAATATTTATACAGTTCACGCTGTAAAATGTTACACAGTTGCGAATCTATATATATCATGCAATGCAGATTAATTGTAATCAAAGTATAATAATCAATATATTTTAAATCCGGTTGTGAGGTACACAAGTATGAGATTAAAAAGAGCTTACATTATTACAGCATTATTCATGTATGCATTACTTATATGTGCAGGAACAGCTTCAGCAGCAACATACTCCGGCGGCAGCGGTATTGAAGGAGATCCGTATCTGCTTTCAACTGACAGTGATATTGACACACTGTCAGCAACTTCTGCAGACTGGGATAAATACTTCATGATGACGCAGAACATCACACTTGTAGGCAATCACACGCCGATTGCTTTTGGGATGGATTTCACAGGTGACTTCGATGGAAACGGATTTGCAGTAAAGAACGTGACCATTTATAGAACCATGGTCAATACAGGATTTTTTAGCTCTACACGTAATGGCATCATTCATGACCTTGGAATAGAGACAAGTTCAGATGGTATTGTTTCAACAGTGGCCGTTGTTGGAGCTCTGGTAGGGGAGCATTATGGTACTGTGAACAACTGTTATGCCACAGGCAATGTTACGTGCTCTGGTGATGACGTCGGTGTTCTTGTCGGCGTAAATTACGGAACTATTAGTAACAGTCATGCCACTGGTAATGTCACCGGTGATTATTATGTCGGTGGTCTTGCAGGAGATAATGTCAATCCCGGCACTGTCAGCAACAGTTTTACCAATTGTACTGTTATCGGTTCAGTATATGTCGGTGGTCTTGTTGGTGGAAATAGCCACACGGTAAGCAATTGTTATGCTACAGGCCTTACCTCCGGTACAGCTACTCTAGGCGGTCTTATTGGCAGTAATACCGGCACTGTAACCAACAGTTATGCTGCTGGTAATGCTTCAGGTAATGTAAATATAGGAGGTCTTGTAGGGAGTAATTTCGGTACTCTGACCAACAGTTTTGCCACAGGTGATGCTGTTCATGGTGGTCTTATTGGCAGTAATAGCGGTACTGTAACCAACAGTTATTATTCCGGCAGCCCAAACAATGGAATTGGTACTTCCAGTTCTTATTCAAACTTCACAAGTTTTGCATTCGTTTCAGGAACTCTGGGCCTTAACTGGAACGGAAGTGGTGACGTGATCACAACAGAAAATGACTCAAGTTTCATATGGAGAATAGATGATGGTTCCAGTCTTCCATACTTACAGGATTATGTGCCGGAAAGCGCCCCAAGCACCTTCTATGTCGGCAGTGGCTCCGGTAATTCAAGTATCACAGCAGTGCTTGCAAATGTAAGCAGTGGTGACACGATTATTGTACCTGATGGAACTTACATTGAAAATGTAGACGTTACTGTAGATGACATAATAATACGTTCACAGAATGGTTCTGCAAGCACAACCATTCAGGCAGATTCAAGCAGTGACCACGTATTTTATGTGACTGCTGATAATGTAACTATAAGTGGTTTCAATATTACTGGTTCATCATCTTCAAGTAAGGCTGGTATTTACCTGAACTCTGCAGACAATTGTACCATTGCAAATAACACACTGACAGGAAACGTTTATGGAATCCACCTTTCATCTTCCAGTAACAATTTACTGACAAACAATACAGCAATTAGCAATTCTGAAATTGGAATTAAACTGGATTCTTCAAACAACTACAATACTCTCTCAGATAACACAGTAAGTGATAATCCTATGTATGGAATCCATCTGTCTTCATCAAGTAACAATTCACTGATAGATAATACTATTAGTGATAATACAGGAGGAGATGGTATTTATCTGGAGTCTGCAAGTAGTAACAATAATCTTACTAACAATATCGGAAATGGTAATGGTCGCTGTATCTACATACTCGAGTCCGACTTTAATACTCTTACAGGTAATAATTTCAGCGAGAGTAGTTATGGATTTTCTATGCGTTATGCAAACAACACTGTACTTACAAATAATATTGCCAATGATAATAGTCTTGATGGTATTTCCATAGTTGCTTCATATAACTGCGTACTGACGAACAACAGTGCCATTAACAATTCCAACTATGGTATCTATTTGACTGGTGATAATAATACATTTGCAGGAAATAATGCAAGTTACAATACTAAAAGTGGTATGTATGTCCGTTATTCAGACTATGATACTCTGACAAACAATACAGTCTGTAACAATGATGAGTATGGTATCAATATTCAATATATGAACCACAGCACTATGTCAGGCAACATTATTGTCGGAAGCACTTACACCGGATATAACATTCTATCTTCTGTCAATTGTACTTTTACAAATGAACAGTTGTATGATAACGGTGGCACTGAAGTTTCCAGCCCTGAACAATTTTCATTGTTCTCATCTCCGAACAATTCCATAGATTCTATGATCCTGAATGAAGGGATGGCAGAACTGAGTTTCACTTCTAATGCTTCAACGGTTGGAATTAATGTCATAAACTCTTTTGATGTCCAGGCCACTGGAAAAGACAATATCACAAAGAATTACAAGATATATGCGTATGGAACCATAAATGCGGAATTCTCTTACAATGACACGGGCATGAATTCATCCACTGAGGATGAAATAAAATTGCTTGGACTGGCTGAGTCTTCCTTTGAATGGGTCGAAGTAGCAAATGCTACCCTTGACACAGGCAACAATACGGTATCAGCAAACCTTACATACCCTGGTTATTATGCCCTGTTCATAAATGGCACTACATCAGGTGGGGATGATCCAGGTGATGATTCATCCAGCAGTACTACCACAACCAGCAGCAGTTCCTCATCAGGCACACGTACATCGGTCAGCCCAGGACAGGATCCTTCAATAGTAACAAGCACTGCTACATCCGTAAAGCGTATCATTTCCGGTTCAGAGATCGACTATGATTTCTCAGATAGCGGTACTCCGGTTCTTGGAGTAAGTTTTGATGCAAAGGACGATGGAGGTCTTGTTGTAGCTAAAGTTGAGATCCTTTCAGAAACACCTTCCGGAGTATCTCATCATTCAAGTAAGGCTTACCAGACAATGAGCATCAATGTAGGAAGTGAAGGTACTGTTTCCTCAGACAATGCAGACAACATCCAGATCCGCTTCAAGGTAAGCAAAGAGTGGATAGAAGATAACGGCATAGATATTTCCACGATCCGTATGACCAGATATCATGATGACCAGTGGAATGATCTTCCAACATATCAGGAAAGTGAAGATAATAAGTACATCTACTTCTACGCTGAAACACCGGGATTCTCTATCTTTGAAGTTGTCGGAGATGAGGTTTCTGAAACCTCAGAACTGGTTCCAGCCTCTGCACCGGTTACTGAAGAAGCTGAAGAACCAGTAGCTGAAGATGAAACAGCAAGCACTCCTGGATTCACTGCAATTGCAGGAGTTGTGTTTGTTTCACTTGCTTTCCTTGTAAACAGGAAACAGAAGTCTGAATAAAAATAAGAAAGGGCAGTTTTACTGCTCTTATCCTTTTCTTTTTTCTTTGACATATAATTTGATTCTTCTTGAATCTACAAGCTATTTGAATTGTTCACACTGTAAAACATTATACAGTTCAAAACATTCATATAGTATATTCTGTATATAAATTAAAATCAAATTATATATTTCCATCAATTTTTACATTTAACAACGAGGGCGTATTATGGCAGGATTACAGAAAATACACATTATTTTAGCTTTATTCATGTGCATACTATTAAGCACAGGTACAGTTTCAGCAGCAACATACTCCGGTGGTAGCGGTACGAGTGATGATCCGTATCTACTTTCAAATGACAGTGATATTGACACACTGTCAACAACGTCTGATGACTGGGGCAGTTACTTCAAACTAACACAGGACATCGCACTTGTGGGCAACCACACTCCAATTGGTAATTCTGGTACTCAATTCACAGGTGACTTTGACGGAGACGGGTATTCAATAACTAACCTGACGGTTTATCAGACCACAGACCATGCCGGATTCTTTGGTAAAATAGATGCAGGTGCTAACATCCACGATATAGGAATAGAATCAAGCTCAAATGGTGTTGTTTCAACAGGGTGGTATGTCGGCGGTCTTGTCGGGCAAGTTTACAACGGCTCTGTTAGCAATTCTTCTGCCACTGGCATTGTCACTGGTTATAATAATGTAGGTGGTCTTATTGGGCAGTTCGTAACTAGTGGTTCTGTTAGTAACTGTTCTGCCAATGTTACTGTCACTGGTTATAATAATGTCGGCGGTCTTGTCGGAACAACTACAGGCTTAATCAGCAACAGTTTTGCCACTGGTAATGTCACTGGTTCTGGTCTGAGTGTCGGAGGTCTTGTTGGTGCTCAATTGGGCAGTGCTGTTATCAACTGTTTTGCTACTGGTACTGCAGATGGTGATTCGTATGTTGGCGGTCTTGTTGGTCGTAATACCAGTACTGTAACCAACAGTTATTATTCCGGCAGTCCAGACAATAGTATTGGTACTCCTACTTCCTATGACAACTTCACCAGTTTTGCCTTCGTTTCAGGAGCTTCAGGTCTTAACTGGAATGCTGGTGGTACACAGGACGTAATCACAACAGAAGCCAATTCCAGTTTCATCTGGAAAATAGAGGATGGTTCAACTCTTCCATACTTCCAGTATCAGTATGTTCCTTACTCAGGAGGTAGTGGTACAGTCGATGACCCTTACCTTCTTTCAACTGACAGCGACATTGACACACTGTCAGCAACTCCTGCTTACTGGAACAGTTACTTCCGGTTGACACAGAACATCACACTTGCAGGAAATCACACCCCAATTGGTAAAACTTCACCTTACTTCACAGGTGACTTTGACGGAAACGGATATGCAATACAAAATATGACTGTATATAGTAGCGGTTTTGTCGGATTCTTCGGTTTCATATCTGCTAGCGGTAACATCCATGAACTTGGAGTAGAGGCAAGCTCAGACGGTGTTATTTCAACATCAGGTAATTATGCTGGTGTTCTTGCCGGAGCGAATACAGGCACGGTTAGTGACTGTTCTGCCACAGGCAATGTCACCAGTTCTGGCGATATTGTCGGTGGTCTTGTAGGAACGAATGAAAATCCCGGCAGTATAAACACCTGTTCTGCCACAGGCAATGTCACCAGTTCTGGAGGTTATGTCGGTGGTCTTGTTGGCTTTAATGCTGTTACTATAAGCAACTGTTATGCCACAGGCACTGCAACTGGTTCATCGCATGTCGGTGGTCTTGTAGGATCGAATGAAGGTACCGGTAGTATAAACAACTGTTCTGCCACAGGCAATGTCACCAGTTCAGGTGATTATGTCGGTGGTCTTGTTGGCCATAATGCTGTTACTATAAGTAACTGTTATGCCACTGGTACTATCACTCAAGATATAATGGGAGAAAATATGTATGCGGGCGGTCTTGCCGCTTATAATTCTGGTACTATTGGCAACAGTTATGCCACTGGCAATGTCACTGGAGGATATGGGGTTGGTGGTTTTATAGGCTGTGCATATGGAGGTACTGTAACCAACTCATTTGCCACAGGTTCTACTACAGCCGCCTTTGGTCAGGGCGGTGCTTTTGTAGGTTATGACAATGATGGTACTATGAACAACTGTTATAATTCCGGCAGTCCAGAGGAAACTATTACTGGTCTTACTTCTACTTCCTATTCCAATTTCATGGATTTCGCCTTCGTTTCAGGAGCAACAGGCCTTAACTGGAATGAAAACGGTGACGTGATCACAACAGAAGCAGATTCAAGTTTCATCTGGAGAATAGATGATGGTTCCAGTCTTCCATACTTACAGGACCAGGATGCAGTGGATACTCCATACTCCAGCGGTAGTGGTACAGTTGATGATCCGTACCTGCTTTCAACTGACAGCGACATTGATGAACTTTCAGCAACTCCTGCTAACTGGAGCAGTTACTTCCAACTGACACAGGATATCACACTTGTGGGTAATCACACTCCGATTGGCAGTTTAAGTACACAGTTCACAGGTGATTTTGACGGAAATGGATATTCAATAACTAACCTGACCGTTTATCAGACCACTGATCGTGTTGGATTCTTTGGATATGCAGGTTCCGCTTCTAACATCCATGATCTTGAAATTGTGACAAGCTCAGAAGGTGTTGTTTCAACAGGAAACAATGTTGGAGCTCTTATCGGGGTAACTGTCGGTACTGTAAACAACTGTTCTGTCACCGGTAATGTTGCTGGTGCTTCTTACATTGGTGGTCTGGCAGGTTACAGCGATGCTGCAATAAGTAATAGTTATGCAGCAGTTGATGTAACTGGCAGCAGTAATTATGTTGGTGGTCTTGTCGGAAGAAATAACGGTGTAAGCGGAAACGTGACTAACTGTTATACTACGGGCAATGCCACAGGTGCCAATATTGTGGGCTGTCTTGTCGGGTTTAATGGAGGCACAGTGACAAGCAGTTTTGCCACCGGTACTGCTGCTGCCGATGGTTCTACCGTTGGTGGTCTGATAGGAGATAATACCTGGGGTACAACATCCAACAATTGGTACTCCGGCAGTCCGGCTGATAGTTCCGCTACATCTAATACTGCATCTGCCTTCATGGATTTCTCTTTCGTATCAGGAGCAACAGGCCTTAACTGGAATGGAAGTGGAAACATTATCACAACAGAAAATGATTCAAGTTTCATCTGGAGAATAACAGATGCTTATACTCTTCCATATTTCCAGTATCAGAATGTTCCATACTCCAGTGGTAGCGGTACAGCTGATGATCCATATCTGCTTTCAACCGACAGCGACATTGACACACTGTCAGCAACTTCTGCCGACTGGGATAAATACTTCCTGCTGACACAGAACATCACACTTGCAGGAAATCACACTCCTATCGGTAATTCCGGTACTCAGTTCACAGGTGACTTTGACGGAAATGGATATTCAATAACTAACCTGACCGTTTATCAGACTACTAACTATGCTGGTCTCTTTGGTTATACTAATACCGGTGCAAATATCCATGATCTTGGAGTAGAAACAAGCTCAGAAGGTGTTGTTTCAACAGCATCTTATGTAGGAGGTATTTTAGGAGAAAATGGCGGTAATGGCATAGTTAACAACTGTTCAGTAACAGGTAATGTCAGTGGTTCTCAGTATGTCGGTGGTCTTGTAGGTGAAAACAGTGGAGGTGCTACTGTGACCAACTGTTTTGTCACCTGTAATGTTAGCGGCTCTTCTAACTATATCGGTGGTCTTGCAGGTTATAATCGTAGAACTGTCAGCAACTGTTCTGCCAATAGTACCGTTACTGGCTTAACTGAAGTTGGTGGTCTTATCGGCGAAAGTAACGCTGCTGTTCTCAACTGTTATGCTAATGGTGATGTCACCGCTTCTGGTAATAATGCCGGTGGTCTTGTAGGGAAGAATTGGGATCAGATCACCAACTGTTATGCCACTGGTAATGTTAGTGGTTCTCAGTATGTCGGTGGTCTTGTAGGTTTTAATCTCTGGTATATTGACAATAGTTTTGCCACAGGCACTGCCACAGGTTCATTGCGTGTCGGTGGTCTTGCAGGGGATAATGATGGTGGCACTGTGACCAGAGGTTTTTATTCAGGCACACCGGTTAATGGTATAGGTAGTTCTACTTCCTATTCTAACTTCATGAGTTTCACCTATGTTTCAGGACCGACAGGTCTGAACTGGAATGTCGGCGGTACACAGGATGTGATCACAACAGAAGACGATCCAAACTATGTATGGAAAATAATAGATGGATATACTCTTCCATACCATCAGTATCAGGAAGACCCCATTTCATTTGCTATACCGGGAACACCTGAAAATTTCACAAACACAACCGGTAATTTCTGGGTGAACCATAGCTGGAATGCAGGTGCAGGAGATCTGACCGATTCCTACAATGTGAGTTATGGAGAAAGCTGGCTGAACGGAACAACAAACACTTATTTCAATCATACCGGACTCTCAGCTCACGCATGGTCCAACATAACAGTCTATGCATACAATGCCACAGACTCCATACTTTCAGATGGTGTCAGTGACAATGTCCAGGTCCCGAACAACGAGATAGGTATTCTCAATGTAAGCAACATTACAGGCAGTGAAGGCGACACTATCACCTTTGATATCAACTTCACAGATGTCGATGGCGATACTCCGACATTTAATTGTAACCAGAGTTCACTGCTTGATAACTTCAACACCAGCACAGGTGTTGGCTCATGGGACATTGGATTCAGTGATGCAGGAACCTACTCTGTTGAATTCAATGTAAGTGACGGATACGGTTCAGTTGATTCTCAGGTAATGACAATTACTGTATCAGACGCATCAACGATCTATGTTGGAAGTGGTCAGGATGATGACTTTACAACAATTCAGGCTGCAATTAATGATGCAAGCCAGGGAGATACTATCATTGTAGGTGATGGAACTTACAATGAGAATGTTGTTGTTAACAAGAGTGTTACACTTCGTTCAGAGAACGGTGCAGCAAGCACTAATGTAAATGCAAGCGATTCATCAGAACACGCATTTAATGTAACAGTAAATAATGTGACAATAGATGGTTTCAACGTAACAGGTGTAACTGACTTTGAAATGGCCGGTATTTACCTTGGTTATTCAAATAACAGTATAGTAACAAACAATATTGTTAATGACAATAGCTTCGGTATTGTTCTTGATCATTCAGAAAACAATACATTAAGCAACAACATTGCTAATGACAATAGTTACTGTGGTCTTTATTTGTATTATTCAAGTCACAATACATTAGATGATAACGATATTTACAATAATGAATATGGAATTCGTCTGTACACCTCAAGTGACTACAATACCCTGACAGATAATGATGCAATGAACAATACTTACGGAATGTATTTTAGTTCATCAGACAACAATACGCTGACAGGTAATACTGCCAGTTACAATGATCGGTACGGGATGTATTTCAGTTCATCAGATAACAATACCCTGACAGACAATGTTGCCAGTTACAACATCTATAATATTGAACCAGCTTCAATATCTCTCGATTCCGTGATAGAACCAATGGATATTGAAAGTACAGCTGCTACGGGTATCTATCTCGTTTACTCTGACAACAATGTTCTGACAGGTAACGTTGCCAATTATAATGAAGGCGGCAGTTTGGTCATGTACTCTATCAATCCAAATGCAATTTCTCCAAATTCGGAGGCTGCTTCCATTTATTCCTGTGGATTCTCTCTCTATAATTCGGATAATACCACCCTGACAGGTAATACTGCAATAGGAAACGAGGAATATGCCTTCTATTCCAGGTCATCTTCGAATTGTACTGTTGATAATCTGGAGACAGATACCGGTTCCATGGAACTTTCCTTTGTACCGACCTATGAAACTGCAATAAGAAGCAACGAAACAATCTCCACTGTTCCTTCAGGTAAAGCAAATGTAAATGGCTATCTGGATATTGGTTTCGTTGAAGATCTGAATATGACTATCTTCTATGACGATTCAGGTATGAGCAGTTCTATTGAATCATCAATATCCCTTTATGAACTGGATGGTAATGAATGGGTTATCGTTCCGAATGCAACACTGAACACATCAGGTAATTTTGTATCTGTAGATCTTGAATCTGGTATCCATATTGAAGTTGCTTCAATTGAGGAATACACAACTACATACGGACTCTTCAGGACTGTTCCAAGTTCCAGCAGCAGTTCAAGCAGTTCAGGAACCCGTGCATCGGTCAGTCAGGGACAGGATCCAACTATCGTATCACAGTCTGCTTCATCTGTCAAGCGTGTAACCGGTGGCTCTGAAGTTGAATATGATTTCTCCGATAGTGGAACTCCTGTTCTTGGAGTAAGCTTTGAAGCAAAGACTGATGAAGGTCTGGTAGTCGCCAAGGTTCAGGTGCTTTCCGGCAATCCGGAAGGAGTTCCATCTCCAGCAGGAAAGTCATACCAGATGCTGAGCATCGATGTTGGAAGTGAAGGAACTATTTCCTCAGGTAGCAGTGCAGACAACATCCAGATCCGCTTCAAGGTGAGCAAACAGTGGATAGAGGAAAATAACATTGATATTTCCACAATTCGCATGACGAGATTCCATGGTGAACAGTGGAATGATCTTCCAACATACCAGGAAAGAGAAGAAGACGGTTACATCTACTTCTACGCTGAGACTCCGGGATTCTCAGTCTTCAATGTTGTAGGTGATGAGATTGGCAGTACTCCTGCAGAAACAGTTGAAACATCAACATCAGTGACTGAGGAAGTTGAGGAACCAGTAGAGGAAGACGAAACACCTGACACTCCGGGATTCACTGTTCTTGCAGGAATCGTGTTTGTTTCACTTGCTTTCCTTGTGAATAGGAAAATGAAGTCCGAATAAAAATAAGAAAGGGCAGTTTTACTGCTCTTATCCTTTTCTTTTTTCTTTGACATATAATTTGATTCTTCTTGAATCTACAAGCTATTTGAATTGTTCACACTGTAAAACATTATACAGTTCAAAACCTTCATATAGTATATTCTATATATAAATTAAAATCAAATTATATATTTCTATTAATTTTTACATTTAATAACGAGGGTGCATTATGGCAGTATTACAGAAAATACACATTATTTTAGCTTTATTCATGTGCATACTATTAAGCACAGGTATAGTTTCAGCAGCAACATACTCCGGTGGTAGCGGTACGAGTGAAAGTCCGTAGCTGCTTTCAACTGACAGCGATATTGATGAATTGTCAACAACGTCTGATGATTGGGGAAGTTACTTCAAACTAACAAGTGACATTACCCTTGTGGGCAATCACACTCCGATTGGTAATTCCAGTATTAAGTTCACAGGTGATTTTGACGGAGACGGATATACAATAAGTAACCTGACCATTTATGAGACTACTTCCTTTGCCGGATTCTTCGGTCGTACTAATACAGGTGCTAATATCCACGACCTTGGAATAGAAACAAGTTCTGATGGTGTTGATTCAACAGATTCTTATGTCGCCGGTCTTGTCGCTGAACTTTGTGGCACTGTTAGCAACTGTTCTTTCAGTGGCACTGTTACCGGAGGCACTGGTTCTTATGTCGGCGGTCTTATCGGCGATATAAATGGTGGTAATATTAGTGATTGTTTTGCTACAGGTACTGTCTCCAGTGATGCTAATTATGCCGGCGGTCTTGCTGGTGATCTATACATGGGTTATGCAGACAATTGTTATGCCAATGTCACTGTTACAAGTAGTTATGATGGTGGTTATGCCTCTGTTGGCGGCCTTTTCGGAGAGAATTATGGCTATGTTAGCAATTGTTATGCCACTGGTGATGTCTCCTGTACAGGTACTGGTATTGCTGTCGGTGGTCTTTTTGGGAGTAATGCCGGTACTGTAAGCAACTGTTATGCCACCGGTAATGTCTCAGGTAACGATATGGTCGGTGGTCTTATCGGGTATACCAATGGCTGGTTAACAGGCAATGTGATCAACAGTTTCGCTACTGGTACAGCTAGCACTACTGCCTCTGGCTCAGATATAGGCGGTCTTGTCGGCTATAATAACGGCGGCACTGTGACTAACAGTTATTATTCCGGCACTCCGGCTAGTGGTGAGGGTACTCAGTCTTCTTATGCTAACTTCACCAGTTTTGCCTTTGTTTCGGGAGCTTCAGGTCTTAATTGGAATGCAAGCAGTGACATCATTTCAACAGATTACAATTTAAGTTTCGTCTGGAAAATAGACGAAGGTTCTACTCTTCCGTATTTCCAGTATCAGATTACATATGTTGGAAGCGGCTCTGATTGTGATTACACAACCATCCAGGCTGCAGTAAATGCTGCATATGAGGGCGACACTATCGTTGTAACTGATGGAACTTACAATGAAAATGTGGATGTTGACAAGAGTGTCACAATTCGTTCTCAGAATGGTGCAGAAAGCACAATTATTCAGGCTTTATCTGCAAGTGATAATGTGTTTTCTGTAACTGCCAACAATGTAACGATAAATGGATTTACTGTTACAGGTGCAACAGATATGCCTTACGCTGGCATAAACCTTGAAGGGAATTCGAACTGTACCATTATAAATAATATTGCCAGTAACAACAAATATGGTATTTACCTGTATATTTCTGAAAATAACACTCTGACCAATAATACTGCTAGCAGCAATGATAATGATGGTATTTTCATGAGATTATCTTCAAATAATACGCTTATCAACAATATTTGCCGTAATAATTGGGATGGTATTAACCTGCTAGATTCTGAAAATAATACTCTGACCAATAATACTGGAAATGATAGTCACAATGGTATTTGCATATCTAGCTCTACTTATAATACGCTGACAGGTAATGTTGTTGGTAATGACACTTACGGTATTTACATGTATAACTCTACTTATAATACGCTGACAGGTAATGTTGCTGAAGATAACGATCACTACAGTATTTACATGCAAGAATCTACTTATAATACGCTGACAGGTAATGTTGCAGATGATGCCAATAACGGTATTTACATGTCTTACTCTACTTATAATACACTGACCAACAATACTGCCAGTAATAATTCTTATGGTATTTACCTGGGGTATTCAAGTTCAAACAACCTGACAGGCAACATAATGTCATTGAACACCTATAATCTTGAAGTGAGAGGTGCTTCATTGGGCGATTACTATAATGATTTAGACACAACTAATTTAGTAAGTGGAAGTCCTGTTTACTACCTGACAAACAGTTCAAATGAAACCATTCCTGCAAATGCAGGTACTGTATATTTGATTAATTGTACCAATATGTCTGTGAGGGATATTACTTTCACAAATGAAAGCTATGGAATCTATCTTTATGAAACAGACAATTCAACTATCGAGAATATCACAACATCCGGATGCAAGTATGATATTTACTTCAAATCATCTCCTGACTGTGAAATAGATATGCTGAAACTGCTTGATGATTCAGCAATTCTATCTTTTGTCACAGATTCAGTAGAAACCGAAATAAGATCAACTGAATGTGACCTTACTCTTTCAGGGAAAGAGGCTATGACAGACGGTTATATATATATCGACAGGACAGGAACTTTCAATGTTACATTCGCCTATAATGACACGGGTATAAGCAGTTCGGTTGAGTCATCTGTAAACCTTTATTATTTCAATTTCGGCACCGGTACCTGGGAAGAAGTAGCGAACACCATACTTGACACGACCAGTAATACCGTATCAGTAAATCTTCCTGAATCCGGGCAATTTTTTGCTCTTTTCAGAGATCCAAACTCTGAAGCTACCACCACTAGCAGCAGTTCAGGAACCCGTGCATCTGTAAGTCAGGGACAGGATCCAGCAATTGTAGGTGCATCCGCCTCTGCTGTAAAGCGCATAACAGGTGACTCCGAAGTAGATTATGACTTCTCGGACAGCGGTACTCCTGTACTTGGTATCAGTTTTGATGCTACAAAGGACAAAGGTCTTGTAGTTGCCAAAGTCCAGGTTCTTTCAAGCAACCCTGATGGTGTGCCTTCTCCATCAGGCAGATCTTACCAGATGCTGAGTATTGATGTCGGAAGCGAGGGAACGATCTCTTCGGATTCTGCTGAGAATATCATGATACGTTTCAAGGTAAGCAAGCAATGGATAGAAGAGAACAACATCGACATTTCCACGATCCGTATGACAAGGTATCATGGTGAACAATGGAATGACCTGCCAACATATCAGGAAAGGGAAGAAGATGGTTACATCTACTTCTACGCTGAAACTCCTGGATTCTCAATCTTTGAAGTTGTAGGAGATGAGAAATCGGCAATCTCCGAGCAGGTTCCTGTATCAACACCTGTGACTGAAGAATTCGAAGAACCTGTAGCAGAAGAAGAAACATCAAGCACACCTGGATTTACTGCAATTGCAGGAATTGTGTTTGTTTCACTTGCGGTTCTTCTGAGAAGAAAATAAGCAAGTTAAGGTTAAAAGAGGGCTTGAAGCTCTCTTCTTTTTTACTTTTTTATACTTGAACTATCCCGAAGGGTCCGGCGAAGCCGGCGTTTTCCCATCAAAATAAACAAAATGATATACACACAATAGCATGAAATACATTTTTGCAGAATTTCAGCAGCATTCTCAGTCAAAATACGATATTTAATGGGATAATTTTCTTCATAGAATCATCGGAATACGCCGCCTTCGGCGGATGGTTGCTTTGTTTTTAGATTACCGGTTGTTTTTGTGGAAATGAAATAGAGAAAAGACTGTATCAATCATATAAACAGGATTTCCACCAGGTTTCAAAGTCAATAAAGAAGATTCCTGTTAATTCCCCGGGTTCTAAAAAGAAAAAAGGGAAAAGAAAGACCAATCAACAAATCCTGTTAATTGTTCGTTCTCTAAAAAAGCACTTTAATTTTTCTTAAAGCAATTTTCAACATGCTTTTCTGCCATGGGTTCTGTCATGAGGCTCACGACAATCGCAACCAAAAATGACAGTGGTGTAGCAACAAGTATCGGGTCTACAAGGGTCCAGGTCCCTGTAAGCAGTGTTGCCTGTCCAAAAAGCGCCTGGCATATTCCAAGGGCAGTCGCTTCCTTGGCATGTACGAATGTGAGCCAGAAAAGGCTGCTGAAAGTACCGATAAGAAGACTTGCTGTTGCTCCCTGTCTGGTCATGCGTTTCCAGAATATAGCTCCTGAATACATTGGTAGGAAGGCTGC
The DNA here is from genome assembly GCF_963667555.1 of uncultured Methanolobus sp. NCBI lineage: Archaea > Methanobacteriati > Methanobacteriota > Methanomicrobia > Methanosarcinales > Methanosarcinaceae > Methanolobus > uncultured Methanolobus sp. The sequence continues at coordinate 624,889 of NZ_OY763421.1, forward strand.
TGCACAGAGTCCGAAGAATATTGCTGTTGCTCTTGCGATAATTCCCGGTGGGAGTATGTATGCAAGGACGACACTGATGAAGATCGTTACAGCGATGCCGGCTCTTGTGACATTGATGGTCTGGCCAAGCTTCCCTTTCATGATACCTTCACGGTAGAAATCGTGTCCGAAAGCTGTTCCCATGGCGTGGAACTGTGAGCTTAAGGTTGACATGGCTGCTGCAAGAAGGGTGAGCAGGAAGAACACTACAAAATAATCCGGCATTGCACTGTTTATGTACTCGGGCATTATCAGATCGATATTGCCTCCTGCAACCTCAAGGGAGATCATTCCCTGTGTGTTGAAGAAGTATACGTTTGAGAGAGCACCGACGATGTATGCGACACCTGCCATCATGAAGATGAAAGGTCCGCCTGAAAGAACAGCTCTTTTCAGGGAGCGGGTGTTCTTTACTGTCATGAACCTGACTGCAAGCTGTGGCTGTGCAAGTACACCGATACCGACACCAAGAATGATGGTTGATACGAGTGTCCACCATGTTGGTGAACCGAATGATGGCATAGAGGTCCATCCGGTGTGACCGGCGGCTGCAAGATTATCAGGTACAAGGTATGCCATATTTGTGAGTGCCTGGTGGGCTTCGGTAATTCCTCCAAGTTTAGAATAGGTGAATACCAGCAAGATAGTCATTCCAACGAACATCAGTACGCCCTGCAAAGCGTCTGTGTACATTACCGCAATAAGCCCACCTGTAATAACGTAGGCTGCAACGATTATTGCAAGGATGAGAATAGCGATATTGTAATTGATATTCAGGGCGGTTTCCATGAAACGCGCACCACCGATCAGCACACTTCCTGCATAAAGTGGCATGAATATGGTGATGAGTGCACCTGAAAATCCCTGGATGAACCTTGACTGGAACCTTCTTCCGATAAGCTCCGGGAAAGTAACTGCTTTGAGATTTACGCCCATGCGTCTTGTTCTTGATCCGAATACTACAAAAGCAATAAAGATTCCCACGAAGATGTTCATGAAAACCAGCCACAGTATGCCAAGACCAAACGCTCCGGCATAACCACCGAATCCTATGATAGCTGAAGTACTGATAAACGCAGCACCATAGGAGAATGCCAGCACGAAAGGATTGACCTTCCTTCCTGCAAGCATGTAGTCGTCATTGTCTTTTGTTTGTTTGTAACCGACCCATCCCAGATAGAAAACTACCATCATGTAGGCGAGTACGGATAATCCGAGAACAGGAGTACTGACAGCCATCAGTCTTCCTCCTCTTCATCGTCGTTCCAGTGTATAAGTCCATAGATTACACATCCAATGGCACTTACAAAGCATAAGATATATGCGATCCATATTTGTGGGTCTGTTATTCCCAGCATTAATTAGCAACTCCAATAGTGATAATGTCAACTGTTAACATGAAACGTACTTTAACTTTTCGATATAATTCAGACATTTTAATTTATTCTATAGGATTTAAGTCTGGCATAAATCTTAAATAAAAACGAGTTACACTATTTGTAGTGTTAAAAATAGGTAGCATTTGTAACACTACTATAAAACGGTGCAATGACAAAAACATGTCAGGCACTTCCTCTTAAAAAGAGGACATTGCACATCTTTTTTCTGCGGGTGTCTCACACCCGCCCCTCCTTTTCACAATTAAACGATTAAACGATCAATTGTGTAAGAGGTATCATTATTTCTCAGAAAGCACATTAATGCTGTGATTTCTGACCATCCTGCTTACCCATATAAACCTGTTGTTGGTTGTTTTAAGTTTATTTCGATAGCAAGCGCCATAATAGCCTCTGTAAAAAGGGAATAGATTTAAATACTATGTACTCTCAACTGTGTCTAGTTGAAGCAGGAATTTTATGGTACCACCAGCAAAATACCACCCTTCCCAAAAACTCAATTGATCAAATCCTGCTTCAATTATTGTTGGCCACTCTCTCCAAAAATATCCACATCCATTTTTGTGGTCAACAATATAACTCCTATTGTTATTATTCGGATTAAGTCAGCAGTTGACTTTCGCTTTTACAAAAACGGCCCTGCTTATCTGCTGTGTCTCAACTGAGAATCCCGCTTTCTCAAAGTGATCCACCCAGTCCTGAATTCCTCTTTCGGTTCCATGGTGATGGTCAAGTGGTTCAACTGCCAGCACAGTACCGTTCTTTGAAACAACTCTCTTAACCTCTGAGAGAGCCTTTGGAATGTCATCAAGGTGGTGCAGCATAAAGAAACATGTGACCGTCTCATAGCTTGCATCATTAAAGGAAAGCTCATAAACACTTTCAGCCTTAAATGAAACATTCTTAATATCATATGCGATAGCGTTCAGACGGCATTGTTCCATCATTTTTTCCAGAAGATCTATTCCCATGACCTTTGATCCGGGATTCATTCTTGCCATCTGCAGTGTCAGGTTTCCTACTCCGCATCCAACGTCAAGTATAGTCTTACCGTTTGCCTGTGGCAGTGCAACTTCCATTGTCTGTTTTTTAAGTATCTCCATTCCGGCTTCAGGGAAATCAGCATCCTGTTTATCAAATGATGTGTAAGGAACGATTCCGTAGACCTGAGCATGGTTAGCTGCAAAAAGTCCTTTGAAATATATCTGTGTGCCATTGATCTTTATAAGCTCAACAACGGACACACCTGCCGTCTTGCAGAACCTCTTATTCCATTCATCTCTTTTTTCAGGAAATTCCATGTCAAGAGGGTCATGGACAACTATGTAGTGCGTGTAGTCCTCATAGACCAGGCTTTCCACATCTGTGTCCTCAAGCTCAACAATGCTTACGCTCTCTTTCCAGAGTGCAAGTAACTGCATTGTTTTTTCGTCAGCAAAATTAGATACTTTTCCAATGGCTTTCAGTGACATACTGCACAATTGTATTTTTCAGATATACCTTTAGTGGTATCCTGAAAAACAATACAACTGGAAACAGTACTTAAACCACTTTTGTGATTTTTCGGCTTTGTAGAGATCCAGTTTATAAAAGTGACACATACATTGCTCTTTTACATTTCCAGAAAAACAATTTGCAAGCTAAAAACAAAGCAACCATCCGCTGAAGGCGGCACATTCCTATGCTTCTGCACATAAGATTATTACACAGACTACTACTTTCTACTGAGAATCTACAGAAGTCCTGCGAAGAAAACAGTCCATGATATTATGTAGGTTTATTTGTTTTTTCGGCTTTGGTATCTAAGTATAGTTATATAGATTGAGTGCCAATGTCTCAATATGAACTGTCCAAAATGTAAGAGTTCCAATCACAAAAAGAATGGAAAAGTTGGTGGGCGCCAACGCTACAAATGTCATGATTGCGGATACAATTATACCGTAGAAATAAAATCAACTGCTAGTTCCACTTCTGTTAAAAGACAGGCATTACAACTTTATCTTGAAGGATTAGGTTTTCGTTCTATCGGAAGAATTTTAGGAGTAAGCCATGTTTCAGTATACAAATGGATTAAGAAATTTGGCCAGGAATTAGAGGATCTAAAAAACGAAAATGAGATAGAGATTGTAGAATTAGATGAGATGCACACTTATATAGGTAACAAAAAAAATATTGCTGGATCTGGATTGCTATTGATAGAATTGGGAAAAGATTCATCAACTGTTCTTTTGGCAGCAGAGGAACAGAAACTGGCATACAACTATGGGACAAACTAAAGGATATTGGGATAAAAGAAGTCATGACGGATCATTGGAAAGCATATGCAGAGTTTATTCCAGAGGCCATTCATACTCGATCCAAAGCTGAAACATATACGGTAGAAGGATATAATAGTATATTCAGGCATTTTCTGGCAAGGTTGAGAAGAAAATCTAAATGTTATACAAAGAGTCTTGAAATGTTGCGATACTCTGTCTTAATGTTAATGAAATACCGAAATAATGAGATGACTATGTTTGATTAACAATGCCGTTTTTTCTTGTGGGAAAACGCCAGCTTCGCCGGACCCTTCGGGATAACGCACGTTATCCATGAATTACGAGAAACCAATTTACAAACTTCCTTATAGTTTTGAGGGTAGGATTCTACAGAGCCAATTTATCATTGAACCGGCATTGTGGGTGCTTTAATTTCGGCTACATTATCATAGTTATAAAACTCAACACGGTTGTGTATGGCAACAGGTGAGATAAGTCCCTGTACATTCATCATGAATTCCGTATGGCTTTCTATTGCAGCAACACGATTACTTCCCTTTTCAACAAAAAATCTGATGCTGTAAACTGTTAAACGTTCATCTCCTCTCAGATTCAAGCCAGCTTTTTCAGCTTCCTGCAAAAGTGTACTGTTATCCGGCAAAGCAGTGAGTACAAGATATGAATCTGTTCTTTCCATGCTCAAGTCTGTTGAATTTGCCAGAAGCAGGTTTGTCTGGGTCAGCTGGTCGTAGTTATCCCACATTTGCTGGTTAAGTGTCCTTTTTTCCCAGGTTTCATTATTGTTCCTGCTGTATGCATTTTCATCAGCAACGATAAGGTCCATGGAATCTTCCACTGATAACAGGCTCACAGACATCTCCCTGTCAGAATAGTCCACAGATCCCGTTCCTTCCATCAACATGAACGACTCGCCAAGCATTGAAATATTGCTGTAGATGTTGAACTGGTAAGAATCAACATCCTTTGAAGTATCGATTATCCTGCCTGCAAGGTTGTATGCATCGTTTATTTCCCGGTGTTCCACATAATAAAGGGCAGAAATGATCAAAACACAGGTGATGCCCAGAAGAATAATTATCTGCCTGTCAAGTCCTTTTTTTTCTGACAATTGTCATCACCTGCGTTTTATACTTTTTTTCTGTAGTGATACATTTGTGACGCATTTTTTATCTATTCTTTCCTCTTCAGGATAACGATAACACATGCCAGCAGGACTATAATGCCTGTAACTGCCAGCCAGGCATGATTCACAGGCGATGACGTACTTTCAGGCATAGGGATCTCCTGCACATCCGTATGAAGTTCAGATTCTTCCAACGTACCTTCCACTGTAGTATCCTCTACATCTTCCTGAACAGACCTGAAAGCTACCAGAGGATCATCATCTTCTGAATCTTTAATTCCATCGCCATCAGTATCCGGGTTGAATGGGTCAGTTCCTATCCTGTATTCCACTATATTCGGAAGCCCGTCCCCGTCAGAATCCAGAGGAGCACCATCATCTTCCGGTATGACCTGCTTTCCTGCAAGGGCAAAGCTCGAAAGATGTGAGACCCTTGCCCATACATGACCTTCATAACTCTCTCCATACATTTCAATATTGGAAGTGTCCACACCTGCATTAGATAACTTTGTCCACCTGCCGGTATCTTCATTCAGATAGTACATGCAAAGAGTATCCTCATCAATGTCGATTTTGTCAGTAAGATCACCGTCCCCGTTGCGGTCAAGTTCACTGAAGCGATAGTATATCGATATCAGAGTACCGTTGATAATATCGGCGGTTGCATTCTCAACATTCTCACTTACGGTAATGTCAAGGTATTTTCCTATCTCATATTCTTTTGATGCAAGTCCCGTGCCTGAAGCCAGAACATGTGCAGAAGAACCTGGCTTTCTTATCTTTATCCATGGTTTAACATTTGCATCAAGGATAATTCCCACTGTTGAATCAGTCTTCTTTATCACATCGGCGGAATCTATGACGAAAATATCCGAAGGTGCCATGAATTCTATCAGTACGGAATCACTGGAAGTTGTGACATGCTGGCTCCTGAACGCATTCAGTATCCTGCAATAGTCATACATGTAGGGTTGCGAAAGCATGACAACTGTCTGAGTGCTGTTCCATACTCCATACCTGACAGCCATCCGGTCATAATCTGAGATCAGCATATTGGAAAGTGTTTCCAGATCTCTGCTGAGCACATCATAGCTGATATTACCGGCTGTTCCGTTCACTTTCGCCGGTCTACCCAGCAGAAGCACATAAGTTTCATCCGAATGGTTCATCAAAAACTCATCTGCTGAATAAACGGTAACGTTGGTATATTCATTCAGGATGTCCAGCAGTTCTTCATTTTCCTCGCTTGCATCATATACTACCGTGATCCCCTCAACATTGCTTAGAAGTGAATCCGTGTCAAGTGAATCATTGATGTTATCACCGTCAGTATCCTCCATCAACGGGTTGGTTGCAAAGCATATCTCCTGAAGATCCGTGTAACCGTCGTTATCGGTATCCTGGGACAATGGACTCGTCTTCTTTTCAAGTTCTTCGGCATCTGTAAGTCCATCAAAGTCCGTATCATTAAGTAGAGGACTCGTTCCGGGACCGTACACCTCTGTACCATCAGACAGTCCATCATTATCTGTGTCAGGATCAAGCGGATCAGACATGAGATCCTTCTCCAGACTATCGAAGAGTCCGTCATCGTCTGAATCCGGCTTCAGCAGATTTGAATTGAACAAAGTCTCTTCATGATCCGTCAAACCGTCATCATCCGTATCTGCTTTCAGCGGGTTTGATGACAGGATGAACTCCACAAGGTCACTGAGGCCTTCGCCATCTGTGTCCTGAAGTAGTGGATCACTTGCAAAGAACACCTCTGTACTGTCATCCAGTCCGTCTCCATCGGTATCATAGTTGGTAAGGCTGGTGTTAAGTGACTTTTCAGTGAAGTCATTCAGACCATCGTTATCCGTATCGGAATTTAAGGGATTTGAACTGCTGTTCCCACCAAGATAGCATTCCTCATGGTCGGTCAGTCCGTCAAAATCACTATCCTTATAGCGCGGGTCGCTGGTCACGTGGATAGTGTAAGTACCTGATGAATTGGTAATGGTCACAGGCCAGCCGATCTGTTCATTTATATCTATGAGGCTGTCCTTATCCTTGTCAGCACCGGAGCTTACCCAGCCTTCCCTGGCAGGATAATAACTGGTGTCAACTATTCCTATAACCTCTCTGTCATCTTCGGCAGGAGCAGGTACGGATGCGTTCCATGTCTGGTAGAATCTAAGTGCGTAGATGTCACTACTGTTAGGCGCAGTAAAGTTCAGGATTGCAGATCCATAGGTCTCATTGCCAATAGCAGGTGTTCCGTTGTATATTTCCTCATGCAGTGTGGAATTGTCCAGGCTCACGAAAAGCCAGCACTTTGCAGGTTCATTTGTGGAATTGGCCTTTCCGATAAGTGTGTAATCTATGACTGCCGTGATGTTGGTTTGCGGATCGGTCTTTATGTTGCTACCCATACCGTTCATGTCAACATTGCTGACATATGCTTTAGCTGTGAAGTTCGTGTCATAAAGGTCTGAAATTCCATTTCCGTTAGTATCTTTTGACCTTGGGTTCAATCCTTTGAGGAACTCATAGAAGTCTGCCAGACCGTCATCATCCGTATCGTTGACCAGTGGGCTTGACCATACATGCTGCGTGAAGGTCTCATCATAGAAATCAAATTCAATGTCCCATCCATGATACTCCTCAAAGTCACTTAGCCTGTCACCATCGGTGTCCCATAGAAGCGGATCATAACCGTAACGCAGCTCAAGTCCGTCCTCAAGTCCGTCTCCGTCGCTGTCCTTGTTCATGGGGATGGTGCCATACTCAATTTCATATCCGTCGGACAGCCCATCGTTATCGGTATCCAGCCTCAGGTAGCTTGTACCATTACGCAGTTCGTCAGCGTAGAGCACACCGTCACCATCCGGATCATTGGATGAAATGGATGTCCACTCTACGAAATCACCAATGTCTGCTGGCATGACATCAAAGTAAAGTGTGGAAGGATCAGAATCTGAAGTACCGGAATTGCTTTTCTCACTGCAGTGCCATCCGAATAGCCACCAGCACTTGTCGTAGTAGACATTATTATCTGTTCTCAGCCAGAACTTGAACGGGAAGTTAACAGCTGCAACCGGTTCAACCCAAAGATATGCATGATAATCCGTTTCTTTCTTCCATTTCGTGTATGTATAAGTAATTGGAATGAAACCCAGATTGACAGTTTGAGTAATTTCTTCGCTTGTTATATTAGTTGTCCCCTCGGTAGTAGAACTATTAATGGAAAGCGTTTGAGCCGGATTACACATGTATTGAGGACGAATGTAACTATTGCGGACATTAGTAAGTGAACCACGAGGTGTTGATGTAACTATGCCGTTAAAATCACTCTGCAGCTCTATAAGATCGCCTTCTGTCAGTCCATTATACGTGCGGTCTTCAACTTTTATGGAAGTATCCAGCATTTGCAGATCCACTTCAGTCTTGACCCTTACATCAAGGAAAAGTCCGATAAGCCATTCGAAAAACATCTGGGACCAGCCTTTACCGAATATCCATCCCACTATAAGGTCAGACAGGGCAACAAGTAATGCAATTGCCCATCCGACCACGGGGATAGTGGCTATGGCCGCCAGGGCAACCGCATATATGATCATCAATAAGGCATACATCGTACCTACAAAAATTCCGTATCCTGACCACCCCTCGCTTGAGGCTATTGACCAGAATGCATAGAAAGCAATTGCCCCGATAACGATCCAGCCAATAACAGAAAGTACACTGGATATCCTGTTAACGGCACCCAGAAAACCATTACGTATCTCTGAGACCGATTCGGTCATTGCTGCCATGAGTTTCCAGCTTGTCTGTCCTGCAATCGGTGCAAGCGGTTCAAGTTTCACAAAAGCGAGGTATGAATAGACTGCCGCTCCGCCGATTATGAGGTTACATACGAAGTCAATAGCCGATATACCATAACTGTCAATGGCATCAAGAACATCATTTCCTTCAGGGAAATTGAAATCAGTATTCACTGTACCGATCTTTGTCACCGTGGATTCACCGGTCTCCCAGGCTATCATGAGATTCATGAATGTTGCAAGCGTGTCAACATCAAGATTCCTCGACAGGCCCCACTGCCTTGTTTCTTCCAGCATTTCTTCAGTGGTGATACTTTCACTGGTGTTCGTATCGTACCAGGTCATCTTCATGCTCTTTGAGGTGATAAGAGGCCGATCCTTCAGTCCTATGTCATAACTGTTACCTGTAATGTACGAACCCTCAGCCAGTTCATCCATTGACTGGTATCTGAAATCATCCTCAAACAGGCCAATAACAGGCAGTATCATGCCGGAAGGCAGGGATGACAGTATATCGGAGGTCATTTCGCCTGTTATCTTTGCAAGGGCTTCATCCTGATGGCTTGCAGAGCCCGTTTCATAATCAATGGTCACATTATACTCATTCTGCAACTTTTCCGGCATCTGCATGAGGGAAGTCTGGTCCCTTAAGAACGCATAGGAAAGAACAAAACCGGCTTCAAAGGTTCGGTTCTTATCATCACTGAAGAACAGTCCGAAATCTGACCCCTGATTCTCTTCAACATTAAAGCCTGTGAGCATGAAATTCTCATGATACTGTGCAAGGGTTGTGGAAACAGATTCATATTCTGTTGTTACCAGTGTAAAGGTTTCCCAGTCCCCTCTTTTATCACTGCTGGCAATTAGTGTGGATCCTCCACCGTTTTTTGCTGTAACGTAAAGTCCATTGGACGCTCTAAGTGCTATCTGGTTATTCTCAAGATCAAGAAGTTCAAATATCTCACTGCTACCAATGTCGTTGCTGCCCGCGATAAGTTCATGTTCCCCTGTATCGGAAGCGTACACATACTTCCCGCTGTCAGATTTCAATGCGACTTCGTTGTTATTAAGATAAACTATCTCAAAGTTTTCGGCTCCTGAGGTGGATGTGCTTCCTGCAATAAGTTTTGAGTCAGCGCCACTAGCTGAGACATACTGACCTTTGTATGCTTCTAATAGTACTTCCTTCGGCCTGTCGGTCTTTCCTGACACCATCCATGTCAGTTGTGCCTGCGTAACGGTTTCCAGTGCAGAGTCCTGCGGATAGAACATGCGACCGTTCAGGGCTACTGTATCACCAAAATCCTTTACAGGAGAAAGAGGAACGTAGGCTTTACCCAGTGTAGTGACGATTCCGTAATCTTCCTTCGCATCAGTATCGGATGCAATACCGCCAACAAGTTCCAGTTCCCATAGCTGCAGGTCTGATCCGGTAGAACTGTTCTGGACCACGGTGGTTCCATTGATATCGGAATATATTTCCAGGCACTTTCCACTGTGTCTGGTGCTGATCTGATAAACTCCGTCGCTATCCAGTTCCAGTTTCCAGAGCTGGTGTTCTTTGCCGGAATAATTTCCTACAGTAACATTTGCCATATCCTCTGTGCTGGCATTGAAAACCTCAAGGTATTTGCTGTCGCTACTGGAAATGATGCTGTAGTAACCGTCATCTCTCGATTCAAGTCTCCATAGCTGGTAATCCTCGCCGGAATAATTGCCGGTGGTCACATTCTGCTCATCAGCATTGACAGGAGCTTGCAGGCTTTCTCCGTTCTCTACAGATATTATCCTGCAATCAACGGGAATTGTCAGTTCCAGCATAGGAGTGACGGTAACATCATCTTTTGAACCGTTAAGGTCCTTCATGGTTGAGAGTGCATCATCAGGCCAGTCCCAGCTCTGTGATATCAGTTTCAAATGCTCTTCGTTTTCCGGTCTTATCTGGAAATTAAGATAAACCGGATTCCCATTCGAAGAGATATTGAAATCAAAAGTCTTATTTGAGCTGGATTTAGAGAATGGGGAAATATCAAGGGCATCTATTACACCGTCATTGTCGTTATCAAGGTCCCAGGCATTTACAAATCCATCACCATCGATGTCATTAGATGAAACGTTGTGGACCTCGAAGTAATCAGCAAGACCATCATAATTGGAATCTGGCTCAAGGGGATCGAGATCGTTACTGACCTCAAAGAGGTCGTTAAGCAGGTCAAAATCTGAATCAGTATTATTGATGTCGGTTCCAAGGATAAGTTCAACAGAATCCGGAATGCCGTCCCCATCACTGTCAGGGCCGTATTTTGTCAGGTTCATATCGATATCAGAAACATCAGATGCAAGGGAATTAATTTCCAGAAACGTCCCGTTGCTATTTTCATCTGTAACGTTTTTTTGTATCGAGTTCATCAAAGCGTCAATGTCTGCTCCCGGTTCGTGCTGGTTCGCAAAGGCGACAGATTGTGCAAGCACATTTAACGCAGAAACTTCAGAGGGTGCTATAGCTGGCGACCCTTCGGCAGAATTATAAAAGGTGTTATCATTGGAAGCAGCTAAAGCAGGGTAAATAGCTGACCCTATCAGCAGATAGATCGTACAGAGTGCAAAAAGCTGAATCGCTTTTATGTGATAAGAGGAAAATATGCCAGCTATCCGGACAGACATAATGTAAGTTCGACCCCCGAACATTTTATTCTAATATAGACATTTTATATTTCATCTATAATAATCTTCCTCAAATGCTTTTAATAGTTTTATTTTGTTTATATTATTATATTCTAATATTAGTGTTTTAGGAGCTGAAATAGGGATCTAGCACCATATTAATATCTAAGATCCATATAGATATAGTATTTCAAAACTATTTGAAACCAAATCTATATATAGTATTTCAACATATTTTGAAATAATGGCATCTTACATCATAGACCTGGCTTACATTGGTATTGCATCGGTCAAGGAGTACCTTGCGTTGCATGTACTTCTTTGTCTGATCCCTGCCTTTTTCCTGGCAGGTGCAATAGCTTCACTCTTCTCGAAAGAGTCGGTCTTGAAATTCTTCGGGGCTGACGCACCAAAATATGTTTCCTATTCGGTTGCCGCCATTTCCGGCTGTCTCCTTGCCGTGTGTAGCTGCACGGTCCTGCCACTTTTTGCAGGAATATACAAGAGAGGTGCCGGGATCGGCCCCGCAACCACGTTCCTGTTCTCAGCCCCGGCCATCAATATACTCGCCATCGTCTATACTGCAAAGATACTCGGATACGACCTTGGAGTAGCCAGAGCCGTTATTGCGATACTGCTCTCAGTTTTCATCGGTCTTGTTATGTCTTTCCTATATGAGAGAAAAGATGTTGAGAAGAAAGGTATCAAGACATTCGGTGATGAAAAACATGCTCACACAGTATGGCTTTTCCTTTTGCTGCTTGCGATCCTTGTAACACCGGAGATCCTGCCAACATGGAATCCAATGCTAGCTGTGGAAATTCCACTGATACTTATCACAGTATATGTATCCCTGAAATGGTTTGACAGGGATGAGCTTGAAAGCTGGATGGGAGAAACCTGGTTCCTTATAAAGCAGATAACTCCGCTGCTGCTCATCGGCGTGTTCTTTGCAGGTATCATTGTTGAACTTCTTCCGGCAGAATACGTTGTGGAATACGTAGGTGGAGCTACAGTAAGTTCCTACATAATTGCCTCGGTCTCAGCCGCTCTTATGTATTTCTCCACACTGACCGAAGTTCCGATCATAAGCGCACTCACAGTTCTTGGAATGGGAAAAGGCCCTGCTCTGTCAATGCTGCTCGCTGGTCCTGCACTGAGCCTTCCAAATATGATAGTAATAAACAGGATAATGGGATTTAAGAAAGGAATGACCTATATTTCCCTTGTAGTTGTAGTGGCAGCAGTAGCAGGATATGTGTTTGGGATGTATGTTGTCTGACACACGATTCCCAATTATTATAACTAAATGGTGCTAAGATGAAAATATTACTGATATCAGACATTCACGGAAACAAGGAAGCCCTTGATGCTGCAATGTCTGTTCCTCATGACATGGTTGTCTGCCTTGGCGACCTTGCGGACTATGGTCCTTCACCATCCGAATGTATTGACTTTATCATGGAGAACAATATTGAGACAGTTCTTGGAAACCATGATGCTGCCGTAGGTTCAAGAATTGAATGCGGTTGTGGTTATAAGTACAAGCATCTTTCCGTTGCAACCCGTGATTACACATGGGAAGTTACATCCGATAGGCATATGGATTTTTTAAATCATCTGCCGTTCAGCATTCAGAAAGAGATCGATGGCCTGAAACTCTATTTCACACACGGTAGTCCAAGGTCAAATTATGAGTATATGAGACCGGAAACTCCTGATGCTGAATTTGAAGAAATGATATGTGGAATCGATGCGGATGTACTTTTCATCGGTCATTCACATCAGTCGTTTGTCAGAAAATTCAAGGACATGTTGATAGTAAATCCAGGTTCGGTCGGTCAGCCAAGAGATGAAAACTGTAAAGCCAGTTGTGCAGTGTTTGACACTCTTTCCGGTGAGGCTGAGTTAGTAAGACTTGATTATGATATTGAAGAAACATGCCGGAAAATTAAAGAATCAATGCCACATCCTGATGAACTGATAACTATATTAAAGAGAGGGTACTGACATTCTCTTTACAGTTCTTATAACATTACAGGAAGTATTCTGATGGTATTTGTTGCAGTTTATGATAAAAAATGTACAGGTTGTGGTTCATGTGTGAACGCATGCCAGAACGATATTCTTGAGCTTAAGGATGGAATATGTTTTCCTGCAAAGATGAAGGCATGTAAATATTGCCTGGATTGCGTTGCAGCCTGTGATTTTGACGCTATAAAAGTATTCCCTTGATTTTAGTAAAGGGATTTGAATATGAAATATTGATTATGGAATATTGATAAAGGAGATAAAGATATGAAAATAGAAATTCTGGGTTCTGGTTGTGCAAAATGTAACAAGACAAAGAAGTTTGTCGAGGAAGCAGTTGCACAGGCTGGCATTGATGCTGAGATCGTAAAGGTTGAAGAGATGAACGATATAATTGCATATGGTGTTCTTATCACTCCTGCTGTTGTAGTAGACGGTGAAGTTAAGATCGTTGGCAGAGTGCCAAAGGTTGACGAGATCCTTGAATGGATCACAAAATGAGTAAACCGGAGTTAGAAAAATAACGAGGTCTTTACATGTCTGAAAGCGTAAAATGTTCATGCGGCTCCGATCATGTTGGAATCTTCCCATGTGCCGGTGCTTCAAATGTCGGTCAGCTCAGCAATGCCATTGCTGTTGAATTACATAAGCAGGGTACTGGCACGATGATGTGTACCGTGGGTATCGGTGGCAAAAGGACCGGCCTGCTCAAATCCGCAGAAGGCTGTGAGCGTATCATAGTCATAGATGGCTGCCCTGTAAATTGTGCCAAAGCAACAATGGAAGAAGCAGGTATTAAAATCGACAAACACATTCTGCTTTCAGATCAATTTGACATTAAAAAGAACAAGAACCTTGACCTCGACCCACAAGAGGTTCAGGATGTACTTGCAAGGGTTTCAGAATTACTCTGAAACCTGTTTTTCTCACAGAGACTCTCGGAAAAGTCTATACATTGAATATATTTGGCCATTTTTCAAGTAAAAGTCCAAAAGCAGTATTTAGTAATTAATCTCAAATGTATCTATTGATTTCAATTACCTAGTCACAATACTATACCTAAATTCCAGGCTTCGTGTGTCCTAATAATTTCGGCAACTTCTTTATTTTCATTCCATTCTTCGTATCCTCTCTCACATGCATCTCCATAATAACTGTGTATTTCAATGCCCAAAAATTTGCGAGGTGCACTTATCATTGTTGTTTCAATTTTTCTCCAGTTCCCAGAAGAATATTCATATGCTACAAAAACATGACCGGGGATATGAATTAACTCGGTTTCTATTCCGACTGATTCCAATAGGGAAGCATAAAGCACAGCTAAATCATCACAATCTCCTGCTTTAATCTCGAGTGTTTCATCTGGAAACTGAATATAGTCTATTCCTTCTCCAAGTGGATCATTTGGATCAGAAACATATCTAACTCCATATTCACCTAATGCATCAAAAATTGCTTTTGCTTTGTTTTCATTACTACTTATTCCTTTAGTTGCAGAAGAAGAAAAGGATCTTACTTCGTTATTTTGTGGGGAGATGTAATAGCAGTCAAAATAACGAGTTGAAGGAATTGAGTATTTTGAACATAATATCGCAGCATCTGAATACGGAAGAGCGTTTTTGTTGTATTGTGTAATTATTTCACTTTTTTCGGTAGCTTCCTGCTTAATATTGTTTGATGAGTATTCTACCTTGAATTGAAGCTCTTTAGATGATTTTTGGCTTGTTCCTAAAAGAACAGTTTGCGAAATACTAGGAATTACTGATACACTTTCAGTGGAACCTGCATTAATTTCTCCTATAGTTTGTATATTCCATTCTCCTGAGCCTTCTAATTTTGTTGAGACAACAACGTTTTCAGCTTTAATTTCCCCCTCATTTTTAAGTTGAAGCTCACAAATTCCATTGCCATTGTTTATCATAAAACTATATAGGGGAGCACTTATTCCCTTTGTTACAAAAGAAATGCTTTTGATGTTTATTTTTGCAGGGGAGTATTCAGAATATTCTCCTACAATGTTTAATTGTTCCCCAAATTTTAGTTCAATTTCTTTTGGTTCAGGAGTATGATAATAAGGTACATCACCAAAAGTTATTGTGTAAGTATCAGGAAAGAAGTCTTTTGTAGCTTCCCCAGTACCCAAAAAAGCGTTATCGACAAATATATCTCCTTCAGCTAGGGTTGTTTTAATTGACAATGAAGATTGGGTTTTTTCAGTTGGATCTGTTTTATATTTGTATATCTCTTCATAATCAGTAAAAAGATCCCCATCTGTGTTCTTGCTAAGTGGATCTGTCTTATAATCACTTACTTCACTAAAATCATCTAATCCATCGTTGTCGGTGTCATCGTCAAATAAGTCAGTGCCAATTAGAAGTTCTTTGTAATTTGAAATATTGTCATTATCAAAATCAAGAGCAATAAATCCAGTTATAAATAAAGTCACAAGCAGAATTCCCAAAAGAATAACATTTGATTTCTTGAACACATTTTTTTTGTTGGAGTGATTTGTAGTTTTTTTCTCACCGTCATCAATATTTTGTGGGGAATCCATGCAGTCTCTAGTATATTTTCTCAATACTTATGAAATTATTCTACATGAATATCTAAAAAAAAGAAAACTATATAATGATATATACTTGCATTCCGCATGTAAGCATCAAAAGCTTATATCTTTGCTTGATATGATTTTTGATTATATTCATTGAAAAGCAAATTAGTCATTTATTCAAGAATACAATCAAAGCGGGGCATTTCAAGATATATACAAATGCGTACTGATTATCTGTTCACAAAAACGCTAGCAGACAATTAAATCTTGATAATGTACAAGTAGAGGAAGTCTTGTCAAAAGGGAAGGGGATATTCTAAAACATCCCTTTATCATATCTCCACTATCTCAACACCAAGTTCCGGGTCAAGCAGTGCTACAGTACGTTTTCCAGTAAGCACTCCGGCGGTTTCACCTGGATTTATCAGAAGTGTCTCATTAATTTCAGTAACACCGGCGTGATGAGTGTGTCCTCTTACAACCACGTCGAAATCTCCTGACTCTGCCAGCGCCTGCACCGGAGCTTCATAGATACCGTGTATCAGTGCGATACGCATTCCTTCTATCTCAAGGTCACCAAACTCACCACAGCATTCAGCTCCGATCTCTTCGTACTTCTGCTTCAGGAGGAGTTTGTCACCGTCGTTGTTCCCGAAGATAAAATACAACTGCGCATCCAGTTTGCTAAAAGCAGATGCCGTGAATGGTGAGATAATATCACCTGCATGCAGGACAGTTGTTACTTCCTTCCTGTTGAATAGTTCTACAGCAGCCTTGATAGCATCCATGTTGTCATGGGAGTCACTCATGATTCCGATCATTTTACCTCTCCTTTAGTTTCCTCAAATTAGAATAGTTGGGAGAGGATTTATTCTTTTTCAGAAGCTTTGAAATTACAATTTAGAATTTAGACATTTTTGAGTTTACATTTTTTCTCTGCGTCTGAGAAGAACGATACATGACACTGAAACCAGACTTAACAGCAGACCATTCTGCGAAAGCTTTGCAGAACCTGCTTTGCCTTTGATGTAAGTGGAAGTACTATCTGAAAGTTCTTCTACTTCGATCTCGTCAATTTGCACGTTAAGTTCATTGTTATCATAGGATGAAGCTGCATTAACCGGCTTGTTTTCTATTTCTGTTTCTACTTCTGGTTCTGATCCATAAATTTCATCTGCAACATTTGCCGTTATTGAAAAAGGTGAGAATCCCGGGGTAGTAGCTTCAAAGAAATAGAAATCATTGTCCTCTCCGGTCATTTCCGTGTCAAGAACCTGCCACTCGTCATCATGATAGCGGTTCAGACGAATATCATTAGTTTCAATACCATTGACCCGCACCCAGCTTTTAAGAACTCCAAAGGAGATTTTCATGTCTTCCATGTTGCTTTCTGTGGCGTATCCTGCTTTACCTATCCAGATGTTCATGTTTCTGTAGATAATGCCGTCCGGTTTATCAGAAACCGTTGTTGAAACATCCTTCAGTACCTCAATGGTGCTGCTGATAAATCCCGCATTTTTCAGTGAAGTGTAGCTGATGGCTTTTATCGGGTTATCGCTGTCAGCAAAAGTGTATTTTACATCGCTGTTTCCGGTGATGTATAATTTGTTAACTTCCTTGAGTTCAATGTTCTCGGCGCTTTCTCCTGTGTCGCCTCCACCGCCACCCCCTCCACCGGAACTGGCTGCTGCTTCTTCAGTTTGATCTGCGGTGGATGTTCCTGTAATAGTGAACTGAGCATTTTCCACAGTAGTTGGAATCGAACTCCCGCTTGCATTACTTAATATTACATTTGACAGGCGGATGGTACTTTCTCCTGCCTGCTCTCCTGCGGTCAGAGTGATACGTGCAAAGTTTCCTGGGGAATCAATCACTGCCTGTCCGAGGGTGACAGCAAAAAGTCCGCTGACCTTTCCCTGCTGGTTGTCAACGGTACCGGGAATGAAAATCGACAGAACACCA
Organism: uncultured Methanolobus sp.; assembly: GCF_963667555.1. Taxonomy (NCBI): domain Archaea; kingdom Methanobacteriati; phylum Methanobacteriota; class Methanomicrobia; order Methanosarcinales; family Methanosarcinaceae; genus Methanolobus; species uncultured Methanolobus sp. The sequence continues at coordinate 642,741 of NZ_OY763421.1, forward strand.
TTCCTGTCAAAGAAATCGCCCTCTTCAACATTAGTTACTGAAACTATACTGCTGTCAAAATCCAGGTCAAACTGCGCACCTGCAACTGCTGTGGACGGTGTTATATTGATGAAAATATCAAAATTATCTCCAGCCTGTACTTGCTGAACTGGCAGTTCCACACTAACTGCAGAAGATGCAGATACTGGAAAAACAAGGGTGTTTAGAAGGATCGTTGCGGTTAATGTCGCAATTAATGTTGTAATGATTGTTGTAACTATTATCAAAAAAAATGGCTTTATTTTTGTGCCATGTTCCCATACCTGTTGTACCCTGATCATTCTCACACCTGAATGTGTGAAATACATTGACTAATATATATTTATATTTTATTATTTTAACCAGATACTTAGCAGTAAGGGTGACAATCTGTAATTTTGCTTTTCACAAGCAGTCCGTTTTGAAGAAAGGTTTAGATACAAGCGCCAAAAGTCGGTCTCTCTGCGGATAATTCTTCCAGAGAAAGATCGGCAATGCAGTCCCTGCAAACTCTTTTGCCACGTATCAGGAGTGTATCATTAACCGTTTTTTCACAAATCTCGCATTTGTGCATTTTCCTCTCAGGTTCTACTAGGAGTTTAATCAATTTAAACCTTGTTCCCTGAAAGATAATTTTCTCTTGTAAGAAGAAAATAATGTGTGTCCCTGGTTTTTTTCTGAACGATGCTCTGCCATTGCATTCCGATCCTCTTTGCCAGATTTATTGATGCAGTATTTTCAGGATGACAATAAATGCAGATCCTGTCAATATCCAGAACAAGCACCATATATTCAATGAGTTTCTCCATGGCCTCGGTTGCAAATCCGTTGTTCCTGAACTCAGGTTCAAGTGCATAATATATCTGTGTATCATTTGAGAAATCAACAGCAGCAAATCCGCAGGAACCTATCACTTTTCCGCTTTCCTTAAGGCAGATCGCCATGGCAGCAACAGGTTCTTCAGTCGTGTACGAATCGATGAGCATCAGGAGAAAAGCTTCGGTCTCTTTCATGCTCATATTCGATGGCATGTCGGTCAAACCTATAACATCCCTGTTGTTCAGGAATTGATGCAAGCCTTCCAGATCATCTTCTGTGTATCTTCGAATGATGAGACGATCTGTGTCCAGCTTCCGGGGAATTCGCATGCTCTGATATTTCCCCGACTTATACTAAAAAGTTTTGAATTATTCCGGCAGTGTCAGAGTAACCCTGCAATTTTAAGGAAATTGGTGAAAAGTATGTGACCATTGTTCCTGTATTCCTCTGCAAGTTCATCAAAATCCTGCACAAGCATGTCCCTGTCAAGCTCCATAAGCTCAGGGTCATTGTTCAGCCAGACCTCAAACATTTCAGGTGTAAGCTCAAAATGACCCTGGATACCGTAAGCATTCTTCCCAACTTTGATTATCTGGTTCTTGCAGTATTTTCCGGTTGCAAGCAGCTCAATGTTATCATTCAGGTCACTCAGGTCATTCAGACCATCCAGGTCTGCAGTTTCACCATGCAAATGGAATATCTTTAGCGGATTTTCAAGACCATCGAACAGTGGGTCTTTTATAGATCCATCCGAGATGCTGACAGAATAATATTCTCCGTCCTCTCCCTTAAACCCGATCTCACGCACCTCGTTTCTGCGAATAACAGCTCCACATGACTTTGCAAGTGCCTGCATTCCAAGACATATACCAAGATAGGGTATTTCCAGGTCAGTTGCCTTTTTTATCATGGCAAGTTCCTGCTCCATCTTTTTTGTTCTGTCATTGGCGCTGTCCGGTCCGCCAAACACGATCACGGCAGAATAATTATCAGGTTCAGGAAGCATGTCCCCTGCATCAAGATCGACAATATGGAAATCAATGCTGTTTTCCTTCAGTATCTCTTCCAGTATTCCCGGTCCTTCTCTGGTGATATTCTTAACGATAAGCAGGCTCATGGGTCTTAGTATGCAGGATTTGGATAAATGATTTATGAATGAGACTGGCTATCGAAAATAATGGAAATTATGGCTCTGTAGAAATACTGACATTAAAGTATAAGGTAACCAGACTGGTTTTTCAGGTTTATATAAAAAATCATCGATTATAAGTAACTTGATCAATTCCGAAGGGTACGGCGAAGCCGGCGCTTTCCCATCAGAAAATAAAAAATTATCTGCATAATGCATTGTATTTTCTTTGCAAGCATTCTGCAGAAAGCTCAGTATAAATGCAAGCAGTTGAATCGTCTTCTGTATAGAATCATAGGAATGTGCCGCCTTCGGCGGATAGTTGCTTTGTTTTAAGATTACAGATTGTTTTTGTGGAAATAAAATTGGTCAAAGGCTGTATCAATCATGAAAACAGAATCTCTCAGAACCATAATTGTAAAAAAGAGTAACAAAAGAGTACCCTGAACAGGATTCCATGTTTATTACTTCGTTTTTCACTGGAATCCTGTTCCCGGGTCTGTTTGCCGGAATGATAGGTCCGGCACCACCAACCAATTAACCAACCAACCGTACCACACGGATAAGTTTCATGCCTGCACGACATTCTAAGTCTGGTATTTTGAGTTATTACCAAACTTATTACATGTTTACCTCTTATTCATAATATATAACATTATCGTTGTTGGAGAATCTACTAATTCTCATAATGATGATGCATCACATATGGAATTTATTTGTTCCTGTATACGGCAGATACAGCAAGATCAAGGGATTCTGAATAAAAATGATAGGCTTCGTCGTTAAAACAGATAAGCCTGATATCTTCAAGAGAGCCACCATTCTCCATGTGTTCCAGAATCGTCCTCACAGCCAGTACGGATGCTCTCTTAACCGGAAAACCATAAGCTCCAATGCTGATTCCCGGAAATGCTATACTTTTAATGTCATATTCTTCCGCCAGCAGGAGCGAGTTTTTGTAAGCACTGACAAGAAGCTCATCCTCCCTGTTGTTTCCGCCGTTCCATATCGGCCCGACAGTATGTATCACCCAGTCAGCAGGCAGAAGGTGACCTCCTGTTATCTTTGCTTCACCGGTGGCACATCCTCCAAGGATGCGACACTCTTCAAGAAGTCCGGGACCAGCTGCATGGTGAATAGCACCATCAACGCCTCCTCCTCCAAGCAGTGAATTGTTGGCGGCATTCACGATCGCATCAACTTCCTGCTTAACGATATCGCCTAAGATTACACTGATAGTATCATGATAACTCATGTTAGTTCCCCATTTGCCATGTATTTGTGAATTGCTCTCTAAAATGAGATTATCCAGATAGTTCTTATCCTTGTTGTGTGATATAATTTTATCACCTTTGGAGTAAAAGGACCACCGTTTTCAAACTCCCATTAAATCAGAGATTTAATGAGAGTTCCAGTTTTTTGAACTGGAACAGGTGGATGAATTACGTCCCCTGTTAGAACTACCATCAATATATTTCTTAGTTGTTTCCGCAGATACTTGACCATGAGTTCCAACATAATATCCTGGTGACCATAATGCCACTATCAACATTCTTAATCGTACTGTAGGGACTATAGTTCAAACCGGTGACTTGTCGTTGGATTCGATTATGAAGCAGGAAGCTACCCTATTCATAGGGTGATAGTTCACATGATTTGTTCATCCCTTACTATGCTACAGAGTGCAGAGGATATTAAATATAGAGGAGGAAACATATAAAGGAAATATGTTAGAAATGATTATCATCAATAGAGGAGATAGTAATGGAGGATTCTGATTTTTTAGTCCAGCGTCTTGATCAGATATCACATGAACTTTCACAGGTAAAGAAAATGATCACTTTGATGCCTGTTGATAAAAAAGCATCTGAACGAGCCTGGGATGACCTTATGGATCTTTCTGAAGAAATATCTGAAAAATGGGATGATAGTTCTTCTGTTGATGAAATAAGGTCACAGAGAGAAAAATGGTGATCTTGTGCACCTTTGTATTGACAGTTCTGTGATCGTTGCAGCTCTTAGAAGGCAGGAGAAAAATCATTCGTCTGCACTTGAACTTCTCAGAAAAATAAAAGATCAGGAACATGTCGCAATTGAGCCATATACAGTGCTGGTGGAAATCACAGCTGCCATCCGAAGAAGAACAGGTTCAAAAGAACTTGCTACAAGAGTAAAAAATGACCTTATTGCACTTGGAAGCTTTCGTTTTGTTGATCTCGATACAGTCAGTTCATCTTCTGCTGCAGAAATTGCCGCTGATATCGGAGTCAGGGGAATGGATGCAATTGTTATTCAGGTTGCAAAAGAATTTGGAATCCCGCTTGTCACTCTTGACGTAGAGATCATTGAAAAAGCAAAAGGAATTGTTGAAATAGTTGACCTTGATGTTCTTTGAGCAGAATCAAAAAAGGTAATCTTGATTTAGATAATCATGAAATCACTTATTCATATTATTATATTATAAGTTGATAAATACGCCACCTGCAGCGGATGATTACATCAATAACAAAATTATAATCCCTGCATCTATTCTCCATGCATTTTTCCCGGTATACGTTGGCCTATTTTTAGTATCCTTTGAAGCAAAGCGGTACTAATCCTGTCTTTATCCCTGATTTCAGGGAATAACGGCTCTGTAGAAATCCTGCCATTAAAACTGAAAAGCAAGACCTTTATGAAAATTAGAATTAACCCGAAGGGTCCGGCGAAGCCGGCGTTTTCCCATCATGTCGTACAAATAATTGACAGTTTTCAGTGGAATACTTTCTTTGCATGCCTTCTGTAGAATTCACAGGCATCAATGCAATTTTCTCTGTGCAGGAATTGGAGTGTGCCGCCTTCGGCGGATGGTTGCTTTGTTTTTAGATTGCCAATTTTTTGTGGAAATTAAATTGGCCAAAGACTGTATCAGTTACATAATAAGGATTTCTACAGAGCCGGAAGCCACCATATTCATAGGGTGGTAGTTCATACAGAGCAGTCAGTTAATTATAGTATTGATAAAAATCTCACTTATACTAATTTTAGCAGGTAGAACCATGGATGAGATCACAGAACGGATACTTTCACATTTCAGTGAGGTCAGCAGCATACCCAGATGCTCCAAAAACGAGGAAAAAATAGCCATATGGCTTAAAGAGTGGGCACTGTATCATGGTTTCAGTGTAAAGTTCGACGCTGTGAACAATATCGTGATCGGAGTTCCGGGTTCAAAAGGATGTGAATACCTGCCTTCAATTGTAGTCCAGGGTCACATGGATATGGTTTGCGAGAAAACACAGGACACAGATCATGATTTCACAAAGGATTCGATAGTTCCTGTTGTTGACGGTGAGTGGCTAAGAGCCAGGGGAACAACCCTTGGAGCCGACAACGGTATCGCAATAGCCATTGCACTTGCACTTGCAGAGGACAAAAGCTTAAAGCACCCTCCACTTGAACTTCTCTTTACGGTGGATGAGGAAACAGGTCTTACAGGAGCTAACGCTCTTACACCTGATTTTATCACCGGGGAAATATTGCTCAATGTAGATTCTGAGGACGAAGGAGTGTTTACTGTCGGATGCGCCGGTGGTCTTAATACCACAATTAGCATGCCACTTGGGTTTTCTCCAATTCCGGAAGGCATGGTGACTTTCAACCTGGTAGTTGACGGACTTGCAGGAGGGCATTCCGGTGTTGATATCCATGAAGGCCGTGCAAACGCCAATAAACTGATCGCAGACGCACTAAGCTTGATTTCCGACAAAATAGATGTCAGAATTCTGGATATTAGCGGTGGTTCAGCTCATAATGCGATTCCCAGATATGCACAGGCTGTTGTAGCTGTTCCGGCTGATAAGCAGGAAACGGTATCATATCTTATATCTGATCTTGAAAACAAAATGAAGTCTGAGTATTCAGCTATAGAATCCGGAATTACTGTAAAAATAGAAAAGTCTTCTTCTTCTTCTCCTGATACGCAAAAAGAAGTAACGGACCCTGAATCTACGATCCGCATCATGGGACTTTTGAAGGAGCTTCCACATGGTGTTGCTGCAATGTCACCTGAAATGGAAGGACTTGTGGAAACCTCAAGCAATCTGGCCAGGGTCAATATCAGGGACGGGCAGCTTGTGGTTATATCCAGCCAGAGAAGTTCCAGGGACAAAGGACTTGCAGACCTTACATCCATGATAGAATCCGTTGGAAAAAAGAACGGTGCAAGTTTCACTCACAATTCCGGTTATCCTGCGTGGCAGCCGGATATGTCTTCACCTTTACTGAAACGCTGCATGGAAGTCTATTCATCTGTTTTTGGAGAAAAGGCAAAGATTGAGGTAATACATGCAGGTCTGGAGTGTGCTGTTATCGGTTCAAAGTACGAGAATATCGACATGATATCATTTGGACCTACAATTAGAAACCCTCACTCGCCGGATGAATCTATGCATATCCCATCGATAAGGAAAATATGGGATTTCATGGTAGTGCTGCTGGAATCTTTCACCGAAAAAGAGGAAAAGAAAAAAGGCGGCAAGGCTAAGAAGAATGGAAAGGCTAGCAAGAAAGGCAAAGGCCGGAACAAGAACTGAGAAGTAAGAATTGAGAATCAGGAAATCAGAATATCACAGGGTATGAATAACCAGAATTATCCCGAAGGGTCCGGCGAAGCCGGCACTTTCCCATCAGGTAGTACTAAATAATTGACATGTTGCAGTGGAGTACTTTCTTCGCATGTATTCTATAGAATTCTCAGCATAAATTCAATAATTTCAGGAAGAATCTTCTGTATAGAATCATCGGAATGTGCCGCCTTCGGCGGATGGATGTTTTGTTTTGAGTTTAATGCTGTTTTTGTGGAAATGAAATACTGAAATCATACAGAGTTATAAGGTCATAATTATAATCCATCAGTTACTATATTACTTACATGGAACAGTTTCCAAGGCCGGTACTTCTGGTAAGCAGGTGTCTTGAGTTTGATAAAGTGCGCTATAACGGGCAGAAAGTAAGTTCACCCATAGTGCATGATCTAAAGCAATTTGCAGATATGAAAATAGTGTGCCCGGAAGTTGAGGTAGGTCTTGGTGTCCCGAGGGAATCGCTTCGTATCGTCAAAAAGAACGATGAATACAGGCTTGTACAACCGGGAACGGGCCTGGATCTCACAGACAGGATGAATGCTTTTTCCGAGAATTTCCTTGATGATCTTGGAGAAGTTGACGGTTTTATTTTCAAGGGTCTTTCCCCGAGCATGGGTCTTGGAAATGTGAAGGTCTATGCCAAAAATGAAATGTCCCCTGTTATTGAAAGGTCGGCAGGTTTCTTTGCAGGTCATGTTGTAAGCCGGTATCAGGGTTATCCCATGGAAGAGAGCGAAAGACTGCTGAACCCATGCATCAGGCATCATTTCCTTACACATCTTTATGCCTATGCAGGTTTCAGGCAGCTTAAAAAAGAAATTTCCAGGGAGTCGCTGATGGATTATCACCGGAATAACCGTTTTCTTTTCATGTCTTTAAATGAGTCTGTATTTGATAGTATGTCCCGCTTAATTGCAGGCAGAAAAGAGATTGGCAGGATGGTTGCGGAATACGAGGCATTTCTGGAGATACTGCTTAGAAAACCTGGCTCAGAGGCCATGAAGATAGAAACTGCAAGGGCTGTGTTCTCGATGCTTGAAGGACTGGACTCAAGGGAGAGTTCTTTCTTTGAGGACATGCTTGGGCGTTATGCAGCCAACAGGATTAGCTGGGATGCAATTATTGCAATGCTGAGGATGTTCGCTTTCAGACAGATGGGTGAGGGATCATACCATGACAGGTTCCTTTATCCATACCCGGAAGAACTGAAAGCTCCTGCAGATGAGTACAGGGACAAGGATTACTGGGACAAGAATTACTGGGACTGATGATCTTGATTATTTAAAAGGGTGAAATGATGAACAAATTCGAGCTTGAAGTAAGTTATTGTATCGACTGCAAGAAATGCTGGGATGTTTGTCCTGTGAACAAGGTTACAGAAGGTAACATTTACACTCCGCAGGGCAAAATTGAGAGTCTTGCGAAGGTGGTTGCAGGTGAGGAGCTTACTCAGGAAGAGTATGACAACATCTATCTTTCCACACGCTGCGGTGCATGTGACGATGTGTGTCCGGTGAATATCCCAATCACAGATATAATTCAGTATGAAAGGCAACTCCTGGCAGAGCAGGGAAGAGAGCCTGCAAAGACCACAGCCATCTCAAATAACATTATTGAGCACAACAGTCCCGGAGCTAAGGACCCTGAAAAGAGGTTTGACTGGATAACCGATGATCTTGACATTGCCGAAAGTTCAGAGATTGCCTACATGGCAGGCTGCTGGGTATCATACAGCCAGCCGGATATTGCAAGAGCTACAATTCGCCTGCTCAATCATGCAGGTATAAGACCGATGATTCTCAGGGAGGAGAAATGCTGCGGACTTTTCCTTCTTGATAATGGTCATCTTGAGCAGCTCGCAGAACACGCTAAGAAGTTTGTTGATTACATAGAATCACTTGGAGTTAAGAAGGTGATAGCTTCATGTCCCGGTTGTTACATGGTACTTGGTAAAGAGTATCCGAAACTCTACCGTGAACTTAACTTTGAGGTTGAGCATTCCCTTAACGTGTTCAAGGACATGATTGCAGATGGTACACTTAAACCAGAGAAACTTGATCTGGCCGTTGCTGTAAGGGATGCATGTCCTATGAGAGATTCAAAGGATGTTCCACGTAGTATTCTTGAAAGCATGGGTGTGGAGATTAAGGAACTCTTTGACGGTGAACAGGTTTGCTGCGGAGGTCCGGGTGGTCTTAAACCAAACTTCCCGGAGATTGCTGATAATATAGCCATGCTGACAGTGCAGAGTTATAAGGATAAGGCTGAGATGCTGGCTTCATATTGTCCTTTCTGTGTTCATCACATGGAAGGTGCCTGTAAGTCAAAGGATGAGGAAATGAAGATCAAGGATGTTTCGGTGCTGCTGGCTGAAAGTGTGCTTGGTTCCCTGGGTTGACTTGTAGAAAAAGCAAAGTGACATTAATTATTTTTTGTGCATGTTCATTTGTCAACATGTGTTAATGATGTTTTTTGTTGATTAGTAGCATCACTAAGAGCAATTGTAGATTCATGTTCCACAGTTACTTTTTTATACAAATATATTATGGATATAAATATATCCCACATATGATATATTAATTGATATTAATATATCCTCAGTTTTTCTGAATCATATCAAGTTTGACATTAATATAGATAATTAAAATAAATTTTATATTACAATATATGGGGTCATAATATGGAGAGCAATAAAGTAATTCGAATATTTGTTGAAATGATTATATTTGTGTTGATGATAGCGGTATTGTTAAATTCTGTTTCCGCCACTCCTGCTGATCAAAACTTCGATGCTGCAGGTGTGGGGGACAAAGGTACACAATCGTATACATTGGATGGTGTTATATATACTACCAACGACGGTAGCGGGCTGAACATCAATATCGTAAATGACGGGAACATAGCATCTGACGCAGACCTTGCGTTAGGATATCGTTCCTCAGGGGTAAATCAAGCTACACAGGTAAGCTTTAAGACTTCGGATGGGTCGGAATTCAAGCTCAACAGTTTTGTGATCTCTACTGGTCTGGGAGATACAACCGTAACGGTAAAAGGGTACAGGGACGATTCAGAGGTAGCCTCATCATCGGCGACCACTGCATCTTTTACAACGTTTGATGTCTCAGCCAATTCCGCATGGGAAAATATCGACGAGGTCAGAATGACAGGAGCAGACCTGGATATCGATATTGACGATATTGATTTTTCTCCGGCAGTACTGCCTACTTACACTGTAACTTATAATGGTAACACTAACACCGGAGGGTCAGTACCGACGGATGGCAACAGTTACAATAATGGCGATACTGTGACGGTTTTAGGTAACACTGGTAACTTAGTGAAAACTGGTTATGCTTTTACAGGCTGGAATACAGTATCCGGTGGCAGCGGCACCAGCTACAATGGTGGTGATACCTTTTCTATGGGTAGTAGCAATGTGATCCTCTATGCACAATGGATAGGTATTCCGGTTGCTGACTTTAGTTCCAATGTCACTTCAGGTGAAGTTCCTCTGACAGTCGGTTTTACTGATTCATCTACCAACACACCAACATCATGGTTATGGGATTTCGGTGACGGAACAAATTCAACCGACCAGAACCCTACACACACTTACACGTCAGTCGGAACATATAGTGTAAGTCTGAATGCAACAAATGCAGGTGGCAGCAACATCAGCACTCAAAGCAATTACATAATCGCTGCCATAGACCCGGTTGCAAACTTCACATCCAACGTTACTTCAGGTGTAGTCTCCCTTCCGGTATCCTTTACCGACCTTTCAACAAACAGTCCGACAGGCTGGGCATGGTACTTCGGTGATGAGGATATGTCAGATGCCTGGAATGAAGTTAATTCCAGTGCCGGTTGGACTGGAAGAAATGGTCCTAGCAGCGTTATGCTCTCTGATGGTACTATCGTGATCATGGGTGGGTATGATGGTGACAGTGGCTTCAAAAATGATGTATGGAGATCCACTGATGGTGGTGCCACATGGACCGAAGTTACTTCCAGTGCCGAATGGTCTGTACGATATGAGCACAGCAGTGTTGTACTTCCCGATGACAGCATTGTGCTTATGGGAGGTGCTAATGTTGGTGCACGTCTGAACGATGTATGGAGATCTACTGATGCCGGTGCCACATGGACTGAGATAAATTCCAGTGCTGGATGGCCTGCACGATACTATGCAAGTAGTGTTCTGCTTCCTGACAACAGCATTGTACTGATGGGTGGCTATGATGATACCGGAGCCACATATATGAATGACGTCTGGAGGTCTACTGATGGTGGTACCACCTGGACTGAGATCAATTCCAGTGCAGGATGGTCTGCACGATTTGAACACCGAAGTGTTGTCCTTCCTGATGGAAGCATTGTGCTGATGGGAGGTCACGCAGCTAGCTTTGAAAATGATGTATGGCAGTCTACCGATGGTGGTGTCACATGGACCGAACTAAACTCAAGCGCTGGCTGGTCTGCACGAGAAGGCCACAACTGTGTTGTCCTTCCGGATGGTAGTATTATATTGATGGGCGGTGGCCAGGGTACTGAATATGCAAATGATGTCTGGCGTTCAACTGACAACGGAGCTACCTGGGTAGAAGTCAACTCAGGTGCTGATTGGTCTGTAAGAGGACGTTTTTGTAATGAAGTCCTACCTGATGGCAGCATTATCCTGATGGGTGGTATTACTGGTGGCAGTACCCGTAATAATGATGTATGGAGCTTGACCACTGCCAGTTCCACGGAACAGAACCCTGCACACACTTATACTCAGACAGGAATCTATCAGGTCTCTTTGCAGTCATTCAATCCGGCAGGATATGACAGTATCATACAGGTAAATTACATTACTGCCGCTGTAACTCCTGTTGCTAACTTCAGTGCTAATATTACTGAAGGTGCTGTTCCACTAAGTGTAAACTTCACTGACCTCTCGCTGAATTCTCCAACATCATGGTTCTGGGATTTCGGTGACGGAACAAACTCAACTGACCAGAATCCGACACATACCTATTCATCAGTAGGCACTTACAACGTCAGTCTGAATGCAACAAATATTGGTGGTAGCAATGTCAGTACTCAACTGTCTTACATCACTGCTGCTGTAATTCCAGTTGCCAATTTCAGTTCAAATGTGACAGAAGGCGCTGTTCCATTGAGTGTGAACTTTACCGATACTTCCACCAACAGTCCTACTTCATGGTTATGGGACTTCGGTGACGGTAACACCTCAACATCAGAGAACCCAACTCACATCTATTCATCAACCGGAACTTACAATGTAAGTCTTAATGTGAGCAATGTAGCTGGCAGCAATATCAGTACTCAGTTGTCTTACATCACAACTGCTGTTACTCCGGTTGCTAACTTCAGTGCAAATGTGACTGAGGGTGCAATTCCACTGAGTGTGAGTTTCACTGATCTCTCATTGAATTCTCCTAATTCATGGATGTGGAACTTCGGAGACGGAAACACTTCAACCGTTCAGAACCCAACACATGTTTATGCATCAGTTGGAACCTATAACGTCAGTCTGAATGTAACAAATGTTGGTGGCAGCAATGTCAGTACTCAACTATCTTACATCATCACTGCTATTTCGCCTGTTGCCAATTTCAGTTCTAACGTAACCGAAGGTGCAATTCCCTTAAGTGTTAACTTTACCGACCTTTCAACTAACAGTCCTACTTCATGGTTGTGGGATTTCGGTGACGGAACAAATTCTACCGACCAGAATCCAACACACGTCTTTTCATCAGTTGGAACCTATAACGTCAGTCTGAATGCAACAAATGTTGGTGGCAGCAACGTCAGTACACAACTCTCTTACATCACCACTGCTGCAACTCCGGTTTCCAATTTCAGTGCTAATACCACTGAAGGTGCGGTTCCAATGTCTGTTAATTTCACCGACCTTTCATTGAATTCTCCAACAGGGTGGCTGTGGAATTTCGGAGACGGTAACACTTCAACTGATCAAAATCCAACGCACAGTTATTCATCTGCAGGCATCTATAATGTCAGTCTGAATGTAACAAATGTTGGCGGTAGCAATGTGAGTACACAGCTTTCTTATATCACTGCGTACACAGTTCCAGCTGCAGATTTCAATGCCAACGTAACTGAAGGTGCTGCTCCGTTAACAGTTAACTTTACTGATCTGTCAACCAATATGCCGACAAGCTGGGCATGGGATTTCGGTGATGGCAATACCTCAACCGGTCAGAACCCAACATACACTTACGTGTCAGCAGGAACCTACAATGTCAGCCTGAATGCAACAAACGTTGCTGGTAGTAATGTTTCAACACAAACAGCTTACATCAGTGTCTACATAACTCCGGTTGCTAATTTCAATGCATCTGTAACTTCAGGAATTGCTCCGTTGTCAGTAACTTTCACTGACCTCTCCAATAACACACCAACATCCTGGCTATGGGATTTCGGTGATGGAAGCAATTCTACCTCACAGAACCCGACACACAGCTATACTACAGCCGGAAGCTACAATGTTACGCTGAATGCTACTAATATAGCAGGTAGCAATGTCAGCGTGGTGACCGGTTACATCAATGTGAGTGCTGCCAGCACACCGGTATCTGTTGTCTCCAATGATGATGGAGTTCGTGCATCGGTAAGTCAGGGACAGGATCCTAAGATCGTATCAAGTTCTGCATCATCTGTGAAACGTGTCACAGGCGGGTCTGAAGTTGAATATGACTTCTCAGATAGCGGAACTCCTGTTCTTGGTGTAATCTTTGATGCGAAGACCGACGAAGGTCTTGTAGTTGCAAAGGTCCAGGTACTTTCAAGCAATCCTGATGGTGTGCCTGCCCAATCCGTTCATCATTCATATCAGGTGATGAGCATTGATGTTGGAAGCGAGGGTACTATCTCAAAGGATTCAGCAGACAACATCCAGATACGTTTCAAGGTTAGCAAGCAGTGGATAGAAGAGAACAACATTGATGTTTCCACGATCCGCCTGACCAGATTCCATGGTGAGCAGTGGAACGATCTTCCAACTTATCAGGAAAGAGAAGAAGATGGTTACATCTACTTCTACGCTGAGACTCCGGGATTCTCTATCTTTGAGGTTGTAGGAGATGAGATTGGCAGTACTGCGACAGAAACAGTTGAAACTGCAACTCCAGTGACCGAGGAAGTAGCTGAACCGGCAGAAGAAGATGAAACACCTGATACTCCCGGATTCACGGCTCTTGCAGGAATCGTGTTTGTTTCACTTGCGGTTCTGATAAGAAGAAACTAATAAGGTAGAGGAGGGCGTTAAGCTCTCTTCCTTTTTACTTTTTTATACTTAGATTATCCCGAAGGGACCGGCGAAGCCGGCGTTTTCAAAAAAGATAATATAAAAAAATCTGCGAAATATAGTTGATTATATTCATGCAGTACAACCATGGAATCGTCAGTATGACTGCAATACTATTTTTAAAATATCTCTGTATAGGATTATCGGAATGTGCCGCCTTCGACGGGTTGTTGCTTTGTTTTTAGATTACCGTTTTTTTTGTGGAATAGAAAAAGAGCAAAGGCTGTATCAATTACATAAACAGGATTTCCACAAGCCTGAAATGATGTCAAATATCAGATATGATGGCCGACACAGAAACGGTAGACGACTCTGATCTCGTCCAGTTCTTTTGCATCGAAATGAATCTCATTGTCATTTGCTTTATACTTCATGTCGTTAAAGTTCTTGAAGACGACTTCGCAGTTTATGTTCTCAGGAAGCTGGGATTTGAAATGATCGCATTTCTTTGTGATCTCTGTGACAAGTCTTTTAGTTTCATCCGGACCTATAGGTGCAGTTTCAGGAAGAGAATACACAACTTCAGTGGTCAGTTTTTCCCGGTCTAAGAGATTCATCCAGAAACCACTCATCAGAGTGCCATCAAGCATATAGTCCTTGATCTCGAAACTTTTGCTTATTACATTCTTCAAATCAGAACACCTGATATTTTCATAGGTCTAAAGACTTAAAACTGTTTTTGTGATGCGATTTCAGGCGACTGCAATGATGTACAAAAAAGAACGTTGCGGAGTAATTCTCCGCATAGTTTCAAATTATTTTCTCTAATTTCGTATATTAATTGTCTGTTGCAGGTGCAGGACTTGCAAGACTGCCGCCAAGATAAGCCACGATTCCGCATATCAGTCCGATGAAAACCGGGTGGATGAGCGGGTTACCAAAGAGCTGCCAAAGGACAACAGAACCAAAGCTTGCAATGAGACTTGCAATAAACCCTGTTGAAGTACCACGTTTCCAGTACAGCCCGAAGAACAGTGGAACGAAAACACAGCATGCGATAACTCCCATACTTACGGAAACCAGAGGCACGATAAGTTGTGGAACATCTATTGCAAAGAAAGCAGAGACAATGATAATTATAACTCCGACTATCCTTGTTATCTTGAGTATCTTGTCGTCTGTTGTTTCCGGTTTGAAGTACTTCAGTATGTCTGAAGTAAGGGATGTTGTAGTAACAAGTACGATTGCACTCATTGTGGACATTGCGGCTGAAATAGCTGCAAGCAGTACAATGCTGTCAAATCCTGCCGGAAGCAGTGATGTTGCAAGGAATGGCACAAGTCCGTCAGGGTTTGCGATATAGGGTGCAAGCTGTTCCTGGCTGAAAGCACCGTATGCCAGAATTCCCAGTGAGAAGATACAGAGTGCGTAAATTGTGATGGAAATTGGTCCGTAGATACCTGCAAACCTAACAACTCTCTTGTCCTTTGCTGAGAAAAGCATGATAAGCAGGTCAGGAAGTGCCAGCAGTCCGAGACTTATTGCAAAGGCAGTTCCAAACGTTTTCTGCCATGGAACCATAGCACCACCCATATTCAGTATATCTGCCGGGATAGTAGCCCATATATCAGCACCGCTGCCGCTTGAAATAAGTCCTCCGTAAAGGAACACGGCACCAACGAGCATGATAAGTCCCTGAAGGAAACTGATCCAGAGAATTGCCGGCAGTCCACCGATCACATAGTAAAGAGCAACAATTATCACAGCGATTATCAGACCCTGAACATAGGTTACTCCAAGAAGTCCCTGGAAAAGATTTGCACATCCTTTAAAGATCGCAACAAGATAAACAGTATACATCAGGAGCATTATAGCTGCAAGGAGAACCTTTCCTTTTTGTGAGTTATAGCGGCGTTCCAGAAGCTGTGGCACTGTCTTTGCATCGTACTGCTGTGAAGCTGCCCATATTTTTGGTGCAACAAGGAATGCTATACATGCAAAAGCTACGTGGAAGAACACTGCCCAGATTACCCAGGGAAGTCCTGCAACCAGTCCGTATCCGCCGCCTCCAAGGAATGAAGCTGCACTGAAATATGCTGCCATATATGCAATACCG